>NZ_JBNPEO010000008.1:0-136645 GCF_050490315.1 Pseudarthrobacter sp. J1738 | reverse complement strand
GTATTGGCGGTTTTTCGCCGGTACGGGAATATCAACCCGTTGTCCATCGACTACGCCTGTCGGCCTCGCCTTAGGTCCCGACTTACCCAGGGCAGATTAGCTTGACCCTGGAACCCTTGATCATTCGGCGGACGGGTTTCTCACCCGTCTTTCGCTACTCATGCCTGCATTCTCACTCGTGTAGGCTCCACCGCTGGTTTACACCGCGACTTCACCGCCCACACGACGCTCCCCTACCACTCCGTACGACTGAACCACAAAGGCTTGTCTACTATACGAAATCCACAACTTCGGCGGTGTACTTGAGCCCCGCTACATTGTCGGCGCGGAATCACTTGACCAGTGAGCTATTACGCACTCTTTTAAGGATGGCTGCTTCTAAGCCAACCTCCTGGTTGTCTGAGCAACTCCACATCCTTTCCCACTTAGCACACGCTTAGGGGCCTTAGTTGGTGGTCTGGGCTGTTTCCCTCTCGACTATGAAGCTTATCCCCCACAGTCTCACTGCTGCGCTCTCACTTATCGGCATTCGGAGTTTGGCTGACGTCAGTAACCTTGTAGGGCCCATTAGCCATCCAGTAGCTCTACCTCCAATAAGAAACACGCAACGCTGCACCTAAATGCATTTCGGGGAGAACCAGCTATCACGAAGTTTGATTGGCCTTTCACCCCTACCCACAGCTCATCCCCTCCATTTTCAACTGAAGTGGGTTCGGTCCTCCACGACGTCTTACCGTCGCTTCAACCTGGCCATGGGTAGATCACTTCGCTTCGGGTCTAGATCACGCCACTGCAACGCCCTATTCAGACTCGCTTTCGCTACGGCTTCCCCACACGGGTTAACCTCGCGACGTAACACTAACTCGCAGGCTCATTCTTCAAAAGGCACGCTGTCACACCCATACAGACAAGCTGCAGATGCTCCAACGGATTGTAAGCACACGGTTTCAGGTACTATTTCACTCCCCTCCCGGGGTACTTTTCACCTTTCCCTCACGGTACTGGTCCGCTATCGGTCATTAGGGAGTATTTAGGCTTATCAGGTGGTCCTGACAGATTCGCACGGGATTTCTCGGGCCCCGTGCTACTTGGGATACCAAACCAGGCGGTGTACAAACATTACAGTTACGGGGCTAACACCCTCTACGGCCGGCCTTTCAAGACCGTTCACCTATACCTACACTCTCACCTCACCAGTCCGGCAGAACTGGAACGGATGGTCCCACAACCCCGGTCATGCAACGCCCGCCGGCTATCACACATGACACGGTTTAGCCTGATCCGCGTTCGCTCGCCACTACTAACGGAATCACTATTGTTTTCTCTTCCTGCGGGTACTGAGATGTTTCACTTCCCCGCGTTCCCTCCACACAGCCTATGTGTTCAGCTGCAGGTCACCAGGTAACTCGCGCCCCTGGCGGGGTTTCCCCATTCGGAGACCCTGGGATCAAAGTCTGGTTATCGACTCCCCCAGGAATATCGCAGATTCCCACGTCCTTCATCGGCTCCTAATGCCAAGGCATTCACCGTGTGCCCTTAAAAACTTGACCACAAAGATCAATAAAACACTTTCGAGAGAACCATGAAAACCACCACCACACCCCAAAGGGCACGACGACAGATCCAGGTTCATAATCTTAGAAATTGCTTCTTTATAAGATGCTCGCGTCCACTATGTAGTTCTCAAACAACAACCCCGTACCCCACACCAACAACACACCAAACAGTGCACCGCATCAGTCAAGGCCAGGAAACCGAAACAAACAAAACCACCAACCCCCACAACACACACCACCAAAGCAGCACGCATCACAAAACAATCAGCGGCCCTGTTGCCTCAGGACCCAACAGTGTGCCAAAAATCCCCACCAACCCCCACCAACCACATCCTTTCCACAACCCCTCCACCCAAAAGCGAAGAAAGCCCGTACTCAAACACAGCCAGCAAAAACCAGCAAAGCATGCCTATTGATATTCCACCCATGAGCACCCACCGTGGAACAAACGTCCACGCAATGAGCTATAACTCTTGACCACACCAACAGCAACCATACAGTCACCACCAGCAATGGCAGAGGCTCCTTAGAAAGGAGGTGATCCAGCCGCACCTTCCGGTACGGCTACCTTGTTACGACTTAGTCCCAATCGCCAGTCCCACCTTCGACGGCTCCCTCCCACAAGGGGTTAGGCCACCGGCTTCGGGTGTTACCAACTTTCGTGACTTGACGGGCGGTGTGTACAAGGCCCGGGAACGTATTCACCGCAGCGTTGCTGATCTGCGATTACTAGCGACTCCGACTTCATGGGGTCGAGTTGCAGACCCCAATCCGAACTGAGACCGGCTTTTTGGGATTAGCTCCACCTCACAGTATCGCAACCCTTTGTACCGGCCATTGTAGCATGCGTGAAGCCCAAGACATAAGGGGCATGATGATTTGACGTCGTCCCCACCTTCCTCCGAGTTGACCCCGGCAGTCTCCCATGAGTCCCCGCCATTACGCGCTGGCAACATGGAACGAGGGTTGCGCTCGTTGCGGGACTTAACCCAACATCTCACGACACGAGCTGACGACAACCATGCACCACCTGTAAACCGACCACAAGTGGGGGACCTGTTTCCAGATCTTTCCGGTTCATGTCAAGCCTTGGTAAGGTTCTTCGCGTTGCATCGAATTAATCCGCATGCTCCGCCGCTTGTGCGGGCCCCCGTCAATTCCTTTGAGTTTTAGCCTTGCGGCCGTACTCCCCAGGCGGGGCACTTAATGCGTTAGCTACGGCGCGGAAAACGTGGAATGTCCCCCACACCTAGTGCCCAACGTTTACGGCATGGACTACCAGGGTATCTAATCCTGTTCGCTCCCCATGCTTTCGCTCCTCAGCGTCAGTTAATGCCCAGAGACCTGCCTTCGCCATCGGTGTTCCTCCTGATATCTGCGCATTTCACCGCTACACCAGGAATTCCAGTCTCCCCTACATCACTCTAGTCTGCCCGTACCCACCGCAGATCCGGAGTTGAGCCCCGGACTTTCACGGCAGACGCGACAAACCGCCTACGAGCTCTTTACGCCCAATAATTCCGGATAACGCTTGCGCCCTACGTATTACCGCGGCTGCTGGCACGTAGTTAGCCGGCGCTTCTTCTGCAGGTACCGTCACTTTCGCTTCTTCCCTACTGAAAGAGGTTTACAACCCGAAGGCCTTCATCCCTCACGCGGCGTCGCTGCATCAGGCTTTCGCCCATTGTGCAATATTCCCCACTGCTGCCTCCCGTAGGAGTCTGGGCCGTGTCTCAGTCCCAGTGTGGCCGGTCACCCTCTCAGGCCGGCTACCCGTCGTCGCCTTGGTAGGCCATTACCCCACCAACAAGCTGATAGGCCGCGAGTCCATCCAAAACCACAAAAAGCTTTCCACCAACCACCATGCGATGGAAGGTCATATCCAGTATTAGACCCAGTTTCCCAGGCTTATCCCAGAGTTAAGGGCAGGTTACTCACGTGTTACTCACCCGTTCGCCACTAATCCCCCAGCAAGCTGGGATCATCGTTCGACTTGCATGTGTTAAGCACGCCGCCAGCGTTCATCCTGAGCCAGGATCAAACTCTCCGTTAAAAACTAACCAAACAGACACAACCAAAACCATGGAAATAACACAGCAAATGATTGCACTAAATTCGAAACCAGCTGAAAACCAGACCACACACACGGGGTGCGCACAGCCTGGCAAAATCAACCAATCAAAAAACAATCGGTATCAATAAACTTGGCACACTATTGAGTTCTCAAACAACAGGCACTACCGGCACCACCCCAACCCCTCAACAGGATCAGAACTCGCTCCGGAGCAACTTTTCAAACTTACCCGCTGCGACCTTCACTGTCAAATCGTCATTTCCGAGCTATGGAATCCTAAAATTCACTTACTTCGGTACAACTATTTGGCGTGTTGGTAGTTGACTTTTTAGCTCAACTCCGTGGTGCAGCGCGGGTATTTACTCTAGCACCATGTTGACCGATAAGCCAAGCCGAGCATCCGCAGGGTCCCTTTGCCCAGCAAAAAGCCCGGAATCACGCGGATTCCGGGCCCTCTACTTGCTTTGTGCTCTGCAGAACTAGCTGGCCGGACGCAAATACACAGCGCCCAACGGAGGCAAGGACAAGCTCAGCGACTGCTCCTGTCCGTCCCAAGGAATACCGCTGGCCACAAGAGCACCAGGGTTGGTGACATCGGAGCCGCCAAACTCTGCGGCATCGGTGTTCATAACCTCAACCCACTGCCCACTATGCGGGACACCCAAGGTGTAGTTGTGATGTGGGCCCCCGGAGAAATTCACCACACACACCAAAGGATCACCATTGCGGGCGTAACGGATGAAGCTGAGAACGTTGTGCTCGGAGTCACCGCCATTGATCCATTGGTAGCCGGCTTGCTCGTTGTCCTGCTCAAACAGTGCCGGCGTTGAGGCGTAGAGCTCATTGAGTGCCTTGGTCAGCAGCTGCATCCCACGGTGATTGGGCATGTCAGCGAGCCACCAATCGAGCCCGTGCTGTTCAGACCATTCGGCTTCTTGGCCAAATTCGGTGCCCATAAAGATCAATTTCTTGCCCGGATGTGCCCACTGATACGCCATAAACGCGCGCAGGTTAGCCAGTTGCTGCCACCTGTCACCAGGCATTTTGCGCAACATGGACCCCTTACCGTGAACCACCTCGTCATGGCTAATCGGCAACAAGAAATTCTCAGTAAAGGCGTACACCAGCGAGAAGGTCACAGTTCCGTGGTGCCACTGCCGGTTGATGGGATCCTCGGCAATGTACTTGAGCGAATCGTGCATCCACCCCATATTCCACTTGATACCAAAGCCCAAACCACCCTGGTCCGTGGGAGCTGTAACTCCGGGGAACGCTGTGGATTCCTCGGCAATAGTGACAACACCGGGGTTGCGTTTGTAAACAGTGGCGTTGGTTTCTTGCAAAAATGCGATCGCTTCCAGATTTTCGCGTCCACCAAAGCGGTTGGGGCTCCACTGCCCTTCTTCACGCGAGTAATCCAGATAGAGCATCGAAGCCACAGCATCCACACGCAAGCCGTCAATGTGGAACTCTTCGAGCCAATACAGCGCGTTGGCGACCAAGAAGTTGCGTACCTCAGTACGGCCAAAGTCGAAGATAAGTGTTCCCCAGTCGGGGTGCTCCCCCAACTGCGGGTTGGCGTGTTCGTACAAGGGTTCGCCGTCAAAGCGGGCCAGAGCAAACTCGTCCTTGGGGAAGTGAGCGGGGACCCAATCCAAAAGCACTCCAATGCCAGCCTGGTGCAGAGCATCAACGAGGTGACGGAATTCATCCGGGTGCCCGAAGCGTGAGGTTGGAGCGTAGTAGGACGTGACTTGGTAGCCCCACGAGCCACCAAAGGGGTGCTCGGCAACGGGCATAAATTCAACGTGAGTGAAGCCCATCCACTGAACGTACTCAACAAGTTCGGTGGCCAGTTCCATGTAATCCAGGCCCAAGCGCCACGAACCAAGGTGCACTTCGTAGACACTCATGGCCGAATTGTGCGGATCCTTAGCGGCCCGGGCGGCCATCCAGTCTTGATCCTTGAACTGGTATTTCCGGTCCACCACCCGGGAAGCAGTGAGCGGAGGGACCTCTGTACCAAAGGCCATAGGGTCTGCTTTTTCGATCCATTGCCCTGATTTGGTGCGGATCTCAAACTTGTAGCACGCCCCTGCTACAACGTCTGGGATAAACAATTCCCACACACCGCTTGAACCCAGTGAACGCATGGCGTGCTCGCGGCCGTCCCAGCCGTTGAAGTCAGCCTTGACCCGAACGGACTGAGCATTTGGCGCCCATACGGCGAAGGAAACACCTGAAACCTGGCCGAGTTCGGAGCTGTAGTTCTGAACATGCGCACCCAGAACCGTCCACAGGGTTTCATGCCGACCTTCACCAATCAGGTGCAAGTCCAGCTCACCCACTGTGGGTAGGTACCGGTACGGATCGTCGACCGTGACTGGCGGGACGCCGTCGTAAGTCACTTCAAGGCGATAATCCGGGACGTGACCCTCCACGGTGGCGTCCAAAACGCCAGTCCACACACCAAATTCTTCGTGGGCCAGCTCAGTGCGGCCAGCTGCTGTCACAACCGCTACAGCCGTAGCGAGATGCTTCACCGTGCGAATGGTGACACGGCCGGAGGCATCCAAGTGCGCGCCAAGAACCGAGTGGGGTGCGTGGTGCTCACCGTTGGCAATCTGGCCCAAAGTGGCGTGATCTACAGGCAATGGCTTGCTCACTGCTGTTGCCTCGGTGCTCTTGGAGTTGGTCCCTATTCGGTCCGACATCTCACTACCTTTCACTGCCGCTGCCTTGTGATGGTGCAAGTGCCCGGCGTACTGCATCTACCGGGATTCCCAGCCACCCCGGACGGTTCCGAAGTTCGTATACGACCTCATACAAGGCCTTATCCAGCCACAATGCCACAAACACCGGCGAGCGTGGATCAATCGTGCCTTCAATGACGGACCCATAACCGGACATGAAAGCGTCGGTGCAGTTCGTCACCCACGTTTCCGGGACTTGAACCGCCGGATTTTCCCGCTCAGCGGCCCCCGCCGCGTAGTCGAAGGATCGAAGCATTCCCACAACGTCGCGTAGTCGCAAGTCCGGGGTTGAACGCTGGGAAACCGGACGCATCGGTTCACCCTCAAAATCAAGGATGGCCCAACGTTGCGCCTTCCCCGCGAGCGGATCGGCCGGCAATTGCAGGATCTGGCCCAGGTGCAAATCACCGTGGATGCGTTGAGCCTGCTCATCAACACCCTTGAGTGACTCGAGCACGGCCTCCACTTCTGGCCCGTACGGTCCTACGACTCCGGCGGCCTCCAACCATGAGGCGCGGACCCGTTCGGCCAAAGGTCCCAGAACGTCAACGCCCTGCTCTGCAACGGGCAAAGACTGCGCCAACCGTTTGTGAACCTCCGCAGTCGCAGCACCGAGCGCCTCTGCCTCAGCAATAAAAGGATCGCCCGCAGCTGCCGCAGCAACAGTCAGGGCCCATGCGTCCAGACCGCCCGCCAAAAATTCATGTACGACGGCGAACTCACCTCGAGCGCCCGGCTCAAGCGCCGAATCATTTACGGAGACTGGCTGGTCGGCTGCATCGATGCGTGGCCAGGTGCCGCGGATCCAGCCCAGCGTCGCCGGAACTTCGCTGACCCCGGCACCAGTGAGCGCCGCACCAATTTCTACCTCGGGGTTATTGCCCTCTGCCAGAACTCGGAAAGTCTTGATGATTGCGGCACTGACACCATCGTTAATAATCACCGAGGTGTTGGATTGTTCAGCGCTGAGGATTCGAACGGTGCCAGTGGCGTGTGGGATTCGTAGGCTTTCGTTCTCTTCCGCCCCCGGAATCCGGTGTCCCGCCAACGGACCAAGACCCTCGGCCGATCCCGTGCTTCCCCTCTCGCGGACCAGGTCGAGGTACGCACCCACAAAGGCCGGGTCCGCCAAACCGTCATAAACAAAGACCGACTCGCCCGCCACGTCCATCTGGCCCACAAGCAACAACTCTTTCGCCTCCAACACAGTGGTGCGGAAGGAAAGCGGCACTTGCAAAACGACTGCGCGCGGGCCAGCTTCCGCCGTCGTAAATTCCAGCTTTAGCACTCCCACAACAAGGTGGGTTGACGCATCAGCAACTGAGGCCGGAAGGCTGTAACTCTGAAGACCAGAGAGCTGAAAATCAGCCGAATTGACGGGGCACCAACGCTGTTTAGGCAACCAAGAGCGCAGAAGATCAAGCAAACGATCCGCTTCGTCTGGGCTCAACGTTGGGCACCACGGTGTAGGGGTCATATCAGTCCGTGAGGCTCACAACCGGAAGTGCTTGGGTGTACGGCGACGGGGTGTTGGTGGCTGAGGAGCGCACCCGCAACCAGTAGAAGTCGTGGCTACCCAAAGTCAACGTCAGGGAGCCGTCTTCGCCCAAGGATGGGAAAACTTGGCCACCAAAAACGTCGCGAAGTCCGCGGCCGGCATACTGCGGAACGCGCACTGTGGCAGCCACCGGGTGCTGGGACAGGTTGAAGACACACAGGATTGCTTCGGGTTCCTCGCCTGCGGAATTTCCTTCCGGAAGTTCGCGCAAATATGCGAGCACTACTTCGTGGTCTGCCTCAACGTGCTGGAACCCACCAAGGCCAAAGGCCGGGTGATTTTTGCGCACACTCAGAATCTGCCGAGTCCAGCGCAAGAGTGAACCCGAATGAGCAGCTTCCGCCTCAACGTTGGCCATACCGTAGTTGTAAACCAAGGACTGAACCACCGGCAGGTACAACTTGCCCGGGTCTGCCGTGGAGAATCCGGCATTGCGGTCCGGGGTCCATTGCATTGGGGTGCGGACAGCATCGCGGTCTTCGAGCCAAATGTTGTCTCCCATACCAATCTCATCCCCGTAGTACAGGAAAGGACTGCCTGGCAGGCTCAAGAGCATGGCGTTGATCAGCTCGATCTCGGCACGGGAGTTATCCAACAAGGGGGCAAGCCTGCGGCGAATTCCAACGTTGGCTCGCATCCGAGGATCCGGCGCATACCAACCGAGCATGGCGGCGCGCTCATCCTGCGTGACCATTTCCAAGGTCAGCTCATCATGGTTGCGCAAGAAAGTACCCCACTGGGCCCCTTCAGGGATGGGCGGGGTGTCCTGCAAGGATTCGATGATCGGCGCTGCTTTTTGATCGCGGAGCGCGTAGTACAGCTTGGGCATGATCGGGAAGTGGAACGCCATGTGGCACTCCGGTTCTTCCTCGGTGCCAAAGTACTCAACCACTTCGTTGGGCGGCTGGTTGGCCTCAGCAATAATGACTCGGCCAGGGTAATTCTCGTCCACCATCTTGCGTAGGTTCCGCAAGAATTCGTGAGTTTTGGGCAGGTTTTCGCAGTTAGTGCCGTCTTCTTCAAAAAGGTACGGGATAGCATCTGCACGGAAGCCGTCGATGCCTTGGTCCAGCCAGAACTTCACCACATCAAAAAGCGCATCAACCACTTTGGGGTTTTCAAAGTTCAGGTCCGGCTGGTGGCTAAAGAAGCGGTGCCAGAAGTACTGCCGGCGCACCGGGTCAAAGGTCCAGTTGGACTCTTCAGTGTCCACAAAAATGATGCGGGCATCCTGGTACTTCTCGTCAGTGTCACTCCACACGTAAAAGTCGCCGTACGGCCCTTCCGGATCTTTGCGGGACTCTTGGAACCAAGGGTGCTGGTCAGAGGTGTGGTTCAACGGCAAGTCAATGATCACTCGGACGCCACGGGCGTGTGCCTCGGCCACCAAGCGCTTGAAATCACTGATGGTGCCGAACTCGTCCAACACTGCCTGGTAGTCCGAAATGTCATAACCACCGTCACGCAGCGGAGATTGGAAGAACGGCGGTAGCCACAAGCAGTCCACACCAAGCCACTGCAAGTAGTCCAGGCGCTCAATCAGGCCTGTGAAATCTCCCGAGCCGTCACCATTAGCATCAGCGAAAGCACGCACCAGGACTTCATAGAACACTGCCTTGCGGTACCAATGCGGATCATGCGCTAGCCCTGGCGCATTGAGCTCAAAGGTGTTTTTTGGCGTGTAGTGGTGGCTAGGGCTAGGAATTCCAAAGCTCACGAATTTATCCTCCGAATGTGCAGAATGTGTGCCGGTTCTTGATGCGGATCCAACCGCACGTAGTTGCTGTTGCCCCACTGCCAGCTCTCTCCGCTGATCAAATCATCCACCCGGAAGGTACCGGATTCGGAGAGGTCTTGAGCGTCCAGTTCCAGTGCTGCGAGGTCTAGGTGGACAGTGGCCTCACGCGTTCCGTGTGAATCAACGTTGACCACCACAATCACGGTGTCCTTGCTGCCATCGGGCAGGACTTTGTGCTTGGAGAAGGCAACTGTTGCATCATCGGTGGTGGTGTGGACGGTCAGATTCTGCAAGTCACCCAGGGCAGGGTGAGCTCGGCGAATTTGGTTCAACCGGCCAATAAATGGCGCCAAAGAACGGGCTTTGGTTTGCGGGGAATCCCATTGGCGATCCTTGAACTCAAATTTCTCGTTATCGATGTATTCTTCCGCGCCGGGACGGGCCACGTGCTCAAACAATTCGAAGCCTGCATACATCCCCCACAAAGGGCTGGCCATAGAGGCTAGAACCGCACGAATTTTGAACGCGGCGGGTCCACCGTATTGCAAGTACTCGGTGAGGATGTCCGGGGTGTTCACAAAGAAGTTGGGGCGGAAGTACGCCGGGGACTCATGCGAGACTTCGTTGAAGTAATCCTCGAGTTCAGCCTTGGTATTGCGCCACGTGAAGTATGTGTAGGACTGCTGGAATCCGGCTCTGCCCAAGGCATGCATCATGGCCGGGCGGGTAAAGGCCTCAGCCAAGAAAACAACTTCAGGGTATTTGGCGTTGACCTTGCCGATCAGCCACTCCCAGAACCACACGGGTTTGGTGTGCGGATTATCCACCCGGAAAATCTTGACACCATGGGAGATCCACAACAGAACCACCCGCAGAATTTCTTGGGACAAGCCGGCCGGATCATTATCAAAGTTCAGCGGGTAGATGTCTTGGTACTTTTTGGGCGGGTTTTCCGCGTACGCAATGCTGCCGTCCACGCGTGTGGTGAACCATTCCGGGTTAGAAGCCACCCAGGGGTGATCCGGCGCAGCCTGCAATGCGAGGTCCAGAGCTACCTCGAGGCCTAATTGGCTCGCCCGTGCTACAAAAGCGTCAAAGTCTTCAAAGGTGCCCAGTTCTGGATGGATGGAATCATGGCCACCGTCGGCACTGCCAATCGCCCAGGGTGAGCCGGGATCGTGCGGACCCGCTACCAGAGTGTTGTTGGGACCTTTGCGGTGCTGGACACCAATGGGGTGGATCGGCGGCATGTAGAGGACATCAAAACCCATCTCCGCCACAGCGTCGAGACGCAATGCCGCGGTTTTGAAGTTTCCAGAAGTCCAAATGCCCGTTTCGGGGTCCCGCACAGCACCCTCAGAACGGGGGAAAAATTCGTACCACGCGCCGCGTCCTGCAGCCGCACGCTCCACCCGAAGCGGGAACTGTTCAGAAACCGTCACCAGTTCTCGGATGGGTGAGCGGTCCACGGCGTCCCGGACCTTGGCAGAAAAGCCAGCGGCCAGCCGGTCCTCGACGTTTAGCCGCGCATCCGCGAGCGCTGTGGCAGCTGAGCGTAGGGTGCGCCGGTCTGCGGCGGGACGAGCGGCGTCGTCGGCTGCTCGAGCCAAAAGCTGCGCACCCTCGGCGAGCATCAACTCAACGTCGATCCCCGCGGCAATTTTGACTTCAGCGTTGTGGTGCCAAGTTCCGTACTGGTCATGCCACGCTTCGATGGCAAAGGTCCATTCGCCAGTGGCTGTGGGAGTGACTAAGGCTTCGTAACGGTCCGTTCCCATTCCACGCGGTCCGCGCGGTGTGTGCATCCGGACCCGGGACTTCTCTTTGCCGCGAGGGTCAAAGAGAACAGCAGTGACGCCTAGCTGGTCATGGCCTTCGCGGAACACCGTGGCACCCACCACTATGTCTTCGCCCACTGTGGCCTTGGCCGGGAAGGTGCCGTGCTCCACTACGGGTTGCACAGCGGTGATGGGGAAACGACCGAATTTCAACCCATCAGGAGGCGCAGCCCGCTTCTTCCGGGCGGCGGCAGCGGCGGTTGAGGACTTGGGAGCAGCGGCAGTGCGCTTGACGGCAGTCACAGACTCGACGTTAGCGAGAATTTCCTCATTTGGCGAAGCTTCTGGCGTAGTGAAATCTGCGTGCCGCGTCATTTACCCAAAAGATACACAATTCTGTTCCACTGCTCACCGCTGTCCGTTAGTGTGGCGCAGGTGAAGGCAATCAGAAGATTTACTGTCCGTACCGTTCTCCCTGAGCCGATCGCACCACTGGCTCGTTTGGCCAAGAACCTCCGGTGGTCTTGGCACTTACCCACCCGGGAGTTGTTCGCTGCCCTGAACCCGGAGTTGTGGGAAGAGAGCCGGCACGATCCGTTGAGCCTTTTAGGTCTCATTTCGCGTGAAGAGTTGCAAGGCCTCGCCGCCGATCCCGCCGTGGTCAAAAAAGTGCAAGCGGCTGCCGCAAACTTGGACAAGTACCTCCAAGAGCCTCGCTGGTACCAAAGCCTCGGTGCCGAAGCCCCGGCGTGCATCGCGTACTTCTCCCCCGAATTTGGTATCACCGAAGTCCTCCCCCAGTACTCCGGTGGGCTCGGCATTTTGGCTGGCGACCACTTGAAGTCTGCTTCGGATTTAGGTGTGCCCTTGGTGGGTGTTGGCCTGTTGTACCAAGCTGGCTATTTCAAGCAGTCGCTTTCGCGTGACGCTTGGCAGCAGGAAACGTATCCCATCTTGGACCCGGATAACTTGCCCTTGACCTTGCTGCGTGAAGAGGACGGTTCTGCCGTCCAAATTTCGCTGCCGCTGCCTAACGGCCGCCAGCTTTTGGCGCACATTTGGCGCGCTGATGTGGGCCGCGTTCCCTTGTTGCTCCTGGACAGCAACGTCCCAGGGAACGACGACGCCGCTCGCGGCATCACCGACAGGCTCTATGGCGGTGGTGGTGACCACCGCCTCCAGCAAGAATTGCTGTTGGGGATGGGCGGAGTGAAGGCGCTGCGCGTCTACCAGCGTCTCACCGGCACACCCGCCCCGGAGGTGTTCCACACCAACGAAGGCCACGCAGGTTTTCTCGGCATTGAGCGCATCCAGGAGCTGATGGCTACTAGTGGCCTGAATTGGGCAGAGGCCCTCGCTGCCGGACGCGCTTCGACGGTCTTTACCACTCACACGCCGGTCCCTGCTGGTATTGACCGTTTTGACGCAGAACAGATTCGGCACTTTTTCGACGCCGGTCTGGCACCGAGCGTTCCAGTGGACAGTGTTCTGGAGCTAGGCCGTGAAGACTACGAGGGCGGCGACCCTGCCGTGTTCAACATGGCGGTTATGGGCTTGCGTCTAGCGCAGCGAGCCAATGGTGTGGCCAAGCTGCACGGTGTGGTTTCGCGTGAAATGTTCGCCGGCTTGTGGCCCGGATTCGATCACAGTGAAGTGCCCATCACCTCGGTGACCAATGGCGTCCACGTTCCTACATGGGTTGATCCGCGGATCGGTCAATTGGCTCGTGAGAACTTTGGCCCGGACGCTGAAGAGTACGGACGATGGGATCTCGCCTACAACGTGAGCGACGAGAAGCTTTGGTCTTTGCGGCGCGAGTTGCGGGTTTCCTTAGTGGAGGACGTACGCCGCAGACTGCGTTCAGCGTGGAAGAAACGCGGTGCCGCGGACGCTGAGTTGGCGTGGACTGATTCCGTGCTGGATCCTGACGTGCTGACTATTGGTTTTGCCCGCCGCGTTCCTACCTATAAGCGTTTGACTTTGATGCTGCGGGATCCAGAACGGCTCAAGGCGCTATTGCTGCACCCCGAGCATCCCATCCAGTTGGTGATCGCGGGTAAGTCTCACCCGGCTGATGACGCAGGCAAAAAGATGATTCAGGACCTCGTCCGGTTCACGGATGACCCTGAAGTTCGGCACCGGATCGCATTCCTGCCGAACTATGACATCGCCATGGCTAGGACGCTGTTCCCAGGTTGTGACGTGTGGCTGAACAACCCGCTGCGTCCGCTTGAAGCGTGTGGCACCTCCGGGATGAAAGCCGCGATCAACGGCTCGCTGAACCTTTCAGTTCTGGACGGTTGGTGGGATGAAATGTACGACGGCGAGAACGGCTGGGCGATTCCAACCGCCAACAACGGCGCGTCCCCGGAGGAACGCGACGACATTGAAGCCTCGGCTTTATACGAGCTGCTAGAGCGCAACGTGGCACCGCGATTCTACGGAACTACGGTTGCTGAAGGTGCGGGCGCTGCTGGTCCTTCGAGCGGCGCGCGTGAGGCTGTGCCAACCCATTGGGTGTCCATGATCAAACACACCCTTGCCAATTTGGGTCCGGCTGTTTCAGCTGACCGAATGGTGCAGGACTACGTTCAGAAGCTCTACCAGCCGGCTGCGATTTCTGGCCGGAAGGCCAACGCTTCTGAGTTCGCCTCCGCTAAGGACCTTGCCGCATGGACTACCAAGGTTCGGGGAGCTTGGCCTCAGATTCATGTGGAACACGTTGACTCAGCTGGTGTCAGTGGCGAGCCTCAGATTGGCGATACCTTGACGGTCAATGCTTATGTGGCGTTGCACGATTTGGCACCTGAGGATGTTTTGGTGGAGGTGGCTTACGGCCGGGCCGAAGAGTCGGACCACATCACTGACGCGAGCTTGGCAGAGCTTGGCGTTGCGGAGGACCTCGGCAACGGGCGCTACCTCTTCAGCGGCTCAGTGCAGATCGACCGTTCGGGGTCCTTCGGCTACACCGTCCGGGTGTTCCCTAAGAATTCTGCTTTGGCTTCCAAGGCCGAGCTGGGGTTGGTTACTAACGCCTAGGCGGCCGGCAGCGTTACTTCTTCAGGAGGGCTATCACCGAGAGGTGGTGGCCCTCCTGCTGTTCTGCTTCCTCAATGATCTGAGACATCGCTGCAAAGGCTCGGTCTTTACTGAACTCGCTAGAGACCTGCCAAACAACCGTAAACGGTGCCGTCAAAGAGTTAGTGAACTCGCGCAGGCAATCATTAAAAGCGTCCAGATTGGTGCCGTACCACTGCGGAAAGTTCAGCGCCACACCAAACTTTTGGAGTACCTCGCGCTGAGAATCCGCTGAAGCAACGGTGGCGTTGGCGCCGTGGACCAGGTACATACTGCTACTTCCCCTCAAGGATGCGGCGGAACGACTGGTAATGATCAGCCGTGTAATACTTTTCGCCACCTTGACCAGTGACAATTCGCCTCTTTTCGCGGCCTGTACGGCCAGGCGTTTTTACCGTGTACTCGAGGTAGTAGCTGCTGGATTTTTGGGGCAGAACACCCTCGTAATTCCCGAACCTCTTGTTGTCAGCCTGAGGGTAGGGATAAGGGCCACCCTTGCGAATAAGCGCAAGCGTCTGTTTGGCCTCGGCAGGCAGCGCAGATTCAGCGATGGTGGTGGCCCAGTTGCTGGCAGCTTGGCTGTTGCCAGCTTGGCTACTTCTCTGCTGATTCGTGGCACCGCTGGCGGTGGTGTCAGGGCCGGTGGTGAGCTTCGTAAAAATCAGCACGGCGGCAATAATTGCCACCACTATCCACGGAAGCAGCCGCATCAACTTACGGTTCTGCATACGCGCTAAGCCCGGTAAATGTTGATGCTGTTGGCTTGAAGGAAATCCGTTTCACCCGATAGCACTTGAGTGCCTCGGCGCTGCTCATTAACCGCTGAAGTGGTAAAACGCAGCTCAAAGCTGGACTTCTCGCTGGCATTCCCCTCGGTGCTCTCTTCAGCGTTTGCTTCGCCCGAGGCTCGGGACACCGTGGGCAGAGTGATCTGAAGATCTTCCAGACCACCGTTGACCACCACAAGCCCATCTATTTGCCCACTCTCGGAGCCCAAAAGCAGCTGAACCACCCGGTGGCTGGGATCTTGCCAGTGCTCCATGGACATTGGTTCGCCATGCTGATCAAACCAGTACAAGTAGGAGCGCTCATCCCGGCGTGGATAGTCGTGTGGTTGGCCGGCCAAAAATTCGCGGCGCAAGCGAATCATTCGCTTGGTGCTGCGCAGCATTGCCGCGTTCTCAGTAGTAGAACTCCAGTCCAACCACGCAATGGGGCCGTCCTGGCAATAGGCATTGTTGTTGCCCTGCTGGGTGCGGCCGCGCTCATCACCGGCGGTGATCATCGGTACGCCCTGAGAAAGTAGCAGCGTGGCCATCAGGTTGCGGCTGGTTTTGGCACGCTCGGCCAAAATGGCTTCATCCTCGGTACGGCCTTCAAAGCCGTGGTTGTAGCTTCGGTTGTCTCCATGGCCGTCGCGGTTCTGCTCGCCATTGGCCTCATTGTGTTTGCGATCGTAGGAGACCAAATCCCGCAAACTGAAACCATCGTGGGCAGTTATAAAGTTCACGGACGCCAAGCGGGTCCGCCCGGACGGCGCAAATAATGCAGCTGAACCGGAAATCGCATCGGCGAGAGACGCAACAGATCCGCCCTGGCCACCGGCTTTCATCGCCGCGCGGTCCGAGAGCCAAAAGCTGCGGACGGCGTCGCGGTAGTGATCGTTCCAATCCACCCAACCTGCTGGGAATCGGCCAGTCTGCCAGCCACCGTAACCAACGTCCCAAGGCTCGGCGATGAGCTTAACGGAAGACAACACAGGGTCCGCACCAACAGCCACCAGGAAGGGGTGCTTAGGATCAAACTCATTAGCCGCGTTGCGGCACAAGGTCACTGCGAGGTCAAAGCGGAATCCATCGATGTGGAACTCCTCCACCCAATAACGCAAGGAATCCAACACCAGCTGGACCACGCGCGGTTCACCAAAGTTCAGTGTGTTTCCGCAACCTGTGGTGTCCACGTAGCGGCCATTACCGTCGTTGCGGTAATAGTGAGAATCGCCCAAACCACGGAAGTTTAGCGGCGGGTTATCTGGGCCGCCCTCGGAAGTGTGGTTGTAAACAACATCAAGGACCACTTCAAAGCCGGCCGCATGAAGTAGCTTGACCATCCCTTTGAACTCGTCCTGAACGGCATGAGGTCCGGCTTCCTGCGCGGCACGGGTGGCGTAACCCGGATGCGGCGCAAAAAACGCAGCGGTGTTGTAACCCCAATAGTTGGTCAGGCCCAAGTCCTGAAGGTGAGGCTCATCCTGATGGAAATGGACCGGCAACAATTGGATGGTGGTGATACCCAAATCCGTGAGGTACTTCAGCATGGCCGGATGCGCCAATCCCGCATACGTTCCGCGCAAGTCCTCCGGAATGTCCGGGTGAAGCATGGTCTGGCCCTTAACGTGGGCCTCGTAAATGATGGTGTTGCGCCAATCCCGCCGTGGCGAGGAATCGTTGCCCCAGTCAAAGTGCGTGTGCATACGCACGTTGGTCAGGAAACCTTCGCTATCCTCTACTGCCCGGCCGTAAGGATCCAGCAACAACGGCTGGTTGTCAGTACCGTCCAGCTCAATAACAACGCCGGTGTCCGAATCAACGGCGGCATCCGTGGCAGCCCGGAAACCGTAGCGGCTGCCAACTGGAATACCGTCAACTATGCCGTAATGCACCGCGGCCTGAATGTTGGGCAGAACCGATGCCTGCCATTTCCCACCCGGTGCGCAATAAACTACCTCGAGCCGGTCTACACCCGGGGCGTAGACGGCAACGTTGGCACTGTAATTTCCGGGATCCTCGTTAGCGGGATAACCCGGGCGCGGAATACTAAGGCCGAGTGGTGCGGGCTGCGAAGTGTCGACCGTGGACGCAGACTCTAAAGTAGGGATAACCATGTTGCTTCAAGTTTAGCTGGCACTTGCCCTTGCGCCGCCTCGTATGCGAGATGTTGCGGATACCCGCATACGAGGCCAGGTGTCGATATTAAGCAGAGCGGCGGCGAGAGATCTCGTAGAGCGAGATTCCCACTGCCATTGATGCGTTGAGTGACTCCATTGCGGAGTCGATCGGAATCGAAACAATCTGATCGCAGTTTTCGCGGACCAGACGGCTCAGACCCTTACCTTCGGAACCCACCACAATACATACAGGTTCGGTGGCGAGGGCCAGATCTGGAAGCGATACATCGCCGTCGCCGTCCAATCCGAGGACGTAAATGCCACGGTCCTTGAACGCCTTCAGCGCGTTATTCAGGTTAGGAGCCTTAGCCACCGGTACACGTACCGCAGCACCGGCGCTGGTCTTCCATGCAGACGCCGTGACGCCAACGGAGCGGCGCTCAGGAACGATTACGCCGTGACCGCTGAAAGCCGACACTGAACGGATAATCGCACCGAGGTTGCGGGGATCGGTGATGCCATCGAGGGCAACAAAAAGGGGAGCGTTTTTGACGTGGCCCTTTTTCCAGCGCTCAAGGGTTTCCTCAGCCAAGTCCAAAGCGTCTTGGTACTCGTAGGGGGGAATCTGCAGAACCAGGCCCTGGTGCACTGCATCTTCGGTCATTCGGTCAAGCTCAGGCTTGCCGGTTTCCATCAGCGGAATGCCACGTTCGGCAGCCAGCTTGAGCGATTCTTTAACGCGGTCGTCCATCTCGATGCGGACCGCCACGTGCAAGGCCTTGGCCGGGATCCCGGCGCGCAAGGCCTCTACTACCGAGTTGCGGCCAGTGACCATTTCTTCCGTAGCGCGGCCCTTGGGTCCACTTGAACGGCCAGCTGCGAGGCGGCCAGAACCCTGTCCTTGGCGCTTGGCAGCAGAGCGCTCGGCAAGCTGTTTGCTCTTGTGAGCCTTGTGGTACGGACGGTCCTCGGCTTTAGGTGTGGGGCCTTTGCCTTCAAGGCCACGACGACCGTGACCACCCGTTCCGATAGTGGGACCCTTTTTTGCCTTAACTGATCGGCGACCGTTGTTGGCCATGTCTTCCACCCTTGATTGTTTCTACTAAGTCTGCTTACCAGTCTACTGACCCAGATAAAATCGAGGATTCAATGCAGCGAAGGGCTTCGCTTAGCCGCGGCTCAGGCTCCACGTTGCACCGTCCGCGCCATCCTCCACCACCACGCCAGCGGCAGCAAGCGTGTCCCGAATAGCATCAGATGCGGCCCAATTCTTCTCGGCCCGGGCAGCCGCTCTGGCTTCCAGCTGCGCGTTGACCAAAACTTCCAGGGCGGCGCTCTGCTTCGAATCGCTCTCAACCGATGGCCCAGCAGAATCCAGGCCCAAAACACGGAGCATATTTGTCACAGAGACCATCGCATCCCATGCAGCTTTGGCATTGCCGCCTGCGAGTGCGCTATTACCGGCGCGAACAGTTTCATGGAGAACGGCAAGGGCTTGCGGGACATTGAGATCATCGTCCATGGCGGCTTCAAAGGCAGCCGGGACTTGGCCGTAGCTCACCACACCAACGGCAGCATTCTCGCCAGCGCGGGTTCTGAGCGCACGGGACACAAAACCATCAATGCGTTCTACAGCGGCAGCAGCTTCTTGCAGAGAGTTGGGCTGATAGTCCAAAACGGAGCGGTACTGCGCTTGACCTAGGTAATAACGAACCACGCGCGCCGGGGCCAGCTCAAGCATTTCTGCGGGGCTAATGGTGTTGCCCAAAGACTTGGACATTTTCTCGCCTTGGTAGGTGACCATACCGTTGTGCATCCAGAAATTGGCGAATCCGTGGCCAGCAGCCTGAGACTGAGCCATCTCGTTTTCGTGGTGCGGGAAACGCAAGTCGAGTCCCCCACCGTGAATGTCGAACTCAGTGCCAAGGTACTTGGTGACCATGGCCGAGCATTCGAGGTGCCAGCCCGGACGGCCGGTGCCCCACGGCGATGCCCAGCCCGCCGTCGTCGGCTCTGAATCTTTCAAACCCTTCCACAGCGCGAAGTCTCGAGGGTCTTTTTTACCGCGCGGGTCCGCATCTGCCGCAGCCTGCATGTCATCAATCTTCTGGTGAGTGAGCTGGCCGTAAGCGGGCCACGAACGCACGTCAAAGTACACATCGCCGGAGCCATCCGTTGACGGGTAAGCGTGACCACGTTCAATGAGCTGTGCAATCAGCGCGTGCATTTCCGGGATGTGCCCGGTGGCGCGCGGCTCATACGTGGGGCGTTGGACACCAAGGGTGTCATACGCCTTGAGGAACTCTTGTTCGTAGCGGTACGCCAGGGCCCACCACGGTTCTTCCCGCAGACTGCCGGGGCCTTCTTGAAAGTCTTCGCCAAAGGACTCAGCCGATTTTGCCAAAATCTTGTCATCAATATCGGTGACGTTCCGGACCACGGTAACCCTAAAATTGCGGTATTCAAGCCAGCGGGTCAGCTGATCAAAGGCGATGGCCGAACGCATGTGACCCACGTGCGGCATCCCCTGAACTGTGGCGCCACAGTAGTACAGACTGACGTGTCCAGGGATGATGGGCTCGAAGTTCTGGACCTCGCCCGAGGCAGTGTTATAGAAGCGCAGAGTCACTGCTCCAGATTAGCCGATCGTCCTCCGTGCCACGTTTGGTGCCCCTAGTGGGCGGGATACACCAGTGCCGTGGCGATGGCAGCAATGCCCTCACCCCGCCCGGTAAACCCGAGCGCGTCACTCGTGGTGGCTGAAACGCTGACTGGCGCTCCTGCTGCCTCGCTGAGGATCTGTTGGGACTCCGCACGCCGGGGACCAAATTTGGGCCGGTTGCCCACAAATTGCACAGCGATATTACCAATCTCAAAACCCGCGTCGCGGACAATTTTCGCCGCTGCAGCCAACAATGTCACTCCGGAAGCTCCTGCAAACTCAGGCCGGTCGGTACCAAAGTGTGTGCCTAAGTCCCCAACGCCCGCCGCCGAGAACAAAGCGTCAGCTGCAGCGTGAGCCACCGGGTCCCCGTCAGAATGCCCCGAGAGTCCCCGCTGCCCCTCCCATAAAAGGCCGCCCAGCCATAGTTCGCGCGGCTCATCCGCGGCGGCGAACGCGTGCACGTCAATGCCAATGCCGGTGCGGGGAAGAATGATGGGTGCTGCTGATTCGGTCATGTTTAGCCTTCCGTCCAGCGTGGTGCGAGTGGTCCCTGCAATAGGCCCTCGGCCGTGACGAGGTCCAGGGGTGTGGTGATCTTGAGCGAGAAGTCTGAGCCGTGAACCACGTGGACCGGAACGCCTTGGGACTCAAGAAGCATTGCGTCATCCGTGATGGACTCGGGGCCGCGGCCACTCGACAAGGCTTGGTGGTGGGCGGCCCGAAGTGCCGCCAGATCAAATCCTTGGGGTGTTTGTACCGACCTCAAGCTGCCCCGTTCTAGGGTTCCGGTGACAATCTCGTGGTTTGCACCGCTGGGGGTTGGCTCAACAGTTTTAATGGTGTCCACCACGGCAATAGCCGGGATAACAGCCTGCGCACCGGCATCAAGTTCTGCCAGAACCCGGTCAAAAACGGCGTGGGGGGTGAGCGCTCTCGCCGCGTCGTGGACCAGAACGGATTTTGTGTTCTCCCCTAGCTGCGCCAAAGCGTTCTGTACTGACTCAGCCCTGGAGGATCCGCCGTCGACCATAATCAGTTCAGCGCCGGTGGCCGGTGTAACGGTTGCCGCGCACAGATCGCGAAGTTCAGCATCGCCAGCGGGGAGGACCACCACCACGTGTTGGGCGATCCTCGCTGCAAGTATTCCGTGCAGGGCATGCTCCAAAATAGGGCGCCCCGCCAATGCCACTTTCGCTTTGGGAATTCCGTGACCCAAGCGTTGCCCGGATCCCGCCGCAACAACTATGACTGCAACGTCCGGCCTGGCTGTTTTGCTCATGGTCCCAGCGTATCCCGCCCAACTAGCTGGGCGGATTTGGGCAAAAGGAAGCCCCGTCCGCACGTGCGGCCGGGGCAAAATCCTGTTGACTACGCCTTAGGAGGCCAAAACCTCATCCAAAACGCTTGCTGCCTTCTCTTCATCCGTCTTCTCAGCCAATGCGAGTTCGGAAATCAGAATCTGGCGAGCCTTGGCCAGCATGCGCTTCTCGCCCGCGGACAGGCCGCGGTCGTGATCGCGGCGCCAGAGGTCACGGACAACTTCCGCAACTCGAACGACGTCGCCGGAAGCGAGCTTCTCAAGGTTCGCCTTGTAACGACGTGACCAGTTGGTGGGTTCTTCAGTGAACTCGGCACGCAGCACATCAAAAACATGCTCCAGGCCTTCCTTGCCCACTACGTCACGAACACCAACAAGATCAACATTCTCTGCTGGAACTTCAATGGTCAGATCACCCTGGGCCACCTTGAGCTTGAGATACATCTTCTCAACACCCTTGATGGTTCGCATCTTGATCTCTTCGATCTTCGCTGCGCCGTGGTGAGGGTAAACAACTGTCTCGCCAACCTCAAAAACCATGTGGACATTTCCCCTTTCCCGCAGATCAGTTTATCACGGTTAAGGCATATGCTTCTCCTCGCAAAGGCTCCGAATCCTTGATTTTTCAAGGAAAAACGAGGTATGTGATGGCTTTGGGGGATGATTTCAGCGACGATCGCGACGACGGCGCGCGCAAGGTTTGGGATGTTATGAACGCCATATACGCGAAGGAAGTCAGTTATGGGGGCCAAATGCCGATAGGCTATGGGAGAAAAGTTTCAACACTGTTGAGGAGTAAGTGACGTGCGTTTCACTGCGACGAATCTGACCACGCGCGGCAGCCGTGCACTAGTAACTGCGGGCGTTGCCGCGAGTTTGCTATCCGTGACGGCTTGCGGTTACATCACACCGCAGCAGACCTCCCACCAGTACGTCGCTTCAGACGGCATCAACGCAGACTTGGGCCCGCTAAAATTGCGCAACGTCATTGTTGTGGCCAAGGATGAGAAGGGCACTGGCCGTTTGATCGGTAGCGTGTTCAACTCTTCGTCGAATGCTGTAACCCTGACGGTTAATGGCGCCGATGGATCCCAAACCAGCATCCCAGTTAAGGCCAACGGCACAACGGGTCTGACTGAAAAGACTGATGCAGCCATCTTGAGCACTGCCGGCGGCAACCCCGGCTCCTTGGTTGAACTCAAGCTCAGCGAAAACGCTAGCCAGCAGACCAGCACCATCAAGGTCCCGGTACTGGATGGCACCTTGACGCAGTACGAGCAGTACTTGCCCACCACGGCGACTTCCGATGCCAGCACCGAATCTGCAACCCCCACTCCCACGGCAAGCAGCACGGGGCACTAGTACCCCTTCAAACATCACTCTGGGCTCTGCGCAAATGCGCGGGGCCCAGAGTTTTTTGTAGGTGAACATTTGGCGTCAAACCGGCTCCCACGGTCCCCAAATCTGGGCTATTACCGAACCTGTGCTGGACCCGGATTCCAGATGTGAGCAATCTAACGCGATCAATTTGTGCTTTGGGGGTGTAACTCACAGGGTTGAGCCGCAAAATAGGTGAAGGACGTAGAAACGAAAGTTTCCGTCTCCCCCTCCTCCACGAATGTCCGCCGCTTTAGTGACCCCCGGGAAACAACCATGACCAGCCTCAGCTACTACTCCACTGAAAATGTCCGCAAAGCCGTGCAGCAGCTCCAGACCCCTGGCCGCTTTTTCACCGCCTATGCACTGACACTTCTGGTTCTGTTGGCACTGATGGTGGGCGCTGGCTCGCTAGGACAATTCACCCTGAGCTTGGGCATCACGGCTGTTGTGGCTTTGCTCTTTGCCGAATTGCTGCTGACCGTAGCCTTTGCCGCCGTGGCAATTTTGGCCCCACTGTACTGGGCACGCCGTCACCGCGCCTAGGCGCTGACTGAATCAGCCAGCGCCTGCTAGTACACGCAGTTTACGGTTCGAACTTGTAACCCAAACCGCGCACCGTCACAAGGTAGCGCGGCACTGAGGGGTCCGGCTCAATTTTGCTGCGCAGGCGCTTGACGTGGACGTCCAAAGTCTTGGTATCCCCCACGTAGTCAGAGCCCCATACGCGGTCAATCAACTGACCACGAGTGAGCACACGGCCCGAGTTGCGCAACAGCATCTCAAGGAGCTCAAATTCCTTCAACGGCAGGGCAACTTGTTCCCCGCCTACGCTGACAACGTGGCGTTCAATGTCCATCCGCACCGGGCCAGCCTGAACGGTGGTGCTGATCAGTTCTTCAGACTCACCCTGGCGGCGCAGCACAGCCCGAACACGTGCCACCAATTCGCGGGATGAGTAGGGCTTGGTCACGTAGTCATCAGCGCCAAGTTCCAGCCCCACAACTTTGTCGATCTCAGAGTCCTTGGCCGTCAGCATAATGACCGGCACGGAGGAGCGCTGGCGCAGTTGCCGGCACACCTCGGTGCCCGACTGGCCCGGCAACTGCAGATCCAAGAGCACCAAGTCAGCGCCGTTACGGTCAAACTCGGTGATGGCGTCCAGGCCGTTATCTGCAACGGCAACCTCAAAACCTTCTTTGCCCAACAGGTAGGACAGTGGGTCGGAAAACGATTCTTCGTCCTCAACAATCAGAATCCGGCTCAAGCGTTGGCTCCTTGTTCGTGAATGCGGGTGTTTTTTCGCTGTGCGAGCGGTGCGATTTGTGCAGAATCGGGGATCTTCGCCGATTCTTCACTTTCCATTTCCGGCAATCGCACCGTAAAAGTTGATCCTTGGCCCGGCTGAGACCACACTGTCACTTCGCCACCGTGGTTAGAAATAACGTGCTTAACAATGCTCAACCCTAGGCCTGTACCGCCAGTGTGCCGGGAGCGTGCAGCGTCCACCCGGTAAAAGCGTTCAAATACGCGCTCTTGATCTTCTGCGCTGAGCCCGTCACCTTGGTCAGTCACGGAAATGGCAATCAGGCCCTCCCGGGACCGAACCCCAATACCCACCTTGGTGTTTTCCGGCGAGTACCTGATGGCATTGTCGATCAAGTTCCGCAACGCCGTAGTGAGTAGATCCGGGTCTCCATAAACCCTGGCCTCCACACGGCCACCCACCACCATCTGAATGTTCTTACTTTCAGCGGGCAGTTTGGAACGATCGACGGCGTCGGCAATGACCGCGTTGATGTCCACTTCGGTGCCTTGCTGGGCAATATTGGCCCCCTGCAGGCGGGAAAGTTCAATAATGTCCTGCACTAGGGCGGCAAGACGTGCTGACTCTTTGTGCATACGCTTAGCAAAGCGGCGCACTGCTTCTTCATCATCCGGACTGGCTTCAAGGGCCTCAGCCAGCAGGGATATGGCACCGACTGGCGTTTTGAGCTCATGGGATACGTTGGCTACAAAATCGTTGCGGATTTCTTCGGTACGGGTAATTTCCGTCCGGTCATCGGCAAGCAACAACACAAATTCTTCACCCAAGAGCGCAGCACGGACTTGAACAATGATGGTTCCCTGACCTAAGGGGCCGCGCGGGAGCTCAAAGCTTTGTTCCAAAATCACACCGTCACGGCGGACCTTGCTGGTCATCTCAAGGAGTTGCTGGTGGACCACGGTGTGCCCGCGGACCAAGCCGTAGGCGTAGGCTGCTGGGCTGGCGCGCACCACACCGTCAATGTCATCAACAATCACGAAGGCGCGGCCCAGAACGGCGAGCACTTCTGCGGAACCTGCGGGCAGCGCTGGTTCGTCAGGGTCTTCGTCAATAAGTCTGCGTTGGCGTTCGCTGGCCCTAAAAGCGAGCACTCCAAAGACACCGAATGACAGGCCGATGAGGCCGGCAATGATGCCGCTGAGCAGTGGATCCACAGGGCTAGCTTATGCGCTGGAGCCGGTGAGAATGTTTCATATGCACCGAAACCGTGATCGGTTCAACTAACGTTCACCTTGTAGGGAGTAACTATTCACCGGCTACTGACAGTGTTACCAGTTGGACTACCAGATTTATGACTCCCGATTGCTGTCCGAGCAATCACAGCAATGTCATGACAACGAAAGGACGCCTCCGTGCGTAAGGTTTTTCAAGACGAGCTCGCGCAGGTGGGCGAAGAACTCATCGAAATTTCCCGGCTCGTCACCGGCGCCATCGAAAAGGCCACCGAATCCTTCGAAGTTGCTGACGTGGATCTGGCCCAAGATGTTATTGCGGCCGACGCCCGGATCGACTTTTTGCAGAACAGCCTCGACGAGCGTGCCATCGACATTCTCGCTTTGCAGGGCCCCGTGGCTTCTGACTTGCGCATGATTGTTGGCTCGTTGCGTATGAGCGCCTCCCTGGAACGTATGGGCGACTTGGCACGCCACGTAGCCCAATTGGCACGTCTGCGTTACCCAAACAACGTTATCCCGGCAGCCTTGCAGGAAACGTTTAAGGAATTCGCCCGCTTGGACATCGAAATTTCCAAAAAGGTCACCGCGCTCCTCGAAACCCGCGACCTCAATGTTGCCCGCGAAATCGCCAAGGACAACATGGCAGTGGACGAGCTTCACTTGAGCGTCTTCAAGGCCATCGCCGCCGATGACTGGAATGAATCCGCAACCACCACGGTGGACGTTGCCTTGGCCAGCCGTTACTTTGAGCGCTTCGCAGACCACGGCGTTTCCGTGGCCCGCAAGGTTAGCTACTTGGTCAACGGTGAATGGCAGTCTGACGAATTCGCCTAAACGGCGCCCCGGAAAGACTAAAGTTCCGACGGCCCCCCCCCCACAAAGTTGGGGCCCCCGCCGTCGGACTTTAAGAAGAAGCGGAACTTCTTCCTGCGCTACTTTTTGCCTTGGTTAGCTACTGCCTTGATGGATGCAGCGGCTGCCTCCGGGTCCAAGTACTTTCCGCCGGCGACCAGCGGTTTGAAGTTCTCATCCAGCTCGTACACGAGCGGGATACCGGTGGGGATGTTCAGTGCGGCGATGTCATCATCGCTAATGCCGTCTAGGTGTTTGACCAGGGCGCGCAAGGAGTTGCCGTGAGCCGTCACCAGAACGGTCTTGCCTGCTTTGAGGTCTTCCTTGATGTCTGATTCCCAGTACGGCAGCAACCGCTCAAGGACGTCCTTGAGGCACTCGGTGCGCGGAACCCCGTCACCAAGGTCTGCGTACTGCGGATCCCCAACCTGGGAGAACTCGGAGTCATCAGCCAAGGGCGGCGGCGGTGTGTCGTAAGAACGACGCCACTGCATAAACTGCTCTTCACCGTACTCGGCCAAGGTCTGAGCCTTGTCCTTGCCCTGCAAAGCGCCGTAGTGGCGTTCGTTCAGGCGCCAGTTACGCTTGACGTCAATCCAGCCGCGGTTGGCCTTTTCCAGGGCCAAGTTGGCGGTGTTTATGGCACGCTTGAGACGCGATGTGTAGAGGATGTCCGGGAGGATGTTGTTCTCCACGAGCAACTCCCCGCCACGGACAGCTTCCGTGCGGCCTTGCTCATTGAGGTCAACGTCCACCCAACCAGTGAACAGGTTCTTGGCGTTCCATTCGCTGTGGCCGTGGCGCAGCAGAATCAGCTTGTAAGTCATAATTCGTATCCTATCGGAGCCGTCCGGGGCGTGGTTGGCGTTACGTTTCACAACGCGGGGTCACTTACGGCCCATGTTGGCGGCAAACATGGGCCGTAACTGACCCCGCGTTGCGTTGGAGACAGCGGAGGATAAAGTTGGGCCGTGGTGCAAAAGGCGGAACGAATCAGTGGCAAGAGCGGAAAACCGCTTGGCAACGTCACTCGAGGCACCACAAACCCCAACCGTATGCGTCGGGTGGACCGTTGGCTCTCCGGTACACAAGCGCACCGTTTGCGGGCCGCTGAGACTCCGCTCATCGTTGACCTAGGTTACGGAGCGTCCCCGGCCACGGCTGTGGAACTTTTCACTCGGATGCGCCAAGTGCGCGCCGACGTTCAATTGATTGGGATTGAGATTGAGCCCGAACGCGTGCGCGCGGCTCAGGCCCTTGAAGTGGACGGCCTCAGTTTTCAGCTGGGCGGCTTTGAACTCGCCGTTCCCACAAAACCGATAGTGGTCAGGGCTTTCAACGTGCTGCGCCAATACCAAGAGAACGATGTTCCTGGGATCTGGAGACTGGTAGGTAGCAAGCTCGCACCTGGCGGACTCTTTGTGGAGGGCACGTGTGACGAAGTGGGCCGCCGGGCCAGCTGGGTGGCGGTGGATGCCACCGGCCCGCAAACGCTTAGCTTCTCCATGCGGTTCGGTACTTTTACGCTGCCTTCAGAGGTGGCCGAACGCCTGCCCAAAGCGCTTATTCACCGCAACGTCCCCGGCGAGCAGATCCACACTTTTTTGCAAGCCATAGACCGCTGCTGGCTCGAGTCAGCGCCGCTTGCATCTTTTGGGAACCGGCAGCGTTGGGTACGGATGTGCCAACAACTTCGCGCGGAGAACTGGCCAATTTACGACGGCGTCTCCCGCTGGCGTCTTGGGGAACTCACCGTGGCTTGGGACGCCGTAGCGCCGGAAAACTTTAGTTTCTAGGGCCGATTACCAGGGGCCGTTACCAGGGGCCGTATGGGCCCATGTTGCCCGGGCGCCCCTTGCCGGTTTCCTTGACCTCGGGGCGCACGTCCGCAAGGTACACACAAGCTGCAGTAACCGCCGCCAGGCCAAAGAGACCCAAGGTCCCACCGCCGGTGACGATGGAGAGCACACCAACAAATGCGGCAGCGCCGGTGACAGCCATCCAAAACGTTTTAGTCCGTTTGTACGCTGCTGTGTAAGCGGCAGGTTTGTGGCGCAGGGCATCAACAAAAGCCCACAGTTCTAGGCCAAGTGCCACTATCCCTAGGACGAGGTATACGAATGATGTGGAGTAATAAACGATCGCTGCGCCAGTCACCATCTCAGCCTAAGCTACCAACGCACGCTAGGAGGTTAATGAAGCCAAAGAGTCGAGGCCTTGAGCTAGGTCTGCCCACAAGTCCTCGGCGTTCTCAATCCCCACACTGAACCGAATCAGGTTCTCCGGGACGCTTTCCGGCTCTGCCTTATGACGACGACGGCGCTCCACCAACGATTCCACCCCACCAAGGGACGTGGCTGGCAACCAGAGCTTGAGTGAACGAACTAGCGCGTCCGCAGCAGCCGCACCGCCGGTGAGGCTTTCTGCGGAGTCTTGGGCCGACGTCGTGCTTTCACTGCTGGTGCTGGTTGAATCGATGGCCCGGACTTGAATACACAGCACCGAGCCAAACCCGGACATTTGATTTTTGGCGCGCTCGTGACCGGGATCGGTGGGCAAACCCGGGAATCGGATGGCCTCAACTGCGGGGTGGTCTTTGAGCCGATCAGCCAAGAGCATTGCCGTGGCCTGAGAGCGCTCAATCCTCAAGGCCAGTGTGCGCAAACCGCGCAGCGCAAGCCATGCCTCAAAGGGGCCGGCGATGGCTCCGTGAATGGTTCGGTGGTGAAGGAGATCTGCCCGTACTTCCGGGTTACTCGTCACAAGTGCTCCCAACACCACGTCCGAGTGGCCAGCCAAATATTTGGTCACCGAGTGCAGCACAATGTCAGAACCCAAGGACAAAGGCTTTTGCACAAGAGGCGTGGAGAAAGTGTTATCCGTGACCACAATGGCACCAATTTTGTGGGCAGCAGCAGCCAGCGTAGGAATGTCCGCGATGCCCAACATGGGGTTAGTAGGGCTTTCAAGCCACAACATTGCGGCGTTAACACCGTCCGCCGTGAGTGCTTCCAAAACGGCATCCGTGTCAGCGATGTCCACGGTCCGCAAAGTCAGGAAGCCTTTCTCGGCAAGTTCGCTGGCCATCTGCAACGAGCCCGCATAACTGTGCGAGGGCATCACCAGCACACCCTGGGCCGGGATCAAGGAGAGAGCCGAGCTCACTGCAGCCAATCCTGAGGAGTACAAAAGCCCCGGTAATTCGGCGCCTTCAAGCTGAGCCAGCGCGTCCTCAAACGGCTCCCACGACGGGTTAGCGTAGCGGCCGTAACCACGGTCACCATCACCCAAAGAACCGGTTCCAAAATAGGTGGAGGACAACACGATGGGCGGATTAACCGGCTGATCGCGTTCTCGGGGCGGGCGTCCCGCAGCAACAACAACAGTGTCAGGAGAAAGCGCGCCATGGTCCGAGAGTGTCATAAGCCAACATTAAGGCTCCAGAAGTGCGGGCCGTTAACTGTTAAGAATTTTTCTGTCCCACCCTCCCGGTAGGCTGGAGCAGTGACCGAGCAGAAGCATGTACGCCCCAGCACCGTATCCGGGCCGCGCACAGGGCTGTTTATTGCCTTCGAAGGCGGCGACGGTGCCGGCAAGTCCACCCAGTCACGGCTCCTAGCCGAGGCACTGAGTGAGCGCGGAATGACGGTGGTTCAGACCCGTGAACCCGGCGGAACGGCCATCGGCGAAAAGCTCCGTTCCTTAGTACTCGAACACGGGCATGGCACCATCGATTCCCGCACCGAAGCACTGATGTACGCGGCCTCGCGAGCCGCTCACGCCGAACAACTCATCAAGCCGGCCCTGGACCGCGGCGAGGCAGTTATCACCGACCGCTACATTGACTCCTCCGTGGCCTACCAAGGTGTGGCACGCGGACTGGGAAGCGAAGAAATTCGCGGGCTCAACGAATGGGCAACCGATTCGCTCTGGCCTGATTTCACAGTGGTTTTGGACGTCTCCCCCGAACACGGCCGTGCACGCCGTACCGCCGGAGCTGCAGTGGAGGACCGGCTGGAATCCGAACCAGATACCTTTCATGCCATGGTCCGGCAAGCCTTTTTGGACGTTGCCGCGAAACGCCCCGAAATGTACCTGGTCATCGACGCTTCACTACCCATCGAGACCATTTCGGCCCAGATTCTTGAGCGCGTGGAAGGTGTTTTTGCAGACCGCCGAGCACAGCCTGCTGGTGAGCGGCAATGAGTGTCTGGGACGAGCTCGGAGGCCAGCCCGCCGTCGTCGAGCAGTTAAAACAGGCAGTCAACGGTGACCGGCTCTCACACGCTTGGCTGTTCACAGGACCGCCAGGTTCCGGGCGTTCCAACGCCGCCAAAGCATTCGCTGCCGCCCTCAATTGCGAACGCGAAGACGTTGCCGAACGCGGCTGCGGGCAGTGCCCTGCCTGCCTAACCATTCTGGGCGAAACGCACCCTGACGTGACTTTTGTGCGCACCGAAAAGGTCACCATCACCATTGATGAATCGCGTGAGCTGGTGGCCAAAGCAGGTAATCGCCCCGCAACGGGGCGCTGGCGGATCATTGTGGTGGAAGACGCCGACCGAATGGCCGAGCGCACCACCAACGTGCTCCTCAAAGCCATCGAAGAGCCCACACCCCGCACCATCTGGATGCTCTGCGCGCCCTCGCCTGCCGATGTTTTGGTCACCATCCGTTCGCGTTGCAGGCCAGTGGGTTTGCGCCTGCCGCCAGCTGCCGACGTTGCGGCTTTGTTAATAAAGCGCGACGGCGTGGATCCAGCTTTGGCGCAGACCGTGGCACGTGCCGCGCAAAGCCATATTGGTATTGCCCGCCGTCTGGCTAAAGACCCTAACGCTCGCGAACGCCGGACCGCCACAGTAAGGCTTCCGCTCGCATTGCGTGGGATTACGGCAGCGGTTCTGATGGCAGAGGAGCTGACCAGCATTGCTACCGATGAGGCGCAAAGCTCCAATGACGAACGGGACGCTCAAGAAAAGATTGCTTTGCTGGCCTCACTGGGTGCTCCGGAAACAGGGACACTCCCACCGGCCATGCGAGCCCAACTTAAACAGCTTGAGGACGATCAAAAACGGCGCGCCAAAAGGTCCATCACCGACTCTCTGGACCGGACGCTCACTGATCTACTCTCGTTCTACCGAGATGTGCTGATGGTTCAGCTGGGGCACGGAGTGGAGTTAGTCAACGTTGAGCTCAGCGCCGAAATTGAAGAGTTCGCCAACAACTCCAGCCCAGAGAAAACACTGGCAAGAATGGACGCGATCAACACCACACGCCGTCGTATTGTCACAAGCAACGTGGCGCCGTTACTGGCTGTAGAGGCCATGGCAGCTAGCCTAATTTGAGTACTGAATCAGTCGGTGTGGAGACCGCCGACCAAATCTGCCCGCTTTCTGCGCGCCGTTCGAGGAGTTACGCATGAGAATTGCCCACCGTCTGCGTGCATCCGTTGCCGCACTCGCTTGCGTGGCACTACTTTCGGCTTGCACACCGTGGGGGCAACAGCCGGGATCGGCTGCACCGTCGGCAACTTCGCAAGCCAACGAAACGGCGATTGCTGGCTCTGCCCCGGAACTGAAAAAGTTCTACACTCAGTCCGTGGCTTGGGAGCCGTGCAAGGAAAAAGACGAAGCTGGCATGAGTTGCGCCAAAATTATGGTGCCCTTGGACTATGCCAAACCAGACGGTGCCACAATTGACATCCAAGCCATCAAAATCCCGGCCACCGGCAAAAAAATCGGTTCCTTGCTGACCAACCCCGGCGGCCCAGGCGGCTCCGGAATTGAGTTTGTTCGCGACGCCGGAATGACCAACTTCAGCGCAAAGGTGCGCGCGTCCTACGACATCGTGGGCTTTGACCCGCGCGGTGTGCGCTCTTCCGCTCCGGTGACGTGCCTGACGGATAAAGAACGTGACGAATACCGTGCCATCGACTACAAGTTGGACACCGATGCTGGCCTAGCCAAGTCCCAGGCGGACAACAAAAAGATCATCGCCGAGTGCCAGAAAAAGACCGGCGAGATCCTGGGCCATGTGGACACCGTCAGCGCCGCTAAGGATCTCGATGTTCTGCGCGCAACGTCTAACGACGCCAAGCTCAACTACGTGGGCTACTCCTACGGAACGTTCTTAGGTTCCACTTACGCCCAGCTCTTCCCGGACAAGGTGGGCCGGGTAGTACTGGATGGTGCGCTGGACCCGGCTTTGAGCAACGAAGAGCTGACTCTGGGGCAGGCCAAGGCATTCGAAGCCGCGTTGAAGACGTACGTCACCAGTTGCCTCCAAGGCAGCGATTGCCCCCTCAGCGGTACGCCGGATGAAGGTATGCAACAGATCCGGGATCTGATCGCTAGCTTTGTGGCCAGCCCGCAGAAAAACACCGACGGTCGTGTTGTTACGGCCAGCAGTTTTGTGAGCGGCCTGATTCTTCCGCTCTACAACGACGCCAACTGGCCCATGCTCACGAGCGCCCTGTCCTTAGCGATCAGCGGAGATCCCAGTGCCATGATGTACCTTGCAGACTTGGGTGCGGACCGCTCCGCTGATGGCAGATACACCTCCAACAGCACCTTCGCTTTCAACGCAATCAACTGCTTGGACTACCCGATGGTCAGCGATGTGGCCACCATGCGCCAAGACGCTGAAGTCCTCAAGCAGGCCTCACCGACCTTCGGGGAATTCTTTGCCTACGGCGGATCCAACTGCGTGGGTTGGCCGTACAAGCCGCTGCGCACCCCCGCCCCGGCTAGCTACACAGGTGAGAACACCGTCGTCGTGATTGGAACCACCGGGGACCCGGCCACGCCATACGCTTGGGCTGGCGCGCTGCGCAAAGAAATGGGCAACGCGAGTCTGCTGACGTGGAAAGGCGAAGGTCACACCGCCTACGGCCGTTCCAATGAGTGTGTGCGCAATGCGGTGGACGGCTACCTAGTGGACGGGAAAACGCCCAAGGACGGCACAATTTGCTAGCGTTTTTAGCGGCCTTGTAGGACCGCCGGCAGTTCCTTAATGGAAGGAACGACGACGCCAGCACCTGCTGCTCGCAGGGCCGCCTCAGTGTGGGCGCCGGTGAGCACTCCGGTCACCACACCGGCTCCGGCGCGTAACCCTGCCAGCATGTCCGAGGTGGTATCGCCAACTACAAGAACCTCGCGGACGTCGTCGAGGTCTAGGGCTAGCACTGCTGTGAGGATCATGTCCGGGTACGGGCGGCCGCGGCCAGCGTCTGCCGGGCACAGGCTCAAATCCGCCATTCCCATCCAGCCCAAAGACTCAAGAATCGTGTTTTGGGTGTGCCGGCCGAATCCCGTGGCCAGGCAGATCTGCAGTCCTGCCTCACGGAGCCATGCGATGGTATCCGCTGCACCGTCAATAGCGCGGACTCCCCCGTTTTTGACCAGCTCGTCGTAAACGGTTTCAAAGGTCCTGTTGGCCGCAGCTGCTTGACCCGGATTGTGCTCAAAGAGGTGCTCAAAGACGGTGATTTTGGAGATGCCCATGGTGTCGCGCGCGTAGCCGAGCATGGAGTCATATTGCGCACTGCCTGCGCTGATTCCCTGTTCCTGGAGGGCCCGGGCCATGGCTTGCTCAGTGATGCCGTCATCCGTGATGGTGGTGCCGGACATGTCCAAAATGGCTAGGCGAAGGTTCCGCACCGGTGTGATGAAAGGGGTCTGCTGGCCTGTTGTACTGTTGTCCACGCTCATGGTGTTGCTCTCCCAAGGTCGAGCGATCCCGCGGCAGCGCCATTGTTGCCACGAATATCGCAGTTAAGTTCTGGCTCGGCGCACTTTGGCCGCCCATCTGAACACCAGAGTGACGGATCTGCAAAACCAACTCCTAAACCCTGACCGACCGCAAGATGAACAGCCGTATCCTGGCTCATCAAACTTTTTTGGAATTCTGTAGGTTTTCGCGTCATAAAGTGCCGTGCCGTGTCTCTGCATAGCTGGGCTGGAACCGTCATATGGGGGCGGTTCCAGCCCTTGGTTTATCCTCGGCTGGGGCTGCGTTTTGACCGTAACGCCGGGCCTCCACTACAGTTGATTCTTGCGTGATTCATCCGCTCGCCCGGATGAACCTCGTGTTGCTTCCTTAGCTCAGTCGGTAGAGCGTTTCACTCGTAATGAAAAGGTCATCAGTTCGATTCTGATAGGAAGCTCGAAAAGCCCCGCGAATCCACGGATTTTGCGGGGCTTGTTTTTTGCCTGGAGACTTCCGCTACAAAATAGGACATCCGCACCCAAAATCCCGGGTGCGGATGTCCTATTTTGTAGCGCTTATGTGGCGAGTTGCCTACTGGAAGTCAGAGACTGCCGGGTCGGCCCCGATGCGGCCTTCGGCACCCTTGTCCAGTGCGGTGATTGCTTCGATGTCCTCGGCGTCAAGGGTGACGTTCAAAGCAGCGAAGTTCTCCTGAATGCGGGATTCGGTCACGGACTTGGGGATCACCACGTTGCCGATAGCCAAGTGCCAAGCAATAACTACCTGAGCGGCAGTGGCGTTGTGCTTCTCAGCGATGTTGGTGACAACATCGTTGCTCAGCAGCTCACCGCCCTGACCCAGCGGGGACCAAGCCTGAGTCAGGATGCCCTTAGAAGCGTTGAATTCACGCAGTTCGCTCTGGTTGAAGAACGGGTGCAGTTCGATCTGGTGGATGGCCGGAACAACGCCGGTAGCGTCGATGATTTCCTGCAGGCCTTCCTTGGTGAAGTTGGAAACACCAATGGACTTGACCCGGCCCTGCTTCTGCAGCTCGATGAGTGCTTTCCAGGTGTCAACGTACTTGTTCTGCTTCGGCTGCATCCAGTGGATGAGGTACAGGTCAAGCGTTTCCAGGCCAAGTCGCTCCATGGATGCCTCAAAGGCCGCCAGTGTGGACTCGTAGCCCTGGTCAGCGTTCCACAACTTGGTGGTGATGAAGATGTCCTTGTGGTCCAACCCGGAGGACGCAATGGCGCGGCCTACGCCTGCCTCGTTGCCGTAAATCTTGGCGGTGTCGATGTGCCGGAAGCCAGCCTTGAAAGCCTGACTCACAACCTTTTCAGCGACATCGTCTTCTACCTGCCATACGCCGTAGCCGAGCTGCGGGATGGTGTTGCCGTCATTGAATGTCAGATTCGGTGAAGAAGTCATGGTTCCATCCTGCCAAAGCAACACAGCAAATTACAGGCAAAAGCAGCTGCATCCGCTATATGCGTAACCTCAAAAATGTGCCTCAAAGCAGGAATAAAACGCTCTTAGTCTCGCGAGTAGCTGCTAGCTAGTTCGGCCAGCTGTTCGGTCACTGCGCCGCAGCCCTCAAAGAATCCGAGTTCCAGGTGATTGTCCCGGTCAGCCTTGTCCTTATGAAGCGCTCTAGCCGTGTAAAGCGTGCCGTCCGGGTGGTCTTCAAACGTAAAAACACCTGTGATAAACGGGGTAGTGACACGCCTCGGGAGCCGGAACCCACCACGTGGCAAACTCGCTAGGATCAGACCACGCACGCCACACCTTGGCACGTGCGGCAGAAATGACGGTTCGGACGCCAAGATCCAGCCCCTCGTTGATTCGTTCGATGCCCATGGTGACTCCTCACGTTAAAACTCAACCAAAAACTACAGCTGGGCCTGCTCGCTTAGCTGCCGTTCGGCGTCGTGCACGTGGGCGGAAACAGCCTCCGCACGGCGCCGGACTGACACCGCCGTGTCTGACACCGGCCCTTTACCGGGCCCCACAGCGAGCCGAAGCATCGCCGCTGCTTGGGCGGTTGTGGCCAAATCATTGCCCGCGTTGGACAGCGCCCGGTGCACGGCTGCCAGCTGAATCGGCACCTCTAGCTCTTCACTGGGATGCTGCTTTTGGGCCGCGGCGCACACTGCCCGGACCCGTGGCAATAGCTGCGAGAGATCGTTCGCGATCAACACCAACTCGTTGTAGAGAGCATCGTCCTCAACGCCCTCAAGGACTTGGTGATACCTGTCCAAACCACGCTGAAAACGATCGTGAGCGCGCCGCCACAAACCTTTGCCTAGCTCTTTATCGTCCCGCTTGCCCTGCCGTGCCACAGAAAAAATCCCCATCAGTTCGGCCTACAAGTACTGGCCTGGGCCGTGGTCAGGATCACGACGGCGGCCCGCGGCTGGGTCTTGAGGCGCACCGGCGTCCGTGGCACCGGTTGGGCTTGGTGCACGTTGCGGTTCACCGTTCTCACCAATGATCACCCCGGGCGCAATCACCGTACCGGGCGGCAATTGGCGCAATTGAAGCTGTGCGGCGGTCTGCTCCCGGACGGCATGCTGGGCAGCGATGGCCGTCTGAATGCCGTGGAACAGTCCCTCAAGCCAACCCACCAATTGGGCCTGAGCGATCCGCAGCTCAGCATCGGAGGGCGCAGCATTTTCCGGGAACGGCAAACGAAGCCGTTCAAGTTCTTCGACGAGTTCCGGTGCCAAGCCGTCTTCAAGCTCCCGGATGGATCGTGTGTGGATCTCAGCTAGGCGAATACGGGCAGCATCATCTAGCGGGGAGCTCTTCACTTCCTCAAGCAGCTGACGAATCATGGTCCCTATGCGCATCACCTTGGCAGGCTCATCCACCAAATCGCTCAGGTTCAACGCTTCGGACTTAGCCTCCGGAACAGTGGTTCCCTCCACCGGGACGTCCTCCCCTTGGCGTGGTGCGGTGCGGTTCTCCTCAGTCATAGCCCCATACTCTCACGAGCCACAGCTGAGGAGCCCCGCACCTACATCAGCAGCAGCGGCCCTCTGGGTTTGCCTCTTGCCGTGCCGTTTTGTCCCGCCAGAATTCACGTTCCGTCAACGGCTCGCCGCTGCACTGGGCCTCTTGATGGAACTCGAGGTACCGCTGGTAAGCGTCAGCCCCCATCACGCCACCAAGATAGGCACTGAACTTCTTGAACCCTCCACGCAAAGCTCCAAGCGTGACGGGTGAGGCGGCCACTTTCATTAGTGGTGCCCGGCCTTGTGCAAACGTTTCTCCGCTGGCAACGCGGCCCACTGAGCCAGGATTTCCTTCTCCGCCGCAGTGCTGGACAGCCCTGCCGGGGCAAATACCTTGGACGCCACAGCCGGGTCCTCATTATTTGCGTTGGCAATTCCCGCCCGCGAATTTTTGAAGGCCTGGATGGTGGCAATAATCGCCGCAATGATCACAATGATGGAAAGCGTCACAAAGATCACCGAGAGCCATCCCTGGATCATGGTGTTGCGAACAACAGCCTCCATGGCCGGCACATTCTTGGCCGTCCCAAAGGACGTCTTCCCATCAGCGAGCGCCTTGGCAAACGCCGAGTTGTTAGCGAAGTAGCCCACCGCGGGTACGGGCGAGAAGATCTTGTACATACTCGCCGAGATGGTTACCACTGCAGCGAAGGCAAGCGGCAGGGCCACGATCCACAAGTATTTGAAGGTGCCGCGCTTAGCCACAATGGCCATACACACAGCCAAGGCGATTGCGGCGAGCAGCTGGTTAGCGATACCAAACAGCGGGAACAGAGTGTTGATGCCACCGAGCGGATCGGTAACACCCATCAACAGCACAGCCCCCCAGAGCGCAACCATAATTGCGGTGCACAGCCACGCCCCCGGACGCCATGAGGCTTCCTTGAACTTGGGAACAAAGTTGCCAATAGAGTCCTGCAGCATAAAGCGGGCCACACGCGTTCCGGCGTCAACGGCGGTGAGAATAAAGAGCGCCTCAAACATAATGGCGAAGTGGTACCAGAACGCCATCATGGCTGTACCACCAATAAATTGCTGCATGATGTGGGCCAACCCAACAGCCAGAGTTGGTGCACCACCAGATCGGGAAATAATGCTCTCCTCGCCCACATTCTTAGCCGTTTCAGCCAAAACGTCAGGGGTGATGTTGACCCCGGCTAGGCCTAGGGAGTTCACCCAGGCGGCTGCTGATTCAACGGTCCCGCCGGTCAGAGCCAATGGAGCGTTCATGGCGAAGTAGATGCCACGGTCAATGGAGATTGCAGCTACCAACGCCATAATCGCCACAAAGGATTCCATTAGCATTCCGCCGTAACCGATGTAGCGGCTTTGACGTTCCTTCTCGATGAGTTTGGGGGTGGTTCCGGATGAGATCAGCGCGTGGAATCCGGAGAGCGCACCACACGCGATGGTGACAAATAAGAAGGGGAACAAGGATCCGGAGAACACCGGCCCGTTGTCTCGGCTGGCGAACTCGCTAAATGCCGGGACAGTGATTTCCGGGCGGACCACAATAATGGCCAGCGCGAGCATCACAATCACACCGATTTTCATAAATGTAGAGAGGTAGTCGCGCGGTGCCAGCAGCAACCACACTGGCAACACTGCAGCGATGAAACCGTAGATGATCAAGCCCCATGCGATGGTGACCTTGTCCAGGTGGAAGAACGCTGCACCCCATTCGGTACCGGCCACAGCGCCGCCGCCAATGATGGCAGCCATCAACAGAACAAAACCGATGATGGAAACTTCCATCACCTTGCCCGGGCGGATAAAGCGCAAGTAGATGCCCATAAACAGTGCGATGGGGATGGTCATTCCTACCGAGAACACACCCCACGGGCTTTCACCCAAGGCGTTAACAACAACTAGAGCCAAGATGGCCACAATGATGACCATAATCAGCAAGGTGGCAACCAGTGCTGCAGTTCCACCGATCACGCCAAGTTCTTCGCGAGCCATCTGGCCCAGCGAACGTCCACCGCGGCGCATGGAGAAAAACATCACGAGGTAGTCCTGGACGGCACCGGCCAAAACTACACCAACAATGATCCATACAGTGCCCGGTAGGTAACCCATTTGGGCGGCAATGATGGGGCCAACCAAGGGACCGGCGCCGGCAATGGCGGCGAAGTGGTGACCGAACAACACGTTGCGATCGGTGCGAACGTAGTCCTTACCGTCAGCTTTGTACTCGGCTGGTGTGGCGCGACTGTCATTAGGTTTGAGCAGGTGCTTTTCAATGAACTTTGAATAGAAGCGATAGCCAATCAGGTATGTACACACCGAGGCGAAAACAAACCAAATGGCATTGACGGTCTCCCCACGAACCAGGGCAATCATCACCCACGCGAGCCCACCGAGCAGCGCGATGGCCACCCACAAAGCGATCTTGCCGGGCGTCCATGCCCGGTCTTCGCGGTCCAACCGTTCCGGGTCAACTGCTACCGGCGGCAAGTTGGGGTCACTCACCAAAGTGTCGCCGTTAGTGGTTTTTTCGTCGTTCGCCGGTTTGGCCCCGATCTTCTCGGGGTTCACCCGTTTTTGACCGTCAGGTACTCTGCCCATGTCTCCTCCTTGAGTTGGCCGCAGCCTCTAGTGCCGCCGTCGTACAGTGTACGTGTGATGACTACTGAGTGCGGTGATGTTGCCACAGCGGTTCGGTTTACGTTTCGCTCCTGCACAGCACCATAGTCCAGCGGGAGGAACTTTGGCACGACGACGGCACCTAGCTAGCGCCGTTGCGCCCTCACCAAAGGTCCGGCTCACGGAGGCGAGTTCCAAGACCTGCTGACGTGCTACGGAAGTCACTAGAACTACTCGGCCGGTCGTGTGACCGGGGCAGCGGTCACCGTGGTGCGCGGAACTTGATTAAGGTCTGGGTCATTGATGCTGGCAGCACGGCTCGCAGCAAGTTGCGCCAAGCGTGCCTCGCACAGGTCCAGCCAACGGACTTCTGCCTCAGTCTGAAAAATCAGGGAATCCAGCACCAACAACCAGGCAGTGTCAGAACTGCGTTGGTTAGCTGCAGTGTCCCGGCGAGCCTTGGTGTAATCCTGAAGTGAGCGCATGGAGGCCACACGCTGGGCGGAAATGATTGCCGGCACATCAACGCCGGGCAGTGTTACAGCAAGCGCCAGCTTGATGGCCAGCTCATTGCGCGGCGGGTTGCTCCGCTCCACGGGGGCGGCAAACCAGCCTTGAACTTCCGCAGTCCCGGCCGGGGTGATGCTGTAGATGACGTGGCCTTCGCCGTCGTCCCCGTCTTTAAGAACCAAACCGTCGCGCTCAAGGCGATCCAAGGTGGTGTAAACCTGCCCAATGTTCAACGGCCATGTTGATCCTGTGCGCTCCTCAAACTCAACCCGCAGATCATACCCGTAGCGGCGTTGATCTTGCAGGAGTGCGAGCAGGCTGTGGCGGATGGACATAAGTTCCTTTTGCTGGGCTAGCGATTCCGCGGCAAACATCCGCCCCCCAAAGACGGATGCATACTGCGTATAGATCGAGCGTAGTGGCAGCGAGGACGTCAATCAATCACAACGCGATTCGCCGCCGGCCAAATTCGCTAGCCGACTAGAGCAGTAGAAGTACCTTGCCCACATGATCGCCTGAATCGAAATACCGGTGCGCGGCTCGAACCTGGTCCAGCGCGAAGGTTTTGGCAACCAGCGGTTTCACAGTGCCATCGGCAACCAGCGGCCAGACGGCGTCACGCACGGCATCCATAATCACACCCTTTTCTGCCACGGCGCGTGGGCGCAAACTGGTGCCAATGACGGCCAGACGCTTGGCCAGTAGCTTGCCAAGATCCAGCTCAGCGCGGCGCCCACCTTGGAGCCCAATGACCACTAGACGGCCGTAAGTCTCCAACGCGTCAATGTTCTTATCCAAGTACTTGGCACCTACGACGTCGAGGATTACGTCTGCGCCTTTGCCACCGTTTTGGGCGCGGAGACTGTCAACAAAGTCCTCGCGTGTGTAATCGATGGCAATATCGGCGTTCAGGTACGCCTTGGCGGTACTGACTTTTTCTTGACTACCTGCCGTCGTGGCCACCACCGCACCAAAAGCCTTGGCCATTTGAATGGCCATCGTGCCAATCCCGCCGGTGGCACCGTGAATCAACACGGTCTCACCAGCCTGCAGCTGGGCCGTCATATACAAGTTTGAATAGACCGTGGCGGCGACTTCCGGCAAGGACGCAGCGGTGACCAGGTCAACGCCCTCAGGAATGCGCAAAACTTGCTCGGCCGGGACGGCGACCTGCTGGGCATAGCCACCGCCTGCGAGCAGCGCAACAACCTTGTCCCCCTTGGAGAACGGCTTAGCAACGCCCGGGCCAAAACCGGAGATCCGGCCGGAGACTTCTAGACCCAAAATTTCTGAGGCACCTGGCGGCGGCGGGTAGTGGCCTTTGCGCTGTTGAACGTCTGCACGGTTCAACCCAGCAGCTACGACGTCGATCAGCACCTCACCTGGACCCGGAACCGGAGCTGGAACGTCACGCACCTCAAGGACCTCAGGCCCACCCGGTTCCGTTACAAAAACAGCCTTCATCATTCACTCCAGCATTGGGGGTTGCTTGCTTCATGACCGCCACTCCCAACCGATCGGCGGGAGAACTACGGGCACATTGCCACGACGCAAACGGCGGCAAAGTTCCATTCTATTTGCTTGACACTCTCCGCAGTATTTTGTCTGCGAAACCTGCCGGTTTTTGCCGCACGCACGGCTTGTGAAACACTTATGCGCAGGGAAGGTTGTCCGAGCGGCCGAAGGAGCTAGTCTTGAAAACTAGTAGGCGGTAACCCCGTCTCATGGGTTCAAATCCCATACCTTCCGCGTAAAAACTCAGGCGGCCCCGGAAACGGGGCCGCCTGAGCTGTATCCGGAGCCAGCCAAAGGCCATTGAAACTGTCAGTGACCACGCATAAAGTCAGGCTTGGTTGAACATTCTTTTCCTTGCCCAACCTTTCTTCCCTCCGGACCGCCCAGCGCCGTCCATAGAAAGTGAGTAGTTATGCCTTCTCCCAAGATCAATGCCGGCGCCCCCTGCTGGATTGACCTCATGACCTCAGACATTGAACAAGCGAAGGAGTTCTACGGCGAGCTCCTAGGCTGGACTTTTCAAAGCGGTGACGAAGAGAAGTACGGCGGCTACGTGATGGCTTTTAAGGACGGCAAATCAGTTGCTGGCCTCATGCAGAAGCAAGAGGACATGGCAGACATGCCTGACGTTTGGTCTACATACCTCCTCACCGAGGACGCTGATGCAACCGCCGCCGCTGTCAGCGAAAACGGCGGCCAAGTGTTTATGCCTCCCCACACCGTTCCCGACCAGGGCCGGATGGCGATCTTTGGAGACCCCTCTGGCGCGGCTATTGGCGCTTGGGAAGCTGGCGCCCACAAGGGGTATGAGGTTGCTGCCGAGCCCGGTGCACCAGGTTGGCACGAACTACACACCAACAACTACCCGGCAGCCGTGGAGTTTTACCAAAAGGCCTTCGGCTGGGACACCACAACCATGGCCGACTCCCCCGAATTCAAATACACCACCTTGGGTGCCGGGAATGACTCAGTAGCCGGAATCTACGACGCCGCAGCTGACCTAGCCGATGGAGCCCCCTCCAGCTGGCACGTCTACTTTGTGGTGGACAGCACCGGTGACAGCGTCACTGTGGCCACGAACAGCGGGGCTCAGGTCCTAACTCCGGCCGAAGACACTCCCTTTGGCCGGATGGCAACACTGGCTGATGCCAGCGGTGCGGTTTTTAAGCTGATTCAGAACATGCCGCAGGGCTAATAGCCAAAGAACAACACAACACTTGCTTGACCTCAACCGGCCAGCGCCAGCTCAACTCTTGTTGACAAGGCGCTGGGCGGTTTTTGCGTTATGCTCAGCCATCGTGGGCGTGACCCGCTTCACACACGCGCAACTCGGCCTTTCCGAATCGCCCGTTGACACGAAAATCCCGCGGCAGCTCTGGCCTCGACACCAGAACCTACCGTATGGCAATCTCGCGTTCACCCTGGGCTGTTTGGATCTCCCGTGGACACGTCTGGCCGAATACATTGATCGGCCTACTGCCGGTGGCACCCCTCCGGCACTGGATAAATGCCCCGCTCCCCAAGGGGCACCACAGTGAAAGTAAACGAATGAATCACTCCACCACACGGGCTGCGCTTGGCACAGTCCTGGCGGCAGGGCTAATTGCAGCTCCGCTGTCAGCGGCGCCGGCATTTGCCGTAGATGCCGCAGTCGCAGCAGGCACTTCGCCAGTTGTTATCAACGAGGCCTATCTCAGTGGCGGTAGCGCCGGGGCCGCTTACAAAAACAAGTTCGTTGAGCTCTACAACAGCTCTGACGCACCTGTTTCTCTAGACGGCTGGTCACTCCAGTACCGTTCAGGCACCGGCACCGCGGCCCCCAACGGTGTTGCTCCCCTTGCAGGAACCATCCCCGCCAAGGGCTACTACCTGATCAAGGGCGCCACCAACAGCGCAACCTCTACCGCAGCTGATCTTCCCGCAGCGGACACTACTTCCACCGCCTTTAATCCCTCAGGCACTTCCGGCACCGTACTCTTGGCCAAACAAGCCACCGCAGTGAACCCCTTGGCTGTCGGTTCGGTGATTGAGCCAGACGGTGTTGCAGACATTCTCGGTTACGGAACCTCAAACACTTTTGAGACAAAGGCGGCAACAGCCCCGTCCGGAAACACCGACGTTAAAAGCCTGAACCGCACCAACTTTGCTGACACGAATGACAACTCCGCAGACTTCACCCTCAACGCTTCGATCACCCCTCAGGGCTCGGCAACGGCACCTGTTGATCCCCCGGTAGATCCGCCCGTTGACCCGGTTGGCACCAAACCCATTGCCGAAATCCAAGGAACCGGCACCGCCTCTTCCATGGTCGGCAGCACCGTTTCTACGCTTGGCAAAGTCACCGCAGCGTTCCCCACTGGCGGAATAAACGGCTACTACATTCAGACCCCCGGCACCGGTGGCGATTTGGATCCAGCCACACACACCGCATCTGACGGCATCTTTGTCTACTCACCCGCCACGGTTGCATCAGTGAAAATCGGCGACTACGTCCAGGTCACCGGAGCGGTAGCCGAATACTTCGGTATGACGCAGCTGAACGTCGCCGCTGCTGCGGACCTCAAGCAACTCACCGAAGCCGCACCAGAGGTCAAGGCCACCACCTTCACCCTGCCCGCTTCAGAGACAGTCCGCGAGTCCCTTGAAGGTATGCTCCTAGCACCTCAAGGCCCTATGACTGTGAGCGATAACTACTCGTTAAACCAGTACGGTGAAATCGGCTTGGCTGGCGGAACCACCGCTTTGCCGCAGCCCACCGCCGTCGCGCCTTACGGTTCGGCTGAATACAACGCAACGGTTGCTGACAATGCAGTGCGCGGCATCAAGCTCGACGACGGTGCCACCACCAACTTCTTGGGCAGCACCGCGAACAAAGCTTTGCCTCTGCCGTACTTGACCACCACGGATCACGTCCGTGTTGGTGCACCGGTTAGTGTCAAAACCAATGTGGTGCTGGGCTACGCAAACAACGCGTGGAAGTTCCAGCCGCTCACGCAGCTAACCCCTTCCAACGCTGCCAGCGTTCAGCCGGTCAGCTTTGGTGATACACGCGCTCAGACTCCGGCCGCCGTGGGAGGCAACTTAAAGCTTGCCTCCTTCAACGTCCTGAACTACTTCACCACCACCGGCGATCAGCTCAGCGGTTGCACCTACTACACCGACCGTGCCGGTGCACCCATCAGCATCAAGGGCGGCTGTGACGCTCGCGGTGCTGCGAATGCTGAGAACCTCAAGCGACAGCAAGACAAGATTGTTGCAGCGATTTCCAAGTCCGGCGCCGATGTAGTGACGCTGATGGAAGTTGAAAACTCCGCTCAGTTCGCCAAAAACCGTGACGACGCGCTCTCCCAACTGGTTGCGGCACTCAATGTTGTGACCCCGGGCGTTTGGGACTATGTTCACACACCTGCCAACGCACCGCCGCTGGCCGATGAAGACATGATTCGTACTGCATTTATTTACAAAAAGGCCGCCGCTGAGCCGGTGGGCGAATCCATCATCCTTAACGACACCGTTGCTTTTGCGAGCGCACGTAAGCCTTTGGCCCAGGTGTTCAAGCCGGTTGGAGCAAGTGATGACAAGAAGTTCATCGCGATTGCCAACCACTTCAAGTCCAAAGGTTCCGCAGCAACTCCCGATGACACCGATCAGGGCCAAGGCAACTCCAACCTGGCACGCACCGCACAGGCCAAAGCGCTCGTGGCATTTGCTGATCAGTTGAAGCAGGACAAGGGCACCAACAAGGTCTTCCTGATTGGCGACTTCAACTCCTACGCCAAGGAAGACCCAATCAACGTCCTTACGGCCGCTGGTTACGTCAACCAAGATGAGAAGGCCAAAAACGCTGACGGCTCCGCCAAGCACTCCTACCTCTTCGGTGGACTGGTGGGATCCCTTGACCACATTCTGGCTTCCCCGGAAGCCAACGCTGTAGTCACCGGTACTGACATTTGGAACATCAACTCAGTTGAATCCGTAGCCCTTGAGTACAGCCGCTACAACAACAATGTCACCGACTACTACGCTCCAGATCAGTTCCGGGCGTCCGACCACGACCCAGTGGTGGTTGGCCTGGACCTGCCAGCAACCCCGGCCACGGTTGACTTGAACCTTTTGGGTATCAATGACTTCCACGGCCGGATCGATTCAAACACTGTCAACTTCGCGGGAACCGTTGAGAAGCTCCGTGCCGCCGCGGCACCTGGCGCAACTGCGCTGCTGTCCGCCGGTGACAACATCGGCGCTTCCTTGTTCGCTTCGGCGGTAGCGAAGGACCAGCCCACCATTGACGTCCTCAATGCGCTTGAGACTCGAGCTTCGGCTGTGGGTAACCACGAGTTCGACGGCGGCTGGGCTGATTTGCGCGACCGGGTGATCAACGGTGGCACTAACGCCAAGTTCCCGTACCTGGGTGCGAACGTTTACAAAAAGGGCACCAAGGAACCAGCCCTTCCCGAGTACACGGTGATTGACGTCAACGGCATCAAGGTGGCCATCATCGGCACAGTGACGCAAGAAGTTCCCTCATTGGTAACCCCCGGCGGCATCTCGGACTTGGACTTCGGGGATCCGGTGGAGGCAATCAACCGTGCTGCTGCAAAGATCACGGCAGAGAAGCTCGCCGATGTGATTGTTGTTGAAGATCACGACGGCGCCGGTTCCGGTACGCCCGATGGAGCCACTTTGGAGCAGGAATTGGCAGCTGGCGGATCCTTCGCGAAGCTGGTCAACGAAACGTCTCCCGAGGTTGACGCAATCTTTACCGGCCACACCCACAAGGAATATGCCTGGAACGCACCTGTTCCCGGCCAGCCGGGCAAAACCCGTCCTGTGGTTCAGACCGGTAACTACGGTGAGAACATCGGCCAGATCCAACTCACCGTTGATACCGCTACCAAGGAAGTCACTGCTTCCAAGGCTGCAAACGTCAAACGCATCACGGATGCAGCAGTTGACCTGGTAGCTAAATACCCCCGTGTTGCAGCAGTCGACGCCATCGTCAAGAAGGCACTGGCAGCTGCTGACGCCGTGGGAAGCCAGCCGATTGGCAAGGTCACAGCCGATATCACCACCGCATTCAGCGCCGACCCCGCAGGTGGAGCCGCCAAGCGCGATGACCGTGGTAGCGAATCAACCCTGGGTAACCTGGTTGCCGATTCACTCGTGGACACGCTCAAGGACCCCACGCTAGGTGGTGCCGAGATCGGCGTCGTCAACCCTGGTGGTCTGCGTAGCGAGCTGTACTACGCTCCGGACGGAACCATCACCTACGCGGAAGCAAACGCTGTTTTGCCGTTCGTCAACAACTTGTGGACCACGTCCTTGACCGGTGCACAGTTCAAGACTCTGCTTGAGCAGCAGTGGCAAACCAACGCTGATGGCACCATTCCTAGCCGCACTTACTTGCAGCTGGGTCTGTCCAAAAACGTCAACTACACCTACGATGCTGCACGCCCGGCCGGGGACCACATCACCTCGATCCTGGTCAACGGTGCAGCTATTGATCCGGCGAAGTCCTACCGGATTGGTACGTTCAGCTTCTTGGCCCAAGGTGGCGACAACTTCCGCATTTTCAAGGAAGGCGCCAACACCAAGGACACCGGCCTGATTGACCGTGACGCATGGATCAAGTACCTGCAGGCTCACAACCCGGTTTCCCCGGACTTCGCACGCCGCAGCGTTGCCGTGGTCAACACCACTGCAGCAACGGTCAAACCGAAGGACCCGATCAACCTGACGGTGTCCAAGCTGGATCTCACCTCGCTGGGTAGCCCAGTGAACAAGAGCCTCACGGCCGTGTTCACCGATGCCGCCGGGACTGTCACCCAGCTGGGTTCCGTACCGGTAAGCGCAGGTGCAGCCACCGTTGGCGTGGCTGTTCCCAACGGTGCGGCTGCTGGCACGGGTACTCTGGTGCTCACCGCTGCCGAGTCGGGAACCAAGGTCACTGTACTTGTCACGGTGGCCAAAGCTGGACCATCTCCGGTTCAGTGCGTTGCCCCGGTTCCGCCCACCCAGTGGTATGACGTGGTCGGTTGGATCAAATACGGCGTGGCGCTCTTGAAGTACCAGCTCTGCTTGCGCCGCTAGTCTGAATCACCCTTAAAAAAGCATGCTCACCGTGTAACAGCGGTGAGCATGCTTTTTTAAGTTGTGCGGGCTGAGTTCAGATCCCCAGGATGTGCCGTGCGATCTCGTCGGCGTCGCGCAGGGTCCGTTGGCCGCTGCGGTACTCCTCAACGGGGTTTCCGGTTTGGTCCCGCCCAAATGCTTCAGCGGCAATGGCTGTACCCCATTGTGTTGCGCTCAATTGCAGACTCAAAACATAGAGATCTGGCTGTTCCTGGCCGAGTGCATTCACAGCCCGGTACGGACCCGGCACCACGTCAAGGCCTGTTGCTTCAAGCGGAGTACCGCCGCCTGCAAGCATCATTCGGGGGCGCACCAGCCCATCAGCCAAAAGTTGTTTGAGCAGCACTGACTCGTTCACTGCCACCCGGTTGCTCGGCGCTAGAGCCTCAATCACGGTACGCGCGGTTACGGCCTCACCAGCCACCCACGGCGAACTCGCGGTAAACAGCCCCGCAGCCCTGTCAACAGAAATACTCGGATCCGGCCCCACAAAATGAACAAGTCCGGCCCGCACCAGTGCGGTCAGCTGTTCTAAGCGCAACGCCGGGGGCCCGGACGCCAAGCCTTCCACAAAGCTCTCGAACCAGCCGCGCAGTTCGGCGAGCCATGAGTCTTCGGTGATTCCGCCGTCGGCCACTGCTGTTTTCAGTAGCGCACGTCCGCGGTGAAGGGCGCCGATGGCCATTTTGACCGGGTCCTTTTCGCCAGCTGCGGAGCCTAGAGCGTCCTCGTCCAAGTACTTCAGGACAGCTTGATCAAACGCCTCACGGTTGGCGAAACTCTGTCCAGCAAACGGGGTAGCCAATCCCAACAAGTTAAGCGCATGCTCAGGTGCCACGTGCCGGGTAACAAGCTCAGCAACCACCTTCTCCCAATGATTGCCGGGTACATCTACCTGGGCATCGGCCGTCAAAGCGGAGTCAAGTGACTGCAAAAACTCATCGCGGTCCGTCACGGCGTCTGGGTGATGAGCTGCGAGGGTGGAGTAATACGTCCATACAACATCGCGGTGCAACAGCGGCCAGAAATCGTGATCGAACCCGGGAACTGCATCATTAGCCTGGATACTTGCTACGGCATCCGCGGTGAAGAACCGCAAGTGCACGGAGCTCGCATAGTAGGCATCAAGGCGAGCCTTGGCCCGGTACGGACCACCGCGCCTTGAGGCTGCGTAGAGGATGGGCTCCTGGCCTGAAGGGATGTACTCTAAGGTCTCCCCGGCCCTCTTGCCCGGCCGGAAAGTGCCACCGCGGCCCAGCGTTAGTTGACCCATCACGTCAAAGAAATTCAGGCCCATCCCCCGCACTAGGACAGGCTGCCGGGCCGGGATCAGGGTCCAGTCAACATCGGCTGGAACTGCTGGTGGAAAGTACTGCAACCCCAGTTTGACGGCAGCATCGGCGAGTTCTTGTTGGGCCGAATTCAGCCGCGATTCCACGTGCCCCAGCGCCAGCACCACACGGTCAACACTCACGGAGGTGCCGTCAGAAAGTCCAACGACGAAACCATTGGTGGGCGTAACTGCGGAAGTCTGGTCGCGGCGTCGTACTTTTACTGCCTCTGCGCTGTGAGTTTGGACTTCTACCCGTTCGGCGAGCGCCTCATTGTTTTGTGCGGCGGCCAGGACTGCTCCAAACGTGTCAGCCAAGTACCGCCCGTACAGTGCGCGTGAGGGGAAATCGGTGGACTTCAGAGTCTGCAGCTCGGCCCGTTCGCCGTCTGTTAGGTGCTGAGCGGGCTGGCTTGCGTTGGCTGCACGCCACTGTTCAAAACTGCCCCCGGTCAACGCTGGCGCCACCTGGGGGTCTTCTGGAATGAGCGTGGGGTAAAACGACTGTGTGTTCATCACATACAAACGGGACTGATCGGGACGCCACACGTGACCTGGGCCGGCTTGATACGGATCAATAACGTGAATGCGTAAGCGACGGAAACGGTTTTTTACTGGGGAAAGCTGCAACTCGCGTGCAAAATTAGCCAGCAATCTTTCCACAACACTGCTGCCGCGGGGTCCGGCGCCCACCACTGCCACACTGATTTCTTCACGATCCGCCACGCCGTAAAGCCTATCGCCCCGCTACGACATCCCATTCCGCGTGGGGTGGGCTGTGCAGATATGACAAGACCACTCACAGCGAACATGCCTAGGATGTGTCCATGAGCGCCACTGAAGCCGAGCAAAATAATCCCGCCGCCCCGCAGAACGCCGTTGCACCGATGCCCACAGATGAGAATCAGTGGCTCGAAGACATCCATGGCGAGGAGCAAATGGCTTGGATCCAGGAACAAAACGCCCGCACCGAAGACCTCCTAGAGGACGCCGACTATGTGGCGCTCGAAGGCGAGATTCTTGAGGTTTTGGACTCGAGCGATCGGATTGCCATGGTAGGCAAACGCGGCCAGTGGTATTACAACTTCTGGCGCGACGCCGAACACCCCAAAGGCCTCTGGCGCCGCACCACGTGGCAGAGCTATCAGAGCGATGCGCCGGAATGGAATGTTTTGCTGGACATTGACGCTCTCGCCGCTGCCGAAGGGACCGAGTGGGTGTGGCACGGCGCCCACTTCTTGCGCCCCGCCCTAGGGCAGGCTCACCGAACCGCCATGATCGCCCTCTCCCCAGACGGCGGGGACGCTGTGCGCTACCGCGAGTTCGACGTCGAACGTCTCGCCTTCGTTGACCCGACGGCCGGCGGTTTTGACATCCCCACCGCTAAGGGCGGGATTTCTTGGGAGGATGCTGACACTCTCTTGGTTTCCACCACTGCTGAGCGTTTGCCGCAGACTTCGTCGTCCTATTCACGCACTGCTGTTCGGCTCAAGCGCGGGCAGTCGCTGCGTGATGCCGAGCAGATTTTTGAAGTCCCGGCCGAGCACATGCGTGGCGCTGTTTTTCACGATTCCACACCAGGGTTTGAGCGCACAGTCGCCATCGACATGATCGACTTCTTCAACGTTTCAACGTTCGTTTTGCAGGATGATCAGTGGGCCAAAATTGAGGCCCCCAGCAGTGTTGATAAGGACATTCACCGCGAATGGGTAGTCTTCCGGCCACGGGAAAGCTGGGAAATTTCCGGCTCGGTTTATGCTGCAGGATCGCTTCTGGTGGCCCCGCTGGAGGATTGGCTCGCGGGTGAGCGCACGCTTCGGGTGCTCTTTGAACCGGATGCTCACACTTCTTTGCAGTCCTATAGCTGGACTAGGGACTTCCTGTTGTTGAACCTTTTGGCGGACGTATCCTCTCAAATTCGTGTTCTTGACCCGTCACAACCGGACGCGGATCCGGCAAAGGGCTGGGCGTGGCGTCAGTTGGACGCGTGCCCGCCGCTGCATGACGTCAATGCTTTTGCCGTTGATGATCAGGACACTACTGCTGAAAATGCTGGCAATGACTACTGGCTGGTGGTCACCGGATTTTTGACTCCGAGCACCCTGTTGCGCGGGCGTTTGGGGGACGCCGCTGATTCATCGGCTGCAGTGATCAAAACTGCCCCGTCATTCTTTGATGAGTCCGAGTTTGAAGTTCAACAGCACTTTGCTACGTCCAAAGACGGCACCAAGGTGCCTTACTTCCAGGTGGGGCCAAAAAATCTAGTGCTCGACGGCGGTAACCCCACCCAGCTTTCCGGGTACGGCGGCTTCGAAGTCTCCCGCACACCCGCCTATAGCGGCACGATTGGTAGAGCCTGGCTGCGCCGCAAAACCACTGGAGCATCTGCGGGGGCTGAACGTAGCGGAGTGTTTGTGGTGGCCAATATTCGTGGCGGCGGCGAATATGGTCCCGCGTGGCACAGTGCGGCGTTGCAAGCGAACCGCCACCGGGCGTACGAGGACTTCGCAGCAGTTGCCACGGATCTGATCCGGCGCGGTGTCACCAGCCCTGAGCATTTGGGGTGTGCCGGTGGATCCAACGGCGGTCTGCTAGTGGGAAACATGCTGGTCCACTACCCCGAGCTGTTCTCCGCGATCTCTTGTGGTGTTCCATTGCTGGACATGCGCCGGTACACCAAGCTCTCCGCAGGGTACTCGTGGATCGCAGAATACGGGGACCCAGACCGGCCTGAACAGTGGGAATTCATCAAAACCTTCTCCCCGTATCACTTGCTGCGCGACGGGGTTGAATATCCAGATTCGTTCTTCTGGACGGCAACCTCGGATGACCGGGTGGGCCCGGTGCAGGCACGCAAAATGGCTGCGAGGATGCAGGCGATGGGCATTCGCAACGTCTGGTTCCATGAAGCGGTTGAGGGTGGGCACTCGGGAGCTTCCGACAACCGACAAGCAGCTGCTCTTCAGGCGCGGAGCCAGCAATTCCTGTGGCGGTCCTTGAGCGGAGACTAAAACAAAGCAGCCTAGAACGTCCTTGCATTCCCACGTTTTGCACTAACCGCCCAGTCTTCGGTACTCTTGCTGGGCTAGTAATAGCAATTGGAGACGTGCCAGAGCGGCCGAATGGGCTTCACTGCTAATGAAGTGTGGGGCACAACTCCACCGGGGGTTCAAATCCCCCCGTCTCCGCATTGGTCCTGAGCCGTGACATCGTTTACGAACGAGTCGCGGCTCAGGACTTTTTTGTTGGTACGCGCACCTCCTGATCCCCCACCTTCCGCCGAGTTGGCACTTCGCGCGGATGTTTCGCGCAAACACCCGCGCGAAGTGCCAACTCGGCGGGGTCCATTCCGGCTTTCGGGCCAAAGGTCTCCAGGGTATGCACCATTTGAGGCGGAAGTGTGCTGAACTGGCGGCATGCTCTATCCCGCACTCCACCTTTCGATCAGTATTGCGGCCCCGCCCTCTAGGGTTTCCGAGTTCGCGGGCAATCCAGCCAATCTTCCGCACTGGGCCGCGGGACTGAGCGCCGGTATCCGCTATGAAGACAGCAAGTGGGTCACAGACTCACCCATGGGCTCCGTTGAGGTTCGTTTTCGCGGCCCCCTTGAGTACGGCATTGTTGACCATGATGTGATTCTCCCTGACGGAACCTCGGTCCATAATCCCTTGCGCGTCCTCTCTAATGGCACCGGTAGCGAAGCAGTTTTCACCCTTTACCGGATGCCACATGTCACGGATGAGGAATTTGATCGCGATGCAGAGTTGGTTCGGGCGGATTTGGCCCGGCTGAAGGACCTCCTCGAACGCTGAGTGATGCGAGAATGAGGAGCCAATATGTGCACTCAATGAGTAAGGAAAACATGGCCTCCCTACCAGCTGTCGCTTTGACCACCGCAGGACTCGTAGGCGGTTTCGCCACCGCGCGCTCCACCAAAAATCGCCCACTCGGCGGTGCCGTTTTAGCCGCCGCTGGCTCTGGTGCGTTTGCCGTGTGGAAGAAGGATTCGGGTCTACCAGCGGCAATCGGGCTGACGGTTTTGTACTTGGGCGCGTTCGGTGGTTCTCACCTGCTCGCCAAGAAGATTGGGGCTTGGCCGGCCGTTTGGACTGTCACAGGAGCAACCGCTATAGCATCGCTACTGACCCCTAAAAAGAAGTCCTAAGCTTCTTGGTAAAGTTCGCGGCGCTTAGGCGCTGAACGACGCAACGTGCGCCGCGAATCTGCCCTTCCGTACCCGTGGACGACCGAGCGTTTAGCTTGCCAACTTCTAGCCTGCTTGGGCGAGGGCGAACGGCAGGACTGCTCCGGCGCCGGCTTGACGGAGCGCACGGGCTGCCACGGTGAACGTCCAACGGCTATCCACCAGGTCATCGATGAGCATCACGGTTTGCCCTGGCCTAGCCGCAAGCTGTTGAGCCATCGCCGGCGGGACCACAAACTGATCCCACACGGCTGCAAGACGGTATGCACTGTTACCGCCGCGAGCCCCAGCAGGCCCACCATGAATGGCTTCAAGTTCGCCCAAAAGCTCAATCCGCCCGATCTGCGATAGGCCCCGCGCCAATGAACGGATCAGCTCGGGTTTACTGCGTGAGGGCATAGCCACAATGACATCCGGCCTTCCAACGCCGCTCCAGGCCACGGCACGTCCTTCCGTGCTACCCCAGTCACGCAGTACTTGCACACAGGCCTGGAGCATGGATGGATCAATGCTACGGTCCGGGGCTCCCGTGGCGAAAAGTTCGCGTAGCGCTCCTCCCCACCCCAGATCGGTCATTCTGGCCAACAGCCTGCCCTCGGAGGCTGACTCGTCCGGCTTGATCTTGCCCTTGACCGGAACGCCTAGCCGGTCCATGCCTGTAGGCCACTGCAAACGGGGTTCCAAGGACACACCTGCCCGGTTGAGAGTTTCTCCTGCGGCGCTTGCGGCTTCATCGTCAATGTCCGTGGGGAACCAGCGCCCCGCACAGTTGTCGCAACGCCCGCAAGCATGCGCATTGTTGTCATCCAACACGGAGGTAATGAACTCCATCCGGCAACCAGCGGTGTCTTGATAAATCACCATCAGGTCTTGCTCGTGCACCCGGGCCTCAGCAATGCGTTCGTAGCGTTCGCTGTCGTATTCCCACGGTGTCCCGGTGGAACGCCAACCACCGCCCACTCGCTCCACGGCAGCATCAACAGAGAGCACCTTTAGCAACAGCTCAAGGGGCGTCCTGCGCAAATCAACTCGGGCTTCTAGCGCCACGGTGGACAGGGTCCCGTTGGCTTGGTTGAGCGCGTCCAAAACTGCTGCGGCCTTCTCCGGCGACGGCATGGACGCGGTGGCGAAGTACTGCCAAATGTCTTTGTCCTCGGACCCGGGCATCAGTAACACGTCGGCGTTGGCCGATCCACGGCCAGCACGGCCCACTTGTTGGTAGTAGGCAACGGGTGACGAGGGTGCACCGAGGTGGATGACAAAGCCCAGATCTGGTTTGTCGAACCCCATACCTAGGGCCGAGGTGGCCACGAGCGCTTTTACCTCGTTGTCCTTAAGCAGCTGCTCGGCCCGTTCACGCTCGGCTGGATCAGTTTTGCCCGTGTAGGAAAGGACCTTGTGCCCCGCCTCAGCCAGAAGCTTAGCGGTGTCCTCAGCTGCTGAGACCGTAAGAGTGTAGATAATTCCACTGCCGGGCAGCTCCGATAGGTGGGTCAAAAGCCAGGCCAGCCGTGTGCGGGAGTTCGGTAATTGAAGGACACCAAGGCGCAGTGAGTCACGTCCTAGTGGGCCGCGAATGGTAAATACGTCCTCGCCCAGTTGCTCCTCGATGTCGTGGACTACGCGTGAGTTAGCCGTGGCTGTAGTGGCTAGAACGGGTACGCTCCCCGGCAATTCCTTGATCAGTTCCGCGATGCGCCGGTAGTCCGGCCGGAAATCGTGTCCCCAGTCAGAAATGCAGTGCGCTTCATCAATGACTAAAAGCCCGGTACGCCGGAGCAACTCAGGTAATTGTGTCTCGCGAAAGCTAGGGTTGGTGAGACGTTCAGGTGAGACCAAAAGAACGTCAACCTCGTCCGCCGCCAATTGCTCCCGGACACGGTCCCAGTCGAGCTGGTTCGCCGAGTTGATGGCCACGGCCCGCACTCCTGCCCTAGCTGCTGCAGCCACTTGGTCCCGCATCAAAGCCAGCAATGGCGAGACGATCAGCGTTGGACCGGCGCCGCGGCGCCGCAATAGCAGGGAGGCAACAAAATACACTGCCGACTTTCCCCAACCCGTACGCTGGACAACCAAAGCCCGCCGTCCGCCGTCGACCAACGCTTCGATAGCCTCAAACTGACCGTCGTGAAAGCGCGCTTCGGGTGATCCCACCAGCTCCCGCAATACGGTCAAGGCTTGTTGCTCAGTTTCGCCTGCAGCACCCCATGAACTTGCCACCGAGAACGAAGAGTTTTCAGCGCTAGTAGCCGTGTCAATGCCGGAAGGGTTGTTGTGGGGAGCCATGCCTTCAGTATTCCAGCCGCTACTGACACCTCAACGCCGGCCCCGCGCTATGTGGAAAAACAGCGCACTTTGGCCGCACCGGACTCCTATGTGGACAACGCCACAGACATCAGCCACTCCCGCCTGTGGAAAACCGCCGCCTTGCCCGTCCTGCCGTTTAGGATGGAGAGCGTGACTAACGATCAGCAGAAGAACCATGACCTCTCGGCTTCCTTCAAGGCCTACGACGTACGCGGCATTGTGGGCGAATCCATCACCGCAGAAATCGTTGAAGCCGTGGGCGCGTCCTTTGTTGACGTACTTGAATTAGCTGGCCAAACAGTGCTGGTGGGTGGCGACATGCGCCCCTCCTCGCCTGAATTCTCTAAGGCTTTCGCCAAGGGCGCTGCTGCTCGTGGCGCAAACGTCAAGCTTCTGGACCTGATCTCCACTGACGAGTTGTACTACGCGTGTGGTGCTCTGAACGCTGCAGGTGCCACCTTCACTGCTAGCCACAACCCTGCCGAGTACAACGGCATCAAAATGGCCAAGGCCGGCGCTGAGCCCATCTCCTCAGAGTCAGGTTTGAAGGAAATCCAGGCAGCCACCGAGGCCTATCTCAACGCTGGCATCATCCCTGCCGTGGAGAAGACCGGCGTTATTAGTGTTCAGGACGTCCTGAAGGACTACTCCGAATACTTGCGCAAGCTGGTCGATTTGAGCGGATCCCGCCCGCTAAAAATTGTGGTGGACGCTGGAAACGGCATGGCTGGTCTCACCACGCCAGCTGTGCTGGGTGGTCAGCTCCTCCCGGCTCTTCCATTTGAAATTGTGCCGCTGTACTTCGAGTTGGACGGCTCCTTCCCGAACCACCCCGCCAACCCGCTTGAGCCGGAAAACCTGCGCGATCTTCAGGCCGCGGTTCTGGAACACGGTGCTGACATCGGTTTGGCGTTCGACGGCGACGCCGACCGTTGCTTTGTGATTGACGAAAAGGGCGAGCCAGTTTCCCCCTCCGCCATCACGGGTATGGTGGCCCGCCGCGAAATCGCCCGGGCCAAGGCGGCCGGCGAAGAAACACCGATCATTATCCACAACCTGCTCACTTCCAAGGCGGTACCTGAGCTTGTAGAGAACGACGGCGGTAAGGCCGTCCGTACGCGTGTGGGCCACTCCTTCATCAAGGCAGTTATGGCCAAGGAAGGCGCCGTATTCGGCGGCGAGCACTCCGCTCACTTCTACTTCCGCGACTTCTGGAACGCCGACACCGGCATGCTCGCTGCCATGCACGTTTTGGCTGCTCTGGGCGAACAGGACGGCCCGCTGTCCGAACTTGGCCGCGAATACGAGCCGTACGTGTCTTCCGGTGAGATCAACTCCGAAATTGAAGATAAAGCGGGCGCTGTTGAGCGTGTGCGCGTTGATTTCGAGAGCGAAGACATCACCATTGACCACCTCGATGGCAGCACCTTTACCGCTAATGACGGTAGCTACTGGTTCAACCTGCGCCCGTCCAACACGGAACCGTTCTTGCGTTTGAATGCTGAAGCCAAGGACCGCGCAACCATGGAGAAGGTCCGCGACCGCGTTTTGGCTCTAGTTCGCCAGCCGTGAGTGAACAAGGTAGCTGGCGCGACGGGGTAAATCCGCAGAGTGCCGAGGATCTAGAGAAGCTTTTGGGCACCGGCATGGGTGCCGCGCAAGAGCAACTCGAGCGCCAAGGTACTTTTATCCCTTTCGCTTTGGTGGTTGAGAACGACGGCGAGTTGAGACTTGTGATGGTGGCGCCGGATGAGCCGGAAGCCGCCGAAGAGGGCAACGAAGCTGAATTCGACGCTGACGTGATGATCGCTGACCTTGTGGAGCTCCTGCGCCAAAACCGCGAGGATTTCCGGGCCGCTGCGATCGTTTGCGATATCACCCTGACCGAAGAGGACTCTGACGCAATTCACGTTGCCACCGAACACCAGGATGGCTCAACGTTCGCCGCTGTACTGCCCTACGCGTTCAACCAGCCCACCGGCGATTGGACGTTTGGTTCTTTGATGGCGGACACCAACGAGCCCCTGGTCTGGACCAGCTAAAGCCGCTGGAGCAGCTAGCTCAGGCTAGCGGCCTCGGCTGCATCGTCAAATGCTGTGCGCGCTTGGATAATACTGCCCGCGTTGCCCTCGGCCCAGTCGCGTACGGCAGCAAGTGGGCCCAAAAGGCTGCGGCCCAGCTCAGTCAGTTCATACTCGACTCGTACCGGCACCTCGGCGTAGACGGTGCGGGAAACTAGACCGTCGCGCTCCAACGTCCGCAAGGACTGAGATAGAACCTTGGGGCTAATGCCTTGGACGAGAGTGCGAAGTTCACCAAAACGTTGACGCCCCGGTTCGAGCACCTGCACAATCAGCGGAGTCCACTTGTCTCCGATCCGCTGCAGAACCAGCCGTGAAGGGCAATCCATGTCCAGCACGTTAAACGGCAAAGCATCAGCCTGCCCTGCAGCAGACTCAAGAGTATCCATAAGGTAACTATAGTACGTTGAAGTACTTGGTAACCAATAGATACTATTGGGGTTATCGGGCAGTCCGTCACATACCTTTTGACCCAAACCACAAGGAGTCAGCATGAAAATCGCCGTCTATGGAGCCACCGGAATGGTCGGCAGCCGCATCGCTGCCGAAGCAATTTCCCGCGGTCACGAAGTTACCGCGCTGAGCCGCCGTGGTGCTGGCGTCGAGGGCGCCACCGCCCAGGCCGCTGAGCTCTCCGATTTGGCAACACTCAAGGACGTCGCCTCAAAAAACGACGTTGTTGTCCTGTCTGTTCCCCCGGCACGCGATGGCAGCTCCCACGAGCCCACCATCGAGCTACACACAAACATCGCCAACTCTGAACTCGACGCTCGGCTGTTTGTGGTCGGCGGCGCTGGTTCGCTGATGGCCGGCGACGTGCGGTTGGTTGACACTCCGGGCTTCCCGGAGGAATACAAGCCCGAGGCTCTGACCTTCAGCGACGTCTTGGAAATTTACCGCGCCGCTCCCGAGGGCCTTGACTGGACCATGCAGTCCCCCGCGCCGATGATCATGCCGGGCGAGCGCACCGGGAATGTCAGCATCGCCCAGGACACCCCAGCTGGCGACTCGATCTCTGCAGAGGACTTCGCTGTGGCCGCACTGAATGAAATCGAAGAACCTCACTTCAGCCGCAAGCGCTTTACCGCAGCTAACTAATAACTGCTTAAATGACGACGTCGGGTGCTCACCTTGTGAAGGGTGAGCACCCGACGTCGTCATTTAAGTGGGATTCCTAGCCCAAGCGAGCCTTCAGGTCTGCGAGCTCTGCAGAGAGCGACGCTGGCAGTGAGTCGCCGAAGTTGTTGTACCACTCATCAATGCTGGTGACTTCTTCGCGCCATTCATCGGCGTTGACTTCAACAGCTACTTCAACATCAGCGGGCGTAAACCCCTCCAGGCCGGTCAGGTCTAGTGATTCCCCGGTGGGTACAAAGCCGATAGCGGTCTCCCGCGCGTCGGCCTTACCTTCAATGCGCTCCACGGCCCACTTCAGAACACGCGAGTTGTCACCAAAACCGGGCCATGCGAAACCGCCTTCCGGGGTGCGGCGGAACCAGTTGACCAAAAAGATTTTGGGCAAACGAGCCGGGTTGGCCTTGGATTCAATTGAGTCCCAGTGCTTGAGGTAATCGCCGGCATCGTAGCCAATAAAGGGCAACATTGCCATGGGATCGCGGCGAACCCGGCCCACTGCGCCAGCAGCGGCGGCTGTGGTCTCTGAGGACAGCGTGGAGCCCATAAAGATTCCATTGGTCCAAGAACGTGCCTCGGTCACTAGGGGAATAGTGGTTTTGCGGCGGCCACCGAAGAGAATGGCGTGAATCTCTACACCGTCCGGGCTGTAGTATTCCTGGGCCAGCATGTCGATCTGGCTGATCGGCGTGCAGAAGCGGGAGTTCGGGTGGGCGGCCGGGCGGCCGGATGCGGGCGTCCAATCGTTACCTTCCCAGTCAATAAGGTGAGCGGGCACTTCCTCGGTCATGCCCTCCCACCAGACACCGCCGTCGTCCGTCAAGGCCACGTTGGTGAAGATCGAGTTGCCCTTGGAGATGGCGCGCATGGCGTTCGGGTTGGTTCCCCAGCCCGTGCCAGGAGCCACACCAAAGAGACCGTATTCAGGGTTTACTCCGCGAAGCTCGCCATCCTTGCCTATGCGCATCCAGTTGATGTCATCACCAAGGGTCTCGGCTTTCCAGCCCTCAATGGTGGGGTCGAGCAAGGCCAAGTTGGTTTTACCGCAGGCCGAGGGGAACGCTGCCGCTATGTTGTAGGCCTTGCCCTCCGGGCTGGTGAGCTTGAGGATCAGCATGTGCTCGGCCAGCCAGCCTTCGTCACGGGCAATCACCGAGGCGATGCGCAGTGCGTAGCACTTTTTGCCGAGCAGGGCGTTTCCGCCGTAGCCGGATCCGTAGGACCAGATGGAGCGCTCTTCGGGGAAGTGAACAATCCACTTGTTCTCGTTGCAGGGCCAGGCGACGTCTTCCTGGTCTTCTTCCAGTGGAGCGCCGACCGAGTGCAAAGCGGGGACAAAAAAGGCCTCCGCGGCTTCCATCTTGCGCAGCACGTCTGTGCCGATGCGAGCCATAATGCGCATTGAGGCCACAACGTACGCAGAGTCAGTGATTTCCACACCGTACTGAGGCTGCTCAGCATCCAGGGGACCCATAACAAACGGGATCACGTACATGGTGCGTCCACGCATGGAACCCGCAAACAGACCCTGGAGCTTTTCCTTCATCTCCGCAGGTGCCATCCAGTTATTGGTGAAACCAGCGTCGCGCTCATCTTTGGAGCAAATGAACGTCTGCTCTTCAACGCGTGCCACGTCCGCAGGATCAGAGAATGCCGCGTAGGAGTTGGGGAACAATTCCGGATTCAACGTGGTCAGAGTTCCGGACCTGACCAGCTCTGCCGTGAGGCGGTTATTCTCTTCCTCCGAGCCATCAACCCAGTGAATGGCGTCCGGCTGCGTGAGCTCGGCGACTTCTTCAACCCAAGCTAGAAGTCCGCTATGGGTGGTCGGTGCATCGGCAAGAAGCGGCAAACGCGTCAGATCGCCCATTTCTCTTCCCTTCGTTGGGCCAGTGGTGTGTGATAAATGCTAGGCGCGGGAACCTTTGCAACTTTGAGATCAGACATGGGACCTCTTCACTCGGCGGGTGGCAATTCCGCGGATTCTAGCGATCAAGCGTCCATCGCAAGGTCCATTTTTGTGACTAAGCTCACCTAGACCGGTCTAGTTAGGGAGATCACCATGCGGCCGATTTGGAACTCTGGGCAAATCTCGCGTAAAGTATTTCAAGGTTCGAGCGGGAACAACGCTTCAGAAATGAAGAGCCCAACCGAGTCAAAATGCGCCCATAGCTCAGCTGGATAGAGCGTCTGTCTACGGAACAGAAGGTCAGGGGTTCGAATCCCTTTGGGCGCACCAATCAAGTCCCGCACAGGAAACTGTGCGGGACTTTTTCGTTACCGGGCGCAGTGCCCCACACTTCCCCATCCCAAGCGTTGATCACTCACACAGGGCCGAGGAAAACGAGCGTGGCCCCACCCGAAAGCCAGGCAGGGCCACAACAGCGTTGAGAAGATGCTGCGTTTATTCAGCAACAGCCTCGGTGATCCGCAAACGAATGCCGTCGAAGTGACGGTTGAGCCGCTCTGAGGCAAGCGCCTTGTCCCCCTCGGCTACCGCTACATAAATCTCACGGTGGATCTTGGCGGTTTCTTTCAGATCCTCGCGCCCGGACTTGCCGGCACCAACTTCCGTGTGAATTTTCCGGTACACCTTCCAGAAAACACCCATCAGATTGATCAGCAGTTCGTTGTTGAGCGGCTCAAAGAGTCGGTGGTGAAATTCGGCGTCGGCCTCAACAAAGTTCTCGCCAGCTGCGGCTTGTTCTTCCATTTGGATCACAGCTGCTTCGATGGCAGCCAACTGCTCCTTGTCCATCACGTCCATGGAGCTGCCAATCAGACCGGACTCAAGCGCTTGGCGCACATCAACGAGCTGCAGCGCTTCCAAACCCTGGTGACGCAGTGAGAGCCGGCCGCGGAAAGTCAGTCCATCGGCGAGCGCATCGAAGTTACTGGGTGCAACAAACATTCCAAAGCCATGCCGGATCTCAATCACGCCCAGCGCCTGAAGGACTTTGAGGGATTCACGGAGGGTGTTGCGGCCAACACCGAGGGCAATGGACAGTTCATTCTCGGTGGGAAGTGGATCCCCAGCTTCGAGTTCACGTTCAAGGATGAGATCCATAATGTCCGCTTGGAGGGCGCGGAGCCTTGCTTGGGCGCTAAATCGTGCTTGCGGAACTGCGCTGGTTTTCATGCCGGACTCCTTGCCAAAGCACCCAAGCGCGAGGGTCGTCACCGCCAGATCGGCGATTTTGTGGGGCGAGAATGCTCATTTCTGAAGCTTTACTCTCCCACAATTGTTCCTGCGCCACACGGTGCACGGTGTTATATTGAGCGCAGGCGCAGGCGCCGTGTGCCATCGTGACTTTGTCATATGATATCGGATGTCCGACCTTCACAAAAGTAGCCGGCCGAATTTATTCCCTGCGCGCGAGTAGCAACGCGCAAGAACCCCAGCAACAGTCGCGCACCAGCCGTCAACAAACCACCCAGCAAACCTGCGAGCACTTCGCCTCCACCCCCACGTAACCCACTTGTGACCAAATTCTTGCTTGACGTTCATGTGTGACGCCCCTTACAGTTTCACTACGAGCATCGGATGTCCTACGTCCGATAACTACATTGAATGGTGAGGCACCACATGAGCAAGACTCTTGCGAACCTGCCGCTGGTCAAAGACGCCAGCCGCCGCAACTTCCTGAAGCTGACCGGGGCCGTGGGCGCCGCTGCAGCTTTCACCACCACACTGGCCGCTTGCGGTTCCAGCTCCAGCACCGCCCCTAGCGCCAACAACTCCGGCGAGGTCAACAAGGACCTCACCATCGAAGCTGGTATCTCCTACTCGCTTTCCACTGGCTTTGACCCGATGTCTTCCTCAGGCGCGACTCCTTTGGCTGCCAACCTGCACATCTTCGAGGGCCTCGTTGAGCTGCACCCGGCTACTCGCGAACCGTACAACGCGCTCGCCGCTGCGGACCCCAAGAAGGTTTCTGACACCAGCTACACCGTCACCTTGCGTGATGGCGCAACTTTCCACGACGGCACCCCGGTCACCGCCGAGGACGTTGTTTACTCCTTCGAACGCGTGCTGGACCCGGCCAACAAAGCCCTGTTCGCTCAGTTCATCTTCTTTATCAAGAGCGTCAAGGCCACCGATGCCAAGACTGTCGAGTTCACTCTCAACCAGCCTTTCGCCGGATTTGGTCCTCGTATCTCAGTGGTAAAGATTGTCCCCAAGGCAATCGCTTCCAAGGACCAGGCCGCATTCGACGCTAAGCCGATTGGTACCGGCCCGTACAAGTTTGTCTCCGCCGCTAAGGACGACAAGATCGTCTTCGAGCGCTTTGACGCCTACAACGGCCCTAAGCCAGCACTGGCCAAGGGAATGACCTGGTTCTTGCTCAATGACGCAGCTGCTCGTGTGACAGCTGTTCAGTCCGGCCGCGTTCAAGCAATTGAAGACGTTCCCTACTTGGACGTTGACAGCCTCAAGTCCAAGGTCAACGTTGAATCTAAGCAGTCCTTCGGCCTGTTGTTCCTCGCGTTCAACTGCACCAAGGCACCGTTCAACAAGAAGGAAGTCCGCCAGGCACTGCACTTCGCCTTGGACACCGATGCCATTATCAAGACGGCACTTTTGGGTAACGCCGCAGCAGCGAAGTCCTTCTTCCCTGAAGGCCACTCGGCTTACCAAGAAGCCTCGACTGTCTACAACTTCGACGCCGACAAGGCAAAGAAGCTGCTCGCTGACGCGGGCGTCTCCAACCTTTCACTGACGTTGACCACCACGGACACCGCGTGGGTCAAGGACGTTGCACCGTTGATCAAGAAGTACTGGGATTCAATCGGCGTCAACACCACTCTGGAGTCTTTGGCTTCGGCAGCTGTGTACGCGCCGGAAAAGGTGGGTGGACTCAAGTACGACGTCCTCGCAGCACCCGGTGACCCTTCGGTATTCGGTAACGACGCTGACATCCTGCTCTCTTGGTGGTACCGCGGCGACGTCTGGGCTAAGAACCGCTTCGGCTGGAACACCACCCCGGAATACGCCAAGGTCACTGCCGCTATGGATGCTGCAACCAAGGGCACCGAGGCTGAGGCTAAGGCTGAGTACAAGAAGGTCATCGACATCATTGCCGAGGAAGCCCCCTTGTACCCGATCTTCCACCGCAAGCTCCCCACCGCGTGGGATGCCAAGAAGCTCAAGGACTTCCAGGCACTGCCGACCACAGGCGTGAGCTTTGTGGGCGTAGGCCGCACGTCCTAGCAGCTAGAAATTTTCACAGACCGGAGGGGCTGTGGCCCGATGGCCACGGCCCCTCCGGCACGTGAATCCCAACATCATGACGTGGCTCACACCGCGCGGATAAACCGGAGATGTAAATGGCAATGTTATTGCGACTGCTGGGACGCCGGCTCGCAGCACTCCCCTTAATGATCCTGGGTGTAACCCTGTTGGTCTTTGTGGTGCTGCAGTTCGCACCAGGTGACCGTGCGGTTGCGGCCCTTGGTGAAGGCGCCTCGCCCGAAGCCTTGGACAAGTACCGCCAAGACAATGGCCTCAACGACCCACTCTTTATCCAGTACTTTGCTTACTTGGGCAAAATGCTGACCTTGAACTTTGGCAACACTTTGCCCCCGGCCCGGCCCATCACCGAAGTGATCAGCCAAGCCTTCCCGCTGACACTCCAGCTGACCTTCGTTGGTGTGATCATCGCCGTCATCTTGTCACTCGTCTTTGGTGTGCTTGCCGCACTCTACCGGGACACGTGGGTTGACCAAATCGTCCGGGTTTTCTCCATCGCAGCCATCGCAACGCCGTCGTTCTGGTTGGGTATTTTGCTGATCCAGTGGTTCGCCCTTGGAACCGATTCACTCTTCCCCTCCGGTGGTATGGCTGATCCGTCTGAAGGCTTTGGCGGTTGGTTGCGTTCCATCGCACTGCCGGCCTTGGCACTGGCTATCCCGGTTTCTGCTTCCCTGATTCGAGTGGTCCGCACCTCGATGGTGGAGGAACTGGACCGCGACTATGTCCGCACCGCCATCGGTAACGGCGTGCCCTACCGCGAAGTGGTCTCCCGCAACGTACTGCGCAACGCACTGGTCACTCCGGTGACCGTGCTGGGACTGCGCATTGGCTATTTGCTGGGCGGCGCCGTCGTGATTGAAATGATCTTCTCCCTCCCCGGAATGGGACAGCTAATCCTCAACGGCATCACCAACAAGGACACGAACCTGGTTCAGGGTGTGGTTCTGGTGATCTCCGTGACGTTCGTTTTGGTGAACATCCTGGTGGACCTGCTGTACCTGCTCATCAACCCCCGAATCAGGACGGTCTAAGTCATGCGTAGCAAACTTGCCACACGTCTGAGCGAACCCGGCGTACGTTTTAAAGCTCTCCCCCTGGGCTCCAAGATCGCCCTGGTTTTTTTGGTATTTATTGCCGTTATGGCCATCATCGCCCCGCTCTTGGGGCGCGACCCGCTGGCCAATGACATCCCCGCGCAAGCACCAAGCGGGGATCACCCCTTTGGTACCGACCGCATTGGCCGTGACGTTTTGGCCCGCCTCATTTGGGGCGCACAAACCTCACTCATGATCGGCTTGGGCTCCGTTGCCCTGGCGATTATCATCGGCGCAACGCTTGGTTCCCTCGCAGCGACCTCGTCCAAAGCCGTGAACGAGATCATCATGCGCATTATGGACATCCTTATGGCGTTCCCGGGTATCGCCTTGGCAGCAGTGCTGTTGGCGTCCTTTGGTAACTCCGTCCCCACGATTATTGTGGCGATCGCGATTGTTTACTCGCCCCAGATTGCCCGTGTGGTCAGGGCCAACGTTCTCTCCCAGTACGGCGAAGACTACGTCCGGGCAGAGCGCGTGATTGGCGCAGGCCGCACCTACATTTTGCTCAAGCACATTGTGCGGAACACCGCCGCTCCCGTGCTGGTTTTCGCCACGGTGATGGTGGCAGATGCGATCATCCTCGAAGCCTCACTCTCCTTCTTGGGAGCCGGAATCCAGGACCCCGCACCGTCATGGGGCAACGTGATCTCCTACGGCCGCAACTTGGTTCTCTCCGGCGGATGGTGGGCCACTACCTTCGCTGGTCTGATCATCCTCTTGACCGTTTTGGCGCTGAACATTCTTGCCGAGGGCCTCACCGATGCGATGGTCAATCCCAAGCTTCGCAGGGCTCCGGTAGTGAACGACGACGACGGTTCCGCCGCCGCTGTTACAGCCACTTTGGTGGATGAAACAGTTGCGACGACGCCTACCGCGCCTTCCGTGGTTGAGACTCACGAACTCGACGCAGCGCTACCAGCCGTAGAGAATCCCTTGGCCGAGGCACCAAGCACTGACATCCTCAAGGATGTAAAGACCGCTTTGGTTAACCCGCACGCTCTCTTGGACGCCGAACTGGCGCACTTGGCCACTGTTGAGGCCACCCGCACGGACCGGCTCCCACAGGTTGGCGCCGAAGCCCGCAACGTCCTTGAGGTCAAAAACCTCTCTATCCACTTCCCGGGCCGCTTTGGTGATGTCCCGATTGTGGACAATGTCTCCTTCACCGTCCGTGAAGGCGAAACGATGGGTTTGGTGGGTGAATCCGGTTGCGGAAAGTCCATCACCTCCCTGGCGGTTATGGGTTTGCTGCCCAAAACCGCGCAGATCTTTGGCTCCATCAAGTTTGATGGCAAAGAGCTACTGGACCAGTCCACGAATCAAGCTGACGTCAAAGCCTACGAAGGTCTACGCGGCGAGCAGATCGCCATGGTCTACCAAGATGCTCTGAGCTCCTTGAACCCCTCGATGAAAATCAAGGAACAGATGGAGCAGCTCACCAAGCGTGGCGGCCGTAAAACCCCCACCGAGCTTCTGGAAATGGTCAAGCTGGACCCCGTCCGTACCCTGGCAAGTTACCCGCATGAGCTATCCGGCGGCCAACGCCAACGTGTGCTGATTGCCATGGCACTCTCCCGTTCTCCCAAGATTGTGGTGGCCGATGAGCCCACCACGGCCTTGGACGTCACCGTTCAGAAGCAGGTTGTGGATCTGCTCAACGAACTGCGCGAACAGCTGGGCTTTGCCATGGTGTTCGTCAGCCACGACCTTGCTTTGGTGGCCTCCTTGGCACACCGCATCACCGTGATGTACGCGGGCCAGGTGGTGGAGTCCGCGCAGGCTTCCGAGCTCTTGCAGAATCCCAAGCACGAATACACTCGCGGGTTACTTGGCGCTGTGCTCTCCATCGAGGCCGATGCCGTGCGTCTGCACCAGATTCCAGGCACCGTGCCCTCGCCCCGGGATTTTGCCACCGGCGACCGCTTTGCCCCGCGCTCCTTGCGTGAGGACGCAAACCCGGACCAGAAATTGGTCTTTACCAAAATCAGCGAAGGCACGGATCACTACTGGGCCAGCCACCTGAAGGAGGACGCAAAGTGAGCGAGTCAACTGGCAAGCCCGTTATTGAGCTCAAGGACGTTAAGGTCTTCCACAAAACCCGTTCGGGCGGATTGTTCAAACCGGGCATCGTCAAAGCGGTCAACGGTGTGGACTTTACGATCAGCCGCGGCGAGACCGTAGGAATTGTGGGCGAATCCGGTTGTGGCAAGTCCACTTTGGCATCCGTCCTGGTGGGTTTGCAGACGCCAACCTCCGGCGAAGTTCTCTTCCATGGGCGCCCAGCAATTAAGCGCAACGCAGCCATGCGCAAAGAATTTGGCCGCTCCGTCTCAGTGGTATTCCAGGACCCCGCAACGGCGTTGAACCCGCGCATGACCATCCAGGACATCCTCACGGACCCACTCCAGATTCACGGCATTGGGACCCCGGCTTCTCGCGCCGCCAAGGTTAAGGACCTTTTGGCGCTGGTTGGTTTGCCGCAATCGGCAGCCGAGGTCACGCCGTCGCAAGTCTCCGGTGGCCAACGTCAGCGTGTGGCGATTGCCCGCGCATTGGCGCTGGACCCGGACATCATTGTGGCCGACGAACCCACCTCCGCGTTGGACGTCTCAGTGCGCGCCCAGGTGTTGAACCTGCTCTCTGACCTGAAAAAACAGCTCAACCTCGGCATGGTGTTTATCTCCCACGACATCCAAACCGTTCGCTACGTTTCTGACCGCATTTGCGTGATGTACTTCGGCGAAATTGTTGAGCAGGGCCCCGCGGAGCAAGTTTTCGACAACCCGAGCAACGACTACACCAAAAAGCTTTTGGGCGCTGCCCCGAGCCTTTTGCACATCTAGGGCTTTTGCCCTTCTAACGCTCACAACATTTTTTAGATTTCATTACTAGTCAATTGGAGTTTCTTGTGTCTTCCCAGTTCCACGGTGTTATCCCTCCCGTAGTTACACCCCGCCACCCTGATGGCAGCATCGATACCGCCTCGCTAACCAACCTCACCAAACACTTGCTCGACGGCGGCGTGGACGGTCTATTTGTTCTAGGCTCTTCCGCCGAGGTTCCGTACATGACCAACGCCGAGCGTGATTTGGTGGTCTCCACCATTGCCGAGGCCAACAACGCCGCTGGCGATGCACGGGTGCCGCTGATTGTGGGCGCCAACGAGCAGACCACCAACCGTGTGATCGAAGAAGCCAAGCGAGTTATTGATCTTGGTGCTGAGGCAATTGTGGTGACCTCGATGTACTACGCGATCGGCAACGTCCAAGAAACTGAAACCCACTACCGGGCTATCCACGAGGCCATTGATAAGCCGATCTTCGCTTATGACGTGCCGGTCCGGACTCACTTCAAGCTCCCCACCGATTTGTTGGTCAAGCTCGGTAAAGAGGGTGTGATTGCCGGTGTGAAGGACTCTTCCGGTGATGATGTTTCCTTCCGTCAGTTGTTGTTGGCTGCCAAGGACGTACCGAACTTTGATATCTTCACGGGTCACGAAGTAGTTGTGGACGGCGCGCTTCTGGGCGGCGCTCAGGGTGTTGTTCCGGGCTTGGGCAACGTTGACCCGCGCGGTTACAAAAACCTTTATGAGGCAGCACAGGCCGGCGACTGGGCCAAGGCTGCAGCCGAGCAGGACCGTCTTGCTGACGTCTTTGAGATCGTTTACACCCCGAACGGTCGTGTTTCTGGTGGTGCTGCAGGTTTGGGCGCCTTCAAAACCGCTCTGCAGGTGATGGGGATCATCGAGTCCAACACCATGAGCACCCCGATGCTCTCCTTGAACGCCAAGGAAACGGCTGCCATCAAGGGGATCCTGCAGCGCAACGGCCTGGTCTAGTTTGACCTACGTAATCGGAGTGGACTTAGGCGGCACCAAAACTGCCGCCGGGCTGATCTCTGGCGCGGGTGAAGTTCTGTTCACCGATGTCATCCCAACCTTGAACCGCAGTGGTGGAGAAGCGATCCTCAACGCGACAGCGGCGCTCATCTCCTCACTGCGGGTCAAGGCTGCGGGTCAAGGGCTTGAGGTTTCCGGCGTTGGTATTGGTTCCGCGGGAGTGATCGACGCCGAGAATGGCTCGGTGCTTTCGGCCACCGATGCGATTCTGGGCTGGACCGGCACTGAGATCACGGCTGGCCTGGCAGGCCGGCTGGCGATTGACCCGGCGAACGTTCTAGCGGTGAACGATGTTCACGCACATGCCCTGGGTGAGGCGTGGCGCGGGGCGGCAGCCAATACTCGTAGTTCACTCATGGTGGCGTTTGGCACCGGCGTAGGTGGCAGTTTTGTGCTCAACGGCCAGCCGCTTTTGGGGCACCACTTTGTGGGCGGGCATGTAGGCCACTTCGCTTCCCCCTATGCCTTCCACAATGGTGCCCCCATCCCGTGTGTATGCGGCCATTCCGGTCATGTGGAGGCCGTCGCTTCCGGACCTGCAATCTTGGAGTCCTACCGCCGCTTTGGGGGCCATAGCGACCTTCCTGACACCAAAGCAGTTTTTGAACTTGCAGCAAGCGAAGACCCGGTAGCGAACATGGCAATCGGTGTGGGCGCCGGGGCTGCCGGTCAGGCCATTGGCGGTTTGGTCAACGTCTTGGATCCCGAGGTTGTGGTGATTTCTGGCGGTTTAGCTGATGCTGGAGATCGCTGGTGGCTGCCCATGGAACGAGCACTGCGGGCGGAATTATTAGCTCCGGTGGCCCCGGTTCCCGTGGTCCGCGCTAGTTTGGGTAATGCCGCAGCCCTAGTGGGTGCCGCCAGCTTGGTGTTCACTCGTCTGGCCCCGCAAACAACATCCCAGTTCACCATCACTGAGAAGAAAAACGAAGGATCTGACCGTGCTACTGACCTCTGACGCTCTTGAAGCTCTGCGCCATCAACTGATCGTCTCAGCCCAGGCTTACCCGGGCGAGCCCATGCGTGACCCACGCACCACGGCTCAAGTGGCGGCGTCGGCTGTTATAGGTGGCGCGGCAGCCATCCGCGTTCAAGGCCTAGCGGATGTTCAGTTCACCCGTACGGCCGTGGAGGTTCCGGTCATCGGTTTATGGAAGGACGGGCACAGCGGCGTTTTTATCACCCCCACGCTCCGCCACGCTCTTGCCGTAGCTAATGCTGGCGCGCACATTGTGGCCATCGACGGCACCCGCCGGGAGCGGCCTGACGGGCTATCGTTCGCGCAGACGGTGGCGGGCATTCACTCCGATTCCCATGCCCTGGTGATGGCCGATTGTGGGTCCTTTGACGATGCTGTGGCAGCAGTTGAGGCCGGTGCTGACCTGATTGGCACCACCCTCTCCGGTTACACGGGTGAGCGCCCTAAAACTGATGGGCCTGACCTAGAGCTTTTGAACCAGATTGCCCAAGCAAATCTCGGCAAACCGCTGATCGCTGAAGGCCGGATCCACACTCCCGCGCATGCGCGCCAAGCGCTCGACGCCGGGGCGTTCGCCGTGGTTGTGGGTACTGCCATCACCCACCCCGCAAGCATTACCGGCTGGTTTAAGGGAGCCATGCACGCCTAGCCCGCTACCCCCTCTCCCGTGGTTGAAGGCCGCGGGGTAGTGTGGGGAAATGAGCGATCATGCAGAACAATCAAGCTTTGATGTTGTAGTCATCGGCGCCGGTGCGGTGGGCGAGAACGTAGCTGACCGTGCCGTCCAAGGCGGCTTGACCGCTGTGCTGGTCGAGGCCGAATTAGTGGGTGGTGAGTGCTCCTACTGGGCGTGTATGCCGTCCAAAGCTCTGCTTCGCCCGGGCACGGCATTGCATGCGGCGCAGTCAGTGCCCGGCGCCCCAGCGGCCGTCACCAAAACCCTGGATGCAGCGGCAGTTTTGCGCAGCCGGGATGCCTTCGCCTCACATTGGCAAGACGATTCCCAAGTTGAATGGGTCAAAAGCGCCAACATTGACTTTATCCGCGGCCATGGTTGGATTACCGGCGAGCGCGAAGTTCACGTGAGCGGGACTGACGGCGTTGAGCACCAGATCACCGCCAACCACGCAGTGGTGATCGCTACCGGCTCACACCCCAATATTCCTGACCTTGAAGGCATTGAGGATGTCCCCTACTGGACTACCCGTGAGGCAACCTCAAGCAGCGAGATCCCGCGCCGCCTCATTGTCCTAGGCGGCGGTGTGGCAGGCTCCGAACTCGCTCAGGCATACGCGCGCCTCGGCTCAAGCGTGAGCCTGGTGGCCCGCAGTGGTTTGCTCACTAGCTTCGCCAAGCCAGCGGCGGATTTGGTCACCGCTGGTCTGCGTGCGGACGGAGTGGACGTTCACCTAGGTACTGCCGCGAAAAAGATCACAGAGAACGACGACGGCACGATCACCGTTGAGCTGGACGGCACCTCGCTCACGGCAGACAAAGTTTTGGTCGCCATGGGTAGGCACCCCGCTTTGGAAGGGGTGGGCTTGGAGCACGTGGCGGGTCTGGCTGCGCCTCAAAACGATATGTGGCGCTTCGGCACTGACACTAGTGGCGCCGTCGTTCTTGAAGAATCCGCTGCCACTAGTACCCCGTGGCTCTATGCCGTGGGCGACGCTTCCGGCGGTCCCATGCTGACTCACCAAGGCAAGTATCAGGCGCGGATCTCTGGGGATGCGATTGTGGCTCGCGCCAAGGGCGATTTTCCCACGGAGAACAAAGCGTGGTCCAAGCTCGCGCACACTGCCAATGATCTGGCTGTTCCCAGTGTGGTGTTCACGGATCCGGAGTTGGCCAGCGTTGGCCTCAGTGAGGACAACGCCAAAAAGCAGGGATTCACGGTCTCCACCGTGGAGCTACCCATTGCAGTGGCTGGCTCTGCTCTGCACGCCGAAAACTACAAGGGCTGGGCTCAATTGGTCATTGATGAGGACCGGAAGGTGATTCTGGGCGCTACGTTCGCCGGGCCGGACGTAGCCGAGTTACTGCACGCCGCCACCATAGCTGTGGTGGGCGAGGTTCCCTTGGACCGTTTGTGGCACGCCGTCCCTGCTTATCCCACGGTGAGTGAAGTGTGGTTGCGGCTCTTGGAGAAGTACGGCCTGTAGCTCAGAAGGCATTGAGCGCAACAACACATTCCTTCTATTTGTACTGACCGGTCAGTTTGAATAGACTTGAGGTGTCCCCCCAACGAAAGGGCCGCCGTGCTCTCTGCTTCTGACCTCCAAGTGAAAGGCCGCCGCACCGATTTGTTGCGCGCCACCACACTTGACGTCCAACGCGGCCAACTTCTCCTGGCCTATGGCAACAACCAAGAGGAACGTACGGCGCTTGCCCTCACACTCAGCGGACGGATGAAACCCAGCAACGGGACCGCCCAATGGGATGGTCACCCCAAAATCAAAGCCCTCCGGCTCGCAAGCGCATTGGTTGACTCCCCCACCATCAACGAACCCGAACAGCACCTGAGCGTTCGGGACCTCGTCACCGAAGACCTTGCGCTCATCCCCCGCCGCTACCGTGGCGCGCTGCTGAGCAAACCATGGCTCAAAATCAATCGCTTCGAGGACATTGAAAGCTTGTGGGTTGAACAATTGGCCCCGGCCCGGCGCCTCGAACTACTCACAGCCCTTGCGTTGGCCAACCCGGCCACTGACTTGCTGATTGTTGACTCCCCGGATCGGCACAGCGCCCACCCCGCGGATTGGCTCCCTCGCCTGGAGCAATTGGCGTACGACGCCGGGCGGCCACTAGCGATTGTTGCGACAGTTTCTGCCGTTCCCAGCACGTGGGACGGCCCCTCGGTGGAGATCGGAAACGCAGCAGAGACTGAGCCGAACCTTGAACCGGAAGCCGAGGCTCCATCAGAGCACCCGGCTGAAAGTGCTGCCAGCGACGAAGCACCGACTGACGTGCCCGCTGAGGCTCAGGCTACTGCCGCCACCGAGCCGCCGCATCACGGGAAACACGCCGATGAATCAACCAGAACACAAGCGTTAGAGGAACTGTAGTGACTGTTTTACGACTAGCAGGCTCCGAGCTCAAGCGCATGACCGGTGGGATCCTGCCCAAACTCACCATCATCGCCCTAACCCTGGTGCCGCTGCTCTACGGCGCCGTGTACCTCTACGCGAACTGGGATCCTTACGGCAATCTTGATGGCATCCAAGCAGCCCTTGTTGTTGAAGATGAAGGCGCTACCAGCACCCCTAGCAATGGTGAGAAAGCCACCACCCTTCACGCCGGGCAGAAGGTAGCGGACAGCCTCATAGAGGGCCATGTCTTCGACTGGAAAAAGGTCAGCTCTGCCGAGGAAGCAGACCAAGGCGTCCGTTCCGGCGAGTACGCATTCGCCTTGAAAATCCCAAAAGACTTCTCAAAAAACCTGCTCTCCCCCTCGAGCTTTGATTCCGCCAACCAGGCCATGTTGAACGTCACCACCAATGACGCCAACAACTATTTGCTGAGCACTATTGTGAGCAAGTTGACCACGGCTGTCCACGAATCAGTAGCCAAGGAGGTTGGTGAGGAGACAGCCAACCAGCTCCTCACCGGTTACGGCACTATTCACACCCAGATTGTTAAGGCGGCGGACGGTGCTGGCACATTGGCCGACGGCGTTGGCACACTTGCCGATGGCACTGTGACATTACATTCGGGAACCACCCAACTGCGCAACGGTGCCCAGCAACTTGTTGATGGACAGGTCCAATTGCGCGACGGTGCCAATCAGCTCTCCGCTGGCGCAAACTCGTTGAATAGCGGGCTCACAGAACTCAAAAACAAGACCGCAACCTTACCGGCAGACACAGCTGCACTAGCCAATGGCGCTGCCCAGGTTGCCGCCGGTAACGCCACACTGAACACCAAGGTTCAAAACGTCGTCAGCCAGTTGCAAACCGTGGATGCGGGGGTGCGTCAGCGTGTTGTGGATTCAACCGCACGGCTGGTCACTGCAAAGGTCATCGACCAGACTCAGGCGGACAAAATCATTGCTGATTTTGATTCCACCGCGGCTTCGAGCCCGGTTGCGGACATCAAAAACACCATCAGTACTGATGCCGCTAGTATTCAAAAGCTCGCCGATGGTTCCGCCGCGGTATCCGCTGGTGCCGGCCAACTCGCTGCAGCAACACCGGCGCTGACGGACGGAATTTCGCGAGCCGCTGATGGTTCATCCCAGCTCGCTAGCGGGGCTTCCACCCTGGCTACGGGCCAACAAACAGCGCTCAACGGTGCCGTGAGTTTGCGCGATGGTGCTGTGAAGCTCGACGACGGGGCGGCCAGCCTGCAGAACGGCGCCAAACAGGCCAGCGACGGTGCGCACACCTTAGCCACCGAACTCAAAAAGGGCGCTGGCGAGATCCCCAACCCGAATGACAAGCAGAAGTCCTCCCTGTCCAAGGTGATCTCTGATCCGGTGGCAGTCAATGATGTCTCCCAGGCTAAGGCCACCTCCTACGGTGCAGGCTTGGCGCCGTTCTTTTTGACGCTTTCCTTGTGGATCGGCGCTTTTATGCTGGTTCAAGCCATGCGACCTATGACCACCCGCGCATTGGCCTCGAATGCACCTAGTTGGAAAATCGCCATGGGTGGCTGGTTGCCGTTCTTTGTGGTTTCCGCAGTTCAAACAGCAATCTTGTGGGCCGTAGTGACCTTTGGGCTCAAGCTTGAATCCGCCAACCCCTGGCTCACCATACTGTTCTTGTTGTTTGCCGCGATGGCCTTTACCGCCATCATTCAAGGAATCTGCGCCCTCTTGGGCACACCCGGAAAATTTGTGGTCCTGATACTTTTGGTTCTGCAATTGGTGTCATCCGGCGGAACATTCCCTTGGCAAACCACACCCCAACCGTTCCACGTGATCCATGAAATTCTGCCCATGGGCTACGTAGTCACCGGGATGAGGCACCTGATCTACGGTGGTGACCTTTCCATGATTGGGCCCACCATCCTTGGTTTGCTGGGCTACTTCCTCTTGGGCCTCACCTTCTCCATCTTGGCGGTACGCAAACACAAGTTCTGGACACTCAAAACCTTCAAACCGGAGATCGCAGTATGAGTCAGCTTGCAGCTAATTCAGCCGCCACCGCGGAGACCAAGCGCTTACGCCCGGCACGCACCAACGCTACGCGCCAGAAGCTTTTTGACGCAGCGATGCACCTCATTGGGGAACGAGGTGCTTCTGGCGTCACGGTAGATGAGATCGCTGCAGCAGCTGGGGTTTCCAAGGGAACCGTGTATTACAACTTCGGCAGCAAGTCAGACCTGGTGGCCCAGTTGGTCCGCCACGGTGTAGATCTGATGCTCGAACAATTGGCCGAGACCAAGGCCGCCGAAGATCCGATTGAATCCACCCGGAACATGATTGATCAAGCGATTCAATTTTTGTCCGAATATCCATCCTTTGCCCGACTCTGGGTGAGCGAAAATTGGAAGATCCCCAGCGAGTGGCACGAGGTATTCACCGAGCTGCGCGGAAAACTCCTGGCAGTTATTGGAGAAGCGCTGGACGGAATTGCCCTGAAGTACCCGGTAAACCCGAAGATTGCCCGCGGAAGCCTAGAAACGGCTATTTTTGGTGCGTCTTTTGTGGTGGGTCTTGATGTGCAGACGTACCACCCGGAGCGGACCCGCGCTCAGAGCGTGGATGCCATTATGACCTTTGTCCACGGGTACGTTCTGCCCTGATTCCTACGGGATAATGGAAGGCATGCGCCACCTGAGTACCAGCGTCAAGATTGTTATTGGCGCAGCTGTAGGCATGGTGGTTCTGCTGATCCAGTTGGCCATCACGCTGGACACTATTGCGTTTTACGCCCTGCTAGCCGTGACGTTTTTGGGTTATCTTGCGGGCCTCTACGCGTTGATTGAACGACGCCGCTACCGGCTCCTTGCGCTCGCTGGTGTGGGAACCATATTGTTCATCGCCTTCGGCATAGCGTTTTTGCGCGCTTGGGGCATTGCCTTTACTGATGCAGCCAGCGCTGGCAGCTCGTTGCGCCGGCGTAACTCTGACGCATACTTTTATCTTTCAGCGGCATCCTTGCTGGGCACACTGGGGATGCTATTCGTGAGCTCCCTGTGGCCGGTCAGGCGCGCCAAGGCAGTCCGGCGCAGCAAGCCCACGCAACGGAAACGGCCACCCACAACTAGCAAGCGTTCCGTGGCTCCGCCGCGCAGTACTAGAGCGAGGCCGGTTACGCCCGCGGTACGGCGAAGTGCGTCAGCTTCGCATCCGCCCCGTCCAGCTCGGCCCAAGACTTCTCCAGCTCCAAAACGGCCAAGCCGGTAGTGGGATAGCCCGAGGCAAGATCCATATAAGCGTCCTGATCTGACTCACGTGAGGCCAAATGTAGAACCAGCTCTTGGACACCGGGCATGTGAGAGATCACCATCAGCGTGGTTACGGTATCAGGCACATGGTTGATCACTGTGAGCATTCTGGTGGCACTGGCCGAATACAAACCGTTTTCCAGTTTGGGCGTCGGCGCCTTGTCGCCCAGCTCATTGCAAACCCAAGTACACGTCTGCCTGGTTCGTAGCGCCGAGGAACACAAAATAAAGTCCGGGATCACGCCGTGCTCAACCAACCATCGCCCTGCCATGGGCGCATCACGGTGTCCACGTTCTTCTAGCGGACGGTTATGATCATCAACGCCAGTAGGCCAGTCGGCCTTGGCATGGCGCAAAATCACAAGGCGTTTGATGTGATGCTGATTCATGCCCTCAAGCCTAGCTTTCGATGCCCACTAGTTCGACGGCGGTGCGCAGCTAAGGGACTAGATGGAGTATTCGGGGGCAGCCCAGACGATGACCTCGGGGTGCTCATAGAAGCGGTAGCCCTGGCCACGTACGGTGCGGACCGTGTTGGCAAGACGTCCCAGCTTGGAGCGGAGGCGGCGAATGTGAACGTCGATGGTGCGCTCGTTCGGGACGTCCTGAGCGTTGCGCCACAGACCATCGAGCAATTCTTCGCGGCCCACGGTGCGAGTACCGTTTTCAACCAAGTAGTTGAGCAACTCGAATTCTTTGAAGGTCAGATTCAGTGACTCGCCGTCGAGGGCAACCTCGCGGCGAGCAAGGTCAATCAGTACACCGGAAGGGCGCGGTTCCTGTCCTTGCGGGACACGTGCCTGCTCTGCACGCTGTCGAGCTACAACTGCGGGGTCACCGAAGGTGGAGCGAACCACGTCCAGGGCGGAACCCTGGGCTGACGCCGGGGCAATAGCCACTGCTGCGTAGCTTTCGGCTCCCGCAACCAGCTGCTGAGCGTAGGCACGAATTTCCTGAGCAAGCTTGGCGATTGAGGTACCAGCAGCTGCAGCAGTTTCTTCGTCAACGCCCATGTAGAGGACAAATCCGCGTGCCACGCTGTCATTGGGAACGGAGCGGAGTCCGCCAGCGTTAGCGCCTGCGGTTTGAGCGCCGCCTTGGCTGATCACTGGGGTGGGCGCGGTGATCGGCGCAGCGTCGTTACCCACGGAGCGCAGCGGTGCGAAGTTGTTCTGGTGGTAGCTGGCGGGAACGTAACCCGGAGCGTTGTTGTATTGCGAATTGTTGTACTGCGCGTTGTAGCCACCCTGGCCCTGTTGAGCGGGTGCTGAGCCAGTTCCGAACTGAGCACGCTGGCCGGAATTCACGGCGCGGTTAGCGTTACGAACGGAGATGTGGACGTATCGGGATGCAACTGACATGGGAGTCTTTACCTCAATGTGAATAGCCGTCATCGCGGCTTCGAATACTCAAAATTTCCCGCAATGAATGATGGGGAGCGCCCGACGCTGGGCAGGTGGACGATTACCTATGACTTATGGGTGGAGAGTCAGGCGCACATTCGACAACGGCGAATCTCGTGACCAACGGGTGTGTTGGGACGGATAACTGCGGCTGCAGATGCTGTTGAGTACTTGTTCACAATGGAAGTGTCCTACGTAACAATGAAAACTTGCAAGTAACAAAGCCCTAAAAAGTCCGCATTATGAGACAAAGCTGTCCATTGTGTTGAGGATCACAATTCGGCAGATTGCTGAGAATAACAGTTGTTTTTGCCACGGTGGCGCTTGGATACGCACTCATCCGAAGATAATTCGGCCATCTCTGATTTATGACGGAAAATATTCTAGATTTCATCGTATGACGCGATGTGTCCTCCGACGCCCACTCCGTGGACGCCGGGAAGACAGGCGGGCAAGAAAAAAGTCTTGGGCGGCGGCGTTGTGCCGTCGCCCAAGACTGGGTAGTGGAAACCACTCTCTACTACTCGGCCTAGGCCCAGTAGTAGGTTCACCGCTTCCCGTCCGTGTCAGAAGAGCCAAAGAAAGCGGTTAACAATTCACATTAATTGGTGTTCGTCGTAGCTGTTGTCAATTGAATTGATTCTGCTGCGTAAGAGTCGCCGTTCTTGAGAGCGGAAATCCTTACCGTGGCTCCCTTAACAACGTCGGCGATGGTCGGCGTCGTAGTTTGGGTACTGGTTTGCCGCCGGCCAAAGCCGCCGCTGGAAACTGTCACCCCCGTGCCGATGGAATAGCTGCGCGTAAAGCCGTCGGCGCTTTTGACGGTGACAGACGTACTGCTGACCTCAGTGACCGTCCCGGTTTGTTCGCCAACCGTGACGTATTTCTGGTTCCGCAACACAACGTACTCGCCGTGGACGGAATTGAGAGCGGCAATATTTCCCGGACCGGCCATACCGCCGTCCATCCCACCCATCCCGCCACCAATCTGGTCGTCTTGCGCACCGGGGCCCATCTGGCCGTCCTGCGCTTGACCGTCAAGGCCTTGGCCACCGGCGATTCCATTAGCACCAGTGCCGTTGTTGGCGGCAGAGTTATTTCCAGCCACAGCCACAGCCGCTGCAGCACCGCCAGCAATAACCACTGCAGCACCGGCAGCGATGACGGTCTTTTTCACCGTCCATTGCGACGCCGGTTTGGCACCTTGCGCGGGTGCTCCCCACGCGGCGGGCTCAGCGTACTGATGGTTCTGGTACGGAGCGCCTGAATGCTGCTGCTGCGCATACTGGCCGGTCTGCTCCGTGGCCTGCGGGTACTGCTGCTGAGCATTCTGGAACTGGTCAGCTGAATACTGCGGCTCCTGGATCTGCGGCTGCTGGGTTGGCTGGGTTGGCGCGAATCCGCCCGAGGCCGGATCATAGGCCGGCTGAGGGACCGCACGTGTTGGTGGGACTTGGTTAATCTGGGGGTTCTGCGTGGTCTGATCTTCGCCGTTGCGGTTATTTTCTGTGCTCACTGCGATTCCTTCGCCATGGGTGGGGTAGCTTCTCCACCAGCATCCAAAGAAACCCTGTGTTGAGGCTGTGCACCGAGACAGCCGTGCCTGTGCATCCAGCTAGGTAGGCTAAGACGCACAGGCAGCTCACAGCTTCGGCTCAGCGGCGAACTACACACAGAGTGGAGAGTTATTCCATGGCCACACCGCACTCCATGACAAATAATCTTCCCGCCCTCAGCCACCCAGACGGATCCCCCATCCGTGCACTCGTAGTGGATGACGAACCGAGCCTTTCCGAGCTGATGAGCATGGGCCTCCGAATGGCTGGCTGGTCAGTCGCCGTTGCCGCTGACGGCCCTACAGCTGTAAAAACTGCCCGCGAGTTCCGCCCGGACGTTCTGGTTTTGGATGTGATGATTCCAGGGTTCGACGGCGTTGAGGTACTTCACCGGGTCCGTCAATTTGCGCCTGAGGTACCTGCCCTGTTTCTGACAGCTAAGGATGCTGTGGAGGACAGGATTGTGGGCCTTGCGGCCGGCGGTGACGACTACGTCACCAAACCGTTCAGCATGGAAGAAGTCCTGTTGCGTCTGCACCGTTTGGTTCAGCGTTCTGGCATTGCTGCTCAGGACTCAGCCGAGCTGGTGGTTGGAGACCTTGTCTTGAATGTGGACACTCGTGAATGCACCCGTGCTGGGGAAGAAATCAGCCTCACGGCAACCCAGTTTGAGCTGCTGCGTTACTTGATGGAAAACCCCAAGCGTGTGGTTTCCAAGTCGCAGATTTTGGACCGGGTATGGGACTACGATTTCGGCGGTCAGGCGAACATTGTGGAACTGTACATCTCCTACTTGCGCAAAAAGATTGAATCGGGTCACCCTCCCATGATTCACACCATTCGCGGCGCTGGTTACACCATCAAGCCGGCCGAGTAGTCAGGGCTCAACGTGTCTTCACTTGCAGGCGCCACTCGGCGGCTAGGGCGCAGCTGGCTGAGACCCAGCACCTGGCAGCTCCGTACCCGGCTGGTGCTGGTGGCCATGGCTCTTTTGGTGGCCATTTGCGGCATCGTGGGCTTGGTCAGTTATGCCTCGATGGACTTGTTCCTGAACCGGCAACTCGATGAGCAGCTCAAGTCTTCGTCCCAGCGCGCGGCAGACTTCGGCCGGCCGCCGTCGGGCTCCGACTCGGGACGGCCAGACCCGCTCGAAGCGCGTGGCCAAGGCGCCGGAACGCTCAACGCGCGCATTCTTGGCGGCACCGTGAGCAGTGCTGGAATTCTGGCCGACGACGGCACCCGACAATCGCTTTCCGACGCCGACAATCAGGTCCTGGTGGGGCTTGAGCCGAGTGCCGGGCCGGTTAGCCGCAAGCTCTCAACGGGAAACTACCGGCTGGTTGCCGTCCAAACCCCCATTGGTGATGTGATCATCACGGGATTGCCGTTGACCGAGAAGGAAGGCACTCTCGGCTCCCTAGTGTGGACCACTGTCTTTGTCTCTTTGGGTGGGTTGATTCTTATTGGCCTCGCCGGGACAGTAGTCATTCGGCACACTATGAAGCCCTTGGAGGAGCTGTCCAATGTGGCCACCAAAGTCTCCCAGCTTCCCTTGGACGCCGGTGAAGTGGGCTTGGCTGTGCGGGTTCCGGCTAAGGCGGCCCAAGCTGGCACCGAGGTGGGAAATGTTGGTTTCGCGCTGAACAAGATGCTGGATAACGTCTCCAACGCTCTGGAAGCCCGGCAAAAAAGTGAAACGAAAGTTCGGCAATTTGTGGCAGATGCCTCGCATGAACTGCGTACTCCGTTGACGGCCATTCGCGGTTATACGGAGCTTATGAAGATGACTGAGACTTTCAGTGAGCAGGGTGAACAGTCACTCAAACGGGTGGAGAGCCAATCCAAACGAATGACGGCTTTGGTGGAGGATCTGCTTCTTTTGGCCCGTCTGGATGAAGGCCGGCCGCTGAACATCACCAACGTGGACGTGACCCAACTGGTGGTTGAAACGCTCAGCGACGAGAAAGTGATGGCTCCAGACCATCACTGGAAACTCCAGCTCCCGGATGAGCCGGTTACGGTGCGCGCAGATTCGGCCCGTCTTCACCAGGTTTTGGTGAACCTTTTGGCCAACGCTCGCAAACACACACCCGCCGGGACCACAGTGGTGGCTGGCGTTGGGCACTCTGCAGACGGCAGCGTAGTGATTACAGTGACCGACGACGGACTAGGGATCAGCCCGGAGTTCCAGGACAGGATCTTTGCCCGCTTTGCCCGCGCAGACGCGTCTCGGTCAGTTAATCAGGACACCGCATCAACCACCGGCGCTGTTCGCGAAGGAAGTTCTGGGCTTGGTCTATCTATTGTTGAGGCGATTATGCAGGCCCACGGCGGCTCGGTAGAGGTGACGTCCCGGCCCGGCCGTACCGAGTTCGCGCTACGTTTGCCGGCCCCCGCCGTCGTTATTTAGCGCTTTGGTGGCGGCTCCCGCGGAGACCTACCACCGAGGTGTGGTGCCGCAGCATGGTTTTATCAACCAATGTGGCCACCGTTACCTAAATGTGACTTAACTTCTGAGCTCCTGTACCGTAAATAGGGTGCGCCCGCCGTTGTAGGCGCGCTCCGTGCTAGTCGCCAAGCTCTGCCGCTACCCGGATTCCGTTCCATGAGGCAGAGGCGGGGGACCCAAGTTTTGGTCCTGCTGCTCACACCAGCAACCTCGGGGTGAAGCGCACGGCAGAATTCGTTCACTGCCATGCGCCGGGTGTCTCTCATCCGAATCCGACAGCTAACTCCGCAGGCGCTACGAGAGGCAAACCACTGATGTCTGAAAACTTTTCCAGCCGCCGTGAGGCGCGCGAATCGGCCACTGGCCGGTCCCGCAGAGCTCACAAACATGAGTCATCACTGAAGCAGAGCGCCAAGTTCTTGCCGAAACTAATCGGCTACCGCACAGCTGTGGTCAGCACCGCCTTTGTGGTACTCCTTAGCGCATCGGCCGTAAGCCAAGCAGCCGTTGAACCCACCACTGCATCCGCCTTGCCCGGTAGCGGCACAGCGAGCGCAGCGGCCGGTGCCGTGCTGAGCTTTGAAGGCTCGCCCGTCAAGGGATCCTCTGAAGGCTCCCAGCCAGCCGCTTCTGCAAGTTCAGCATCCAACTTGTCCGTCATGTCTAGCAGCGAGACTGCTAGCGATTCAGCAAGTGCTGACAAGGCCGCCGCCGCGAAGGTTGCAGCAGCGAAGGTTGCCGCCCAAAAGGCAGCAGCAGCCAAAGCCGCAGCGGTAAAGGCAGCGGCCGCGAAGGCTGCAGCAGCCAAAGCGGCGGCGGCTAAAGCTGCCGCCGCAGTTCCGGTCAACGACCCCGCCAGCGCCCAGGCCTACGCCGCCTCACAACTTTCAAGCCACGGCTGGGAGCAAAGCGAGATGCAGTGCCTAACCACTTTGTGGAACAAGGAATCTGATTGGACCACTACGGCCACCAACGCAGACTCTGGCGCGTACGGCATTGCGCAGTCACTCCCGGCAGAGAAGATGAGCACCGCCGGTTCGGACTGGCAGACCAACTACAAAACCCAGATCAACTGGGGTTTGCAGTACATCTCCGAACGGTACGGATCCCCCTGCTCGGCACTGACGTGGCACCTCGGCCACAACTGGTACTAAACACTAATCCTCACTCGTGAGAAAAGGTCTCGGCATCACGCCGGGACCTTTTCTTTGCGCTCCTTCATAGTGCACAGCATCTACACAGCTTTGACCTAAAGCCAGCACAACACCGCCCTTCAGTGTTGAAACATGACGATCACTGACCAGGCAAAAGTTGATGCATCCGCGGCCGCATCGCCCGGGTATCGCGGGATCCTGCCCCTGCGGCGAAGCGCCGTAGACACGCGAGTCGCAGTCCCGATCCTGGATGTGGCCATTCCGGTTTACAACGAGGAAAAGGACCTTGAAGAGTGCATCCGGCGCCTCTACGCATACCTGAGCGATAGTTTTCCCCACTCGTTCCGAATCACCGTGGCGGACAACGCCAGCACGGATTCCACCCTCAAAGTGGCAGAACGGTTGTCCCGGGAAATTCCGGAAGTAGCAGCAGTTCATTTGGCCGAAAAAGGGCGGGGTAACGCGCTGCGAAAGGTGTGGCTGGCCTCGCCGTCGCCCGTTCTTGCGTACATGGATGTGGACCTCTCCACCGATCTTGCCGCACTGGGCCCACTCTTGGCTCCGCTCATTTCGGGGCACTCGGATATGGCCATTGGTAGCCGACTTTCCCGCAGCTCTGTGGTGGTGCGCGGCCCCAAACGTGAGTTCATCTCACGCAGCTACAACTTCTTGCTCCACTCGCTGATGGGCGCCAAATTTTCTGATGCGCAGTGTGGGTTCAAAGCTATTCGCGCGGATGTTGGTCAACGGCTCCTCCCCCACACCGTGGACACCGGCTGGTTCTTTGACACTGAGCTACTGGTCTTGGCAGAACGCACCGGTTTGCGCGTCCATGAGGTCCCGGTGGACTGGACCGATGATCCGGATTCGAGTGTGGACATTGTTCAAACCGCACTTGCCGATCTGCGCGGTATGTTCCGGCTCAGCCGCGACCTTGTCTCCGGCCGCATCCCGGTCCCCGAGTTGCGCGCAGCCCTAGCCCGCGGCCCCATACCCGCAGCGTCCCGCGCGTCCGAACAAACCCCCCAAGCTTCATTGTTTGGTCAGTTGATTCGTTTTGGCACGATCGGCATTGCCTCCACCATCGCGTACTTGGTGATCTTCGCGCTGTGCCGGAACATCATGGACCCGCAACTGGCAAACTTTATTGCCCTGCTGAGTACAGCGATTGCCAACACCGCAGCGAACCGTCGCTTCACCTTCGGCATTTTGGGCCGGGCCGGTGCAGCTCGGCATCACTTTGAAGGCTTGTTGGTTTTTGGAATCGGTTGGCTACTCACGGCCGGCGCCCTGCTGGCCCTACATTCAGGCGCCGAGGCCCCTGCCCGCTGGGTAGAACTGCTGATTGTCACAGGAGCGAACCTTGCCGCAACAGTGGTCAAATTCCTCCTCTTCCGGCTCTGGGTTTTCCGCCAGCGCCGCCATTCCACTACCGGTGCACCACGTTCCGGAAATTCCGCTTCCTCTTCAACTGAAACGGCTGAGTAAATGACTGCCACCATCTCCCCCAAGACCCCCGCCGAGCAACGCGCTCTGGCCAAAACCCAACGCCAAAACCAGCTCGTTTACGGCGGCCAAGCTCGGTGGATCCGGACCAGCGCGGCGCTCCTGCTGCTTGCCACAGCAGTGTTGTACCTGTGGAATTTGGGTGCCACCGGCTACGGCAACTCTTTTTACGCGGCGGCCATCCAGTCCGGAACCAAAAACTGGACGGCACTGCTCTTCGGTTCCTTGGACCCGGGCAATGCGATCACGGTGGACAAACCGCCTGCATCGTTGTGGATCCCGGCACTTTCTGGACGGATCTTCGGCTTTAACTCGTGGAGCATGTTGGTTCCCGAAGCGCTCATGGGGGTTGCCGCCGTCGGATTTTTGTATCTAACAGTTAAGCGTGTCTCCGGTCCCGCTGCGGGGCTGATTGCCGGCGGCGCCCTGGCGCTTACCCCTGTGGCTGCGCTGATGTTTCGGTTCAATAACCCGGATGCCATGCTCACTTTGTGCCTGGTTCTGGCAGCTTATTTCACCACGCGTGCCATCGAGAAGGCTGGCTGGAAATGGCTGGTAGCTGCTGGCGCGATCATTGGTTTGGCGTTCCTGACCAAGATGCTCCAAGGGTTCCTGATTGTGCCGGGGCTGGCGCTCGCCTACCTCTGGGCTGCGCCCACAACCTTGGGCAAACGAATCTTGCACTTGCTGGGTGCGGCGGCCGGAATTGTTGCAGTGGCGGGCAGCTATTTGCTCCTCTTTACACTCACACCCACCTCGATCCGCCCGTACATGGCAGGTTCCAGCAACAACAGCTTCCTGGAACTGACCTTCGGTTACAACGGTCTAGGCCGAATCACCGGCAACGAAGGCGGCGGCTCGGGTGGTATGTCCGGTGGGATGCCCGGCGGCGGAATGGGTGGCGGTAACTCAAGCTTTGGTGGAGCCACCGGAATCCTCCGAATGTTTGGCAACAGTTTTGGGACAGAGGTTTCGTGGCTACTGCCTGCAGCCTTGCTGCTCTTGGTGGCGGGGCTGTGGTTTACCCGCAAGGCTATCCGCACCTCCCGCACCCGCGCAGCACTCTTGATGTGGGGCGGCTGGCTGGTTGTCACTGCCGGGATTTTCAGCTTTATGTCCGGCATTGTGCACCCGTATTATGCGGTGGCTCTTGCCCCGGCGATCGCCGCCGTGGTGGGTATCGGCGCAACCGAGCTGTGGCGTGGGCGGGCCTACTGGCCGGCGCGAATTGTGCTGGCCGTTGCGGTGGCTGGCACCTCGGTTTGGGGCGCAATTCTCCTTATGTCCGACGCCGCGTGGTTGCCTTGGTTGCGCATTGTCACAGTAGTGCTTGGGGTGCTGGCCGCGTTGGCGTTGCTTTTCCGGGTGGATGAAATCCAGCTGAAGAAAGGCGGGGCGGGTCAGGCTGCCGGGCGTAACCTGGGTGGGCGCAGCCTGAGCGGGCGCAGCCTGAGTGGGGCTGTGATCGCTTTGTGTTTGCTGGCCGGTGGGCTGAGCACTGGTGCGTGGACTCTTGCTACGGCAGCTACACCGCATTCTGGTTCTATCCCCGTCTCTGGCCCGGCCTCAACAACTAGTGTCCGTGGTCTGGGTGGCGGCGCCATGCAGGGTGGAATGGGCGGTGAAGGTGCAGCAGATGCTGAAGTGACTGCATTGTTGAAGTCCACCAACACCAAGTGGTCAGCGATTGTGTCGGGAGCCACGCAGGCTGCCTCTCTGGAGCTGGCATCAGACACCAGCGTGATTGCACTCGGCGGCTGGAACGGTAGCGATCCGTACCCCACACTGGCGCAGTTCCAGCAGATGGTGGAGGACGGCCAGATTGGCTACTTCATCTCCGGTGGAATGGGCGGCGGTCCAGGTGGCGGTGCCGGCGGCGGCGCAGGTGGAGGCATGGGCGGAAGCTCAGAGGTTGCTTCGTGGGTTGCCGCTAACTTCACGGCGCAAACCGTAGGAAACTCCACCGTCTACAAACTCACCAAGTAGCCGGTGCCAGAGCAAAAAACCCGGGCTAGCGAACACACATTGAGGGGTGTTCGCCGGTCCGGGTTTTTTGTTGGTACAGCGTTTTTGTTCAGCGTGCGTGTAGCGCGCGTGGGGCGGAAGTGCTTAGCCTGCCACGCCGTAGAGGCGATCGCCAGCGTCGCCCAAACCGGGGACGATGTAGGACTTTTCGTTGAGCTTCTCGTCGATGGACGCGAGCACTACTGTGACGTTGGCGTCATGGAGTTCTTCTTCGAGTTTGGCGAGCCCCTCGGGTGCGGCGAGCAAGCAGATGCAGGTCACGTCAGAGGCGCCGCGGCGGAAGAGGAATTTGATGGCCTCACGCAGGGTGCCACCGGTGGCGAGCATGGGGTCCAGAACAAAGATTTGGCGGCCGGTCAGGTCCTCGGGGAGACGCTCGGCGTAGGTGATGATGTCCAGGGTTTCTTCGTCCCGGGCCATACCCAAAAAGCCAACCTCGGCGGTGGGGACCAGTTTGGTCATGCCCTCGAGCATGCCCAAACCTGCGCGCAGGATGGGGACCACCAAGGGGGTGGGCTTGGTGAAGGCGGTGCCGATGGTGGTGGCTACCGGGGTTTCAATCGTGACGGGCTCGGTTTTCACCTCGCGGGTGGCCTCGTAAGCCAGCAGGGTTACAAGTTCCTCAGTCAGCAATCGGAATACCGGTGATGAGGTGTTTTTGTCCCTGAGAACGGTGAGTTTGTGGGCAACGAGGGGGTGATCGACGACGATTGTGCGCATGGGTCAAAGTTATCACCCGGCGCCACTTACTCTGCTGGGGCGGGGCTCACACTGTTATTGATGTTGTTGTGCCGGTGGCGGACGGCGTGGAAAAGTTGATGGGCCAGAATCACCAGGGCCAGCCACGCGAGGCCCAGAGCCCACGCGGCCATCACGTCGGTGAGCCAGTGGTGGCCTAGGAAGACGCGGCTGAGTCCCATAAAGATCACAAAAGCGCCGCCCGCCAAAATCACCAGGACCTTGAGCCAGTTACGTCTAATCTCAAGGCACAGCAAATACACCACGACGCCGATTATCACCGTTGCGTTGAGTGTGTGGCCACTGGGGAAGGACGGCGAGGTTTCGTAGGGCGGGACGGCGTCAGCGGTGGCGGGGCGAACCCGGCCAATGAGTTTTTTGCCCACCACCGTGGCCAGTAGGGATCCTGCCCCTGCTGCGACGATCAGAATTACTGGCCGCCAGTTGTGTGTTTTCCAGGTCAGCAGTGCAGCAACAAGGACCGCCAGAATGGGCATTCCGTAGACGCCACCCACGTTGGTGAACGCTGTGACGGCCGAGTCTAGGCCTGGGGTGCGCAGCGTTTTGGCGTAGGCAAGGGCCGGGTGATCCAGGGAGGCAACGCCGTCGGATTCAACAACGTCTTCGTAGACTTCGGCACCGGCAAGGGCCAAGCCCAATACAATCCCCATTCCGATGATGAGCGTCAGCCACATGGCTGAATACGGTCCCATCGAGCTGGCAATCCATTTGGCGATCTTCTGTGCCTGCGCCTTCACGTGATGTTCTCCTTGGAATCTTGGTGCGTGAATGTGGGCTGTACTTTCCGGACCGAACCTATCATTGAGACATGCCCCAATCGAGCTCCGTGCCGCACAACATCACCCACCATACGTGGATGGGTTTGGCTTTGGATGAGGCCCGGCGGGCATTGGATACTGCCGATGTGCCGATTGGTGCAGTGGTGATTGGGCCCGATGGTGCGGTGCTGGGTACGGGCCGGAATGAGCGCGAAGCCGGTGGCGACCCCACGGCGCATGCCGAGGTTTTGGCCATCCGGGAAGCGGCGCGGACGCTGGCTGCTTCTGGCCCGTCAGACGGTTGGCGGCTGGAAGACTGCACGCTGGTGGTGACGCTGGAACCCTGTGCCATGTGCGCTGGAGCGGTTGTTTTGGCGCGGATTCCCCGGGTGGTTTTTGGCGCGTGGGATGAGAAGGCTGGGGCTGCCGGTTCGGTGTTTGATGTTTTGCGCGAACGCAGGCTCAATCATTGGGTTGAGGTTTATCCGGGTGTGCGTGAGGCCGAGTCCGTTGCCCTCTTGCAGGACTTTTTTAGCTCGCGGCGTTGAGCGCGTCGATTCGCTTTTGACGTGATTTGGCCGAATCGAGGCTGAAGGATCTGAAGTCGCCCAGCTCGTCCCGGATCCAGGCTTCTACCTCTTTGATGCGGTCTTTGATGGCCGCGGTTTCTTTGACGAAGAGCCAGTAGGCAATTTGTTCCTGCCCCGGATCGTATTGCCACAGGCCAATGATTCGGCCACGGTCAAGGATGGGGTGGTCTGGGAGATCGGCTTGGAGCGCGAGTGTGCCGTCCAGAACTTTTTTGTCCTTGTCAGCGGGGTCCAAATAGTCTGCAGCGTTTCGTCGCAGCAGAAACAGTGAATCAGTGCCGGCCAAGAGCTGGATCTGTTCGGTTTTTGCTGACGTAAAAGCGCCAAGCCGTACGACGTCGTCGGGCAGCATCCAGAGTTGTTCACCTGCCGCTGTGGTCACTTCGGAGGCGCCGACGGCGGCGAGCGCCCTTTTGGTTTGGGCCACGGTGAAGCCGGTGAACCATTGGGATTGTTTGGCCGTGGCGCCGCCAGTCCAGCCGAGGTAACGCTGCATCAGAAGGTTCCGAACGCCGTCGTCCGTTAGTTTGTTGCTGTTTTCGTCTGTGCTGCTTTCTTCGGCGCTGTTTTCTGCTGTGCTGTTTTCGTTTGGGGTGAGCTGCCAGGCGGTGTAGGCGTAGCGCTGCTGATCGAGACGGCCGTTGATGGGAACGCGACGGATGCGACCGTCGGCTTGGAGGAGTCCCAGTGCGGTGGGGAGTGTGGTGGAGGCGCCTTTTTTGCGCCCCTCCTCCCCTAGACTGCGGACAGATTCGCCCAAGAGTTCGCGGAGTTGTTTGGGGTCTAGGGGCTGTTGTTCTTCGTTGAGGGTGTGGAGGACTTGTTCTTCCAGGAGGGTGATTTCGCCGCGTTCCACGCCGAGCCGTTCGAGGACTTTCATGGACGCGAGGGCTGCGTCGGCCCCGAGTCTCAGGGCCCAGCGGAAGTCGGACTTGCCGAGGACGTAGGTGCAACCTCGGGCGGTGGGAAGCTCGTGAATGTCAAGGTTTTGGACGGTCTGGTCCGTTTGTTTGCGGGTAATTCCCGCCCGGGCGAAGAGCGTGAGGTAGGGGTTTGCGCCGCCAACGGACCGCGCCCAGCCTGCGGTGGCGAGGACCTGCTCTGGGGACGCTCCTGCGAGCGAGCCGTCCAGGCCTTGTTTGTGCCAGAACCAAGCGCGCAGAAATTCTGGCGTGAGGGTAGCCGGCTCTGGCGGTGCCGGGTTCAGGTCCGTGGTGGCGTTGGCGCTGGTGCTGCTCATGGGTCCATTGTGCGCGTATCTGGGCACGATATATAGCGCGAGTGGGAGGTCCCGGCGGTGACCCGGTTTGGGGATGCCCCGCAGCTCCGGTAATGTATTCATGTTTGGTGACGTGTCCGAGCGGCCGAAGGTGCAACACTCGAAATGTTGTTTGGTGTCAAAGCCAACGTGGGTTCAAATCCCACCGTCACCGCCAACTCTGAAGGCCTCATTTTCCTTGTAAATAAAGGGAAGTGGGGCCTTTTGCTTTGCCAGAAATTAGGGTTTTGGGCACATTTTGGGCACATCCGATTGTGAAACAGCTTGATCTAGAGCCGCCGCAACTGCGTCCAAATCCTCATCAAACAGGTCTGCATACACGTCCAAAGTCATGGCAGCACTACTGTGTCCAAGCATCCGCTGTATCGCTTTTACGTTGGCACCGGCGCTCACAGACAAGCTGGCCGCAGTGTGCCGGAGATCGTGCGGTGTGATCCTTGGAATGCCTGAACGCTTCACGGCACCGGCAAACCAACTCATGTTGTCCTCGTGGACTCTGGCCAAGCGCAAGTAGTTGCCTTTTTCGTCTGAGAACACCAAGTCATCCCGGCCCTTGCCCTCGCATTGCACAGCCAACTGATCTGACAGGAACTTCGGAAACGGCACGGTGCGCTTCTGGTGGTTCTTCGGCGTGCCAACTTCAATGATGGCTCCCACTTGGACGGCATTCTCTTCAATCAACATCCGACGCCGGAGCATATCCAAGTGCTTCACCCGTAGTCCGGTTGCTTCGCCCCATCGCAAACCGCAGTACGCCAGCACGAGAATCAGTGTCGGGTATTTGCTCTCTGCCGCCAGCTCGTGAACTTGCTCGTGGGAAAGGTAGACGTGCGCCTTCTTGCCCTTCCTAGGCAGGTTCACGCCCCGCGCAGGATTGACTAGGACGCGCCTATCATCAACAGCACCGTCCAAGATGGAAGCCAGCACACCAAAAGCGCGGATTACCGTAGTGGCACTCTTTGCAGTCACTGGCGGCTTGACCGTGTTGTCCCCCACCGTCAGCCTGGACACCCATTCTTGAATGTCAGTTTTCTGGACCTCAGAAACTGGGACCGTGGCCCACCGTGGAGCCACGTAGATCCGCCACGCAATCTCAAGCGGCCTATAAGAAGACGGCTTCAAGTGCGTCTGACGTTTCAGCCACGCCGGCCCAAGCGATCCAACCAAGACACGAGCTGCACCCGGGTCAATGAATTCACCCTTGGCCTTGGCTACCTCGTTGGACGATAGAAACAGTTGAGCATCCCGCTTGGTTTTGAACCCGCGCTTCTTGGTCTGCGTTCGGTCCGGTTTCCGGTAGCGCACCTGGTAGCGCTTGCCGGCCTTGGTCTCGTATGGCTCAATCGTTGCCATCTGGCACGTTCTTCAGGGCCTTTAATACATCGTCACGGACAACCGCCGCTTCAGCCGACTTTGACGCAATAGCAACAACAGTCTTCTTGACTCGGTTGACCCATCGCACGATATCGCCGCCACTTCGGGGCACGGCGGCGACTTCAAACCCATTTCCATCGGTGTCAATTCGCCACAGGGAAAGAATCTCGCCCCCGTCCAAGCTGGCAAAGTGATAGTTCGCACTGAACAGTAGAACCCTGAGTTCTTCCTCCCACTCGCCACCGTCGCCCAGCATCATGGTTTCGTTCAAAGCGTCGCCAACTTCGCGGTTGATCCTGGCGACGCGATCCAGCGGCCCATCGTCCTTCTCGGTGGTACTAAATTTAAATCCACCTTCCTGGTTGCTCAGGAGTCTAAACCCTTGGCTCCAGTCCCACGCTTGGGCAGCTGTCGTTCCAGCCGGAGCGCCAGTCACGGAGCTGCTCACGTCGTCATCGTCACCTTCTTGAACCGTCGTAAGCAGTAGTTCGTTTGGGTTGACGTTCAGTGCCACGGTGAGGGCCATTAAGTCGTCAACATCAACGCGACGCTCGCCCTCTTCTATGCGCCGGATCGCCAGCGGTGAGATTGGACGGCCAAGGTCTGTCACCTTTCGCGAGAGTTCCGCGTAGTTGAGCCGGTCAGCTTCTCGGCAGCGCTTGATGTTCCGGGCAACATTATTGCCAGTCGGTCCTAGTTCCATTTTTTGTCCAGCCATGCCCTCAGTCTGACATACAAAAGATGAAGGTCAACCTACCGTTGTTGACGAAATCGCCCCTATGTGATTACTATGTAAGTAGACCTCCAAAAGATGAAGGTCATGACCTTAAAGATGGAGGCGTGATGGAAACAAATAAGGCTTTGAAGCCAGCAGCAGTAGCAGAGTGGTTGGGAATTACCCCCGGCGCCTTGGCCCAGATGCGTTACCTCGGCAAAGGACCCCGCTTCGTAAAAATCGGCGGCAGGTCCATCCGGTACATGGAATCCGATCTGATGTCTTGGATCGAAGCCCAGACCCGGCAGCAGACCGGCGAGCAGGTCAGCGCATGATCGCCGCCGTCCTTGCAACCATCTGCATCATGGGCGCATTCATCCCGGCATTCATTCGAGCAGATAGGGAAATCCGATGATCACGAGTACTACGCCAGCGAAGGCGTGCAAGATCCGCCTGAAAACAGAAAAAGACCGTGACGCTCTCGCCAAAGAACACGCCACGGCCAACGAAACCATCACCTACCAAGGAGTTAGTTCCATGAACAAGACTATCAAGACCCCGATTACCGTGCAGGAATTCTTCAAGCTCGCCACTGAACTGGAGATGGACGCCTCCGAGCTGCTGGACCTCCTCAACGACGCGCTTGGAGAGAACTGGTGGGAGCCGGAACTTGGTGACGCCAGCTTCAAGCTCGACTTCGACAACTTCAAGGTTCCCGAAGGGTTCCGGCCTATGGACGAAGTTGTTGGATCCTTCGTTGGTAAAGGCATCGAGCGCGACCGCTGGACCATCATCTCCGAATGGGACTCCCACACTGGCAAATTCTCGCTGACGTACTGGACGCACGATGACGGCGAGATGACTTGGCAGGAAACCCTGGCCTACGCGCAAGACCTCATGGAGATGACCGCCCACACCGTGCTGCTGGAGCAGTCCAACACGGTTTCCAAGTAGGGGTCAGGGATGACAGACGGGCGGATACCGGGCAAGTGGATGAATGAACCCCGGTTCATCGAGATGAGTGTTGACGCTTGGTGCGTGTTCACCAAGGCAATCGCTTGGTCCAACGAAGCTGGCACGGACGGTCTGATCAAGCGCCGGTATCTCGCCCTTCTGCACCCTCAGGGCGAACAACCTAGGGCCAACAGTGAGATCGCTGACCTGGGTCTCTGGCACGCGACCGTTGACGGCTACCAGTTCGTGGACTGGAACAAGAAGGCCTACCAAGGTGGCCTTGGACAGGAGCTCGCCGCCGTGGTTCAAGAGCAGAAGGACAAGAACAAAGTGCGTCAGCAGAAGTGGCGCGATGGGCAGAAGGACAACAAGGATAACTCCCCCGTAACGCGTGACGTAACGGGCAACGTAACGCGTGACGTAGGACAGGACAGGACAAGACAGGCTTTTGATGAAGGAAGTACACAAAACATGAAAGAAGAACCTTCCTTGAAGATCATCAGAGACTTCCCTGATTGTGCTTCTGAAGACTGCAACGGGAAGTTGAATCAGCGTGCAGTGAATGCTGGCCGTGACGTCTGTGAAGACTGTGCATGGAAGTTGGGGGTGGCCTCATGAGTCGCCATGTTCAGGAGGACTCTCGTGCGTGGTGGAAGCAGCGTGCACGGCAGAAGGACTTTGTTATCAAGGCCATGGACTATCGGATCAAGCAGCTTGAGGCTGACTATGACTTGATCGAGTCCGAGCTTCGGGACCGTGTTGAGACGTGCACGTGCATGAAGGACGTGAACTGATGGGGTTGCTGAAGGTTTGTTCAGAGTGTGGTGCTGTCACTGATCAAGCACTGTGCATCGATCATCGACGCAAGCCAGCACCGTCGCCTTCCCATCAGCTCAAGGGATCCAGCACGGCACGAGGCTACGACTACACGTGGTCCAAGTTGTCTAAGCGTGCACGGCAGCTCCAACCATTCTGCTTGGACTGTGGTTCCACATCAGACCTCACTGCTGACCATTCTGAGGAAGCTTGGGCGCGGAAAGCACGAGGTCAAGTGATCCGCCTGGAGGACATCACGGTGGTCTGCCGTCCGTGCAACTCCAAGCGCGGTGCAGCTCGAGGTGGGGAGTTGGGGCTGATTGATGCTTCAAAGGACCCCCGGGCGATTGGCAAAGTTTCAGATACTCCCGGTATCGGGTACTTCGAGGGGGGTGGCAAGTAGTGGTTGCGGGGCCGAAAAGGGCTATTACGGCGGATCCGCTGGACTTCAGGGGCTGGCCGAAGGATCGGGCTAAGCGTCGTGAGCGGTTTATCAAGGACTTTTTGGTTGTTCCTCGTGGCCATGGTGCTGGTAAGCCGGTTGCTTTGAGGGCGTTTCAGCAGGAACTGATCCGGGGCGCGTTTGCTCCTGGTGTTCGGACTGCTTTGGTGTCTCTGCCTCGTGGTAATGGAAAAACGGCGTTTGCGGCGATGCTTGGGTTGGCTGAATTGTTTGTTGGTCCGCCGTCTGCTGAGGTGCTGGTGGTGGCTTCTGATCAGCGTCAGGCCATGATTACGTTCAAGCTGGCCAAGCGCATGGTGGAGTTGAACCCTGAATTGGCTGACCGTGTTCAGGTTTATCAGGACCGGCTTTATGTTCCTGAGAATGATGCTTCTCTGATCCCGCTCCCGGCTGAGTACGGTGCACTTCAGGGTTATGACCCGTCGCTCCTAGTAGTAGATGAGCTGCACGTTGTCACTGAGGCGGTGTGGGAGGCGGCAACTACGGCAGCTGGTAAGCGTGAGGAATCTTTGACGCTGGCCATCAGCACGCCGGCCGCTTCTGAAGACTCGATCATGTGGACTTTGGTGAAGCACGGACGCTCTGAGACTGACCCTCAGTTCTACTTCAAAGAATATTGCGCACCGGATGATTGCGACCTTGAGGACCGCGACGCCTGGAGGACCGCGAATCCTGCATTGGCTTGCAAGGATCCGTTCTTGGCCGAGGACGCTCTGGATGCTGTTCGGAAAACCATTCGTGAACCGGTGTTCAGGCAGTTGCGCCTTGGTCAATGGGTAACCGGTGTGGACTCGTGGCTACCGTTTGGGGTCTGGGAAGCTAACGCGGATCCGGCCCGAATCGTGGCACCGGGCGAACGGATCGTCATGGGCTTTGATGGTTCCGCTTCTGGTGACTCCACTGCACTCGTGGGATGCACGATTGAGAACCCGCACTTGTTCATCATTGGCTTGTGGGAGAACCCTGGCGACCCACGGTGGAGGGTCCCACGCTCTGAAGTGGATCAGACCATTGCTGATGCTTTTGACCGTTACGACGTCGCAGAGCTCGCAGCGGATCCATGGGGCTGGCGCAGCGAACTTGAAGGCTGGTCTAAGCGCCACGGTGAAAAGCGGATCTTGGAATGGAACACCGCCCACGCTCAGCGCATGGCACCGGCCACTGACCGAATGTTCCAAGCCGTCGCCATGAATACCGTCAGCCACGACGGCAACGAAGACCTAGCCAAACACATTGCGCACTGCGTTGCGAAGTCCACCGCGTTGGGGGACTTGGTTTCCAAGGACAAGAGGAATTCTCCTCGCAAGATCGATGCTGCTGTTGCGGCCATCGTTGCCCTGGACCGCGCCGCATGGCACCAAACAAACACTAAGCGCCGCCGTGTGGCGTCGTTCTAAGGAGACTATTTTGACCTTCAACGGTGTTATCAAACTTTTGTCCGACAAGCTCACCGAGTCCGAGCCTGGTCTGTTGACTTTGGACTCGTACTGGCAGGGCACGCAGGCCGCAGCATTCTTGGCTCCGGAGGCTTCTAAGGCTCTTGGGAATCGTTTCCGGTCCTTGTCCGTGAACTTCCCCCGGCTGGCTTGCACGGCCCTTGCAGAGCGTTTGGCGGTGACTGGCTTCAAGGCTGACGGTGCTGAGTCCGCTGACCCGGGGCTGTGGAAGTTTTGGAAGCGTAACGGTATGCAGAATGGTTCCGCTCAGGCTCACACTGATGCACTGATCTACGGACGTTCTTTTGTGACCGTATGGGCTGGCCGGGATGGTGCGCCACTGGTGACGGTGGAGTCACCTCGAAGCATGGCTGTGCTACGAAACCCGGCGACTCGTGAAGTCACGGCAGCATTGAAGCGCTGGTCTGAGAACAACACCGGGTACGCGGTTCTGTACTTGCCGGATGAGATTGTGAAGCTGACGGCCAAGGCCAACGTAACGGACGCTTTTCCTTCTACCGGCTGGAATGTCACGGAGACCATTCCGAACCCGTTAGGCGTGGTCCCAGTGTTTCCTATCGTGAACCGTGGACGCCTCGCTGAGATTGACGGCGTATCTGAAATGAATGACGTCCTGGACCTCGCTGACGCTCTGAACAAGTTGATGGCTGACGCGATGGTCACGAGCGAATTCTTCGCACGGCCACGACGTTGGGCAACCGGCCTTGAGCTGGTGGAGGACGAAGACGGCAACGTGGTCAACCCGTTCCCAGACGAAGCTGGCCGGCTATGGCAGTCCGAGGCACCGGAAACGAAGTTCGGTCAGTTCGACGGCGCACGCCTGGACGGCTATTCAGATGTGGTCAACATGGTCACCACACAGATCGGTGCACTGACGCAGCTCCCGGCCCATTATCTCGGCCTCAATGGTGATCAGCCGCCGTCCGCTGACTCCATCCGAGCCGCCGAGGCATCACTGGTATCTCGTGCGTACTCGTTGCAAATGACCTTTGGTGCAGCGTGGGCTGAGGTTGCCAAGCTGATGGTTGCCGTAAGCACCGGCGCTGATTATTTCTCTCTGGATTACGAGACCGTGTGGGGATCACCGGAGACCCGGACCCCGGCGCAGGCTGCTGATGCTGCTGTGAAGCTCAAGACCATTGGTGTCCCACTGACGGTCATCTTGGCTGACACGTTGGGGATGACTCCGGAGCAGATTGAACGGGTCCGTGTAGCTGCTCGTGCTGAGGCTCTGGACGCTGCTGGCATCGACCTTACGGCAATTGCCCAGTGAGCTACGTGGAGGCGCTGACAGGCCTAGGCGCAGCGACTGAAGCCAAGGCCGTAACGATCTTTGAGTTGTTTCAGGCCGGGCAGCTGACCAAGGCTCAAACCGTTGCGACTATGGCCAGCCTGATATCCAAGGCCAACCTTCAGGCCGCGTCTTTGGCTGACTTGTCCTTAGCGGCCACGCTGACGTTACAGACCGGTGCAGCGGTGCCGGCCACTGGGATCACGATCCGGTCCGGAAGCGTCCTTGTTGCTCGCGGGATCAGGGAAATCTTGGACACTCCCCCGAAGGAAGCGGACATGCTGATGCGGATCCAGCGCATTGCACGGACGGCACCTATCGACTCAGGTGCACGTGCCTACTCAAAGGCCATCAAGTCTCAGCCTCGCGTGCAGGGCTGGACTCGTGGACTCTCACCAAAAGCTTGCCAGCTGTGCCGCTGGTGGTGGAGAGACGGTCAAGTTTTCTCCGCGTCAAAATCTATGGCACACCACCCGGGATGCACTTGCATCCAAATCCCGACAGTAAAGGAAAAATAAATGACTACTTCAGAGGTTACTACCCTAGACCCCGCTGAGACGGACGTAGAGACGGCACGGGACGCCGTAGATGCTCCGGAGGTAGGGGAAGTTGATACGGACGCTACGGACGGCACAGGAGACGCTGAGACGTTCCCGCGTGAGTACGTGGAAAAGCTCCGGAAGGAGAACGGTGACAACCGGGTCAAGGCCAAGAAGGCTGATGAGTACGCCGCCCGGCTTCACACCGCCTTGGTCCGTGAGACTGGACGCCTGGCTGATCCGGCTGACCTCGCCTTCAATGCTGATCACCTCGAAGACCCTTCGGCGTTGGCCGCAGCTGTGGACGCTCTTCTGACCGCCAAGCCGCACTTGACCAGCCGGAAACCATCCGGTGACATTGGTCAAGGCTTGATGTCCGAGTCTGCCGGTACTGTCAGCCTTGCCGGTATCCTCCGGTCCAACGCAGGTTAGGGGAACATCGTGGAAGAACTGAAGGAAGCAACAGCAACGGCGCTGCTCGAAGCAATCAAAGAGGCCGCTGGACAAGGTGCCAGTCGCCGTGGAGAACACCTTGAAGCCCTCGCCCGGGCGTACGCCATGGTGACCGGAGTCCCCTTGGTGGAAAAAAATCCGGGCGTCAGCAATCAGATGTACGTCATGCGGTAATTCCCGCTTTACAGGGAGTCAGTTCTTCACTCGCATACCCCTAGGGGGTATAATAGCGGGTAGGGACTGGCTCCCTTTTGCGTTGCTTGACTGGCTCAAGACGTGACCATCAATCACATCTTTCTAAGGAGCCAACATGGCGAATTCCACTAGCACCGCACCCGAACTCACAGCAGAGCAAGTACAGGCCATTCTGGTCCAGCCGCTCGAAGCTGCATCACTCTTCTTGGCCTCCGGTCCTCGAATCTTTGACACCAACGGCTCCCAGATCCGTATCCCGAAAATGGGTGCCGCAACTTCCCCCGCATGGCACGGTGAAAACGATCTGATCACCGAGCAGGACGCCACGTTCGATGAGGTAGTTCTGCTGCCCTCCACGATGAAGTCTGTCAAGGTCATCACTCGTTACAGCAACGAGCTCGCACGTCAGTCCATCGTGGCCTTGGATGCTGCACTGAAGGACCGCCTGGTTGCAGACGTTGCCTCCACCATTGACGCCGCGTTCTTCGGCTCCGCAGGTGACGGCATCGCCTCCCCCAAGGGAATCTTGGGCTGGGCCGGCACTCAGGTTGTTGACGCAGCCGGCGCTGCCATCAGCTTGGATCTTTTGCTGGACGCATGGGGCAAAGCACTGGCCGCTAACGTCAACATTGCTGGCCTTCGCTGGTTCATGCGCCCCGAGGCCTTCACGGCCCTCCGCAAGATCAAGCAGGGCACCGGCTCCAACCAGTACGTGCTGACTCCGGACGCAACCGCAGACGGCGTATTCCGCCTCTTCGGAACTCAGGTAGTTATCACCAACCGTTTGCCGCTGGACGGCGAGAGCCAGCAGTCCGTTGTACTCGCTGACATGTCTCAGGTTGCCGTGGCACGCGACCTGGCACCGTCAGTCAAGGTACTCACCGAGACCTACGCAGCCTACGATCAGCAAGCACTTCGCGTCATCGCTCGCTACGACGTCGGAGCCTTGAACCCTGAAGCAATCGTCAAGATCACGAACGTACTCTGATGCTGACAGGGCAGGATATCGCGGACTTCCTTGGCCGGGGTGATGACCTAGAGTTGGTCACCCTGGCTGGCCTGCACCTGCCCGTTGTCGAAGCGTTTGTGAAGTCATACACGCGTGGCAACGGCTGGGACGCAACAGGCGCAGTACCGGAGATTGAAGCGGTCATCAAGACCTCTACAGCCCGGCTGGCGATCAATCCACAGCAGGCGCGGCGGATCCAGATTGATGACTTCTCTCAGACGTTCTCCACACTTGACGGCTGGACGCTCCCGGAGCTGGCCGTCCTGAACTTGTACCGGCGCAGGGTGGGCTAGATGGACCCCGTAACGGCTCTCAAGGCAGGACGGCTTGCAGCTCAAGCCACGTTCATCGACACGTACAAAGTGGAGCGCCCTGGTGAGCCGGTAACGGATCCGGACACCGGTGTGGTCTCACCGGGTCTAACACTGATCTGGACCGGCAAAGGCAAAGTTCAAGTCAATGCTCCAGCAGCTTCAACACCACTGGCCGGTTCGCACGAATTCACGGTTCAATCCATGAGCCTGCACCTACCAGTCAACGCCGGCCCCTTCGGAATCGGTGACGTAGCAACCGTTGTTGCCTCGCCACTGGATCCCGGGCGGATCGGGAACAAGCTCCGGATCACTGCACTCTTTGACAAGACCTACGCCACGGCGCAGCGTCTCAAAGTTGAGCAAGTGACCGGTTAGGCGTCAACGTCGCCCCCGGGTTTTACTATTCCTACCGGGACAAGGAACGATGGGCATCTTGATAGCGGATCCCAGCGCCAACCAGATGGACCTCCACTTCGGTGGGGGTCCTTCTTGGTTTTTAGTGGGCACATTTTGGGCACATTTGAGCCTGAAACACTGTGTTTGTGGTGACTCTGAGTGATGAAAAAACTCCTAGATTGTGCGGAAGTCGCTAGTTCACTGGACACAAATAAGGCTTCAAATCCCACCGTCACCGCCAAATGCAAAACCCCTGTTTCCCTTTGTTTACAAGGGAAACAGGGGTTTTGTTTTATCTAAAATGAGACCGTCTCTTCGCCCGCCGCTACTAACGCAAAACGACTGTCAGACTTACCGCTTGGACTTGCGGTATCCAGCCTGAACAGCGGCACGCTCTGTGGAGAAGCAAACCACCGGGGTAGTGCGGCTATAAAAAGCCTGACCCGGCATGTGATAAATCTTGGTCTGGTTCCCCTTGATGGGCACCCATGACGGGCAGTTCAACTTGCTCACCGGACGGGCCGACGTCGGGCGTGGAACCACACGGACGTAACTCTGCCCGCTCGCGCTCGCTTTCACAGCGCCGGTGGCAACAATACGAACCGACCAGCGGCCACTCAATCGCTGCGCCTAGCTTTGAACCGTGACCGTCGCAACCGGGTACACGGTTGCCGGTCCCGCAGAGAACGACGCAACACGAGTAGTCGTGGCAGCAGCTGCCTCAGCCCGTTAACTGTCCCCCAACCCCAATGTCAGAGCCCGCTGCTACCGTCCTTGGCATGTACAAGCAGGACGGCCAACGCTTCAACGAGATGATGGAAAAGCTCAACAGACCAGCACCAAAAATCACCCCTCCCCGGGACATTCCGCAGCGCTTCGACGAGCTGGAGCCGGACATCGACTTTTGGCCGGCTGAACCTATTTGTACGTGCCTGTGTCACTTGTAGTGGGTCACGTGTAGTGGGTCGCCTGCACGCGGCCCCAAGGTGAGCCCCACCTGATCAGCCACTCTTCGAACACATATAGGCACAATCACCTTCTTCTGGCACGGTTAGGTGACAGTCTGCGCCCAACAGTCCCATAGCGAAGGAGGTAGCGCCCGTGACGTTCTTTACGCTGGCACTCATCTCCGCCGTCGCACTTTTGGGCCCGCTACTGACGCTACCCAAACGTTGGAACATTCCGGTGGTCCTCGGCCAGCTACTGGCCGGACTGGTGATTGGCCGCAGCGGACTGGCCTGGGTGGATTCCGCAGAGCCCACCTTCACATGGCTCGCGGACATCGGCTTTGCGCTCATGATGTTCGTCGCAGGCAGCCACCTCCCCCTCAGAAACTTAGACATTCGGGGCGTCCTCAAAAAAGGTGCCACCCAAGCGATCGTTGCCGCAGTGGGCGCCGGTGCACTCGGCGTCCTCATTGCCGCCGTGTTCGGCACCGGGCACGCTCCCCTATACATCGTCCTATTGGCGTCATCCTCGGCCGCGTTAGTCCTGCCGATCATCTACTCGATGAAACTCCAAGGCCCCAACATTCTGGCCCTCACAGCCCAAGTAGCTGTGGCTGACATTGCCTGCATTGTGGCCCTGCCGCTAGCCATCGACCCGGACAATGCTGTCCGCGCCGCTGCCGGCGCCCTAGTAGTGGCAGCATGCTCGGCGCTCCTGTTTGTTCTCCTGCGCCACTGGGAACAGCGCGGCACCCGACTTCTGGTGCACCGCCTCTCCGAACGCCACGGCTTGGCCCTGGAACTGCGGATCCAGTTGATGCTCCTCTTCGCCCTTGCCGGAATCGCCGCTTACGGGCACGTGTCAGTTTTGTTGGCCGGATTCTCCTTTGGCTTGGTGGTGGCCGCCGTTGGCGAACCACGCCGCCTAGCCCACCAACTATTTGCCCTCTCCGACGGCTTTTTAGGCCCACTATTTTTTGTATGGCTCGGCGCTTCCCTCAACCTCCGCGAACTGTGGGATCACCCCACCATGATCGCCCTAGGACTAGCCTTAGGCGCCGGCGCGGTACTGGTCCACTGCCTCAACTTTCTGCTGCACCAAGGCATCCCGCTGGGCGTTCTGGCCGCCACCCAGCTAGGTGTCCCCGTGGCCGCGGCAACCGTGGGCAATCAGCTGGGAGTCCTGCAGCCTGGCGAACCAGCCGCCCTAGTTCTGGGCGCACTCGTGACCATCGCCGCTGCGGCAATCGCCGGCTCGCGGCTCGCCTCAAAGCAGCGCAAAAGTTCTGCCACGAACCCTGCCACCTAGCGTCCACACCACATCCCGGATGCCGATAGAATCGGTTCTGAGTTTCAGCCGGCGAGGAAAGGTGTTACGCGTGCACAAGCGCCCACCCTTCCACGCGCTCCGGACCGCCACCCTAGCCGTGGCCTCAGTGTCCCTCTCCGCCGGCGCGCACGTCTATTCCGGCGGCGCATTGCCCCCGATAGTCATCGTTATTGCGCTGATCGCACTGACCGGGCTCGCGTCCACGCTACTGACGCGCATCAAACTCAACATCGTCACCACAACAGCCGCACTGAGCGCCGGCCAGTTGGCGCTTCACGAAGCCTTCACCGCGTTCCAAGGGACCGGAAGCGCCATCGCCTCAACAGTCCAGACCGGGCACCACTCGGTTCCGGCGCTAGCTGCGGTCAGTGATCACACCGCCCATTCGCTGGTTGAACATGCTCAAGAATTGAGCTCCGCACCCGGCGCCACCATGCTGATGGCCCACGCCATCGCAACCATCTGCACCGGGCTCCTCCTCGCCAAGGGCGAATCCGCTTTGTGGGCACTGGCGGCGTGGTTACGCCCCTTGGTGACCTTGCCGCTTACGGTAGGGCCCGACGTCGTACGCGCACCGCTGCCACGCACGGAACCGCGCGTACCGGCACAACTTCCCTGGCGAAACCTTCGGCGCGATCGGCACCGCGGGCCACCTCTCGGCGCGCCCCTCCCGCTGTACTAAACCGCCACTGCAGGAACCCGATTCCGTAGGAACCCGTTTCCGTACTACCCGTCTCAGGGCCCGGTGGCGGTCAACCACTTTTGCGCAACTACTGCGCGCCCGAAAGGCATTCCTGATGAAACACACCACATTCCGCCGCGCCATGAACACCGGCGCAGCCGTCACCGCCAGCACCGCCGTCCTGTTGCTGGCCGGCGTCACCGCCGCATCCGCGCACGTTGGAGTCACCCCGGATAAAACCGAAGCAAATTCCTACGCGCTGCTGACGTTCGCCGTCCCGCACGGTTGCGAAGGCTCACCCACAACCAAAGTCACCATCACGCTGCCTGAACAGATCGACCAAGTCACCCCCACGGTGAACCCCAACTGGACAGTGGCCAAGGTGACCGAAAAGCTGGCCCAGCCCAAAAAACTGGCAACCCGCAACAGCATCACCGAACGCACCAGCAAGGTTGTTTACACGGCAAAAACACCCCTCCCGGACGGTTACCGAGACACCCTAGTCCTCTCCTTGAAGGTCCCCGACGCCGCCGGAACCACCCTGATTTTCCCCACTCTCCAGAACTGCGAGAAGGGCCAAACGGACTGGTCACAGGTAGCCAAGGAAGGCCAGGATCCGGAAACGCTGGACGCACCGGCACCGTCCTTTGAAATCACTGCTGCGAGCGCCACCAGTTCAGAGCACGGCACCGGCCACGGCACCGACCAGGACTCAACGGCTACCGCGGCTACCAGCCCTGCTTCAACGGACGACGGCGGTGCCTCCGGCCGCAGCTGGGCTGGCTTGCTTGCCGGGCTGGCAGGGCTTGTGATGGGTGGGGCGGCACTGTTCAAGTCCGTCCGGAGCCGCCGCGCTGCGGGTGCCACTTCAGCGAAGTAGACATCATTTCTTCGCGAGGTCGGTGCTGACCGCCGAGATCCCCGTCTTTTTACGGGGTAATCGGAGCCAAGCACCGACCTCGGCGAAGATTCGGACTGGACAAAACACCGACTGGGGGGAGGGTGAGGACGGGGTGGGGGGCCGCCGTCGAACATTAACGGCGGCACCACGTCACAATCCGGGCGTCAATAAGCTGCGGTGGCCCGTAATTCGTTGACTAGGGCAACGGGGAAAGTAGATTGGTGACCATGAGCATGCTGAAGGCCCGATTCCTGATCCCCGCCACCTCGCTGGCCATTGCCGCACTCGCAATGGCAGGGTGCGCCCCGGCGGCCCCAGCACCTTCATCAACATCGAGTAATTCGAGCCAATCATCCTCGCCCGCACCCTCAACGGACAGCGCTTCGGCAAGCGCGTCGGCGTCGGCCACCCAGACGGCCAGCAGCAGCGCCAGCCCCAGCTCTACCACCAAGCCTTCCGCTACCACTCCGGCGGCAGCGCAAGCCGGAACTCCACCGCGCTGTGTCTCCGCCAACCTCACCGCGAGCACCGACGGCACCGGTGGCGGCGCAGCCGGAAGCAATTACATCAAGCTCATTCTCACCAACAAGGGCACCAGCAACTGCCTCCTGAAGGGGTACTCGGGCGTTTCCCTCACCGCGGGCCCCACGGGCGAACCGATCGGCAAACCCGCGGACCGGACAGCCGAAACCCCCGTTGACGTGATCCTCAAGCCAGGCCAGTCCGGCCACGCAGTGCTGCAATACAACCAACCCGGGAAGTACCAAGGCTGCCAACAAGTTCAGGCCGCTGGCATCCGGATCTACCCTCCAGAGGACACCGGCTCCGTGTTTATTGCTCGTCCCATGGCTGCCTGCGCCAACACCCAGATTGCTTTGCTGACCTTGGGGATTTACCAAGCTGGCTAAAGTGTCGGCGCGGTAAGGCATGATGTAAAAATGCGCGCAGGGCAATCAAACAACGGCCACGCCGCCGCCGTGATGGACCGTTTTAGCCCAGCAACCAGTCAATGGTTCCTGGGCGCTTTTAAGGCGCCCACCCCAGCACAATCTGGAGCTTGGGACGCCATCTCCTCCGGCAGCCACGCACTAGTTGTTGCCCCCACAGGTTCGGGTAAAACTCTCGCCGCTTTTTTGTGGGCCTTGGACGGGCTTATTGGGCGGGCCCAAACTGCCGGGCAAACAGAGTTGCCGCTGATGGTTGACGCTGCCCCGCTCACACCAAGCGAACCCGCCGGATCTGGAACAGGCGCATCTGGAACAGGCGCCGAATCTCCCCCTGCTGCCAAGGCGTCCAAAGCTCCAAGAGCGCCAAAGTGCAAAACCAAGGTCCTCTACATTTCCCCGCTCAAGGCCCTGGGCGTTGACGTGGAACGCAACCTCCGTGCGCCGCTTATTGGGATCACGCAAACTGCCAAAATGCTGGGCCTCCCTGCCCCGAGCGTCACAGTTGGTGTGCGCTCTGGAGATAGCACCGCGGCCGAACGCCGCACCCTCTTGAGCAACCCGCCAGACATTCTGATCACCACACCCGAGTCGCTCTTTTTGATGCTGACCTCCAAAGCGCGTGAAACCTTGGCTGAGGTGGACACCGTCATCATTGATGAGGTTCACGCCGTGGCCGGGACTAAACGCGGGGCTCACCTTGCCGTTTCACTTGAACGCCTGGACGCTTTGTTGGACAAACCTGTCCAGCGGATCGGCCTCTCAGCAACGGTTGAGCCACACGAGCTTGTGGCACAATTTTTGGCCGGCTCAGCACCGGTAAAAATTGTTGCGCCACCGGCTTCGAAGACCTGGGACCTGGCCGTCAGCGTACCTGTGGAGGACATGTCAGATCTCCCCGCCGCTGCCGCAGCACACGATCTTGGACCAGCCTCCGGACTCCAACCACAAGCATCCATTTGGCCGCATGTGGAAGAGAAAATCGTTGACCTAGTACTGAAAAATCAGTCCACCATTGTGTTCGCCAACTCACGCCGCCTGGCCGAGCGGCTCACAGCACGGCTCAACGAAATCTACGCCGCACGGCAATTGATGGAAGCTGAAGGCGGCTGGGATATTGATGTAACTGCGCTGCCTGGTAAAGCTGCACCGGGTGTCGCGGCCACTAAAACCGCACCGCCCGCGCAAGTGATGGCTCAAGCTGGCGCCACCACCGGTGCCGACCCTATCTTGGCGCGAGCTCACCACGGCTCAGTCTCCAAAGACCAGCGAGCCACCATTGAAGACGACCTCAAATCCGGGCGGCTCCGTTGCGTTGTAGCAACTTCCTCCCTTGAGCTCGGCATCGACATGGGCGCCGTGGACCTGGTCATCCAGGTCGAATCTCCGCCCTCGGTGGCCAGCGGACTTCAACGTGTGGGGCGCGCCGGCCACCAAGTCGGCGAAATCAGCCAAGGCGTCCTCTTCCCCAAACACCGCGCTGACCTCCTGCACACCACCGTCACGGTGGAACGTATGCTCAGCGGCAAAATTGAACGCCTCTCCATCCCGCAAAACCCGCTGGACATTTTGGCCCAACAAACCGTGGCGGCCACAGCGTTAGGTTCCCTAGATGTGGACCACTGGTTCGACGTCGTCCGCCGCAGCGCGCCCTTCGCCGGGCTCCCACGCTCCGCCTTCAACGCAACCCTTGACCTACTCGCCGGGCGGTACCCCTCGGACGAGTTCGCCGAGCTGCGTCCCCGGATTGTGTGGGACCGCAACGCCGGAACCATCGAAGGCCGGCCCGGCGCCCAACGCTTGGCCGTTGTCTCCGGCGGAACCATCCCAGACCGCGGGCTATTTGGTGTGTATTTGGTGGGCGATCAGGACCCCAAATCCAGCAAACGTGTGGGCGAGCTGGACGAGGAAATGGTCTACGAATCCCGTGTGGGCGACGTGTTCGCACTCGGTGCCACCAGCTGGCGGATCGAGGACATCACCCACGACCGCGTCCTGGTCTCCCCCGCCTACGGCCAGCCCGGGAAACTACCGTTCTGGAAAGGCGATTCCCTAGGCCGGCCCGTGGAGTTGGGCCGCGCCTTGGGTGCCTTCATCCGGGAACTTTCAACGTCCGACGTCGAAACCGCCACTGCGCGTTGCAGCGCCGCCGGGCTGGATGACTTCGCCGCCGGGAACCTCATCAGCTACCTCACCGAGCAGCGCCAATCCACCGAAGTTGTCCCCAACGACCGCACCCTCGTGGTGGAAAGATTCCACGACGAACTCGGCGATTGGCGAGTAATCCTCCACAGCCCGTTCGGCATGCCCGTGCACGCACCATGGGCCCTCGCGGTGGGCCGTCGATTACACGAACGCTACGGCCTGGACGGTTCAGCGATGGCCGCAGACGACGGCATTGTGTTGCGCGTTCCCATGATGGACGACGAACCACCCGGCGCCGAACTATTCATCTTTGAACCGGACGAGCTCGAAGCAATCGTCACCACCGAGGTGGGCGGAAGTGCGCTCTTTGCCGCCCGTTTCCGGGAATGCGCAGCCCGCGCCCTGCTGCTACCGCGTCAAACCCCCGGCAAACGCCAACCCCTCTGGCAACAACGCCAACGCGCCGCCGCACTACTAGACGTCGCCAAAAAGTACCCTACCTTCCCGATCGTCCTCGAAACCGTCCGGGAATGCCTGCAGGATGTTTACGACCTGCCAGCGCTCAAAGACATCGCGGCGCAGATTGAACGGCGCGAACTACGGATGGTCCACACCACCACCGCGCAGCCCTCGCCCTTCGCCAAGTCACTCCTCTTTGGCTACGTGGCCCAATTCCTCTATGAAGGCGACTCACCGCTGGCCGAACGCCGGGCCGCTGCGCTTTCTTTGGATCCGACTCTGCTCAACGAACTATTGGGCCGGGCCGAACTACGCGAACTCCTCGACGCTGCAGTTATTGAGACCACCGAGAAGGAACTCCAACGCCTAGCCCCGGACCGCAAAGCCCGCGGTGTAGAAGGAGTTGCGGACCTGCTCCGACTCTTGGGGCCACTAAGCGTTGCGGAGATCGCCGCACGGCTGGAACTGGAACCTGCCACACAAAAGGCGCCCACGGCTGAAGCGAGTGAAACAGCGGTCAGTGAGGCACTCGGTATTGCCGCCGTCGAACACGTCAATGCGCTGCTCAAGGCAAAGCGCGCCTTGAGCGTGAGTATCGCTGGGAGTGAGCGGTTCGCCGCCGTGGAGGATGCCGCGCGGTTGCGCGACGCCCTGGGTGTGCCGTTGCCGATGGGTATTCCGAACGCGTTTATTGAGCCAGTTGCCGATCCGCTAGGCGATCTGGTTTCCCGGTATGCGCGCACCCACGCCCCGTTCACCGCCGCAGAGGTCGCCGCACGTTTGGGGCTAGGCAGCGCCGTGGTGCAGGGGGCTTTGCGCCAACTCGCTGGCGCGGGCCGTGTGGTGGAGGGCGAGTTCCGTCCACACCGTGTTGCCGAAACAGATGGTGTTGCTGCGGATTCTGCTGCGGCTGGGGCTGTTACCAGTGCTGCGCCCACCGAGTGGTGCGATTCGGAAGTCTTGCGGCGATTACGACGGCGCTCCCTCGCCGTGTTGCGCGCAGAAGTCGAGCCCGTGGACACCGCCGCTTATGGCCGCTTTTTACCCACTTGGCAACACGCCGCCGCCTACGGAAAACGCAGTTCCTTGCGCGGCCTGGACGGAATTCTTACGGCAGTGGACCAACTCGCCGGGGTGCCCATTCCGGCGTCGGCCTGGGAACCGCTCATTCTGGCTAACCGCGTGCAGGACTACGCCCCAGCCATGCTGGACGAGCTCATGGCCGCCGGCGAAATCCAATGGTCCGGCGCCGGAGCCTTGCCCGGAAACGACGGTTGGATCCGGCTACACCTCGCCGAATCCAACCAACTCACACTCAACCCAGACCCCGAATACGTGCCCGGAAGCGCCGCCGAACGCGTCCTGGAACACCTCCAAGCAGGCGGCGGAGCCTACTTCTTCCGGCAACTCAAAGACATTGCCGAGGGTATGGACGCTGTCCTCAGTGACTCAGAAATTGTGGCGGCACTCTGGGATCTGGTCTGGGCCGGGCGGATCACTGGAGACACTTTTGCGCCAGTGCGTGCACTGCTGGACGGCGGCAAAACGGCTCACAAAATTACTTCCCGGCCGGCCCGGGCTCGGTCATTGCGGGCTGGAAGGTTGGGTGTTTCTTCTACTTACGGAGGGGCCCCTACCTATGGCGGGGGTCCCACGTACGGCGGAGGTCCCACGTACGGCGGGGCGGGGCGTCTGGGCTCTGGACTGCGCGGTGCCGGGCTCGCCGGGTCCGGTTACAGCGCAGAATCCAACACACCACCCTTGGCCGCGGGGCGCTGGTCAGCGCTGCCCATCCCCGCCCTTGACCCCACCATCCACGCCCACGCCACAGCCGAACTGATGTTGGACCGCTACGGGGTAGTCACACGCGGTTCGGTGATGGCCGAGCAGATTCCCGGCGGATTCGGGCTCATGTACAAAGTTCTGGCGCGGCTCGAGGAAGCAGGACGCTGCCGGCGCGGATACTTCATCGAACACCTCGGCGCAGCACAGTTCGCCGTCCCGGCCACGGTTGACCGGCTGCGTTCCTTCAGCGAAGACACCCAATTGCGTGCCCCCAACGATCCCGCACCACACGAGACCATCGCCCTCGCCGCCACTGACCCGGCGAACCCCTACGGCGCTGCACTCCCCTGGCCCGCCCCCGTGGCCGACGCCGGATCCGGTCACCGCCCAGGCCGCAAAGCCGGGGCACTAGTAGTGATGGTTGACGGGGCGTTAGTTCTCTACGTTGAGCGTGGCGGTAAAACGCTTCTGGCTTTCTCCGACGCCGATGAAGTTCTAGTGCCCGCCGCGGAAGCACTAGTTGATGTAGTCAAGCGCGGCGCCGTGGACAAACTCGCCATGGAAAAGGTCAACGGCCACGATCTTCTAGACACCCCACTCGCCGCCGCCCTCGCCGCCGCCGGTGCGTACTCAACACCACGCGGATTGCGGATCCGTGCCTGAGGGCGATTCCGTCTGGCGGGCGGCCCGGGAACTTCACTCCGCGTTGGCAGGCCGCGTACTCGTCTCGAGCGACTTCCGCGTACCCCGGTTCGCCACCTTGAACCTAGCCGGCTGGACCGTGTTGGAAGCTCTCCCTCGAGGCAAACACCTTCTGATCCGGGTTCAGCCACCCGCTGTTGGGTCCCCGGGCGGACTCACGATTCATTCACACCTGAAAATGGAAGGCTCATGGCAGGTTTATCCAACCGGCGGTAAGTGGCGTAAACCCGGCCACACCGCAAGGTGTGTTCTACGCACCGCCGAAAGTGACGTCGTCGGATTTTCACTAGGCATACTCGAGGTCATTCCCACAGCTGCCGAAGAGAAAACCCTGGGCCATTTGGGGCCCGATCTTCTGGGCCCGGAATGGGATTCTGACAAAGCCCTCCGGCGAATGCTCGCGTGGCCCAAGACTCCCGTTGGCGTGGTGCTGCTCGACCAACGAGTGATGGCTGGTGTGGGGAACATTTACCGTTGCGAGGCGTGTTTTCTGGCCGGCATTCACCCGAGCACTCCGGTAGCTTCGGTGCCGGATCCGGCTGAGCTGATCGGATTCGCCCACGAGTTGCTCCAAGCGAACAGGGGCAGCGGAATCCGGAACACTCTTGGTCCCAGAGCCGCAGCTCTTGGCGTTCGGCCCGGGTATTGGGTTTACGGGCGGCAACATCAACCTTGCCGGCGCTGCGGAACCCCGGTGCGTCGCGAGCTTCTGGGCACCCGTGACGTGCTGGGCACCGACGGCTTGACGAGCGGCGGGGTCGGCGAAGAGCGCAACATATTCTTCTGCCCCACCTGCCAGCCTCCCCCTCGCGCCGAAGTCGGTGCATAGCTCCGTTTACCCCGGAAATTAACGGGGAGAACGCGCCGATGCACCGACCTCGGCGAATGTTAAGGGGGCTACTCCGGGGAGAGTGCCACGGCTTTGGGGTCATGCACCATAAACTTCGGCAACAACCAATGCACCAGTGGTCCAATGGCCAAGGCGTAGACCACAGTTCCAATGCCCACCGTGCCGCCGAGTAACCACCCGATCACCAAAACGAGGACCTCGATGCTGGTGCGTGCAACCCTTACAGACCAGCCGGATCGGCGGGCCAACCCCGTCATTAGGCCATCTCGCGGGCCGGGACCAAAACGTGCACCAATGTAGCAAGCAGTGGCCACTGCGTTGAGCACCACGGCGGCAACCATCACCGCGAGTTGGAGCACAAATCCGTTGACCTGCGGGATGATCGCGAGCCCAATATCGGCAAAAACCCCTACCAAAACGGCGTTGCACAAGGTTCCAAACCCGGGCTTTTGCCGCAGCGGAATCCACAAGAGCAGCACCACAAAACTCATCATCACCACCACCGTGCCAATGCTCAGGTGGATGCGGCTAGCCAACCCTTGGTGGAAAACGTCCCACGGATCCAGACCCACGGCGGCACGAATAAAAATCGCCAGGGAAATGCCGTAAAGGGCCAAGCCGGCGAATAGTTGAAGGAGTCTGCGGAACATCATGCATCTATTGTCCAAGCAAACTGGCCTTGTATTCCATAGCCACTTTGAGATACTGGCCTTATGCCTTCCGCCCTTGCAGCAAGTTCACTCAGCCGACTCCTTGGCATCTGGAACCACGGCGTCTCCCCCGCGTACCGTGAGCTCGCCGAGGTTATCCGGCTCCTGATCCTCGACGGCCGGCTCCCTCTGGGCACGGCCCTACCCAGTGAACGCTCGCTCGCAGAAACGCTGGGCCTGAGCCGAACCACCGTGACCGCCGCCTACGCAGAACTCCGCCGAGAAGAATTCATCGCCGGCCCACAAGGCGGCCGAGCCAGGACCTGTGTGCCCGGGACGCTGGGTTCCAGCTACTCTGCCACACGGCAAAATGCGCGGCCAACTACCGCCAAGTCTCACCGAGCAATGGGCGACGGCGGCACTTACCTAAGTGCCGCCGTCGGACTTTCCGGGGCCCCTGGCCTGGCTCCGCCCGAGGGAGTTATTGACCTGGCCTACGCGTCATTGCCCGCGAGCGGAGAAGTGGTTCACCGCGGGTTTGCGGCGGCCCTGACGGAATTGCCGGCGCTCTTACCTGGTTTTGGTTACGACGCTCTTGGGCTGCCGGCGCTGCGCCAAGCCGTGGCGGACTACTACGCGGCACAGTCCGTCCCCACCGATGCTTCGCAATTGATCATCACGTCCGGCGCGCAGCATGCTCTGAATGTGATCCTGCGGACTTTCGCGGCCCGCGGGGCCAAAGTCCTGGTGGACCACCCCAGCTACCCGAACGCTCTGGATGCCATCAACGCAGCTGGCTGCCGGGCCCTACCCGTTCCCTTGGCGAAGGACCCGAATCAGGGTTGGGACGTGCCCGCCTTGGAGGAAGCGCTGGCCCAGCACAAGCCCGCTTTGGCGTATCTCGTCCCTGATTTTCACAACCCGACTGGACGGTTGATGACGGATTCTCAGCGCAGACGGGTGGTGCGCGCTGCCGCTGCCTCGGGGACCGTTTTGGTGATTGACGAGACCTTACGCGAAGTGAATCTGGACGGCGTCAGCGCTGCCCCGATGTCCAGTTTTGGTACCGAGGTGTTGTCCATCGGATCGCTCAGCAAGTCCCATTGGGCGGGCCTCCGAGTCGGCTGGATCCGGGCCTCCAGTGCCACTATTCAACGCTTGGCCGCCGCCCGGACCCCCATGGACTTGGGCGGGCCGGTAGTGGATCAACTTGCGGCAACCCACTTGGTCCGCGAACTCCGCGAGCCGCTTCCGGCAAGGCTCACCCAGCTGCGCAGGAACCGTGATGCGTTGATGGAATTACTCGCAGAACACCTGCCCACGTGGCGTCCCGAACAGCCCGGCGGCGGGCTCACAGTGTGGTGCGCGCTGCCCGGGGAACTCAGCACCGCACTGACGGTGCTTGGGCCCGAATACGGAATTCGTTTAGCCGCCGGACCCCGATTTGGCATTGGCGGCGCCTTTGAAAGACACTTGCGCTTGCCATTTACCCTGCCGGCAGAGCAGCTTCGCGAAGCCGTGCTGGCCCTCAAAGAAATGCAGGCCCGACTCGAGACCGCACCAAAACTACGAGCCTCTCTGAGCAAGTCGTCAACCCAGGACATCACCGAGCGCCCCGCCGCAATCGCCTAGCCCAGTCTGCCCTCCCCGCGACTTCCCCTTCCCCATCCCCATCCCCATCCCGCGAGGTCGGTGCTTAGCGTCGTTCTCTTAGGAAATTGCCTAGGCGAACGGCACGGTGCACCGACCTCGGCGTGAGGTGAGGGTGGACGCGTGAGGTGAGGGTGGACGCGTGAGGTGAGGGTGGACGCGTGAGGGAGCCCGGGACGCGAGCTACTCGCCGTAGACGCTCGCGAAGAACGTGCTCCAGGCGACCGCCGTTTCCTCAGAGCGGGCAGCCGGATCCGACGGCGCGCTGAAGTCGTGCACTGTGATCCCCACGACTGCGCCAAAATAGTTGCGGCCAAAGAATCGCAGCAGCGCATCCTGAGTTCGGATTCCCACGAAGTTTTCGTTCACAAAGTCCACGTCACCGCAAAGCTGCCCAACGCCGTCGAGCATTACATCGACTTTGTCCCCAACAGCGGAATCGGCAATACCCAATGCGCCCTTGAACTGGTCAAACGCTTCGGGCGTGGCTGAGGTAGCTGGCCCCTGAATGTCGGTGAACACCACAGGCTTGCCATCGAAGTGCTCCAAATATTGGCCCAAGGTGTGCAGATAGAACGCGGTGTGCTTTGAAGCGCCGTCGTATTGCTGGTCCCAATTGTCGGCAAAAATTCCGCTGTGCACGTAGTGAATAGAAGCCCTCCCATCCGGCAACGGCTCAATAACGTGCTCCAGCTGATTGAACCAACCATCAGGTCCGTCCATGCGGGAAATCAGGTGGCTCGGCCGCTCGTTGACAGGGAACTCGGCTGGCCACTGATCGGTGGGGAACATCCACGCAGGCGTGCCAGTGGTGATGGCCTCCCACACACGATCGGGGGTGGCTGGCACCTGAATATCGGCAACAATTTCAAACTCGCGGTTCTCGCTCACATTTGCTCCTTGGTGGTCTTTGAGGTGGTTTCTACTTGGTGCCTTGTGGGCTTCAGGGTTGGGTGAAGCGCGACGACGAGACGGTGCGGACGCGCTGTTGGGGTGCGTCCGCCGTCGTGATATTTATCCACGAGCTTCGTGACGGTGACCCCTAATTCTTCGGCGAACGCGGCCCGATCCTTAGCCGAGCTGAAGCTGAGGTCGGCATCGATCGCGAACGTTGCGAGGGGCTGTTTGGCGGCCGCTGCCCCCGTGATGAGTTTGCCTAATTCGGTCACCATCCTGGCGGCGAGTGCCAGCAACCAGAATGCCGAGAACTTGTCGCTAAAGCGGTGCGGATCTGGCGAAATTGCTGCGAGCGCGTCCGGTGAAATGACGTAGGACGCCGCCGAGGCTTGAACAATTCGCTCGGTGACATTTCCTTTGCGTCGCTCTTGGACAAGTTCCACGAGCCCCACTGATTCGAGTGCTTTGAGGTGGTAGTTGATTTTTTGGCGGGGTAGTTCCAAGGTGCCTGCGAGCATGGTGGCTGAGGCTGGTTGAACAAGCGCTTGAAGGATTCGCGTGCGGATGGCCCCGAGCGAGGCTTCAGCGACCGCTGGGTTGTCGATTACTTCGATGTCCTTCATAGAAAAAGTATGCCAACCGACAACTTTTCTTGTCAAGACCGTATTTCTCTCCGGCTCCCCCTCGCCGAGGTCGGTGCATCGCGTCGAATGCCTAGTGAATTCCCTAGGAAAACAGAGCTAAGCACCGACCTCGGCGAAAGGTGGGGTGGGGTGAGTGGGGGTGGGGTGGGGTGGGGTGAGTGGGATGGGCGGATGGTGGGCGCGGGTACCCTTGAACGGTGATGAAATCCCCACTTCCCGTGCGCGACGGCGTGAATGCGACCCGCCTTCGTCTTCCGCATGAGGGCCCCTGGGAGACGGCGATGGATTACATGATGCATCGCTGGGGGCACATTGACCCGCAGGGAATCACGGACCGCTTTGATGCTGGGGAGATTGTTGGCGAGGGCGGCGTTCCTCTGGACAGGACCACCCCGCTCACCGCGCACACTTTCATTTGGTACTACCGCAGCTTGCCGCCTGAGGTCAGAATGCCGGTGGAGATCAATATTTTGCACCAGGATGAGCACCTCCTGGTGGTGGATAAGCCGCATTTCTTGCCCACAACTCCGGGCGGTACTTACATTCAGGAATCCGCGCTGGTGCGCTTGCGGAATCAGCTGAATCTGCCCGAGCTGATCCCTATGCACCGGCTGGATCGGATGACGGCGGGTGTGTTGCTGTTTTCCACAAACCCGGATACCCGCGGCAAGTACCAAGTGCTTTTTGAGAAGCGTCAGGTGCAAAAAGAGTACGAGTGTGTGGCCGCAATTAAACCTGCCGGCGGCCTGAACACCCCCGATTTTCCGGTGGTGGTCCGCAACCGGATGGTGAAGTCACGCACCTACCTGCTCGCCGAAGTGGTGGATGGGGAGCCAAATACCGAGACTCGCATCGAGCTGATGGACACGCACGACGACGGGACGTCACCGGCGCGGGGCCTCTACCGTTTGGAGCCACATACCGGGAAAACTCACCAACTGCGCGTGCATATGACCTCGCTGGGTCTAGGAATTATGCATGACGCTTTCTATCCTGACTTGCTAGACAAAGCTCCGGACGACTACTCCAAACCGCTCCAGCTCCTGGCCCGCGGGATCAACTTTGTTGACCCGATCAGCAAGCAGCCGGTGGAGTACCGGAGCGAACTGCAGTTGAGCGAGTTTCCCCCTACAAAATAGTCCGTCCCACGCAGGCCGGTGCATCCCCGTCGTCGCGGACAAGGATTGACGAGTGCTCATCCCACCAGCCATGGTTAGTGGGTGAATCGTCCCACCAAGCAGAAAAACGTGATCCTCATTTGTGTCGACGAATGGCGTGGGGATTGCCTCGGCGCAGCCGGGCACCCGCACGTTCAGACGCCACACTTGGACCAGCTGGCCCGTGAAGGTGTGCGCTTTGACCGTGCCTACTCCGCCACGCCCACCTGTGTTCCGGCTAGGGTTGCCCTCTTCACCGGGCAGTCGCAGGAACGGCACGGCCGGGTTGGCTATCAGGAGGGTGTCGACTTCAACGCCGCCCACCCTGTGACCATTCAAGGCGAGTTCAAAAAGGCCGGATATCACACCCAGGCCATCGGCAAAATGCACGTATACCCGGAGCGGGCCCGGCTTGGTTTTGACGATGTTGTCCTGCATGACGGCTACCTGCACTATGCCCGCAAGAAGTTCAAACAACAGTTCGCGTTTTTTGACGATTACGTTCCGTGGTTGCGGCGTCAACCCGGGGTGGCACCGGATGAGGAGTACTTCGATAACGGCGTGAACTGCAATTCCGTGATGGCGCGCCCGTGGGACAAGGACGAGCGGCTGCATCCAACAAGCTGGGTGGGCACACAGGCTGTGGAGTGGATGTACCGGCGTGATCCCAGCAAACCGTTTTTCCTGTACTTGTCCTTCCACCGGCCCCACCCGCCGTACGATCCTCCAGCGTGGGCGTACAACCAGTACCTGAATCTCCCCGACTACAAAGCGGTGGGGGGTGATTGGGAAGATGACTGGGATGAGTTCCGCAAGGACGGCGACTACCAGGCGGCTTACGGGCACCTGCCCAACGAGGTGGTTCACCGTGCCCGGGCCGGCTACTACGGGCTGATGACGCAGATCGACCTGCAGATCAACCGGATCCGTGAATCTCTAGCGGACTTTGGCCTGGATGAGGACACCGTTATCGCATTTACCAGTGACCACGGCGAGCTGATGGGCGGTCACCACATGTTCCGCAAAGCCCTCCCCTATGAAGGTTCCGCACGAATCCCCCTGATCATCGCGGACTCAGCGGACGCCACTAGGAAAGCCGCCGCCAGCCGAGTGCAGCACACAGTAGTCAGTGACGTTGTGGAACTGCGCGACGTGATGCCTACGCTCCTTGACCTCGCCGGGGTGCCGGTTCCGGACACGTGCGACGGCGTATCCCTCGCCCCGCTGCTGCGGGGCGCCGCAAGTGATCCGGAGCGGCCACCTGTGCGCGAATTCCTCCATGGCGAGCACGTCTATTTTGGCCAGAATATTCATTGGCTCACCGATGGGAAGGTGAAATACATTTGGGGCTCTGGCAAGGGAACTGAGCAGTTTTTTGACCTAGCGCAGGACCCTCAAGAGCAGCGAAATCTCGCCAAAGAACCCGAACACCAAACCACCGTGGCTGCGTGGCGGCAGCGGCTCATCACTGTCCTGGTAGGCCGCGAAGAGGGCTTTGTGCGCGACGGTCAGCTCTTTCCGGGCGCCCCTGTGGTGAGCATGCTCAGTCACACACGAGAAAAAATCGCGGCAAGCCAATAGCCATCCTCAGGTACGGTAACTTGGCCACATGATCTTTGGCAGCCCCGAAGCATGGGGCACGGCAGTCTACTGGTGGAGTATTCCGCTGGTCCTCGGTGATGCCATTTTCCCGCCCATCCCCTCCGAAATGCTGGTGATCACCGGCGGTGCACTCGCGGCCGAAGGACGAATCAACCCGTGGCTACTGGGTGCCATCGCGGCGCTTTGTTCATGGTTGGGCGATGTTCTAGTTTTTCAACTGTTCCGGCGCCAACTCAGTAGCGTTTTGGACCGTTGGGGCTGGGGCCGCAGAGTCCACCGCGGAATTCACCGGGCGCTCGAGCGGGCCGGCCGTTCTTCGGCGTACGGGGCCATCATCGGTGCCCGGTTCTTGCCCGGCGGAAGGCTCGCTTGTTCCGCTGCCGCTGGAATCGGCGACGTCACAGCACGGGGGTTCAGTTTTTGCGCAGCAATTGGCGCCGTCCTCTGGGCCACCTGGCTGGTGGGTCTGGGTTATTTCACGGGCTCCGCCACCCGCCTACCCTTTTGGGCGAGCTCACTCATTGGCGTGGGGGTGGGCCTAGCCGTGGGCGCAGTGCTGGGCCTCATCATCACCAAACGGCGCGGCAACCGCTCCCCGGTGGTAGAGCCCGGCACTGAAGACTAAACCACCAGCCACTTACCCCGCGCACGGCGGCTCACCGTTTGACGCCCCGTCACTGCAACACGGTCGACGGCGTCCCGCACCGAGGCCGCCGATTCTCGCGCAAGGCGATTCTCGGCGTCGTACTCGGTTGGCTCCACCAAAAAACGCAAGGTCAGTTGCGGAACCCCACGCACAATGTCCAGCTGATTCGCCTCAACATGGTGGCAGGATTCGAGCGCCTCAACCGCAGTGGCCATCACCGATTCCGGGGCGTTGCCCGGGCGCAGGCCATCAATAGTCAGTGTGGTGCGGAAGGAAGGCATCCCCCAAGCCTAACCAAGCGAACGCGCAAACTACCCGGTGTTGCGCAGACCGGCTGCCACACCGTTGATGGTCAAGAGCATGGCGCGCTGAAGCGTTACGTCGATCTCGCGTTCGCTAGCACCAGCGGCAACCTTGTCAGAGCCTTCGCGCACGCGGCGCAAGAGTTCCACTTGCAGGTAGCTGATCGGGTCAAGGTACTGGTCACGGATTTCGAGTGAGCGCTTGAGGGTGGGCTGCGCGTCCAGCAGAGTGCTTTCACCGGTCAAGTGCTGAACTTCGGCCACCGTGAGCTCGTATTCGGCACGGATCACGTCAAAAAGATGGTGCAGCTCGGCCGGAACCAGTGAAGCAACATAGTGCCCCGCAATGTCCATGTCCGTTTTGGCGAGGGTCATTTCAACGTTGGAGAGCACCGAACTGAAGAAGTTCCAGCGTTCCAACATCTCACTCATTTGCGCTTCATTGCCGGCCTCGCGGGCGGCCTTGAGCCCGGAACCAACGCCGAACCAGCCTGGAACAATCTGGCGAGACTGCGTCCAACCGAAGACCCACGGGATGGCACGGAGCCCACCCAAACCGGCGCCAGAATCGGGACGCTTAGACGGGCGCGAACCAATGTTAAGGTCACCTAGCTGTTCCACCGGGGTGGATGCCAGGAAGTAGGCGGGCAGATCGGGATCGTCAATCAAGGTGCGGTACTGGGCAAAGGCTGCGTCAGAGATCACTTCCATCACGTGCCCGTAACGTTCGCGTTCCTCCTCAGAGGTGCGTGGGGTGCGGTGCAGGGCGGAACCTTGCATCACGGCAGCCAAGGAAAGCTCTAAGTTCTCGCGTGCCAGTTCAGGCAAGGAGTACTTGTCAGAGATGACCTCGCCCTGTTCGGTGAACTTGATCTCGCCTTCAAGTACTCCGTTGGGCTGAGCCAGGATGGCGTCATAAGTGGGTCCGCCACCACGGCCCACGGAGCCACCGCGGCCGTGGAACATACGGACCCGGACACCATGTTTGGCAGCCACGTCCCGGAGTTTGCGCTGGGTTTTGTGGATTTCCCACTGGCTGGTCATCACACCGGATTCTTTGTTGGAATCCGAGTAGCCCAGCATAATTTCTTGCACGTTCCCACGCAGCCGGACTAGTTCGCGGTAGGCCGGCTCGGAGAGCAACTGGTCCACAATTTCGGCCGATGCGCGCAGCTCGTCAACAGTTTCCAGCAGCGGCGCAAAACCGATCTTCGCGTACGGCGTCTCGCCGTGAAGCTCCACCAGCCCTGCTTCGCGTGCCAACACGGCTGGCGCCAGCACGTCGTCGGCTCCGCGAGTCATCGAGACAATATAGGTTTCGATCACGTCTGGACCGTAGGTGCGCAGTGACTGCCGGATCACACGGAAAACGTTGTAAGTGTTATCCGCAATACCGTCCAAACGGATGGGGTGCCCGGAGAGCGGACGGTGGGAGGACAATTCCCCGCTGAGTAGCTCGAGGCGTTCTTCGCGGGACAGTTCAGCGTACGGCTTGGGCAGGTCACCCAAGCGATCAAAGAGCTGGCCAACCGCGTCATGGTGGTGATCGGCATGCTCGCGGATGTCCAAAGTGGCCAGGTGCAGCCCAAAAGAAGCCAATGAGCGGCGGACGCGCGCCAAGGCACCGTCCGCAACCAACGACGCCGAGTGCTTGCGGAGTGAACGCTCCATCAGTTCCAGCTCGGAGACCATTTCCGCGGTGGAGGCAAAGTCGCGTCCGGGTTCGTGTGACTTCCCAGCCGCAACACGACGCCCCGTGTTGATGAGCTTGGCCTTGATGCAGGTCAGCTTCAAGCGGTAAGGCTCTTGTGCGTTGAGTTCAAGGACGCGTTTGTCCAGGCCCGGCAGATTGGCCAAGTCCACCCGAATGGACTCCAGCAGCTCTTCTTCGGCACCGGCTAGGGCGGTGGAGTTGGAGAGTGTAGAGATCAAGTCGTCCAGCAGCGAGATGCCGATCCGTACGGCGTTCTGGTTTTGGATCTGCAGAATTTCGCGTGTGACGTCGGCCGTGACGTTGGGGTTACCGTCACGGTCTCCACCAATCCAGGAACCGAAGCGAATCGGTGCGTTTTGGGCGGGCAGCGTTACACCGTGGGCGTCGAGCAGTTCGGTGAGTTCGGTGAGAACTTCCGGCATGGCGTCGGTAAGGATGTTGCCAAGGTAGTAGATCGCGTTACGGGCCTCGTCGATGGGTGTGGGCCGGACTTGGCGCAGCTCGTCGGTCTGCCACATCTGATCGATGATTTCGGCGAGTTCACGGTCTTGGCGGCGGCGAGCGGAGGTTCCTTCAACCGTGGGCTGTGCCAAAACATCAGAGAGTTTGCGGATTTTGTCCAGCACCGAGCGGCGTGAAGCTTCGGTGGGGTGCGCCGTAAAGATGGGGCGAACGTCGAGTTCGTTAACCACGTCCTGCAGGACTGTTGCACCAGCTTTTTCAATGATCTCGGCTACGGCTTGGGCCAGCCAGCCGTCTTTTTCTGCCCGGGTGCGCAGGCTGCGAACGCGGTGAACCTGTTCGGCTGCATTGGCCAAGTGGAAGTAGAACGCAAAAGCGCGGACCAGATCGGTAGCCTGCTCAAGCGGCAGGGAGGCGAGGAGTTCGCGGACTTGGGCGGCGACGTCGTGCGCGCTCCACGGCCCGGTAGCCGCGGCGCCACCCCGGCCAGCCTCCTTAGATTCTTTGGTGAGAAGGCGTACTTGTTCAACCAAAGCCAGCAACTCGGGGCCGTGCTGACGCACCAAGGATTCACCCAAGAGTGTGGAGACGCGGCGGACATCGGCACGCAATTCGGCGGCAAGATCCTCATCAACCTTGTTGAACGGCGTTGCGGGTGCGGACACGGGGGCAGCGGGAGACATGGAACCGACTTTCGTGGTTTTGGTCTGGGCTCGTACACTGCGCTGGATACTGTGAGCCAAGTTACGGATACTTCAGGCATACTACCGGGACGTGACCGGGGTCCCACAATTTGTCTCGGATGTTAACGCGCACGTGCGGTCACCGAGCTGGGCTGCGGGCATTTTTTGGGGCAGAGTCAGGTTGTAGAAGTATCGGCCACAGGATCGGTCCTAGGAGAAGACATGAATAACGCAGCACCCGCCAAAACAGACCCCCAGGTGGCACGGTGGGAACGCTTCCGCCACTCCCGCAACACAGCGCTTGCCACCGAATTCGGCTGGCTCACCCTCACCTCGTTTCAGTGGCTCCCGCCGCAACCAGGCACCCTCGAGATGGTCCCCGGATTGTGGTCAACCGACGGTACTGCGGCGACACTCACCGCGAGCGCTGCGGACGGATTGCGCTTTGTGGACACTGGCGAGGCCGTTGACGGCACGTACACCCAAGAGCTTCAGGACGAAGAATCGTTGAACTGGGTCCAGTACGGCGGCACCGACGGTTCTCAAGTTCAGGTGGAACTTGCTGTACGCGGCGGCAAGTTCGCCATCCGGACACGGGATAGCTCCTCGCCGGTTTTCACCGACTTCAACACTGTCCCCACCTATGCTTTTGACCCAACGTGGGCCATCACTGCCCGCTGGGAGCCCTATCCCGAACCACGCGAGATTCCCATTGGCACCGCCAACCCCTTGGTGGGTGGTGTTCACCGTTCAGTAGGCGAGGTGGTTTTTGAACTCCCCGGAACTGACGGCAAACCTCAGGAGTACCGCCTGCAAGCTGAAGAAGAAAAACTGGGCGCCCTGACCATCACCTTCCACGATGCCACGAACGGAGACACCACCGATGACTGGCGCAAAGTCTCCACGGCCAAGCCCCGCCCGAACGGCACCGTGGTGGTGGACTTCAACCGGGCCATCAACTACCCCAGCGCCTTCACCCCTTATGGCACGTGCCCTATGCCGGTGAAAAACAACAGCTTGGACGTGCGCGTAGAAGCTGGCGAGAAGGACCCCACAAAGGGGTGAACGTCACCGCTTAGGGCTGACCACACTTTGGGCCAGCCCTACGTAGCTGAAGCTTTACGGAGCTCAGGCTTTACTTGTCTGTCGCTTTACTTGGGCCCCATCCGGATTGCCCCGTCCAAACGAATCGTTTCGCCGTTGAGCATGGCGTTTTCTACAATGTGTGCGGCAAGGTTGGCGTACTCCTCCGGCCGCCCCAATCGTGCCGGGTGGGGCACTTGCTGTCCCAAAGAGTCCTGAGCGTCTTGAGGCAACCCAGCCAGCATGGGGGTCTCAAAAATGCCCGGAGCAATGGTCACTACCCTAATCAGCGAGCGGGCCAATTCGCGGGCAATCGGCAAAGTCATGGCGGCAACTGCACCCTTAGAGGCCGAGTAGGCGGGCTGGCCAATTTGGCCGTCGAACGCGGCAACCGAGGCCGTGTTGATGATGACGCCGCGCTCCTCGCCACCAAGTTCGGTGCTCACCACAGGGGTAGCGGCCATTGCTTCAGCGGCTAGGCGAATAACGTTGAAGGTACCAATCAGGTTGATCTCAATGACTCGCCTGAATTGCTCAAGCGGCAACACACCCTCGCGCCCCAGCACCTTTCCTGGCGTTGCAACACCGGCACAGTTCACCACAATGCGCAGCGGACCCAAGCCAACCGCTGCATCCACAGCAGCTTGAACTTGTTCAGGATTCGTCACATCGGCGGCAATGAACACCGCGCGCTCGCCCAGGGCTTCGGCACTCTGCTGCCCCAAAGACGGCGACCCCTCACGCGGCGGTAGGTCAACAATCACTACTGTTGCTCCGGCGTCGTACAAACGCTTTGCCGTGGCGGCACCCAGCCCGGATGCCCCGCCAGTCACCAGAGCCACTGCTCCCTTGATGTCCATACATCCTCCTCGATGTGGTCCCCAAAAAAAGCAATCCGTTAATGGTCATTAACTGGCCCCGAGTTTAGTCGCTGTAACCTCGGCACGCCATAGCATTAGGCTCGAACTATGGACTACGGCACGCAGACACCTCAAGTACTTGAGGCCACGGATCGCGCACAGACCGCCGCACGTTCGGTGGTGCACCAGTTCGGACAGAAGTTGTTCTTCCTGCCGGGGACACATATCGGCGCGATTCGCCGCCCCACCCGCCGGATTAAATCGCTCTTTTCGCCGTGGCATTACTGGTGGCAAGCGCATTACGTTGACGCCCTAGTAGATGCCGGGCAACGTGAATTGGCCACCGGAGTAAAGTTCGACGGCGCGTCCCGGCCAAGCGCCGGACGGCTCGCTTCGCGTCTAGTCACCACCATCCGGCTGCGGAATTTTTTGACCTTTGTGAACAGCTATTACGACGACATGGCGTGGCTGGCACTTTCGTCTTGGCGGTTGGAACAGCTCGCCGAGAAGACCCGCAATCCGGGCCGCCGGCGCAACGCACGGCTGCTCAAAACTCTAAGCCTTCAATTCGATTCGGCCTCTACTGACGATCTTGGCGGCGGAACGTTTTGGAGTAAAAAGCGCGACTTCAAAAACACACCGGCGACCGCGCCAGTTGCCCTGCACTTTGCCCGGACCGGGCGGCGCGAGCGGGCCCAAGCTCTGGTTGATTGGCTCGATGCGAAGCTCTTTGATGCCTCACAGGGAATGTACCTGGATGGGCTAAGAATCCGGGCCGGTGGGGAGATTTTCCTTGAGAATGCCATCTACACGTACAACCAAGGGCCCATTCTTGGAGCGCTTTTGGAGCTGGGCGGGCCGGTGAATCTGGAACGCGCAGAAGCTCTCATTCGCGCGATCGACGCGCGGCTGACCCTGGCTCCGGAAGGTAATGCGCCGGTTCCGATGCGAGCCGGCGCGCGGATTTTGCGCTGTGACGGAACGGGCGACGGCGGCCTCTTCACCGGGATTCTGGTGCGTTATTTGGCACTCGCAGCGAATGATTCTGCTGTGTCTACTGAGGCGCGATCCATTGCCGCCACCTTGGTCCGCGATACCGCCGAAGCCCTGTGGCAGGGCCGCCGCCCGGCGGGAGAAGGCGCCCCGGACATGATCTTTTCAACGCACCCGCTCAAAACCGCAGCGCAAACGTATCCTGCGGGAGCCGTCGTCGAACTTTCCACCCAACTTCAGGCGTGGATGATCTTCGAAGCCGCCGCCTCGCTGGGAACCGTTTAGCCGTCATTGGCTGCTAAGCGGCGGCTCATGAGCAGCGAGTCCGCAGAGGCACTCCGAGTAATTAGGTGACAAGAAAGTGACCTAATTAGTGTGATCTCGCTCACAATGACCTGTTTTCACTTGGTTACTTAGGCTTGGCTAACCTACAGTCTCAGTGGTGGCCATCCCCTTCTCCAGCCCTACCGGACCCTAGTCCAGTGAACTTTCAGAAAGCAGCTTCCCCGTGATCCTCACCCGTAAGAACGCGCTGACCGGCATTGCCTTGATGGCTACCGCAGCCTTGGGCCTCACCGCCTGCGGCGGCTCCCCCTCTTCAAATTCGTCCGCATCCAACGGTGCCGTTTCTGGCGAAATCACCGTGTACAACGCCCAGCACGAGTCGCTCACTCAAGCTTGGGTAGACGAATTCACCAAGGAAACCGGCGTCAAAGTGACTCTGCGCAACGGTGACGATTCGGAGCTTTCCAACCAGATCATCCAAGAAGGTGCAGCCTCCCCGGCAGACGTTTTCCTCACCGAAAACTCACCGGCCATGACACAGGTTGAAAACGCTGGCCTTTTCGCCGACGTGGACAAAGCAACTCAGGATCAGGTGCCGTCGACGTACCGCCCGTCCACCAACAAGTGGACTGGAATCGCAGCCCGCTCCACCGTGTTGGTTTACAACAAAACCAAACTCACCGAGGACAAACTCCCCGCCTCGATGCTGGACTTGGCCAAGGACGAATACAAGGGCCAGTGGGCAGCTTCACCGTCCGGCGCTGACTTCCAGGCAATTGTTTCTGCCCTGTTGGAGCTCAAAGGTGAGCAGGCAACCAGCGACTGGCTCAAGGCCATGAAGGCCAATTCCAAGGCATACAAGGGCAACTCCACCGCCATGAAGGCAGTGAACGCTGGCGAGGTAGACATGGCGTTGATCTACCACTACTACTACTTCGGTGATCAGGCGAAGACCGGTGAGAACTCCAAGAACATCGGCCTGCACTACTTCAAGAACCAGGATCCGGGAGCATTCGTATCCGTCTCCGGTGGCGGTGTCCTCAAGAGCGCCAAGAACGCTGCTGCAGCTCAGGCTTTCCTGAAGTTCATCACCGGCAAAAAGGGCCAGGAAGTTCTACAGAACGGTACGTCCTTCGAGTACCCGGTGGGATCCGATGTTCCTGCCAACTCCAAGCTGACTCCTATCAAGGACCTTCAGGCGCCCACAGTTGACCCAGCCAAGCTGAACTCCCCCAAGGTCTCGGAGCTGATGACTCAGGCAGGACTCCTCTAAACCTTGAGTAATTCCTCGCCCACCACCGTGGGCACACTCCAGTCAGGAGGTTCGGGCAAGCGCCCGGGCCTCCTTTCCGGCGTCTTGCGCAAGATCGCCGACTTCTTCTCCGGACTCTTTTCCGGGCTAGGCGCGCTACGAGTTATTGCCCTGATCATTGCGCTGTTCTCCTTGATGCCACTGGGCTACGTGGTGTTTATGACAGCCTCCATAGGCTGGTCCTCCGCAGCCGCTCTGATCTTCCGCCCTCGCGTTGGCGAGCTCCTACTGAACACCGTATTGCTGATCGTTTTCACGGTCCCGCTCTGCGTGATTCTTGGTGTGGCCGGGGCTTGGTTGGTTGAACGGACCAGCCTGCGAGGACACCGCATTTGGGCGGTCCTGCTGGCAGCGCCGCTGGCCATCCCAGCCTTCGTCAACAGCTACGCGTGGGTATCGGCAATCCCCTCGCTGGCAGGCGTCAGCTCAGGTGTGCTGATTTCAGTCCTGTCCTATTTCCCGCTCATCTACATCCCTGCGGCAGCCACACTCAGCCGTTTGGATCCTGGGATTGAGCAGTCCGCTGCTTCCTTGGGTTTGGGACCTTGGCGGGTTTTCTTCAGGGTAGTTTTGCCACAATTGCGCATTGCTATCACCGGTGGCGCGCTGTTGGTGGGGCTGCACTTGCTCGCCGAATATGGCGCCTTTGCCATGATTCGCTTTGACACCTTCACCACCGCAATCATGGAGCAATTCCGGTCCACTTTTAACGGTGCAGCCGGGAACATGCTGGCCAGTGTGCTGGTGTTCTTCTGCCTGATCTTGCTCCTCATTGAGGTACGCGGCCGCGGAAATGCACGCTATGCCCGTGTGGGTTCAGGCGTGCAGGGCAAGCCATCCCGGCTGGTTTTGGGCGGTTACCAACTCCCCTCCCAAGTGTTCTTGGTGGCCCTTAGTGCGTTGGCCTTCGGCCTGCCATTGTGGTTTGTGTTGCGCTGGCTGATCGCCGGCGGAACCGCGGTGTGGAACATGGCCGAATTTGGCCCTGCCCTCTTGCAAACCCTCAGCTACGGACTAGCCGGCGCAGTTTTGACCACGTTGTTCGCCTTCCCACTCGCCTACCTGGCGGTTCGGCACCCGGGCTGGTTCAGTAAAACACTCGAGCTCTCCAACTACGTCACCAGTTCCATGCCCGGGATTGTGGTGGGCTTGGCGTTTGTGACGGTCAGTATTCGATTGGTGCCGGGCATCTACCAGACCTCCCTAGTTCTAGTGTTGGCCTACGTGCTGTTGTACCTTCCGCGTGCGCTAGTCAACATTCGTGCAGGGCTTTCCCAAGCACCGAAGGAACTCGATGAGGCGGCCCGGTCCTTGGGGAAGAACCCCGTGATGGCCTTTATTCGGGTCACCTTGCGGCTCAGCGCACCTGCCGCCGCCGGTGGTGCAGCGCTGGTGTTTTTGGCCATTGTGAATGAACTGACAGCAACCCTGTTACTCTCCCCCAACGGGACGAACACGCTTGCCACCGAGTTCTGGTCCAAGAGCAACGAGATCGACTACGCAGGGGCGGCGCCTTACGCTCTGTTGATGATCGTCCTCTCGGCGCCGATGACTTATCTTCTATTCCAACAGTCCAAGAAAGCAGCCGGACAGTGACCGAACAATCCCCTTCACGACTCCCCGAACCGCGGATTGCAGCGTCCGTCGCGGCCAGCACCAACACCCACTTGGGCATTGTGGACGTCACCAAAAGCTTTGGAAGTCACCCGGTCCTGAAGGGCGTTAATCTCTCCGTTGCGCGTGGAGGCACCACCGCCATTGTGGGTCCTTCCGGGTCAGGGAAAACCACGCTTTTGCGGCTCATCGCAGGTTTTGAGCGGCCGCATACCGGCAGGATCTCGCTCAACGGAAAAACCGTAGCGGGCGACGGAGTCTGGTTGCCAGCGCACAAACGTCAAGTGGGGTACGTGGCCCAGGATGGCGCCCTGTTTCCTCATCTGACCGTTGGTCAAAACATCGCGTTCGGTATTTCTCTGCCCGGTGGCCGCTCTGGCGCTAAGGCCCGCGTTGAAGAGCTACTGAACATGGTTGCCCTCGACGCGAGCTACATCAAGCGCCGGCCTCACCAGCTCTCGGGAGGTCAGCAGCAACGCGTGGCACTGGCTAGGGCCTTGGCTCGCGAACCTGAACTGATGCTCTTGGATGAGCCCTTTTCTGCACTCGATGCGGGTTTGCGAGTTGCTACTCGTCGTGCCGTAGCCAAAGTGCTCAATAAGGCCGGAGTGACCACCATCCTGGTCACTCACGACCAAGCCGAGGCGCTGTCCTTCGCCGATCAGGTTGCCGTAATGCGCGGAGGGAAACTGGCCCAAATCGGTAACCCCTTTGTGGTCTACACACGCCCCGCAGATCGCGCCACCGCCGAGTTCTTGGGCGATGCCGTGATTCTAGATGCGTGGATGGAAGGGTCCCTAGCCACGTGCTCGCTCGGTGCAATTCCCGTGCGCAGGCCCCCCGCCCAGGGCCGCGTTCAGTTGATGCTGCGCCCGGAGCAGATCCGGATCGCCGAGGACGGGCCTATCCGTGGGCGCGTAGTTGATACCGATTACTTTGGCCCAGAATCAACGGTACGGATTCAGTTGCCACAAACCCCGCCGGTCTCAGCTTCGGCCGCCGGGCGAAGTGATGCTACAGCCAATGCTCACCGATACCCCGGCGGAGGCGAGATCATTGCCATCCGGCACTGGAACGCTGCCATCGCTCAGCCCGGTACCGAGTTGTGCTTACGAGTGGTTGGCGAGGCAGTAGCCTTCCCCCACGACGCATAGTCCCTTCCGCCCGCTTCCCTGCTACTACTTTATTTCGCCGAGGTCGGTGCTTAGCCGCGTGCTCCCCGGAAATTACCCAGGCCAGCGGCGCGATGCACCGACCTCAGCGGGGGTGGGCTCATCGGGAGTGGGTAGCTGAGTCCGGGAGCGTTCGGGGTAAGAGCGAGTCCACCAGCATCACCACACCGGTCACAACCAGAGCCAAGGAACCCGAAGCCACCACGTCGGTGAACCAGTGGTAGCCCAAGTACACCCGGCTCAACCCCACCAAAGCGGTGCCCAAAACTGCGGCAATCGCGGCGAGTAACGCCGTCGTACGTTTTTCTAAGCGCGAGACCAGAAGGTAGGCGAGCACACCAAAAAACACCCCAGAACCGAGAGTGTGGCCCGAGGGAAATGACAATGCGTCGTCCGGTCCCAGCAGGAATTCTTTAGCCGAAGGACGCGGGCGGCCCACCTGATGTTTGATAAAACTGGATAGTGCAACAGTGCCCGCCATAGCCACCATCAGGATGAGTGGACGCCGCAATTCGTGCCGCCAAAAAAACCAGACGACGGCGGTCAGACTACCGATCGCTGCCATCGCCATGGGCGAAGTGACAGTGGTAACTGCTGACATCAAGGCCGTAAACAACGAGTTTCGCGAGGCGACAGCTGCCGAATGTAACGGCCCGTCCCACGTGGCCGGACCGGAATTCGACGCTACGCTCGCGAGCATCCACCAAAAGATCACATTGCCCAGAACAATCAAAACGGAAACCGTGAAAAACGCCGCATGAGCGGACCAAATTGGTCCCGCCGTGGGTCTCAACCACATACGGATGCGCTGGAAGGTGGAGGCCGATGAGCCCATCAAAGCAGATTCATCCCGGGGCGGAGTAAGCGATGGCATCCCAGTAGTTTGCCACCAATATTTAGACGCTAGCGGTGAAGATGCTGCGTGTTGGCTGAAAGGACACTGATCAACCCACCATCCCTCGCCCCCACCGCCCTCACTTTCGCCGAGGTCGGTGCTTAGCGTCAAACTCCCCGGAAATTACCTAGGCGAATGGCGCGATGCACCTACCTCGGCGGGGTATGAGGAGCGAATTTTTGTGGGTGAGGAGCTTCGCCGCGAGCCAACATCTCCACAAACCTCGTGATGTTCCGCTGGCGAGCAACCACTGTTTTGACGCTTGTGGTCCGGTAAATAATGGCGTAGCGATTAGCCGAATTCAGCTGATTGTAAGTGGCTTGGGCCAAGGGATTCGCTGCAATCGCGGCAGACAAGTCCTCGGGCAACACGGCATTCGCGGCACCAGAATAGGCGGCTTCCCAACGGCCGTCGGCCTTCGCAGATTCGACGGCGGCCCGGCCAGCTAACGACATTTTGCCAGCATCTTCAAGGCGAGCCACGTGCCCAACATTGCGCTGAGACCACTTGCTACGGGCAGTGCGTGGGGTCATTCTTCGTAGTGAGGTGTGAGAGTCTCGCGAACGAGCTTGGCCATCAATCCATCCATAACACAGCGCTTCATCCAGCGCAGCCGCATAATCCAATGCCGTGGTGGCACCACCCTTTTTATGCAACACCAACCACACGCCTGGACTCGTAGGGTGGTTAGCCTCGAGCCATGCGCGCCATGCATCGGCGTCGGGGACCAGTAGTTCCTCTAATTCCACGGCCACGGCAATCCCTTCAAATGATCCTCGATGCAGGCAGCCCAGTGACGGAAATCCAGCTCCCGTAATTCAGCCACCAGCTAATCATGCCCCGCGCGCCCGGTCTTGATGCGGTAGAACTTAACCATGAGTGTACGAACCCCTGATCCTTTTCCAGGCTGGCTCTCCGAGGAAGACCTGTACGAGGCCAGAAACCGCCTCCCCATGGTCTACGTCGAGGCAGTTCCCGTGCGCCTTGATCCGCTGGGACTTGTGATCGAAGTTGGGACACTCCTGCAAGGAAACGAAGAAGGCGGCATGGTCCGCACCCTCGTGTCCGGGCGGGTGCTCTACCGGGAGACCATCCGCGCAGCCCTCTTGCGGCACATGGAAAAAGATCTCGGCCCCATGGCTTTCCCACAATTGCCCCTGAGCCCCGTGCCGTTCACCGTGGCCGAATACTTCCCCTCGCCCTCACACACCGGGTTCACTGACGATCGCCAACACGCCGTAGCGCTCGCCTATGTGGTGCCGGTAACGGGCGAATGCAACCCCCGTCAAGATGCACTCGAGTTGACGTGGATGTCGCCCCAAGAGGTGCTGCGTCAAGAAGTTCAAGACGAATTCGAAGGCGGCCGCGGACTCCTGATTCGCCAGGCGCTGGCCTTCGCGGGCATCGCCGAGTAGCCCACCTCCCGGCTTTTCCAAGGCCACCTTTGTAGACTATTGGGCGGACCGCAAGAGACTTTAAGGACCCCAATGAACCGCAGCCAAAGCACCGTGCAATACCGTGAAGAACAGGCTGGGACTCTCCAAAGCGGGGATCGGCTCCTGTTGCCGGACGGCCAGCGAAGCGCCGAAATTAGCCTCGTTGAGGCCGAGTCGGACGACTTCGGCAATCCCGCTTTGATCGTCATTACCCTCGTGGACGGCTACGTTTTACGACTCGCCGCGAACGCCTCAGCACATGTAGCACACGCCGACATCGTGCAGCCGCCAGCCGGGTCCCGTTGGAGCGACATCCTGCTCCCCCGGGCAAAGGCCAGCACCGAGCCCACAGCAACCACCGGGCTAACTGAAGTACCCCCAACGTCCGACGCCGAACCTGCGGTGAGTGCCGTCGTCGTACCTTCTGAGGGTGGAGACTCCGCCGAGGTCCCGGCCGCAGGTTTGGCCGCCGCAGTACCAGCCGCGACTCCCGCAGTGCTACCACCGGCGCCGGAGAATCCGCCCGCTATTGCACTCCCGGACGAGGCCGAACTCGCGCTAATTCCTGAGCCAGAGGGCACCCCGGAAAGTGTGGTTGAACGCGTCGCGGCCGAATATCCTGGCCGTCCTGGCGTTCAGGCGCTTGCGTCCAGGCTTGCCAAGGGCATCAATTTGAAGTCCGGCAGCTGCCTCACGGATCTGCGCGATCTGGCACACGAGCTGTACATCGAGCACAGCGATTCAGCGTCCGCGCTGGCCATTGCTGACTTGCTAAACGTGCTGCCTTTTGATGGTAATCCGGGGCGCTGGTCGGCCGTGGAGGCGAGCCTTTCACTCTCCAGTTTCCTGTGCTCCAAGGACGGTCAGGACGAACGTTCCGAACTGTACCGCCGGCTCTTGCGCGCTCCCGAAGCCCAAGAGAGCGACCCTTTTAAGGCCCGGATTGCGGCGAAGGTTCGTCAGCGGGCGCTCAATGAACCCAATCTGTATGACAAAGAAATCTTCCGCTCAATCGATAACGGCAACCACGAAGCCGAGCGTGAGTGGCGTGTTTTGCGGCTCGAAAGCTTGCTGTATTTGCGGGCTCACGGCGGCTCCGAGAGCATCAGTGCGGGCGAATTGAACCGGCGGATTGACAACGAACTTGAGGCTATTCGGGCGTAGATTTTAATCATGAGCAATCCGCTGAGTGTTGTGATCAATGCTGATGCGCAACAAGTCTGGACCTCGCTGCGCGAACCGGGCGAAATTGCCCGTTGGCATGGTTGGGAAGTTGAGGGACTGGCGGAGGAAATCCAAGAGATTTACTTCAAGGACTCGGTCCTCGAAGCTCCGGATCACCTTTCGCTCTCGCTTGGTGGTGGAGACGTTTTCACGCTCGAACCCGTAGCGGCAGGGACCCGTGTGAGTATTGTCCGCGCCGCTCCGGACCCGGATTCGCCGTGGGCCGCTTGGGAAGCGGACATCACTGAAGGTTGGGTGATGTTTTTGCACCAACTCAAATTCGCACTTGAACGGCACCCACACGCAGCGCGGCGGAGCACCTTTCTCCAGGCAACACTGGATAGAAACGGTCGCCCGGCACTTGAAATTCTGGGCCTTGACCAGATACCTGAAGAGGGCCAGAGTTACAGCCTCCACCTCCCCACCGGGGAGGAAATCACAGGCCGAGTTTGGTACAAAACCCCAGACCAAGTGGGACTCACGGTGCACGAATATGCTGACCACGGTGACGGCTTGTTGATCGCCTCCGCCCAGGCACCTATGCCCGATTCCCGCCCGAATGGCGGTTTGATGGTCAACATCTCCAGCTATGGTCTGGGCGCGCACCAACTTGAAGCATTGCGGCAGCGTTGGGAGAGTTGGCGTGCCAGCGCGTTCCATGAAAGTGAGCCGAATAGCTGAGCCGGTTCTGGCACACTTGATAGGTGCCTGTTTCCGCTGCTTCCCAGTCCGAATTCTCTTTCTCTGTTGGCAAACGCCTCGCGGAGACCTCCCCTTACACGCCTGCCGATGTTGCCGCCAATGGCGGCGAATTTTTGGGCCGTACGGGCACCATCACTACCCCACACGGTGAGATTCAGACGCCAGCTTTTATCGCAGTCGGAACCAAAGCCACTGTCAAGGCAGTTCTGCCCGAAGCCATGAAGGAATTGGGTGCACAGGCATTGTTGTCGAACGCCTATCACCTGTATTTACAGCCCGGAGCGGACCTGCTGGATGAGGCTGGCGGCTTGGGTAAGTTTATGAACTGGGAGGGGCCAACCTTCACTGATTCGGGCGGATTCCAGGTGATGAGTCTGGGATCTGGGTTCAAAAAGGTCATCAATATGGACCTTGTGGATCAGTCTGGTCCGGACGATGCTGTGGCTGCGGGCAAGGAACGTTTGGCGCATGTTGACGACGACGGCGTGTGGTTCAAAAGCCACCTCAATGGCGACAAGCACCGCTTTACCCCCGAAATTTCCATGCAAGTTCAGCATCAAATCGGCGCGGACATTATGTTCGCATTCGATGAGCTCACCACCTTGCAAAATTCCCGCGCCTACCAAGAAATGTCTCTTGAGCGGACCCGTTTGTGGGCTGAACGCTGCATCACTGAGCACTTCCGGCTCACTGACGAGCGCGTGGGCAAGCCGTATCAAGCCTTGTTTGGGGTCATTCAGGGCGCCCAATATGAGGACCTGCGCCGTAAGGCCTGCCGGGACTTGGGCGCCATGAACTTTGACGGTTTTGGGCTGGGAGGGGCACTCGAGAAGGAAAATTTGGGCACAATTGTCCGCTGGTGTTCCGAGGAACTTCCCGAGAACAAGCCGCGGCACTTGCTCGGCATTTCCGAGCCGGATGACATTTTTACGGCGATCGAAAACGGGGCCGATACTTTTGACTGCGTTTCCCCCACTAGGGTGGCCCGCACCTCGGCTTTTTACACCCCGGACGGGCGTTTTAACCTCAGTGGTGCACGCTACCGGCGGGACTTCGGCCCGCTCGTGGACGGCTGCGATTGCTATGCATGCACCAATTACTCCCGTGCGTACATCCACCACTTGTTCCGCGCGAAGGAAATGGTGGCTGCAACGTTGGTGTCGATTCACAACGAGCGCTTTGTGGTGAAGATGGTCGACGACGCCCGGCTCGCCATTGAGTCCGGCGACTTCTTCGAGTTCAAAGCCGAGACCCTAGGCAAGTACTACGCCTAACTTCCGCCGAGGTCGGTGCTGCGCGCCGTTTCCCTAGGAAATTTCCGGGGAGTTCGCGGCCATGCACCGACTTCGCGAGTAGGGGAACTTTTTGGCCGAAGTTTTCCACATACGCGCCGTGAGCCGAGCGCCGTCGAACTTTTGGCGCAACGCTGAATCCATGACGTTGAACAATCTGAGCCAGTACGACGACGACGGCGAACCACTGCGATCGCCGCACCCTCCGCGCCCATCACTGCCGCCCGGCGTCCTTTGGAGCGCCGCCCAACTTCACGACTTTGGCGTGGCCACGCGGCAATTGAATCGGTTCCTCGCTGACGGTCAGATCCGCCGAATCCGTCATGGCTGTTACGTTTCCTGTGGCCACTGGGAGTCTTTGAATCGTGACGGTCAGAAGCTGTTGGAGATCCGAGCCCACCAGCTCCGGACGCTTCGCAGTACCAACGAGGGGTTCGTTTATAGCCATGTCTCGGCCGCGCGCCTTTTCGGGCTGAGCTTGTGGAACGTCGATTCGCTGATCCACGTCACGAATACTTCCAAGCCCAACAGCCGCCAGTCCGGCCCCGGCGTTCGAATCCATACTCGGCCACTACCGCCGGAGGATGTTGTTTGGCTTTACGGATTACGGGTCACGTCGCTGGAAAGAACACTCGTGGATTGCTGTATGACAGTGTCCTATAAGTCCGGCCTGATTCTGATGGACGATGCGCTCCGCAAAGGTGCATCCATAGGGAAATTGGAAAAAGCATCCACAGCCTTGGCCGGGCATCGAGGCATTCGCACGCTGAGGGCGGTGCTTGAAAATGCCGATCCGCGCTCGGAATCAGCCGGGGAAACGTTGGCCAGGGAAGTCATCAATGCCCTGCAGTTACCGGCTCCGGAACTGCAAGTCGAGGTCCAAACGCGGGCCGGCCTGTATCGGCTGGACATGGCGTGGCGGGATCGGAAGGTAGCGCTCGAATTTGATGGTCGAGCCAAATACTTCGATTACCAGCCCAGTGACGAGGCGATTTTCCAAGAGCGTCAACGCGAGAAAGCTCTGATGGAGGAAGGCTGGATCTTTGTCCGTCTCACGTGGGCCGATTTGTTCAATGAGGCCGAGGTGAAGTCGCGAATCCTTGAAGCCTTTCGCCGAAGTCGGGGCATCGCGTCGAATCCCTAGGAAATTCCCTAGGCAAACGGCGCGGTGCACCGACCTCGCGGACAGGAACGGCGAAAGAATTAGAGCCCGTAGCTCGGTTCGCGCTTTTTGACCCAGCGGATCACGATGCTCGTGAGCGGGACAAAGAGGAACTCAACGAGGGTCTTGTACACAAAGCCCACCACCACGTAGCTCACAAAGGTCCCAGCATCGGAAATGCCAATCACGGGGGCCGCGATGGAGCAGAAAATAAGGGTGTCCACGAATTCGCCAGCTCCGGACGAACTCATAAGGCGTGCCCAGAGTGACTTTTCGCCACTGCGGGCCTTCATCTTCACAAGGATCCAGGAGTTGATGGTCTGCCCAGCCAAGAATCCCAACAACGAAGCGAGCACAATCTGCGGTACCGGGCCCAACGCAGTTTCCATGGCAGCTTGTTTGGCCACGCCGTAGTCGTCGGTAAAGCCGGGCAGGATAATCATGATCCAGTAGCTCAGCGACGCAAAAGCGGAGAGCACAAAGGTGGTGATGATGGATTTGCGGGCAACCTTAAACCCGTAGACCTCTGAAATCACGTCACCCAAAATGTACGCCAACGGAAACAGGAAGAATCCGCCGTCGGTGGTGATGGGGCCAAACTGAACACCCTTGGATCCACCAATGTTGGACAGGATCACAATAACGGCCATAAAGGCTAGGGCGATGCCGAAATACGGGCTACCAATCGAGGCAAACTTGGCCCCGGGCACGGCTGGTTTCACAGTGGTTTCACTCATGGAAGAACTCGCTTTGACTAGTGGTTCGCGCAGACCATCCCGGTCCCGCTGTATTAGCACTGGGCCCACACAGATTGAGCCGTGGACTATTCTCCCATGCCCTGCCTGCTCACTGAGCGTTAAAAAGGCGCGTTTTCAAGACCCAAGGAGCGACGACGAATGGCGGCAAAGAGCGAGACAACCCAGCAGCGTTCGGTCTCGGCTGGCTTTACTGCTATTTAGCGTTCAGCCTCGGATGTGGCGTCATCGTCGCCATAGCAAGCAGAACCCTTGAGGCATTGGCGGTAGTGGCAGGTACGTTTGCCATGTATGCGCTCCTCCCGGCGATCTTTATTGGCGCGCCACTGGGCCTTGTTGCCGGCTTGTTAATGCGGCCCGTACGGAACCAATGGTGGCATGTGTTGGCCTTGGGGGCGGCGGGATTTGTCACCGGCTGCCTCACTATGGTCCTGATGGGCGGCGACTTAGGGACGGGCGCGTGGCCCTACGGGCTGGGCACGGCGGCGGCTTCAACCCTCGGACGCTTTGCCGTGTGGCGCCGGGTTACAGTCCATCCAGACCCACAGTATCCAGCCGCTTAGCTGCGGCACAGGACAACCAGTACGACGCCGGGACCGGCGCCTCAGGTAGCGGCCCAAGCACACCCGGTCAAGAATCCTGAATAAACGAAAATAGGGCCCGGATCGTCGTGTTGACGGTCCGGGCCCTACGCCCACTGTGGAACTTAGTGGGAAGCTTGCTCCTGCTCGGAAGCGTTCTTGGTTGCCTTCTGGCCAGCTTCACGCAGAGCCTCGGCTACCTTAGCCAAAGACGGTACGTGGTGTGAGGACCATTCGTTACGGAAACGGTCAGCGTCCGGGCCCTTCCAGTCGGTGGAACCAAGGATCTTAGTCAACGTGGTCTTCTGCTCAGTGATCGCCGTCGAGCCAGCCTGCAGCTTCGTACCGAGAGTCTTGAGCTGAGCAATATCTGCACCCCAAATAGCCATAACATT
>NZ_JBNPEO010000007.1:0-145954 GCF_050490315.1 Pseudarthrobacter sp. J1738 | reverse complement strand
CACCCACAATGACGGCTTGCCACCAGCTGCGGCCATGGCCAAATTCATGACCCAAAACCAGCAGCTACCCGCTGCTGCCTAACCAAAAAGAAACTAACGAACTGTCCCGGATCCTTGACACACCTCACACCCTTCACAGCACCTTGCGACAAACACCGGTCGGCCGCTGGGCCGACGGAGTCGCGGCCACGGGGATGCCGGCCGTGGCCTCGAACCCGGCAGCGTTCCTGGTCGACTTCCTCCCGGTCATACGGCGCACCCTGACCCGGACGGGATTCGTCATCGACCATGTCCACTATTTCTCCAACGCGCTGAAACCGTGGATCAGCCGCCGCGACACGCTTGGCCCTTTCCTGATCCGTCGCGACCCTCGGGACATCAGCCGGATCTGGGTACTGGAACCGGACGGGCACCTCTATGTAGAGGTGCCGTATCGGACGATGGCGAACCCGTCCGTGAGCCTGTGGGAGCACAAACACGCCCTGGCACGGCTCCACGAGCGTGGCGTCGCGCAGGTGGATGAGGCGGCCCTGTTCCGGATGATCGAACAGATGAGAGAGATCGCGGGCACCGCAACGAAAACAACCAAACGGATGCGACGCGACACCGAGCGACGCAACATAGCGGCTGCCGCAACGGAGAAGCGCGCCAAGAGCCCGAGCCCTTTGATGCCGCCGCAATCGCCTGACGATCAGATGCCGGACGTAGAGCCGGTAGCGGCCCAGGTTTCCCGGTTCGATCAGATCGAGCAGTGGTGACATGACAGTGCCCCGCTACGTCGCACCTGATCTGTCCCACCTGCATCCGGCAGTGCGGGACGCGGCACGGTTGCCAGCAAAAGAGCGGGTGGAACTGATCCGGGCGGACCGGTGGATCGGCTACCCGCGGGCCGTGGAAACGGTGGCACGGCTGGAGACGCTGCTGCGCTGGCCGGACAAGCAGCGGATGCCGAACCTTTTGCTGGTCGGGCCGACGAACAATGGCAAGTCCATGATCGTGGAGAAGTTCCGCCGCGGGCACCTGCCAAGGACCGAAGCGGACCGGGAACACATCCCCGTGTTGTGTGTGCAGATGCCATCCGAGCCTTCCGTGCTGCGCTTCTACATCGCGCTCCTCGCCGCCCTCGGCGCGCCTCGTCAGCCCCGGCGGCGTCTGGCCGAGGTGGAGCAGGTGTCGCTGAACCTGCTGCGTGCCACGGGAGTGCGCATGCTCGTCATCGACGAACTGCATAACGTCCTCGCCGGGCAGGGCAACAGCCGCCGCGAGTTCCTGAACCTGCTGCGATTCCTCGGCAACGAGCTGCGCATTCCAATCATCGGGGTCGGAACACGGGAGGCGTATCTTGCGGTCCGATCCGATGACCAGTTGGAGAACAGATTCGAACCCGTCGTCCTCCCCCTGTGGAGTAACGGCGCCGACACCCTGTCATTGTTAGCCAGCTTCGCCGCGGCGCTGCCGCTGCACCGACCGTCCCGCCTCGCCACCGCGGACATGGCCAGGTATTTGCTGGCCCGAAGCGAGGGAACCATTGGAGAACTCACCCGGCTTTTGACCACTGCGGCGATCGCCGCCGTGGAAAGCGGTGAAGAGAACATCACCCACCGCACCCTGGCCATGGCCGAGTACGCCGGACCCACCGAACGGCGGCGACTGTTCGAACGGGAACTGCTGTGAGCGGCCCCCTACGGTGGCCGGTGCATCCTGCGCCGACCGACGGTGAGGCGCTCTCCTCCTGGCTGCGCCGGATCGCCGGCTGCTACGACACCGACACAGAACACCTGGGCGATGACATCGGCTACAAGCTGGGTACGGCCGACCTTGACGACCTCGACCTGGCGCCTCGCCCTGGCCTGATCGAGGTCCTGGCTGAGCGGACCGGGGTCGCCCCTGTCCGGCTGCGGCAAATGAGTGTGGCCGGCTGGGTTCCGTGGTTGCTCGATGACATGGAGCCCGGCTCGGACGGCTTCGCCACCTATACCCGGCAGCTGTCGGTGCTGCGGCGGTCCGGGAAACACAAAGCGCGGCTGGTCCCGTCGTGGCGGCCGTGGCTGCCGGACCGACTGCCGGCGAGAGGGTGTCCGGAATGTGTGGCAGCGACCCCATCCCCTCATCCATACCGGTTACTCTGGGCAATCCCCATCGTCTCCAGCTGCCCGGCCCACGGCTGCTGGCTGGAGACAACCCTCGCCGCGCGCAGCTACTTCGGAATGTGGGATTTCGACCGGCCGGCACCCAGGCCGGCACCGCAACAAATCCTGACGTTGGATCAACGAACCCAGCACGCCTTCGCGGTCGGCCATGTTGACCTTCCGCGCCGGCGAGTCGATGCCGCGCTCTGGTTTCGGCTTCTTCGCACCGTCGTCGATGAGCTCAGCTGCCCCCTCTCCGAGAACCGGCCATCCGATACCGGCACCATCCGCCAGATATGGAAAGAAGCCGGCTATCCCGCCCGCGATGGACAGGGGCTCTGGCGCCCGTACGAACAGCAACCGGAAACGGTGCAACGGCACACCATGGAAACTGCGGCCGCCGCCATCGCCCTCCTCGAGACAGGGACAGTCACCGGACGCGGAACACATGCCGGCCTCTTCCTGCCCGAGCCGTACCGGGAAATCGATAACGGCAAACCGGCGAAGGAAAACCCGGAGGAAAAGGCCGTCTATCCGAAACCGCTCAGGCAGGCACTGGAAGAAGCGATCCAGGCATCACGGGAGGACCCCGCGGAGGCGCAGGCCCTCTACAACTTCGCCCTCATAGGATGCAGAACACCGGAGTCCGTGACCCGGCTGAGGGCCGACTTCGCCGAGCTCGGCATTCCCTTGGAAACCCTGTCACCTATCAGCACTAATGCATCCTTTGCATGACGTAGAATAAATGACGGGTAAAGTGACAATTTTTGGAAACGCCGTGCTTTGGCTGACTGATGTCACTTAAACGAACGTATAAATGACAAAGGGGAAGTGCTGTGCTCGTCGGATACATGCGCGTCTCCAAGGCCGACGGGTCCCAAACCACGGACCTGCAGCGCGACGCACTTCTGGCGGCCGGTATCGGGGCGGACTCCCTCTACGAAGACAGGGCTTCCGGAAAGAAGGACGACCGGCCCCAGCTGGCCGCCTGCCTCAAAGCTCTGCGCCACGGAGACACCCTGGTCGTCTGGAAACTGGACCGGCTCGGCCGGGACCTGCGCCACCTGGTCAACATCGTCCACGACCTCACCGAACGCGGAATCGGCCTGAAGGTCCTCACCGGCCAAGGTGCCGCCATCGACACCACCACAGCCTCCGGGAAGCTCGTCTTCGGAATCTTCGCGGCCCTGGCCGAATTCGAACGGGAGCTCATCTCCGAGCGCACCCGCGCCGGCCTCGCCTCCGCCCGCGCCCGCGGCCGCAACGGCGGACGCCCCTACAAAATGACCCCGGCAAAACTCCGGCTCGCCATGGCCTCCATGGGCAAGCCCGAGACCAAAGTCGGTGACCTCTGCACTGAACTCGGCATCACCCGCCAGACCCTGTACCGGCACGTATCGCCCAACGGAGAGTTGCGACCGGACGGTGAGAAACTACTTTCCCGATAGCCGCGGACCTTGGCACGTAGTTGTGGAACGAAATTGTGTGGCGAGCCAGCCACTTCACGAGTGAACAGTTCCAGGGCGTCCACTTCCTAGGAACTGAGACGGCATGCTTGGGCAACCGAACCGCGTTCGGGCGGGTCCCACGGGTTCTCCAGGTCGGTGCCGGACCCCGGTACCTCGGAAGTGAGACTTCAGCGGTACCGGGCACCCCGCACGGGAATAGCTGTGCCGTGGAACTATGCGGGTTGTCCTGCGAGGCCGGCCATTTCGTCGGCGTCGGAGCAGGGAACTTTCATCTCGAAGGTGTCGGTGACGACGGTGTAGTCGTAGTAGCCCATGCGCGCTATCGGCTTGACCTTGGGGATGTCGATCCGTCCGTCCGGGGTAAGGCAGTTTTCGTCCAGGTGGATGCGTTCCACGGTGGCGTAGACGACGTCGATGCTTCCGACGGTGGAGTTGCCGGGGATCCGGTGGGTGGAGAGGTACCGGCATTCAAAGTGGAACGGGCTTTCAGCGACCATAGGTGTGTCGGAGAGATCAGCCTTCTTTTTCGTGACGTTGAGGCGATCGAATTCGCTTTCTCCCGGCGGCAGGGCCATCGCGCTGATGTTCACTGCCTCCCGGAGGTCCCAGGTGGCCATGTTCCAGACGAACCAGCCGGTTTCTTCGGCGTTGATGACGGTGTCTTTGCGCCGCCCGTCGGGGTACTGGTTGGCGGCAAACATCACCATCGGGGGGTCGAAAGTGAGGTTTTGCCACTGGCTGTAGGGGGCAATGTTCTCCACCCCGTCCGTGCTGATGCTGGAGAGCCAGCCGATGGGGCGGGGCACTGTGAGGCTCTTGAACGGTGCGAAGGGCAGTGGGCTTTTTTCGAAGCTGGGATCGTATTTCATGCTGTGCTACTCCTGTGGGGCGTTTTTGGTCAGAGGTGCGGGCGGATCAGGGCGGCAGCATCCTGCTGCCCGTCTGCGGCGGGGCTCGTGGAATGGGGGAGCGTTTTGCGGACGGGTGCGAACAAGTAGTAGATGCCACCGGAGACGACGAGACCGATCAGCCAGGCAATTTCCGCACCGCCAAGCCATTCCGCTACCGGGCCGACATATAGGGGGCTGTTCATGAACGGGATCTGGATGAGGATTCCGGCCGCGTACGCGGCAATGGCGATCCAGTTGATGCGGCCGTACTCGCCGTCCGGCTGAAAGAGTGCGCCGACGTTGTATTTCTCCTTGCGGACGAAGTAGAAGTCGACGAGGTTGATCGCGGACCACGGTGTCATGAAGTAGAGGAGGAACAGGAGGAAGTTTGTAAATGCGCCCAGGAAGTTATCGGTTGCAGCCAAGGCAATGCTCAGGGCTGCTGCGGATATCAGGACGATATAGGCGGTCCGGGCTTTGCCGGTGATGATTTCCCTACGGGTGATGGCCGTGACGATGGTGGCCAGCGACATGAACCCGCCGTAGGTGCTCAGGGTGTTGCCGGTGAGTTTTCCGCAGATCACAGCCAACAGGACCAGCCATGCGAACTGGGCGCCCAAGTTGGCGAGGTAGCCGACCTGGTTGGTGTTGAAGTTACTGCCGCCGATGGCTGCGCCGAGGGCGCCCAGGATCATGGCGAGTGAGCCGCCCAGAACGCTGCCGGCGAAGGTCCATCCCATCGTGGCTCGTTGGGGTGTGTTGGCGGGCAGGTAGCGGGAGTAGTCGGCGATGTAGGGGCCGAAAGTGAGCTGCCAGGATGCTGCCAGCGAGATGCCGAGGACGAACGGGCCGATGGCGAAGTCGGTCTGCTGCACGAGAACCGCGGCGTCGGGTGCGGTGAGTACGCGGATGAAGAGCACCACGAACACGGCGGCGCTGAGTGCCGTGGCGACTTTGGAAAACTTGTGGATGTAACGGTATCCGAAGATGGCCAGGGTGGTTGAGAGCAGTGCGAAGATCGCGGAGCCGGCCTGGACCGGGATGCCGAGGAGGTCCCCGATCGCCTGGCCGCCGAGGACCAGGCCTGTTGCGTAGAAGCCCAGGTAGATGATGAGGGAGAGTACGAGGGGCAGGATGGCGCCGTAGTAGCCGAACTGGGCCCGGCTCTGGATCATTTGTGGAACGCCCAGTTTCGGGCCTTGTGCGGAGTGAAGGGCTGTGACGAAACCACCCAGGACGTTTCCAATGATGACTGCCGGGATGGCCCACAGGGCGGAGTTTCCCAGGATGACAAACAGCGCGCCGGTCACCACCGCAGTGATGGAGGTGTTGGCGGCGAACCAGACAAAGAAGAGGCTTCGAGCCACGCCGTGGCGCTCGGTTTCCGGTATGTAGTCGATGGCGCGGTGCTCAATACGCGAGGATTTCATGGCTTCCTTCGTAGAAGAGGTGCAATGCAGCCTAAGGCCGGTACGGTCATCATTGACCGACATGCAACCGATATACCGGTAACATATGCCTTAGGATGTCCCTAAGTCAATGGGCTTTCCATCGCCCGGTGAATCGGGAGACGCGGTAGCCGGGGTGGCCCGGCTGGGGAGGAGTGGCCAGATGGCGGAAAAAGGTAAGGCCGACGGCGCTTATGACGAGATCGAGCGGATGATCATCTTCCAGGAAATCGCGCCGGGGTCGTTGGTCTCCGAATCGATGCTTACCGCCTCAACCGGGTTCGGCCGCACCCCGGTTCGTGAAGCCCTGCAACGGCTCGCACGGGAGGGCATGGTGCAAATCCACCCCAGTAAGGGGGTTCTCGTCCCGGCCGCTTCGGTCGACACCCAGCTGCGTCTCCTTGAGCTGCGCCGGGTTCTGGAGGCCCTGGCAGTGGAGCTTGCCTGCGGCCGGGCAGTTGGAGAGCACCGAAGGAAAATGGCTGCCATGGTGGACCGGCTCAAACACGAGGAATTCACCTTGAGCACCTACCTGGAGACGGTGAAGGAGACCCATCATCTGATTGTCGATGCCGCAGCCAATGAGTACCTCGCGGACGCACTGGCCCCCGCGCAGGCTCTTTCCCGGCGCTTCTGGATCGCCCACATGCGGGACGAGGCAGACCAGATCTCACGGGGATCGACGCTTCACATAAGAATTTTGGAAGCGATTCTCGCCAGAGACGATTCAGCGGCCAAGGCTGCCTCCCTGGCCCTGAACGACTACCTGGTGGACTTTGCCTACGCGGTCCTCGGCCATCTGCGGCCGCCGCGGAACAAGGATTCATCCGCAGCCTGACGGTTGAGGTGCATCCCGCGAACCTGATCTCCTTCTCCGCGCTGGAGTGCGGACGATGTCATGCGGTACGAGCGTTTACCCTCGAGTTGCCGCGGCTCTACCCACACCTCGTGGCCTTCAGCAGCTTCGATCAGCACCCGGCCGGCGAGCCCGTCGGCGGCGATCCAGAGGGCCGACGAGTCAGGCATGACGTCCTCGACGAGTCCTTCGCGGAGGACGGTGCCGTTCTTCCGGACCTGCACGAGGGCACCGCGGAGGTGCTCCCAGGCGTCATGGCGGTAGGAGGTCATGAGGGTGCCTTTCGTTCAGCGGTGAGGGTGCGGGATGCGCGTTGGTGCATCCGGGCACGGCCAGGGTGATGGCCGTGCCCGGACTTCACTGCCCGGATTTAGCGGGCGATGATGACGTCGAGTTTGCGGGGCCCGTGGACTCCCTCGACACGTTCGAGTTCAATGTCGCTGGTGGCACTCGGCCCGCTGATCATGGTCAGCGGCCGGGTGCCATCAATCCGGCGCAGCGCTTCCGGCAGGATCCCGGCAATGTCGGCGACTTTAACGATGCAGATGTGGTGGTCCGGGACGAGGGTGATTGCCCGGCGGCCCTGGTTGGGACTGCCGTCCAGGATGATGGTCCCCGTCTCGGCGACAGCGACAGCACTGCCGGTCACGACCGCGTCGATACCATCGAGCTCGACGACGGTGAGCGGAGCCGCGGCCGAATCGGTGCGGCGACGGTTGGCGTGGTCGAGTTCGAGTTCACTGAGCCAGCCGGCGTCCAGCCCCGTAGGCACGACATAGCTGCGCGCTGCCGCGAGCAGTTCCGCAATCCGTGCCGGCACCTCCTCGGCGTCCACGACGGAGACCTGGGCTTTGTAGTCGATCAGGCGGTCCACCAGCAGGTGGATCAGGGCATCCTCGTCCAGATCGGATGAGGACCGGTACCCGCGGGGAACTTCCGGTACTTTGGGGCTGTCTTTCAGGGCGGTGCGGATCCGTTCAAGGATCTCATCGCGTGCGCTCATGGCTGGTCTTCCTGGTGCTCTGAGGGCTGGTTATCTGACGTAGCGGGGGCAGCGCCGGTGGCCGGGGTCCGGTGTTCCTTCTTCCACCAGTCGCGGAAGGACTGCGACGGCGGCGCGGGAATATCCCTGCTTTGGGTCCAGCCGGCGGCGATTCCGGGCAGTTTGGTGATCTTCTTGTCCGGGCCCGCGGCCAGGCGTCCCAGCGGCAGCCCCTTCTCGATCAATCCCAGCCGTTTGCCCGACGACAGGGCCCAGGACGCGGCGTTCATCCCAACGTCCATCTGGCTGGGGATTTTCTTCTTCCCGCGTTTGCTGTCCACATCCACGCTGCGCAGGTGCACCAGGATATCCGGGATGTTGATCTTCACCGGGCAGGCGTCATAGCAGGCCCCGCACAGCGAGGACGCGTACGGCAGCGAACTGTTCTCCTCGGCCTGAATGCCGGTCATCAGCGGCGAAAGGATCGCCCCGATCGGCCCGGGGTAGGTCGATCCGTAGGCGTGGCCGCCGGTCCGTTCATAGACCGGGCAGACGTTCATGCAGGCGCTGCAACGGATGCAGTGCAGGGCCGAGCGGCCCATTTCGTCGGCCAGGGCGGCGCTGCGTCCATTGTCCAGCAGCACCAGGTGCACGTTTTGGGGCCCGTCGCCCTCGGTGACACCGGTCCACAGCGAGGTATAAGGGTTCATCCGTTCCCCGGTGGAGGAGCGGGGCAGCAGCTGCATAAAGACTTCAAGGTCCTGCCAGGTCGGCAACAGCTTTTCGACGCCCATGACGGTGATCAGTGTCTCCGGCAGGGTCAGGCACATGCGTCCGTTGCCCTCGGATTCGACGACGGCCAAGGTGCCCGAGTCAGCCAGGGCGAAGTTGGCCCCGGAGACAGCGACTTTGGCAGTGAGGAATTTACGGCGCAGGTGTGCCCGGGCGGCCGCGGCGAGGCGGGCCGGTTCGTCGGTCAACTCCGGGTCGACGCCCTCCATTTCGCGCAGGAAGATGTCCCGGACCTGTGTCCGGTTCTTATGGATCGCCGGGACGAGGATGTGGCTGGGCTTGTCGTGGTCCAGCTGGACGATCAGCTCGGCCAGGTCGGTTTCGTAGGCGGCAATGCCGTGCTCTTCAAGGTATTCGTTGAGGCCGATTTCCTGGGTGGCCATGGATTTGATCTTGACCGCTTCGGTTTCACCGGTCGCCCGGATCAGCTCAGCGACGATCTCATTGGCCTCATCGGCGTCCCGGGCCCAGTGGATCACGCCGCCGCGGGCGGTGAAGTTCTTCTCGAACTGTTCCAGGAGTTCGGGAAGGCGGGCCATCACGGATTCCTTGATGGCGGATCCGGCGTCGCGCAGCTGTTCCCAGTCCGGCAGTTCGGAGACCACTTGGATGCGTTTGTCGCGGATGGTGTGGGTGGCGTGGCCGAGGTTGGCCCGGAGCTGGGCGTTGCCGAGTTCGCGGTGCGCGGCCTTGGGGAAGGATTCGGAGGCGTGCACGTTGCCCGTGCCATAAACGGGGAGGGAGGGCATGCCCAGGTAGGTGCTCATCGTGTGGCCTTTCCGGTGGTGACGCGGACTTCGCCGGTGACAGAGGCCGGTTCTTCCAGGGTGCTGGCGAGGATTTCGGCCAGGTGCAGGGTGGTGACGTCGCTGCCCTGGCGGGAGAGGCCGCCGCCGATGTGCATCAGGCAGGAGGCGTCCCCGCCGGTGCAGAGGCTGGCACCGGTTGCGGTGATATTGACGGTTTTGTCTTCGAGCATGGCGGAGGAGACGTCGGCGTTCTTCATCGAGAACGTGCCGCCGAACCCGCAGCACTGGTCCGCTTCCGGCAGCTCTGCCATCTCGATCCCCTGCACGCTGGCCAGCAGCCGGGACTGCCGGTCGCCCAGTTTCAGCAGGCGCATGCCGTGGCAGCTGGGGTGGTAGGTGATCCGGTGCGGGAAGTAGGAGCCGAGCTGGGCCCCGGCGTCGGTCACGCCCAGGACGTCCACGAGCAGTTCGGAGAGTTCGTAGGTTTTAGCGCCCACGGCGGTCGCGCGGGCTTCGAGGGCCGTGTCACCGCAGGAGCGGGCGACCATGGGATGCTGGTGCTTCACGGAGGCGACGCAGGAACCGGACGGGGCGACGGCGACGTCGTAGTCCTCGGTGTCGAACGCGGCGACGTGATTGGCGACCACGGGGACAGCTTCCTTGAGATAGCCGCTGTTGACGTGCATCTGCCCGCAGCAGGCCTGGCCGGACGGAAACACAACTTCGTGTCCCAGCCGCTCCAGGATTTTCACGGTGGCCCGCGCCGTGGCGGGGTACATCGCATCCACGATGCACGTAGCGAACAAAGCGATTCGCATGGCAGCCTTTCGGGCTAAGGGGTTTGTGGTCTGACCATAGTAGATCACGTGACCGACGCCACTCGCAACCGGCGTATCCAAGTGAAGCCGCTCACACTTTCAGAAAAATCTGCGCTACACTCTGATGGTCCGACCACAGAGGTCTGACCATACCCCCCCTGTCGTCCCCCTCAATGTGGAGGAACTCCGTGGATCAGTTCACACCCAGCACCGACCCGGTGCTCAACAGCGTCATGTGGTCGGCCATCGTCGCCCTGCTGCCGCTGCTGACGTTCTTCATCCTGCTTGCCGTCGTCAAAACCCGCGCCCATGTCGCCGGCGCCTTTGCGCTCCTGGCTGCCCTCCTGGTCGGAATTTTCGCGTTCCAGATGCCGGCCGGGCTGGCGCTGCTGTCCGCCACCCAGGGCGGGGTCTTCGGCGCCTTCCCGGTGCTCTGGATCGTCATCATGGCCGTCTGGCTCTACCAGGTCACGGTCCTCAGCGGACGCTTCGAGGACCTCCGCCGCGTCTTCGACGTGATCGGCAAAGGCGACGTGCGCCTCCAGGCCGTCCTGATCGCCTTCTGCTTCGGCGGCCTGCTCGAAGCCCTCGCCGGGTTCGGCGCGCCGGTGGCCATCACCGCCACCATGCTGTTGGCGCTCGGACTGCCGCCGCTGCGCGCAGCCGCCGCCGTCCTGGTCGCCAACACGGCACCTGTTGCCTTCGGCGCCATGGCCATCCCGATCACCACCGCGGCCGGCCTCACCGGACTGCACGCCACGGACATTGCCTCCGTCGTCGGACGCCAGGCGCCGCTACTGGCCACTACCGTGCCGCTGATCCTGCTCTTCATCCTCGATGGCCGCAAGGGCCTGAAAGACTGTTGGCCCGCCGCACTCGTTGTCGGTTTTTCCTTCGCCACCGCACAGTTCCTGTGCTCCAACTACTTCTCCTACGAACTCACCGATATCGTCGCCTCCCTCGTAGGCCTCGGCGCGGCCGTCCTGTTCTTCCGCGTCTGGACGCCCAAGGGAAGCGTCGCAGCACGCGAGCGTCTCGGAGCAGCCTTTGATGCAGCCTCGAAGAACACAGCCTCAACCACCGCCGGCGGCGGCGGCTCCCGGCGCGCATCGGCTGTCGCCGTCAGCGAAGCCGCTGCAGACCGTCTGACCCCGACCCGCACCTGGCTCGCCCTGTTCCCGTACTTCCTCGTCATCGTCGTCTTCGGCATCGCCAAGCTATGGAAACTCGGCGCGGATGTGCCCGCGTTCCTCGCCTCGACCGACGTCAAAATCCCCTGGCCGATCCTGCACGACGCGCTGGTCAATGCCGAAGGCAAACCCTTCTCCTCCACCATCTACTCCTTCCAATGGCTCTCCACCCCCGGAACCCTGCTGCTGATCACCGGCCTGATCGTCGCCTTCGTGTACTCGAAGTACAACGACGGCGGCCGCTACCCCGTCACAGTGGCTAACGCCGTGAAGGAGATCGCCCGCACCATCTACAGGATGCGCTGGGCCGGACTGACCATCATCACCGTCCTCGCACTCGCCTACGTGATGAACTTCTCCGGGCAGACAGTATCCATCGGCACCTGGCTGGCCGGCACCGGAACCTTCTTCGCGTTCCTCTCACCCGTCCTGGGCTGGATCGGCACCGCCGTCACCGGCTCCGACACGTCCGCCAACGCGCTCTTCGCCAAACTCCAGCAGACCGCCGGCCTGAAAGCAGGCATCGACCCGAACCTCCTCGTCGCCGGAAACACCTCCGGCGGCGTCGTCGGGAAACTGATCAGCCCGCAAAACCTGGCCATCGCCGCGTCGGCGGTCAACCTTGAAGGAAAGGAATCGGTGATCCTGCGTAAAGTAGTCGGATGGAGCGTAGCGCTGCTGCTGGTGCTCTGCACCCTCTCCTACCTCCAGTCCACCCCGATCCTGGGCTGGATGCTGCCTTAGCGTCCCGCCTACTCAAGACGCAGTGTGCGGGCCGCCCCCAGGCCCGCACACTGCCGGCCCTTAAGGAACCAACCGTGAGCACCGCCGAAGCAGGAGCAACCCCCCGCCGTCGCACCCATGACGCGCTCCTGAAAGACATCGAAGCGGACCTGCGCTCGGGCAAAATCACGGTCGGGGACCGCCTCCCGGGCGAACGCACACTCGCCGAAAACTACGGCATCTCACGGGCCTCAGTACGCGAGGCCATCCGGGTCCTGGACGCCATGGGAATCCTGCGAAGCTCCGTCGGGTCCGGGCCCACCTCCGGAGCCATCGTCATTTCCGATCCTTCCGCGGGCCTGTCGTCGGCCCTGCGGCTGCACGTCGCCACCAACCGGCTCCCGGTCGCGGACATTGTCCAGACCCGTATCCTGCTCGAAACCTGGACCGCCCGTGCCGGCGCTGCCCGCACCGGAGGCGACGAAGACCTAGAGCAGGCATCCCAGCTTCTGCACGCCATGGACGATCCCGACATTGACCGCGCCGCGTTCCACGAACTCGACGCCCGCTTCCACGTGGCGTTGAGCTCGCTCGCCGGGAACGCGGTGGTGGCCACCATGATGGAATCCCTGTCCGGATCCATCATCGGCTACGTCAAAGGCGCGATGGACGCCATGGAAACATGGCCGGACGTCATCGCCACGCTACGAACCCAACACCACCACATCTTCGACGCCGTCCAGGCGCACGACGGAGAACTCGCAGCCCGCCTCCTGCAAGAACACATCGAATGGTTCCACCAGAAGGCACAGCAAGCGACCGCACCCCGGGACGGACTCTGAAGCGCTGGTCCTCCCGGCGTTCTGACATGACGCGGGGGCAGGGCTGCCACAAAGCGCCCGCTGTCATCCCGCGTTAAACTGTACAGTTCCAACCCAACCGACTCCGGGTGCAGACGACTTCTGACATTCGGTGCAGACGACTTCTGAAACTGACAGCCCGGCCCGAGGGCAAAGGGCCCAATATGTCTCAAAAAGGGCTCTCACCATAAAGCGTCTCAAGTGATTGCCGCGAAGAGGTTTTCTGACGCAAAATGAGCGTGTGAGACATTTGGGATACACGCGGGTGAGCACGTCGAGCCAGGATGCGCAGCTTCAGCTTGACGCACTGATAAATGCTGGGGTGGAGAAGCGCGATGTGTTCGCCGATGTCACTTCCGGCAGCAGAACGGCAATCGATCGGCCCGGGATGAAAAGGCTTCTCGAGTACGCCGAGGCCGGGGACACGGTGGTGGTCTGGAGGGTCGACCGGCTCGGCCGCTCCCTGATCGATGTCCTGAACACCGTGAACCTGCTGCGCGGACGCGGCGTGAACGTCCGGTCCATTTCGGACGGGATCGACCCGGCGACATCGACCCGGCGACATCGACCGGGCGGATGATGCTGAACTTCCTGGCTTCCCTGGCCGAGTACCAGCGCGAGTTGATTGTGGAGCGTGTAAACGCCGGGATCGCCGCGGCCCGACAATCCGGCACCCGCTTCGGTCGGCCTCTCTCAGACCCGAAGGTGATCGCCGACAAACTCGCGATCGCGAAGGATGCCCGAGCGAAGGGGCGAACCGCCGAGGATGCGGCACGCCTGGTCGGGTGGAGCCGCGCGACGCTCTACCGACACGCCAGCCAGGACACCAACACCAACGAGTCTGTGATCTCTTGATAGCCCCACGGAGTGCAGTCGGCTTCTGAACAACGCATGCCGAAGTAGTCGCACTCCGCGAGCATTTTCAACCCACCCGCCGTCATAGATTAGGATCACGCGCCTAGCGCGAACCACCATACCGAGGGCCCTCAAGGCCGAACGTGAAGCCCCAAGGCCCATCCATATCCGCCCGATTTTCGGCGAGTACTACGACTACCCCCACAGCGAGACGCTGCTTCCCTCATCTGACGGATCCAGACTGACGAACAAAACAAATTTTGGGAAGTTATCCACATAGCGCAGATCGCGGGTCCGCATTGTCTACGACCCCTGCAAAGCTGTGCGTATGGAGAACTTCTCAGCGTTGACACTCGAAAGTCAGGGCGCGTACGAGGCGCTGCTGGCTTCGGTACGCGAACTGGGATGTTCTGGACCCGTTACTAGTACCTCCGTGAGGACTCCTTCCCTTAGCGCCGACCCGGTGGCCGGAACAGGTCTGGTTGCGGATTCCTTCACCGATTCCAAGAAAGTTGGCCCTGACCCGTTACAGGATCAAGTTGAGGCCGCACTTGACGGGCTGACCTCCGTGGCCCGGATCGAGGCGCGACTGGCAACGCTCAAAGTCCGGTTGCTCGATGATCTTTCGCGCGGAACCGCCGCAACTCTTTCACCCACTGTCCAGCCGCATGAGGTGGCCATTGTGCAAATGAGTTTGGTGGCCGAGGTGGCATGCGCGCTGACGGTCAGTGAGGCTTCAGCCGGCGGGTTGCTTGAAGAAGCGCGACGCCTAACCAGTATGTTGCCGTTGACGCTGAAATCTCTTGCAACGGGGAAGATTTCGTACCAACATGCTCGAGTGGTGTGCTCAGAGGTCGAGGGGCTCGAACCGGGGGTTGCGTCCGATGTTGAGCGGCACTTTTTCGATCCCGACGCTAAGAACCCCGCCCGCGGGTGTCCCGCAGGGGAACTCGTGCCGGTCCGCTTTCGGGCCAAGGTGAGAAACTGGCGTGAACGCCACCATCCGGACAGCATCACCGCCCGGCATGCGAAGGGCGAAGCTGACCGGCACTTAGAATTCACCCCGGACCGCGACGGAATGGCCTGGCTGTCGGCGTACCTGCCCGCGGATAAGGCGTTGGCGATTTGGAACCGAGCCACCGCGGCCGCCCGAGAGTTGCAGGGGAGTACTCCTGAAAACACGAGGGAGCAAAGAACTCTTTCCCAGTTACGTGTGGATGTTGCCGCGGCCTGGTTGCTCGGAGGTGCCAGCGCCGAGGTTCCTACACCTCAAGCGCAGGTACTGGTCACCGTCCCCGTAATGGCGCTCATGGGTGTCACCGAGGAACCAGCCATCCTCGACGGTTACGGTCCGATTTCACCTGCCATGGCACGGGAACTGGTGGCCGAGGGGTGCGATTCGTTTATGCGAGTGCTTGTTGATCCACGAGACGGCGCACCGTTGGAAATCGGACGGAACAGTTACCGGGTGCCTAAAGCTATGCGGCAATGGCTTCGAATGAGAGACGGGAAATGCCCCTTCCCTGGCTGCCGAAACAATTCTTTGGATAACGAAGCCGACCACATCCATTCATGGGCCAGCGGTGGAACCACCGGCATCAGCAACCTTGGCCAGCCGTGCAAAAAGCATCACCGGCTCAAACACGGAACCACGTGGCGGCCGACGCTGGCCGGCAAGCATGAACCACCCGGCTGGATCTCACCGCACGGTAAGAAATACGAAAGTGAAACCCAAGACTGGGAACCGTCGTGGTTACCTCCATTGGCCACACTCTGAGTTCACCTTGGGTAAAACCGTAGCGGGTGCCTTGGCCCGGTCTGACTTGGCCCGGCTGTCGACAATCCTCATTCGTCAGAGTCACCACCGCTCCCGGCATCCTGCGTTGTCCGCTGCCGTCTTGTTCGCTAGGGTCTAGGAGTGGCCACTGAACAGCAGAAATACACCATCCACCGCCTGCCCACTCCAGCCAAGGACTCGCCCAAATATGGCCGTGCCAAAAACTGGTATCAAGCTGTTTCTTTCGGTTTTCACGAGTCCCGTGTCACTGAGGAGCTCGTTGATGCTTCACTAGCCACTCTTCTGGTAGACCAGATGGTGCTGACGGGTGTCTACCAGAACGGAGAACCCGCAGCTCATTCCCTGCCAGCTGACGTTCCCGTTGCCACATTCGCCACCTTCCGTAAGAGCATCAACGTTGGCTTCGGCCAACTCCAAGACGCGCTGCTCATCACTGATGTCACGGTGCGGCCAACCCACCGCCGGCGTGGATTGCTGCGCGGAATGATGCTGGCCGAGCTTGAGCGAGCCAAAGATGATGGGCTGGCAGTAGCCGCTCTGACCGCTTCAGAAGGCAGCATCTACGGTCGCTTCGGATTTGGTGTGACCAGCTATGAACGCCGCCTGAAAATTGACACTTCTGCTCGCTTTAAACTGCGTCACGAAGCCACCGGCAGCGTAGAAATTGTGGAGCCCAAGGTCCTGCTGGAACTTGCCCCCAGCATTTTTGCCCGAGTTCACCGCGCCACTCCAGGCTCAGTGGACCGTCAAGAGATCTACCGGCTTCGCATCGCCGGTGAACACGGCAGCGACGGCAAGGTTGATCACTCCATTCGAGCAGCCGTTCACTACGGCGCAGATGGTTCACCCGACGGCTACGTGTCCTACAAGTTCATGGGGTGGGAAACCGAACCCGCCACCATGGAAATTGTAGACATCGTAGCCGCAACGGACGCCGCCTACCTGGAACTCTGGCAATTCCTCGCCAGCATCGACCTGGTGGAGCGCATTGTTTGGAATCAAGCACCTATTGATGACCCGCTCGCATGGGCCTTGACTGATCCTCGCTGCATCAAGAGTGCTGGTTATCTGGACCTCCTTTGGCTACGCATTTTGGACACACAGGCAGCACTGAGCGCCCGCCGCTATGCGGTGGATGATCGCTTGGTTATCAAGGTTGAAGATCCGCTCGAATTTGCCAGTGGACTCTACCTGCTGGACGTGAACGGCAGCGTCCCCACAGTAGAGCTGATCACTGAAGCTGACGCGGAAAACGGGGGTGTTGTCGCGGACCTTGAACTCGACGCTTCGGCTCTAGCATCGATCTACCTTGGTGGCGTGAACCCGGTGAGCTTGCTCGCTGCAGGCCGTTTGGTGGAGCGCACCGCCGGTGCGGCCATGCGTGCGTCCTTGCTCTTCGCCGTCGAACGCCCTGTGCACTGCCTCACGCACTTCTAATCCGCACCGCGACCGCAGCGCAGGACAGCTGTGCCCACTTTGACCCAGCTTTGCTTTGGCTACTACAATAAACGGGCGTGCACTACGTGTGCGCGAACAATCCAACATTTCAGGATGACCGTTGCAGTGCCATTTCTGCCAATCAGAATTGGCTGGTCTGCCTGACCGACTTTCTATCCACATCGGAGCCCCTACTACATGACCATCACCTCTACCGAGAAGTCCGGTACCCCCGTAGTCGCAATTAACGACATCGGTACCGCTGAAGACTTCCTCGCAGCTGTCGACGCCACCATCAAGTACTTCAACGACGGAGATCTCGTTGAAGGTACCGTTGTTAAGGTTGACCGCGACGAAGTTCTGCTCGACATCGGTTACAAGACCGAAGGTGTCATCCCCTCCCGTGAGCTTTCCATCAAGCACGATGTTGATCCCGGAGACGTTGTCTCCGTTGGCGATCAGGTTGAAGCTTTGGTTCTCACCAAGGAAGACAAAGAAGGCCGTCTGATTCTCTCCAAGAAGCGTGCTCAGTACGAGCGTGCCTGGGGCGACATCGAGAAGGTCAAGGAAGAAGACGGCGTCGTTACCGGTACCGTCATCGAAGTTGTCAAGGGTGGTCTTATCCTCGACATCGGTCTGCGCGGCTTCTTGCCCGCTTCCCTCGTCGAGATGCGCCGTGTGCGCGACCTGGCTCCGTACATCGGTCAGCAGATCGAAGCCAAGATCATCGAACTGGACAAGAACCGCAACAACGTTGTTCTGTCCCGCCGTGCATGGCTCGAGCAGACTCAGTCCGAGGTTCGCTCCACGTTCCTCAACAAGCTGGAAAAGGGCCAGGTTCGTCCCGGCGTTGTTTCCTCCATCGTCAACTTCGGTGCATTCGTGGACCTTGGCGGCGTAGATGGTTTGGTTCACGTTTCCGAGCTGTCTTGGAAGCACATCGACCACCCGTCCGAGGTTGTCGAAGTTGGCCAGGAAGTTACTGTCGAGGTTCTCGAAGTGGATCTGGATCGCGAGCGCGTTTCCTTGTCCCTCAAGGCTACGCAGGAAGATCCGTGGCAGACCTTCGCCCGCACCCACGCCCTCGGCCAGGTTGTTCCGGGTAAGGTCACCAAGCTCGTTCCGTTCGGTGCGTTCGTTCGCGTTGAAGACGGAATCGAAGGCCTCGTGCACATCTCTGAGTTGGCAGTACGCCACGTTGAGTTGGCAGAGCAGGTTGTCTCCGTTGGTGACGAGCTGTTCGTCAAGGTTATCGACATCGACCTCGAGCGTCGCCGCATCTCCCTCTCCCTCAAGCAGGCTAACGAGGGTGTAGACGCTGAGAGCACCGAATTCGATCCTGCTCTGTACGGTATGGCCGCAGAGTACGACGAAGAAGGCAACTACAAGTACCCGGAGGGCTTCGACCCGGAGTCCAACGAGTGGCTTGAAGGCTACGAGACTCAGCGCGCAGCTTGGGAGCAGCAGTACGCTGACGCTCAGACTCGCTGGGAAGCTCACAAGAAGCAGGTTGCTCAGCACGCTGCCGACGACGCAGCAGCTGCAACAGCTGGTGAGTCCGACTCGGGCACCACGAGCTACTCCTCGGAGCCGGCCGCTTCGGAGGCAACCTCCGGTGGTACCTTGGCATCCGACGAAGCTCTCGCAGCACTGCGCGAGAAGCTGACCGGCAACTAATTGCCACCTAGCTTCGGCTAAGAAACGGGCTCCTGCTTCGGCAGGGGCCCGTTTTTCTTTTGTTTTCCGCAACCCATACAGAGAGGCGGCGATGATCCCGGAAAATTGGATGTCTGTAGCTTCGATGACCGAGGCTCCAGAAGCTGCGGCCTCGGCCGGCGCGGAGACGCCCTTATTGGCGTGACCGGAGGACATCGACCCACTCTGTTCCCTCAGGCTCAAGATCGGTGACGCCTGCGGTAAAGGATGCAAGGCGGGCCGTGGCGTCAGCAATGGCCCGGGGATCATCAGCGAGTGCAATCCGCAAGACGGTTTCTGTAGCACCGTATCCGGTCTCGCCCATCACGTAGCCAGCGGAGCGCAGGTCATTCTGAAGCCTGCCAGCTGCGGCATGCGGAACAGCCATCGAACATATTCGTAGGCGCCGGCGCTGCACGAGGGGAGCGGCATCGAGCGCCGTGGAGACGGACTCGGAATACGCACGCACCAGTCCTCCCGCGCCCAACAATATTCCGCCAAAGTAACGGACGACGACGGCACAAAGGTCGCTGAGGTCGCTCACCCCGGGCTGGGTCTCGCGTTTGATCAATGCCTCAAGCATGGGAATTCCAGCGGTACCGGAGGGTTCGCCATCGTCGTTAGAGCGCTGGATGTCCCGGTCTGGTCCAATCACAAATGCGGAGCAGTGGTGGCGTGCGTCGTGAAATTCTTTGCGTAGCCCGGCCACCAAAGACCTGGCTGAATCTTCGTCGGGAACGCGGCGCAGCACGGTGATAAACCGGGATCGTTTGATTTCGATCTCGTGCCGGAAGCCTGGTCCGCTGGCCAACGTGGTGTACTCGGTGGCTCGGCTCTCTTGTTCTGGCACTGCCTCAGTCTAGTCTGGTGGAGTGCTACGAATCGGATTAACAGGCGGAATTGCCTCGGGTAAGTCAGCTGTCTCCCATCGATTAGCGGAGCTTGGCGCGGTAGTGGTTGACGCCGACGAGTTGGCTCGAATCGCCGTCGAACCGGGTAGTCAGGGGCTGGCAGAAGTGACGGCTGAGTTTGGTACTGGGGTGATAGCCCCAGATGGGTCATTGGACCGGAAGGCACTGGGCGCACTGATTTTTGCTGATGAGGAACGTCGAGAAAAACTCAACGCGATCATCCATCCAAAAGTTCGCGCCTTGGCTGGAGCTGCCATCGCCGCCGCGGCCCCCGAATCTGTGGTGGTTGAAGACATTCCTCTGCTGGTGGAGACCGGTCAGGCCTCACGTTTTGACCTGGTGATAGTGGTGGACGCTCCTGAGGAGACTCGAATTCAGCGCATGATCGAGCACCGGGGGATGAGTAGGGAAGAAGCGGAGTCCCGTATTGCCGCCCAAGCTAGTAGGGAAGAACGTCTTGCCGTTGCTGATGTTGTGGTGGAGAACTCAGGGACGCTTCAGGACCTTATCAACAACGTTGATGCGATCTGGCAGAACACCATCCAACCGAGAATCTGAGTTGCATGCTCTACGAACAGTGGCCGGGGTTACGCAACAACTGCGAAACCCCGGCCACTCTTTGTTCAACTGCTAGGTCAGTTACTTCACTGCCTTGAGGGCATCAACTACGCCGTAGCCGTAGTAACTGTTCAACTCGGTAGTGCCGTCGCAGGTGGCTCCGCTGTTGTTCTGAGCTGCTGAGCAAGGCGTTTTGGTGGCGTCGGCGCGGAGCTTAGCAACCATCTGCGCCGGGGTCAGCTCGGGGTGAGCTGATTTCATCAAGGCCAGCACACCGGCAACGTGCGGTGAAGCCATCGACGTTCCGCTCTTGAGGCCGTACTTACCGTTGAGTGTGGTGGACAGGATGCGTGATCCTGGAGCTGCAACGTCAATGTGCCCCAGACCGCGGTTGGAGAAGGAGGACAGCTGACCGGCCTGAGTAATTGAAGAAACCGTTACAACACCGGGCAACTGTGTAGGAATGTCCTTGCAGCCGGCGTTGATGGTCCGCTGGATGGGGGCCGGTGCGTCATTAGGGCTAGCTGAATCAGTGGTGTTGGTGTTGAAGTCGACGCCAGAGTTACCGGCCGCGGCAGCACTGACAACGCCCTTGCTGACGGAGTAGTTCACTGCGCGGGACACAGCATCACGGACGGCTGCCTGATCCGGCTGGTCGTCACACCAGAACTCGAATGGGTCAATGTAGTAGCTGTTGTTGGTAACGTCCATACCGCGCTGGCCAGCCCACATAAAGCCACAAATGGCGTATTCGGGGTAGATGTAACCGTCGTCGTTCACAACCTTGACGGAAGCCATACGTACGTTGGGTGCCACGCCTACAATTCCGACGCCGTTACGAACCCCAGCGATAGTCCCGGCAACGTGAGTGCCATGGTCACTTGTGGTGGGGTACCAGCCGCCGGCTGCCTGAGAGGGGCGGCCGCCCTGGGTGCAGTTGACGGAGTCGGCAACTGAGATGTTCGCTGCCAAATCAACATGGGTGGGGTCGATGCCAGAGTCCAAAACACCGACTAATACACTGCGGCTACCATCGGTGATGGCGTGAGCTTTGTCGGCATTGATCTGCGCCATGTCCCATTGCTGAGATTCTTGGGAATCTGCGGGGCCGGCCGGTACCAATGTGGTGGGTTCGTCGCCGTTGACTGGTTTGTTTTTGCCCTTGTTCCAGCCCGATGCGCCTGGGCCCCACGGCAGCTGCACGCCGGTAATTTTGTCACCCACCTCTGCTGTGCGGGTTGCGCCGACTGAGAGAATGCTTGTTTTGCCTACGGTCTTGACGTTCTCACGGAAGGCCGCACGGTCTGACTGTGCAATGACCACACCAATCGCTGGCCAGCTTTGGACCACAACACCGCCAGAGGCTGTAACGGCCAGTTCAACTTTGCGGGTCTGTCCGGGGTTCGCTTGGGCGGCGTTGACCACATAACTCATCACTGTGCCATCGGGTGGGTTGATGGGTACTGGCGTTGAACTTGGTGCTTCAGCGGCTTGGGCTGTGAAACCAGAGCCGGCCACGACTAGTCCTAGGGTGGCGGCTGCGAGTGCCATCCGACGCGCGGGGAAACGCATTTTTGTTAACCTCACGGTGAGGTCCTTTCTCAGGGGGACGTCGGCTGGCGGCCGGCGCGGGCGAGTGCCTGTTTATGTTTCTACTACCCCCTCACAGGCTTTACAAGGGGAACTGAAAGAATTGTTTCAAATATCAGATATGTGATATGGCGCACTTCCTCGAGGTAATTCGTGAGGGCTGGATGAATTCCGAAGGCAACGATGACTGACATTGGGTGTCAGTAGCTAGCTGTAGATTAGAGTCATGAGTCTCGCGCAAAAGATCGATCGTGTTGTAGCTCCTTTTGAAGTGGTCAGCGAGTACAAACCTGCCGGGGATCAACCCACCGCTATCAAGGAACTGACCGAACGCGTCACCAACGGTGAAAAAGACGTCGTCCTGATGGGGGCCACCGGTACTGGTAAAAGCGCCACCACAGCTTGGCTGATTGAGAAACTGCAGCGACCCACCTTGGTGATGGTGCAAAACAAAACGCTCGCAGCGCAGCTCGCCAACGAATTCAGAGAACTCCTGCCCAACAACGCAGTTGAGTACTTCGTCTCCTACTACGACTATTACCAGCCGGAGGCATACGTCCCTCAAACTGACACCTTCATTGAGAAGGACTCTTCAGTCAATGAGGAAGTGGAGCGCTTGAGGCACTCTGCCACCAACGCGCTTCTGACTCGACGAGACGTTGTGGTGGTGGCAACGGTTTCCTGCATTTACGGTTTGGGAACTCCGGAAGAGTACATCGCAGGAATGGTGACGCTACGGCGCGGTGCCGAGATGAACCGCGATGACCTACTGCGCAAATTCGTCTCCATGCAATATGCGCGCAATGACATCGACTTTCACCGTGGTACGTTTCGGGTCCGCGGAGACACTGTTGAGATTATCCCTATGTATGAAGAGCTTGCTCTTCGGATTGAGTTCTTCGGTGATGAGATCGAAAACATCTACACCCTTCATCCGGTGACGGGAGAAGTGGTGCGGGAAGAAACCGAGATGTATGTTTTCCCGGCCTCCCACTATGTAGCCGGTCCCGAGCGAATGGCTCGTGCCATCAAAGCCATCGAAGACGAACTTGCCGCCCGGCTAGAGGTCCTCGAAGGGCAAAACAAACTAGTGGAGGCGCAGCGTCTACGGATGCGCACCACCTATGACCTCGAGATGATGCAGCAGATGGGTTTCTGCAACGGCATTGAAAACTACTCCCGGCACATTGATGGCCGCGCTGGTGGAACAGCTCCACACTGTTTGATCGACTACTTCCCAGACGACTTTTTGCTGGTGATCGACGAGTCCCACGTAACCGTTCCGCAGATCGGGGCTATGTATGAGGGCGATATGTCCCGCAAGCGCACCCTGGTAGACCATGGTTTCCGTTTGCCCTCAGCCATGGACAACCGTCCGCTGAAGTGGGACGAGTTCCAAGACAGGATTGGCCAGACGGTCTACCTTTCCGCAACGCCGGGCAAATTTGAACTTGGCAAGGCCGACGGCGTGGTGCAGCAAATTATCCGACCCACCGGCCTGATTGACCCAGAAGTTATTGTGAAACCCACCAAGGGTCAAATTGACGACCTCCTGGGCGAGATTCGCGAACGTGTGGAGAAAGATGAGCGTGTCCTCGTCACCACGCTGACCAAACGAATGGCCGAGGACCTCACTGAGTACCTCTTGGGTCACGGAATCAAAGTGCAGTACTTGCATTCAGACGTTGATACGTTGCGCCGGGTAGAGCTCTTGCGTGAACTGCGTATGGGTCTCTTTGATGTGTTGGTGGGCATTAACCTGCTCCGTGAAGGCCTGGACTTGCCGGAAGTATCATTGGTGAGCATCTTGGACGCGGACAAGGAAGGCTTCCTGCGTTCAGCCACCTCACTGATTCAGACCATTGGACGTGCCGCCCGTAACGTCTCGGGTGAAGTTCACATGTATGCGGACCGGATTACCGATTCCATGGCAAAAGCCATTGATGAGACCAACCGTCGCCGTGAAATTCAGGTCAAGTACAACAAAGATCACGGTGTTGACCCGCAGCCGCTGCGCAAAAAAATTGCGGACATTACGGACCAGTTGGCTCGTGAAGATGAAGATACGCGCGAACTACTCGCAGCCACGGCAAAAGGCGGCAAGAAGGGTAAGGGCAAGGGCGCAGCTACTGTTCGCAAGGACGGCTTGGCGGCTGCCCCGGCTGAAGATCTTGTGGCATTGATCGAGCAGATGACGGAACAAATGCACGCTGCCGCTGGCGAATTGCAGTTTGAACTCGCCGCCCGCATTCGTGACGAGGTGGGTGACCTCAAGCGTGAACTGCGCCAGATGCAGTCTGCCGGTCACGCTTAGGCTAAAATAGACAGCACGTAGGGGAGTATCCCAAGCGCTGTGATCGTCAGCACGCGTGGCATCGATGCCACGCCGGGCACAGCGGGTCGACCATTTCGAGTGTTCCACTTGGATTTTTGTTGATCGGAGAGACTTACACCGTTGAGCCGTACCCTGCGAAAGGTTTTTACGTGCCCGAATTACCTCTTTGGTTCGAAGTTGGCTCGTTTGTAGTCCTCGGACTTATCCTCATCATCGACTTACTCTTGGTGGTCAAGCGCCCCCACGAACCGAGCATGAAAGAAGCCGGCCTGTGGGTTGCCTTCTACATTGCCTTGGCCTTGGTCTTCGCCCTGTTAATGTTCATCTTTGCAGGACACGAATACGGCGGGCAGTTTGTTGCCGGCTGGGTCACCGAATACAGCCTCAGTATCGATAATCTGTTTGTGTTTATCATCATCATGGCTAGGTTCTCCGTACCACGGAAGTACCAACAAGAAGTCCTGATGGTGGGCATCATTATCGCTCTGATCCTGCGCGGAATCTTTATTCTTCTTGGCGCCATTGTGATCGAACAATTCAGCTGGATTTTCTTCATCTTCGGAGCGTTCTTACTGTGGACTGCCTACAAGCAGGCAGTTGACAGTGGTGGAGATGAAGAAGAGGGTAGCGAAAACCCGCTCATTGCACGCTTGCGCAAAGTTCTTCCCATGCACAGCGAGTTCGACGGCGGTAAGATCCGCACAGTGGTGGACGGCAAGAAGCTCTTCACCCCGATGCTGATTGTTTTTGTCACCATTGGCCTAACGGATCTGCTGTTCGCTGTGGATTCAATCCCGGCCATCTTTGGCCTGACCCAGAGCCCCTTTATTGTGTTCACTGCAAACCTGTTCGCACTGATGGGCCTGCGTCAGCTGTACTTCTTGCTGGGTGGTTTGATGAACCGTCTGGTTTACCTCAAGCATGCGCTTTCGGTAATCCTGGCGTTTATCGGTTTCAAACTCATTTTCCACGCAATGCACGTCAACGAGTTGCCGTTTATCAACGGTGGCAAGCACATTGAGTGGGCTCCTGAGATCCCCACCTTTGTGTCCTTGGCAGTCATTGTGGGCACCATTGTGATCGCTGTGATTGCGAGCTTGCTCAGCCCCCAGGCGCGCCAGGCAAAGCTTGACGCACGCTTGGAAGCTGACTCTCTCAAAAGTCGTAGCGACTCCGAGTAAACAGCACCGGACTACCCTCTGGCCCGCTCCCTATCCGAAGTATTCAGGTAGGGGAGTGGGCCAGAGTTGTTTTTGCTCTACGGCTGTTCCCGAGTCATGGCTAGGAGCCTACGGAAGATACCTTCGCCGTCGTCGGCAATACCATCGTGGTGGAATTCGTCGGTGACCCACGTTTGCAATCCTTGAACCGCGGACGCAGTTACTAAGGACAAGTTCTTGTCCACGTAGATGTCATCCTCGTAGACGGCTGCAGCCACTGGAACAGTGTTTTTGGCGAGCTGATCCGTGTTGTACAGCGCTGGCCAGTCGTTGACTTGGGCAATAGCCTGAGCCACGTCGGCTAGCGGCACCAGAGCAGGATCCTGTTCGAAGTACCAGGGGTACACCATTTCACCCGTGAAGAGTGGATCTGCGGCGTCCGGACGGAACTGTGGAAACTCATTGAGCACCCGCCACGCGGCCCAATTCGTGGCGCTGCCTTGGCCGTAAATAGACTCGTGCATCAGTGCGTAGAGCGGGTTCGCTGCGCGGCTGACTTGGGCTGACACCTGACTCAAGAAATTGTCAGACAGCCGCACGCCGGCAGCTGTGGCAATGAATGCATCTTCAAGGACGTAGTGGAGCGCGTCCACACGAGTATTTCCGCCCAAGAAGGAGCCAAGCATCTGGAATCGCTCCGGGGTGAGCCGCTCACCGGTAGGCAGGAACTCTTCAACGTTTTCCAAATGCCTTGCAATCTTGGTGGTAAGTTCCCGATCTTCGGGATACCAGCCGAAGTACTCTTTGTTGCGTGCTTCCACGCGAGCGAAGGTTGCCCGGTAGACGTCGTCGGCCGGTCCCGTCAGCGGGGCCAATCCACCGGTCAGTAGCGCGGCTTTAAGCCCTTCCGGTGCGAAGGAAAGGTAACTGAGCGCGCAGAAGCCACCATAGCTTTGACCGTAAATTGTCCAGGGCGCCGAGCCAAGTGTCCTACGGATTAATTCAGCGTCGGCCACGATTGAATCTGCCCGGAAGTGACGCAAGTACGCCACCTGTTCGTCCAGCGCGCCCAGTGCAGCCAACGACTTCGCTTCGATTGGCGAGGACAAACCCGTTCCGCGTTGATCGAGCATCAAAATCCTGAACGACTTTGAGGCTTCCTTAGCCCAACCGCCTAGTGAGTTCCAGCGGTTGCCACGCCCACCTGGGCCACCCTGAAGGTACAGCAGCCAAGGAAGCTCTTGGATGTGAGCCTCACTAATTTTGGCGGAACTGTATTCACGGGCAAAGACCGTAATTGATCCGGCCGCAGGATTACCATGATCGAGTGGCAGCTCAAAGTAGTGTTCGGCGCTGCGCAGGCCACGGAACTCGTGCCTAGCTTTGACGTGGTGCTTTACGTTTGTGCTGGCGCTCATGCTTGGCCACCCACGGCTTGGAGTGCTGAGCCGCTGAGGCGGAACGTGGACCAACCGTCCATCGGGTTGGCCCCAAGGCTGCGGTAGAAATTGATGGACGGTTCGTTCCAGTCCAGAACGCTCCATTCCACGCGAGCGTAGCCACGGTCTACGGCGATGCTCGCGAGGTTCTGCAAAAGCGCTTTTCCGTGACCCTCACCGCGGGCCTCGGGTTGGACGTACAAGTCTTCAAGATAGATACCGTGCACCCCCTCCCACGTGGAGTAATTCAGGAACCAGAGCGCAAATCCGCGGACCTGGCCCTCGGCGTTTTCTGCCACATGCGCAAACGCTGCTGGTGCTTTCCCAAAAAGCACCTTGTGTAATGACTCTTCGGTGTTTTTGACCGCTTCGGGTTCCTTCTCATAAAGGGCGAGGTCATGAATCATTTGCAGGATCAAGGGGACATCTGACGGCTGTGCCGGGCGGATCACACTCATGATTCCGAGCTTACTAGGCAACTCTCACTGCGACGGTCGGGTGGTGCTAGAGCCGGTTCACGTCTACAACCCGAACTACTGCCGAGCCAGCCTCGTTTGAAGCGTCGAGGTCAACCTCTGCCGAAATGCCCCAGTCGTGGTTATCCGCGGGGTCCGCGAAAATCTGCCGTACCTTCCACACCCCAGGTTCCTCGGTGATCATCAGAAGTGCCGGACCTCGTGCATCCGCGCCAGTGCTGATGTCATTGTGCTCTTCAAAGTACGCGTCAAGGACGTCTTCCCAAGCTTCAGCATCCCAACCAGAAGCACCGTCCAACTCACCCAGCGCTGCAGAGTCCTCGTCAGCAAAAAGCTCCACCCTACGGAACATCTCGTTGCGCACCATCACCCGGAACGCTCGAGTGTTGGACGTCAGTGCCGGCGGTGCTGCTGGCGGCGCATCGGAAGCGCCCGGAGCCACACCGGAAGTTAGTTCTTCCCATTCATCCAGAAGGCTTGAATCAACCTGCCGGACCAGCTCGCCCAGCCACACAATCAGATCTTCAAGATCCTCGCGCAAAGCGTCCTGCGGCACCGTCTGGTTCAGAGCCTTGTAGGCGTCGGAAAGATAGCGCAGAACAATGCCCTCTGAACGGGCCAAAGAATAGAACTGAACGAATTCACCGAAGTTCATGGCACGTTCATACATGTCGCGGACTACGGATTTTGGTGCCAACTCAAAGTCACCGATCCACGGTGCCGCGCCACGATACGTCTCAAACGCCTGACCCAATAGTTCGGCGAGCGGCATGGGGTACGTGACCTCTTCAAGCATGGCCATCCGCTGGTCATATTCGATGCCATCAGCTTTCATTGCGGCCACAGCGTCGCCACGAGCCTTTTTCTGCTGAGCTGTGAGAATCTGCCGGGGCTTCTCAAGAGTGGACTCAATCACCGAAACGACGTCTAAGGCATACGACGGCGACTCCGGATCCAAGAGTTCCAAGGCAGCTAGAGCAAAGGGGGAGAGCGGCTGGTTAAGAGCAAAGTTCGCTTGCAAATGCACAGTGAGACGAACCGTTCTGCCGTCTGCTTTTTGCTCTTCGGGTGGAATGCGTTCCACCACGCCGGCTGCCAAAAGCTCACGGTAGATCCCCAGCGCACGCTTCATCAACCGCAATTGAGACGGGCGGGACTCATGGTTCTCGCTCAATAAACGGCGAGTGGCGGCAAAAGGATCACCAGGACGCTCCAACAGGTTCAACAGCATCGAGTGTGTGACCTGAAAACTGGACTGCAAGGGTTCAGGAACTGACTCCACCATCCGGTTAAACGTAGGCTCACCCCACGTGACAAAACCCTCACGTGGTTTCTTTTTCACCACTTGGCGCAGTTTCTTTTGATCGTCGCCAAATTTGGCTGTGGCCTTTGCCATGGCACGGGTATTTTCGATCACATGATCCGGGGCTTGAACCACCACGGTCCCGGCGGTGTCATAGCCAGCCCGGCCCGCACGTCCGGCGATCTGATGGAATTCGCGAGCATTCAGAGTCCGGGTCCGTACGCCGTCGTACTTGCTCAGTGCCGTGAGCAACACCGTGCGAATTGGAACGTTAATGCCCACGCCCAGTGTGTCAGTGCCACAAATAACCTTGAGCAGTCCGGCCTGAGCCAACTGCTCTACCAAGCGCCGGTACTTAGGCAGCATCCCAGCATGGTGCACACCAATGCCATGGCGGACTAGACGATTGAGAGTTTTACCAAAGCCAGCAGCAAAGCGGAACCCCGCAATAAGCTCGGCGATTTTGTCCTTCTCTTCGCGCGAGCACATGTTGATACTCATAAGGCTCTGGGCCCGGTCAATGGCTTCAAGTTGGCTGAAGTGCACCACATAAACCGGTACCTGTTTGGTGGCCAGCAGGTCTTCGAGCGTCTCGTGAATGGGGGAGAGCTCGTAGTAGTAGTGCAAGGGGATGGGACGCTCGGCGGAGCTCACCGTCACCGTCGGCTGGCCAGTGAGTTCAGTAATGGATTCCTCAAAGCGGGACACATCCCCAAGCGTGGCGCTCATAAGTAGGAATTGAGCCTGCGGTAATTCGAGCAACGGCACCTGCCATGCCCAACCACGCTGGGGATCAGAATAGAAGTGAAACTCGTCCATAATCACCACACCCAGTGCGGCAGCAGCCCCTTCGCGCAAGGCGATGTTGGCAAGAATTTCTGCAGTGCAGCAAATGATCGCAGCGTCTTGGTTGACACCGGAATCACCGGTAACCATCCCAACGTTCTCGGCACCGAAGATCTCACACAGTGCAAAGAATTTTTCAGAGACGAGTGCCTTGATAGGAGCGGTGTAGTAACTACGTTGGCCCATAGCCATGGCCCGGAAGTGCGCGCCGATCGCCACGAGTGACTTTCCCGAACCGGTGGGGGTAGCAAGAATAACGTTTGCGCCGCCGGCCAGTTCCATCACGGCTTCGTCTTGGGCCGGATACAGCTCAATGCCACGGGATTCGGTCCACTCCACAAACGCCGTATAAACAGAATCGGAATCGGGCGCGGAGGGGAGTTGTTCGAGAAGTTTCATCCCCTCCAGCTTAGTGCCCGATAGTAGGCTTCAGGTGGGTGGAGGAAATTCCCCGCTAGCGAAGCAGAAGGTCAGGAGTTTTTCATGGTGGAAGTTACCTGGGATCCCACAAAGTACACCCAATTTGGTGACTACCGCGACAGACCTTTTTTCGATTTGGCGGGAAGGGTGATGACTGAATCCCCTGATGTAGTGGTGGACTTAGGTTGCGGACCCGGTAATCTCACCGCAAGTTTGGCACGGCGTTGGCCGAATGCTCGCGTGATTGGTTTGGACAGTTCAACCGCCATGCTGGAGCGGGCCCAAACACACGCTGCAAAGCATTCAAATCTCGAGTTTGTTCAAGGCGATATTGCCACGTGGCAGCCAGCACCGGAGGTCGACGTAGTGATCACAAATGCGGCGTTGCAGTGGGTGCCGGAGCATCAGAAGCTGCTCGTTGAGTGGTTACGGGCCCTTCGGCCGGGTGCATGGTTCGCGCTGCAGGTTCCTGGAAACTTCAACGCCCCATCACACGAGCTAATGCGGGAAGTCGCTGATTCGCCACGCTGGTCTGAACGGCTCGCTGGGGTTTTACGTCACGCAGATGTTGTGTCAGAACCGGCCCAGTACCTCACCATGATGCTAGACGCCGGCCTGCAGGCGGAAGCATGGGAGACAACGTACCAGCAGCTACTTCAGGGCCAAGACCCGGTTCTCGAATGGGTGCGAGGAACAGGCCTTCGTCCGGTGTTGTCCGCACTTGATGAGGCGGATGCCAAAGAATACGAGGCAGAGTACTCGGCTTTGCTGCGCGCTGCGTATCCATCCGGCGCGCACGGCACGATCTACCCGTTCCGCAGAACGTTTGCCGTAGGCCAGAAGACCGCCAACGTAGAACAGTGAGTAAGAATTCACTGCTTTCTCAACAGTTTCGTCACAAATGTGACAAGCGGTGGCAAGAAAGTGTGTTTAGAATGCACAGAGCGTAGCTACGGGGGTACTAGCCGTTTGGTAGCGATTGGCATTTACCTGCAGCGCTGACCAACTAGCTCAGGATAGGAGCCGCCAGGTGTTGATGCGCCTTTTGCTCCAGCGCCTGATCCAACGATGGCCAGCAGTGTCCGGAATCATCCTTCTGCAGACGGTGCAAACGCTTGGGGCGCTCATTTTGCCCACCATCAACGCCCAAATTATCGATCGAGGGATCGTGGGCGGAGACCGTGGGCTAATTCTGCAACTTGGTGCCTTGATGCTTGGCGTCTCTGTAGTCCAAGTGCTCGCGGCGCTGGCTGCAGGTTACCTTGGGGCCAACGTTGCGATGGGAGTAGGGCGTGAATTACGGGGAGAAGTATTTGCTCACGTTCAAAATCTGAGCGTGGCTGACTTCTCCAAGTTTGGCGTGGCCACCTTGATGACCCGTACCGGTCATGACGTCCAACAGATTCAAACTCTGGCCGTCATGATTTTTTCGCTGGTCCTTAGCGCGCCGATTACTGGAATCGGCGGAATCCTGTTGGCTATGCGGCAGGACATGCCGCTCTCGGCCGTCATTCTGGTGATTGTGCCAGCTCTGATCATCATTATGACTCTCGTTGTCAGACGGTTAGTGCCGCTTTACCGCGAAGGCCAAGTGCTCCTGGACGGGGTTAATGCCATGATCCGCGAACAAATTATGGGTACGAGTGTTATCCGAGCCTTTGTTCGGCAGGACTTTGAGATCCAGCGCTTTACAAAGGCCAACGTTGCCCTGACCCGCAATAGCCTCAGCTCAGCGCAATGGATTGCCTTTATGATTCCGGCAATTATGGTGGTGGTAAACCTTGGTTCGGTAGCCGTTATTTGGTTCGGTGCCCAGCGGATTGCCGACGGTCAAATGGAGCTTGGGGCCCTCACAGCGTTTATCAGCTACATCATGCAGATTCTTGTGGCGATTATGTCCGTGATGTTTGTTTTATCCTGGGCGCCACGGGCAGCTGCAAGCGCCGAACGCATCAGCCAAGTACTCAACACCCAACCCAGTATCCTTGACCCGCAGCAGCCCCAATTATTCTCGTCTCGTGGTCCCCAAGACCTAGAGTTTGTCTCCGTTGGCGTCCGCTTCGAAGGAGCCCAAGACCAGGTCCTCAGCAATATCAGTTTCACCGCAAAACCGGGCACCACTACGGCGATCCTAGGCGCCACGGGCAGCGGAAAATCTCTTCTTCTTCAGCTCATTCCTCGGCTACTAGACCCAAGCTCCGGGTGCGTGAAACTGGGAGGACTGCCGCTCCCACAAGTGACCCTAGCCGAGCTTCGAGATCGGATTGCTTATATACCCCAAGCCGCCGTTCTGTTTAACGGGACAATTGCGGAGAACGTTCGGGCTGGAAACACCTCGCTCAGTGATGAGCACGTCTGGGAGGCTCTGTACGCCGCTCAAGCAGCTGAATTTGTTGCCGCCATGCCAGAGCAGCTCGAAGTACGAATAAGCCAGGATGGTGCGAATCTCTCGGGTGGGCAGCGCCAACGAATTGCCTTAGCCCGAGCGTTCGCACATAGGCCCCAAGTGATCCTTTTCGACGACTCATTCTCAGCCTTAGACTCTGCTACCGAAGCCCGCATCCAAGGTTCCATGCGAAGGTATACCGCCAGCGCCGTCGTCGTAAGGGTTGCCCAAAAGGTGAGTAGCGTCCAAAACGCCGAACAGATCTTAGTGCTCGACGACGGTGCCATAGTTGCGCGAGGAACGCACCAAGAGTTGTTACTCAGCAGCGCAGATTATCGCGAGATAGCAGATTCGCAGAACGACGATCTTAGTCTTGCACCAGAGCCTGCCCAGTGACCACGCAATTGCCTCTACGTGCAGCAGCCAGAAAACTATTGCGGCGCCTGCGCCCTCATCGCCGCCTTCTACTGGGCGGAATTGGGGCAACAGTGGTGTTTGTGGTGCTCAACGTTTTGGCTCCCAAATTGCTCGGCGACGCCACTGACCTGCTGATTCCTGCAATCAGTGGGGCGCGCCTAGATGTTCCGCCCTTAGCCCGGCTATTGGCCTTAGTTACCGTTATGTACATAGCGGCCTCCGGCGCCAGCTGGCTACAAGGGTCACTGACTGCTCGCGCAGTTCAAAGGCTGATGTTTCGGCTCCGCCAAGATGTTGAAGCAAAGCTTCATCGCCTGCCGGTGAGCTATTTTCATGGTGAAAGCCGTGGCACGGTGCTGAGCAAAGCCAGCGATGACATGGACAATTTGGCTCAGACCCTCAATCAGACGCTGACTCAGATCATTCAAGCTGTGATCATGCTGGTCACTGTGCTGGCTGTAATGTTGCTCGTCTCACCCGTGCTGGCGCTGGTCACAGTGCTTTCAGTGCCACTGTCTCTAGTGGTTGCTTGGCTTTTGACCCGCCGTTCACAGAAGTACTTTGCCCAGCAATGGAGCCTCACTGCCGAGCTCAACGCACAAGTTGAGGAGGACTATTCAGCGCTGGCAGTATTGCAAAGTCACGGCATGAATAATGACAAGCTCGCAAAATTCAACCAGGCAAACAGCAACTTGGAGCGGGCCTCCGCCCAAGCCCAATTTGTGAGTGGCGCGTTGGCTCCTCTGATGCTTGTGGTGAACAACTTGGCATACATCGCCGTTGTAGTGGTGGGTGCGCTGCAGGCCTCCGTGGGGGGAATCAGCATTGGCGGCATTCAAGCCTTTATCCAGTTCGCAAGACTGTTTAATCAACCCATGGGGCAGATGAGTTCAGTGGCTGGGGTGATCCAGTCCGGGTTGACGTCTGCCAGCCGTATTTTCGAAGTTCTTGAGGCCCAGGAAATCCACCACCACAACACGCTTGAGGCCACGCCCGCACCCGTGCGTGGCCGAGTGCAATTCCACGATGTCAGCTTCGCCTTCCAGCATGATTCGCCATTGATTGAACACGTGAACTTCACAGCTGAGCCCGGTTGGACAGTGGCCATTGTTGGACCCACTGGCGCCGGCAAAACAACGCTTGTGAACCTACTGATGGGCTTTTATGAGCCGGTGAGAGGGCGAATCACGGTGGACGGCATAGACATTGCACGGATGGACCAAGATGACCTGCGTTCACACTTTGGAATGGTCCTTCAAGATGCGTGGCTGTTCGCCGGCAGTATCCGGGACAACGTGCAGTACGGCCGTCTGGACGCGAGCGAAGAAGACATGATTGAGGCCGCGCGCTCAGCTCACGTGGATCACTTCGTTCGGGCCCTGCCGGACGGATATAGCACCCTGCTGGGAGATGGCGGAGAGGGGATCAGCCGTGGGCAGCAGCAGTTGGTCACCATTGCCCGGGCTCACTTGGTGAATCCGGCGGTTCTTATTTTGGATGAGGCCACGAGTTCAGTGGACACCCGTACCGAGGTACAGATCAGGCAGGCAGCGGGTGAGTTGCAACGGCACCGAACCAGCTTCGTTATTGCCCACCGGCTAGCAACAGTTCGCGACGCAAACCTCATTCTGGTCTTGGATCATGGCAAGATCGTGGAGCAGGGAACTCACGCACAGTTGCTGGAAAATTCGCAACTATATGCCTCGCTTTACCAATCGCAGTTTTCCGGGCAGGACAGTCCCAATACCGTCAACAACGTGGAGGAACCTCGTGAGTAACGCAGCAGCTGGTATTCCCGATTTCCCCGGGTTGTGGCGTCCCAATACTCAAAGCAGTGTTCCGCTTTTTGACCAGTTGCGAAGTCACATCCTCGAATTATCCGACGCCGGCTCCTTACCACCTGGCACACGGCTTCCGGCGGTGCGCGCCCTCGCCGCTGAGATTGGCGTAGCGCCACATACTGTTGCGCGGGCGTATAAGGAACTTGAGGAGGCGGGTGTAGTGGAGACCCGCGGCAGACACGGTACAGTGCTGCGGGCAAGGGACGATCGGACAGAACGACTCCGTGCAGGGGCAACACAATTTGCGCTGCTGGCGAAGTCCAACGGCTTGAACTTTGCCGAAGCCGTGCAAATACTAGGAGGCGTATACGGTGACTAGACCGGGCGTGGAAATTCGAACAGGTTTTCGATTAGCATTAGGGCGTGCCTAATGTCTCTTCGGATAAAGCAGCCCAGTCCTTGACCGCCACAGAACTCGCCGCCGACCTGCCGCACCCTGCGGGAAAGCCGGATCTCTCACGGTTGGTTGTCAAGGGGGCGCGGGAACATAACCTGCGCAACGTTGACCTAGATTTGCCCCGTGACGCCATGATTGTCTTCACCGGCTTGTCCGGATCAGGTAAATCCTCCCTCGCGTTCGACACCATCTTCGCTGAGGGGCAGCGACGCTACGTCGAATCGCTTTCGGCCTATGCCCGCCAGTTTTTGGGCCAAGTAGACAAACCGGACGTGGACTTCATTGAAGGTCTTTCACCGGCCGTTTCTATTGACCAGAAATCCACGAGCAAAAACCCTCGTTCCACGGTGGGAACCATTACCGAAATTTATGACTACATGCGGCTTCTCTGGGCGCGTGTAGGTCGCCCACACTGCCCAGTCTGTGGCGAACCGGTTATCAAGCAAACTCCGCAACAGATTGTGGATCAGCTCCTTGAGCTTAAAGAAGGGACACGGTTCCAAGTTTTGGCACCGGTTGTTCGTGCTCGCAAGGGCGAATTTGTGGATCTCTTTAAGGAACTCACGGCCAAGGGGTATTCACGGGCCCGGGTTGATGGTGAATTGATCCAACTGTCCGAGCCACCGAAACTTGGCAAGCAGTTTAAGCACACCATCGAAGTAGTGGTGGACCGTTTGGTGGTAAAAGAAGGCATCAGTCAGCGGCTTACAGATTCGGTTGAAACTGCACTGGGCTTGGCGGAGGGCCGTGTGCTCGCTGAATTTGTTGACTTAGAGGCAGATGATCCTGATCGGGTTCGGGCATTCTCGGAGAACTTGGCGTGCCCCAACGAACATCCTCTGGCGATCGATGAGATCGAGCCGCGCTCCTTCTCCTTTAACAATCCCTTTGGCGCTTGCTCTGAGTGCAGCGGTATCGGCACCAAGCTTGAGGTTGACGAGGAACTGATTATTCCCAACCCCGGTCTATCACTGGCGGATGGCGCGGTGGCTCCTTGGTCGCTCGGGGCTGCCACACAGGAGTACTGGAACCGTCTGCTTGAAGGCTTGGCTGACGAGCTCGGCTTCTCCATGGACATTGCGTGGGAGAAGCTTCCAGCGGAAGTCCGCAAGACCGTGCTGCACGGTAAAGATCACAAAGTAGTTGTTCAATACCGCAACCGCTTTGGCCGTGAACGTAAGTACAGCACCGGGTTTGAAGGCGTAATCGAGTACGTCCACCGCAAACACGGTGAAACGGAATCGGACACAGCACGGGACCGTTACGAAGAGTACATGCGACAGATTCCTTGCCCAGCATGTGGTGGTGCCCGGTTGAACCCGGCATCTTTGTCTGTCCTGATTAACGGAAAGTCGATCGCAGAAGTTGCTGCGATGCCCATGCGTGAGTGCTCGCACTTTTTAGACACTTTGGTCCTGACCGGGCGTGAGGCGCAGATCGCCAACCAAGTACTCAAAGAAATCCAAGCACGGCTGCGTTTTTTGCTGGACGTTGGTTTGGACTACTTGAACCTCGAGCGTCCTTCCGGGACATTGTCTGGAGGCGAAGCACAGCGTATCCGGCTAGCAACCCAAATCGGTTCCGGCTTGGTTGGTGTTTTGTATGTTTTGGATGAGCCGTCTATTGGACTGCACCAGCGGGATAACCGCCGACTGATCGAAACACTCACTCGTTTGCGGGACCTCGGCAACACTTTAATTGTGGTTGAGCACGACGAAGACACCATCCATGAAGCTGACTGGGTTGTTGACATTGGACCCGGCGCTGGCGAACACGGCGGTGTGGTGGTGCACTCGGGCACTTACCAGGATCTGTTGGCCAATACGGGTTCCTTGACCGGTGATTACCTTTCCGGCCGTAAGAGTATTGAAACTCCTAAAAAGCGGCGTAAGTATGACAAAAAGCGTGAGCTCAAGGTCATTGGGGCTCGCGAGAATAACCTGAACAACGTTGACGCGGCCTTCCCCTTGGGATTGTTGACAGCCGTTACTGGTGTCAGCGGCTCGGGTAAGTCCACCTTGGTCAACGAGATTCTCTACAAGGTTCTGGCTAACAAACTCAACGGAGCCCGGCAGGTGGCTGGTCGTCACCGTTCCATTGAAGGCTTGGAGCACTTGGACAAAGTGGTTCACGTTGATCAAAGCCCCATTGGACGCACACCCCGCTCTAACCCGGCAACATATACGGGTGTTTTTGACAACATTCGTAAGTTGTTCGCTGAAACGAACGAATCTAAGGTGCGCGGGTATTTGCCCGGCCGCTTCTCCTTCAACGTCAAGGGCGGGCGCTGCGAAGCATGTTCGGGCGATGGAACCCTCAAGATCGAAATGAACTTCCTTCCGGATGTTTATGTTCCTTGCGAGGTCTGCCATGGCGCTCGCTACAACCGCGAGACACTTGAAGTCCTTTACAAGGGCAAGTCGATTGCTGATGTGTTGAACATGCCCATCGAAGAAGGTGCTGAGTTCTTCGCCGCATTTACTCCGATTGCCCGGCACCTCAAAACGCTGGTTGATGTGGGCTTGGGTTATGTCCGCTTGGGCCAACCTGCAACCACGCTTTCTGGTGGTGAAGCACAGCGCGTGAAACTTGCGGCTGAACTTCAAAAGCGTTCCAACGGTCGCAGTATTTATGTCTTGGACGAGCCCACCACTGGCCTGCACTTTGAGGATATTCGTAAGTTGCTGCTGGTGTTGCAGGGCCTGGTTGATAAAGGCAACACGGTGATCACCATCGAGCACAATCTTGACGTCATTAAGAGTGCGGATTGGATTGTGGACTTGGGCCCGAACGGTGGCTCCGGCGGTGGCCGGATCATCGCCACCGGAACACCTGAGCAAGTTGCTAAGTCCCAGGAGAGCTTTACGGGGCACTTCTTGGCTGAAGTGCTTTCCTAAAAGTTTCGGCCGATGGTGAGCTCGTGAGAAACTAACCCGGTGACTGAAACAATGGTGCCCGTAATTTTCGATCTTGATGGCACTCTTGTGGACCCCGCCGGAGGTATAACGGGTGGGATCTCCTCAGCGCTAGCGTCATTGGGATTACCGGTGCCTGATCAGCCTCAGTTGGACGCAATGGTTGGTCCCAAGCTCAGTGATGCCTTGGAGACCATAGCCCTTGTTCCTAAGGATCTTATTAATGAAGTGATTCTCCGGTACCGGGCGAAATATCGCTCCACGGGCATTGCCAAGAGCAAGGTGTATCCCGGCGTCCGTGAACTCTTGGAAGTACTTTCGGCGTCCGGACGGAAAGTTGCTGTGGCCACGCAGAAGCCGCAGACGATGGCACACCTTGTGCTGGAGCATCATGGGATTGACAAATATTTCCTTGCCATTCGCGGCTCCTCAGACGATGAGTCTGCATCCGCAAATTCGGCACCCGGCAAAGCAGAGATCGTGCGTGCAGCCCTTGCAGAGTTAGAATCCTCTGCGGCGGTAATGGTGGGAGACCGCTACCAGGACGTTGTGGGGGCCTCGGCCAACGGGCTGGATTGTATTGGGGTTCGTTGGGGCTTCGCCCCAGAAGGTGAGCTCGAGGAAGCAGGGGTATCGGCCGTAGTTTCCACCGCTGAAGAACTCCGGATGAAAATTGAAGAACTAGACGCCGTTTATCGGGCGACTCTGAGCGAGGTAAGTACTAATGGCGCTATTTGATGCAGTTCGCTGGACCACACGTGGACTGATCGCCACTACATGCCGCCCCACTGTAATTGGACTTGAAAACGTACCCACGGACGGTCCCTTTATTGTGGCCCCCAACCACCTCTCATTCTTTGACAGTGTCATCGTTCAGGCTCTTATGCCCCGTTCCGTAGCTTTTTTTGCCAAGGCGGAGTACTTCACTACTGGTGGCGTCAAAGGCAAAATCATGAAGTCTTTTTTTGAATCCGTTGGTTCCATCCCCGTGGAGCGTGGCGAGCAGGCGGCGAGCGTACAGGCGCTCAAAACGCTGTTGGACATTCTTGACGCCGGTAAAGGTATTGGCATCTACCCGGAGGGAACTCGTTCCCGGGACGGGATTCTCTACCGCGGCCGAACCGGTGTGGGCTGGCTTGCCTTGACCACAGGCGCACCGGTGATTCCGGTAGGACTTATTGGCACCGAAGGCTTGCAGCCGGCCGGCGAGAAAGGCTTTAAGCCTCATCACTTCACCATGAAGGTGGGCGAGCCCCTGTACTTTGACAAGACTGGCCCTGACCATTCGCTACCGGCGCGCCGTAAAGTCACTGACGAGATTATGGATGCCATCGCTGAGCTTTCCGGTCAGGAACGGTCTACCTCGTATAACCAGTCGAAGGTCGTCGACTAGCGGTGGCTGATCCGGCGTCGTATCGTCCCAAGACCGGCGAAATCCCCACCGGTCCGGGCGTTTACCGCTTCCGTGACCCGCAAGGCAGGGTCATCTACGTAGGCAAGGCGAAGTCGCTGCGGTCGCGGTTGAATTCATACTTCGCCAATCCGGCTGGGCTGACCCCAAAAACCTATGCCATGGTTCATGCCGCTTCGAGCGTTGAATGGACAGTGGTTGGCAGCGAGCTCGAGTCACTGCAGCTCGAGTACACCTGGATCAAAGAATTTAAGCCCCGCTTTAACGTGGTTTTCCGGGACGACAAAACTTATCCGTACTTGGCCGTGACCATGGGGGAGAAGTTTCCGCGCGTTCAAGTGATGCGCGGCGAGCGCCGGAAAGGCACCCGCTACTTTGGTCCATACACGGCCGGAGCAATCCGCGAGACCATGGACACCGTACTGCGCGTTTTTCCAGTGCGCAGTTGTAGTGCTGGCGTTCTCAGGCGTGCCGAGGCAAGCGGCCGCCCCTGCTTATTGGGTTACATCGACAAGTGCGCAGCGCCGTGTGTAGGCCGAGTCAGCGAAGCCGAACATCGTCAGCTGGCCGAAGACTTTTGTTCCTTTATGGGCGGTGAAGCCAAACAATTCATCACGCGGCTAGAGAAACAGATGAAAGCCGCAGTAGCCGAACTCGACTACGAATACGCGGCACGCATCCGCGATGACATTGCAGCATTACGCAAGGTCTTTGAACGTAACGCTGTGGTCCTCAACGATGACACCAATGCTGATGTTTTTGCTTTCCACGACGACGAACTTGAAGCCGCCGTTCAGGTCTTCAATATTCGTGGTGGCCGTATTCGTGCCCAACGCGGATGGGTGGTGGAAAAAGTTGAAGATGCCACCCCGGCCCAACTCATCGAGCACCTACTTCAGCAGGTTTACGGCGAGGAAGGCGGCAATCAAGACCGTATCCCTCGCGAAGTGTTGGTTCCCTTGGAACCGAGCAACATGGAAGAACTCACTGGCTGGCTCTCCGGCCTGCGAGGGTCCCGCGTTGAGATTCGTGTCCCGCAGCGTGGAGACAAGGCAGCTTTGATGGGGACGGTCAAGGAAAACGCCGAACAATCGCTGCGGCTACACAAGAGCCGGCGTGCGGGGGATATCACCACCCGCTCCTTGGCCCTGCAAGAGCTCCAAGAGGCTTTAGATTTGCCCGTAGCTCTTTTGCGGATCGAGTGCTACGACATTTCCCACGTCCAGGGCACCAACGTAGTTGCATCGATGGTGGTGGTTGAGGACGGCATCCCCAAGAAGTCCGACTACCGGAAGTTCTCCATCACCGGCGCCGCCGCAGTAGATGACACGGCAGCTATGCATGATGTTCTCACCCGCCGTTTTAAGCACTACCTTGCAGACAAAACTGCGCTTCCGGCTGAATCCCCTGTCTCTGGCGAGATCGACGACGATGCACCGGCCCCGGCTAGATCCAAGTTCGCGTACCCGCCTAACCTTGTGGTGGTGGACGGTGGACAGCCCCAGGTGAATGCGGCGGCCAGAGCCCTCGCGGAACTGGGTATTGACGATGTCTACGTAGTTGGTCTGGCTAAACGTCTAGAGGAAGTCTGGCTGCCAGATTCAGACTTCCCGGTCATTTTGCCCCGCGCTTCACAGGGCCTGTACTTGCTGCAACGCATCCGTGATGAGGCCCACCGCTTTGCTATTACGTTCCATCGTCAAAAGCGTGGCAAGGCCATGACAGCTTCAGTTTTGGATTCAATTCCTGGCCTAGGGGAGACCAAGCGCAAAGCACTTTTGAAGCACTTCGGTTCGGTCAAAATGATTCGTAAGGCCTCTTTTGATGATTTACTCAGTGTTCCCGGAATTGGGCCCTCGCTCGCGAAGGTCATTGACCAGCATTTGCATGCGGAGACCGCAGAGGAACAAGCGCCTGCGGTAAATATGACAACCGGCGAAATCATTGATTCTTAGCTAGGGTAGAGACAATCGGGGATGCGTGTTTGTCCGAGGTCCAGGTTTCATCAAAGCTTTGTTGTACTGTCCCGTTCGGGGACTAAATGAGTCAAGAGGACGGAACTGACGTAATGGCAGAGTCGACTGCAAGTACCGGGGGACAAAAAGACGGGCTGACGCCCGTTAAGCCCGCCGAAGCCGAGCTCCTGGTGATTACCGGTATGTCCGGAGCTGGCCGCAGCACTACCTCCGACGCGCTTGAAGATCATGGCTGGTACGTGGTGGATAACTTGCCGCCACAAATGCTGGGAACTCTCGCCGAGATCGTCTCCCACGCTCCCACCTCTATTCCGCGCTTGGCCGCCGTGGTGGACGTTCGGTCCAAGGGTCTTGACGTCACCATCCGAGATGCCCTGGGAACACTCGCAGCTAGTGGCATTCACTACCGGGTGCTGTTTTTGGATGCGTCAGACGATGTTTTGGTCCGGCGCTTTGAACAGGGGCGCCGGCCACACCCGCTCCAAGGTGGTGGCCGCATTCTCGATGGCATCGCTGCTGAACGTGAACAGCTGCAGGAAATCAAAGCCAACGCAGATTTGGTTTTGGACACCAGCGATCTTAACGTCCACGGCCTAGCTACAGCCGTTACGGAGCTTTTTGCCGAAACTGGCCCCGTAGCTTTACGCCTCAACGTGATGAGTTTCGGTTTTAAATACGGCTTACCAGTAGACGCAAACTATGTTGCGGACGTTCGTTTTATCCCTAACCCCCACTGGGTCCCGCAGCTGCGCCCGCACACCGGTTTGGACCAAGACGTCAGCGACTTTGTCCTTCAAGCGGCTGGAGCATCTGACTTCATTGAGCGCTACGTTCATGCGCTTGAGCCGGTACTAGACGGGTACCGGCGCGAAAACAAGCATTACGCCACCATTGCCGTTGGCTGCACAGGTGGCAAACACCGTTCGGTGGCCGTCGCCGTCGAACTTTCTAAGCGCCTTGCGCAACTTCCGCGCGTCACTGTGACGACGGGGCACCGCGATTTGGGACGCGAATAGTGAGTATGTTTACCGGACCGTTGCCCCTGATCCCGGCGGCAGGCACACTACGGGGCGGTTCACAGGACAAGGGACCAGCGGTGGTGGCATTGGGTGGCGGTCACGGCTTGTCCGCCTCGCTGTCCGCTTTACGTTTGCTGACCTCCCAGCTGACGGCTATCGTCACGGTAGCGGACGACGGCGGGTCCTCCGGCAAGCTGCGAGAGGAACTCGACGTATTGCCTCCCGGCGACCTGCGGATGGCATTGGCCGCATTATGCGACGACACCGACTGGGGCCGGACTTGGCGCGACGTGATGCAACACCGATTCGCAACCAAAAACGGCGTCCCTAGTTCTCTGGACAACCACGCTATGGGCAACTTGCTCATTGTTACCCTCTGGGAACTGCTCGGTGACACAGTTGCTGGCCTCAAATGGGCTGGCGCCCTCCTGGGTGCCCGAGGACAAGTACTGCCGATGGCCAGTGTGCCGCTGACGATCGAGGGCGACATCCTCAGGGCATCCGAGGACGGTACCGAAACCCTCACCACGATCGTTGGTCAGGCCAAGTGCGCTGTTGCTGGCCGCTTGGAAAATGTGCGGCTCGTTCCAGAAGCAGCACCAGCCTGTAACGAGGCGCTCAGCGCTATTGAGCTAGCTGACTGGGTAGTTCTCGGGCCGGGGTCCTGGTACACCTCAGTGTTGCCTCACCTTTTGCTCCCAGAAATGCGCCAAGCTCTTGCTGACACCCCGGCTCGCCGTTGCTTAACCATGAATTTGGCCGTGGACACCAAAGAAACCTCAGGCATGAATGCGACTGATCACTTGCGGGTTATTCAGCGCTATGCACCCGAGCTGAGTTTTGACGTGATTCTGGCCGATCCCAATGCCGTGAGCGACCGCGGAGACTTTGAGGCAGTGGCAGCAATGCTCGGGGCAGAGGTGGTCTTCGGTAAAGTAGGTGGCTCGCACGGGCGGCCTGTGCACGATCCATTGCGATTGGCCGCCGCCTATCACGACATCTTTGGGAACAGTTAGGAATATGCCATGGCATTAACAGCATCCGTCAAGGAAGAACTGTCCCGCCTCGACGTCAAGAAGTCTTCGGTACGTAAGGCTGAAGTTTCGGCAATGCTCCGCTTTGCCGGGGGACTGCATATCATCTCCGGCCGGATTGTTATTGAGGCTGAAGTGGATCTAGCGTCCACCGCCCGGCGTCTACGGGCGGCAATCGCCGAAGTGTACGGTCACCAAAGCGAGATCATTGTGGTTTCCGGCGGTGCCCTGCGCAGAGGCAACCGTTACGTGGTCCGGGTAGTGCGCGACGGCGAAGCTCTTGCCCGCCAGACGGGATTGCTGGATTCGCGAGGCCGCCCCGTCCGTGGCCTGCCATCCGTGGTGGTTAATGGTTCCGCAGCAGACGCTGAAGCAGTGTGGCGGGGTGCGTTTTTGGCGCACGGATCGCTCACAGAACCTGGCCGTTCTTCAGCCCTTGAAGTAACGTGCCCCGGCCCGGAAGCGGCGCTGGCTCTTGTAGGAGCCGCCCGCCGGCTAGACATTGCGGCCAAGGCTCGCGAGGTTCGCGGTGTGGACCGGGTAGTGATCAGGGACGGCGACACCATTGCTGCACTCCTGGTGCGAATGGGCGCACACGATGCACTGATGGTCTGGGAAGAGCGCCGTATGCGCAAGGAAGTTCGCGCAACGGCAAACCGGCTGGCTAATTTTGACGACGCAAACCTTCGGCGCTCGGCTCAGGCAGCGGTGGCGGCAGGTGCCCGCGTGGAACGTGCTCTAGAAATCCTGGGAGACGACGTGCCTGATCACCTGAAATATGCAGGTGCCTTACGGGTGGCTCACAAGCAAGCGAGCTTAGATGAACTAGGCAGACTTGCTGACCCGCCCATGACCAAGGACGCTATCGCAGGCCGGATCCGGCGCCTTTTGGCGATGGCAGACAAGCGCGCCGCTGATATGGGAATCCCGAGCACCGAAGCAAGTGTGACGGCAGACATGCTAGATGAATAACTTTGTGCCTAGGATCAAAGGGTAAGGAAATAACCAAGGCCTACTACTGGTTATGAGAATTAGTTGGTGAAATCGCGTTGAGAATGCGATGGCGATGGCACCACAAAGGTTTCCGCTGGTGAGAGCTGGTGGATGAACAATCCGAGAGTTATCAATAGGACCCGATGGTCCCAGACATTGGAGGATTACGTGACTGAATACGTACTGCCAGAACTCACCTACGATTATGCAGCTTTGGAGCCGAACATCTCGGCTCGCATTATGGAACTGCACCACAGCAAGCACCACCAGGCGTATGTAACTGGCGCAAACAATGCACTGGCACAGTTGGCTGAGGCTCGCGAGAAGAACGACTTCGCGAACATCAACCGCCTTTCCAAGGACCTTGCTTTCCACACCGGTGGTCACATCAACCACTCCGTTTTCTGGAACAACATCTCCCCGGATGGTGGCGACAAGCCTGAGGGTGAGCTCGCAGCTGCCATCGACGATGCTTTCGGCTCCTTCGATGCTTTCCGCGCACAGTTCACCGCAGCAGCCCTTGGCCTGCAGGGTTCCGGCTGGGCATTCTTGGCTTACGAGCCAATCGGCGGCAACCTGGTCATCGAGCAGCTCTACGATCAGCAGGGCAATGTTGCCGTTGGCACCACCCCGCTGCTGATGTTGGACATGTGGGAGCACGCCTTCTACTTGGACTACGTCAACGTCAAGGCTGACTACGTCAAGGCATTCTGGAACATCGCCAACTGGGCCGATGTGGCAAAGCGCTTCGACGCTGCACGCAACAACGCAACGGGCCTCATCGTCCTGTAGCACCAAGGGCACCGGTGATTTGGACGAAACGGCAACGTAACATTCGTCACACTAAGAGTCATTGAAGCCCAATTTTTGAAACGCCTGCCCCGGCACTTGCCGGGGCAGGCGTTCTTGAACGTAAGATGGATCACGGAAGACAGCAGGCCTTCAGAATGTGGCTGGCTGAATTCCAGAACGGTAATAATCTCTGCCCAATGGCGTGCGGGATCTGTAAGTCGGACGCCATATTCCGACTCATCTAGGCGTGCTGTATAGCACCGAGGAGATTCAAAAGTGACGACCCGTATTGGTATTAACGGCTTCGGCCGCATCGGCCGCAACTACTTCCGCGCGGCACTGGCGCAGGGCGCTGACATCGAAATCGTGGCGGTGAATGACCTTACCGATCCCGAGACTTTAGCTCACTTGCTCAAGTACGACTCCGTAACCGGTCGCTTGGCTGCCACCGTTGAGGTTAAGGATGGTGCACTTGTTGTAGACGGCAAGACCATCAAGGTCTTGGCAGAGCGCGATCCCGCAAACTTGCCTTGGGGCGAGCTGGGTGTAGACATCGTGGTTGAGTCCACTGGCTTCTTCACCAAGGCTGCTGACGCTCAGAAGCACATCAACGCTGGCGCAAAGAAGGTCCTGATCTCGGCTCCGGCCAGCGATGAGGACATCACCATCGTGATGGGTGTTAACGACGGCCTGTACGACAACGCCGCTCACAACATCATTTCCAACGCTTCTTGCACCACCAACTGCCTGGGCCCGTTGGCCAAGGCACTCAATGACGCATTTGGCATCGAACGTGGTCTGATGACCACAATCCACGCCTACACCGCCGATCAGAACCTCCAGGATGGCCCGCATAAGGACCTGCGCCGTGCACGCGCCGCAGCCATCAACATGGTTCCCACCTCCACTGGTGCGGCCAAGGCTATTGGTCTGGTTCTTCCGGAGCTCAAGGGCAAGCTTGATGGTTTCGCCATTCGCGTTCCCGTCCCCACCGGTTCTGCAACTGACCTGACGGCAACCCTTTCTCGCGAAGTCACGGTCGAGGAAGTAAACGCAGCAATCAAGGCAGCTTCGGAGACCGCTGAGCTCAAGGGCATCCTGACCTACACCGAGGACCCGATTGTTTCCTCGGACATCGTTACGGACCCGGCTTCCTCGATCTTCGACGCTGGCCTCACCAAGGTCATCGGCAACCAGGTTAAGGTTGTTTCCTGGTACGACAACGAGTGGGGCTACTCCAACCGCCTCGTTGACCTCACGGAGCTCGTAGCATCCAAGCTGGGCTAGGGTAGATTCATGACATTTCACACCCTCAACGAACTCATCGCTGAAGGTGTCCGCGGGCGGTACATTCTGGTCAGAAGTGACCTGAATGTGCCGCTCGACGGCTCTACAGTGACTGACGATGGCCGCATCAAGGCCTCTCTGCCGGTACTGCAGAAGCTCACGGACGCCGGCGCACGTGTTTTGATTACGGCTCACTTGGGCCGCCCCAAGGGCGCCCCTGAGGAGAAGTACTCGCTCAAGCCTGCAGCGGATCGACTGGCCGAGCTGGCAAGCTTCCCAGTTTCTCTAGCTGCTGACACGGTAGGGGAGTCGGCTAAGTCCGGCGCCGCTGCTTTAGCTGACGGTGAAGCGCTAGTTCTCGAGAATGTCCGATTTGATGCACGTGAAACCAGCAAGGACGACGCCGATCGCCTCGCCTTCGCAGGCGAGCTCCGTGCGCTGACCGGTGATAACGGCGCCTTTGTTGATGACGCATTCGGCGCTGTGCACCGCAAGCACGCTAGCGTCTACGACGTCGCAACACTTTTGCCCTCTTACCAGGGTGACTTGGTCAAGACCGAGGTAGATGTTCTGAAGCGTTTGACCCAAGACTCTGAGCGGCCCTACGTCGTTGTTCTGGGCGGTTCAAAGGTGTCAGACAAACTTGCTGTAATCGACAACCTCTTGGGCAAGGCGGACACCTTGCTTATCGGTGGCGGCATGCTCTTTACGTTCTTGGCAGCATCCGGTCACAAGGTTGCTTCTAGCCTGCTCGAAGAAGACCAGATCCCAGTGGTCCAGGAATACCTCAAGCGAGCCGAAGCTGCTGGAAGCCGGTTTGTGGTTCCCACTGACGTGATTGTGGCTTCCGGCTTCGCTGCCGACGCTGACCACGAGACCGTTGCCGCTGACGCCATTGAGTCCAGCTCCTTCGGGGCAAAGGGCATTGGCTTGGACATCGGTCCCCAGTCTGCCGCCGAGTTCGCTCGCCAGATTGGTGAAGCCAAAACGGTGTTCTGGAACGGACCCATGGGTGTGTTCGAGTTTGAAGCATTTGCTGGCGGTACCAAAGCCGTTGCTCAGGCACTGACTGAACTTAGCGCCAAGGGCGGTTTCACCGTTGTTGGTGGTGGCGATTCAGCTGCTGCAGTTCGAACCCTTGGGTTTGAAGACGGCCAGTTCGGACACATCTCTACCGGTGGTGGAGCAAGTCTTGAGTACCTTGAAGGCAAGGAATTGCCAGGGCTGACGGTACTGGACCGCTAGCGGTGGTGTTGGACCGATAAAGCCGGCCCGGTCCACACAGGTTCTAGGCATTGCGCCGGGAAGCACCAGTGCTTTCCGGCGCAGCGCTTGAACCACGTGGCCCAAGCGGCCACTCATATATTTTCCCAGGCTGCTTTGTACAGCTTGATTCGCACAGTTCAATTCCCAGTAATGGAGATGCAGTGACCAAGTCCACCAACGGTAACTTTGACCGTACGCCCCTGATCGCAGGCAACTGGAAGATGAACATGGACCACGTCCAGGGCATCACCTTGTTGCAGAAGTTGGCTTGGACCCTGTCCGACGCCAAGCACGATTACTCCCGTGCAGAAGTTGCTGTGTTCCCGCCGTTCACTGACCTGCGCGGAGTACAGACCCTGGTTCAGGGCGATGAGCTCAAGGTTGTTTACGGTGGCCAAGACCTCTCCCCGGAGGACTCAGGAGCCTACACCGGTGACATCTCCGGTCAGTTCTTGTCAAAGCTCGGTTGCTCCTACGTCCTGGTAGGACACAGTGAGCGACGCACCATTCACGCCGAGGACGATGCCACGTGCAACGCCAAGGTCAAGGCAGCCTTCCGCCATGAAGTAACTCCTGTCCTGTGCGTTGGTGAAGGTTTGGAAATTCGCCAAGCAGGGACTCACGTGGAACACACCTTGGCACAATTGCGTGGTGGCGTTGACGGGCTGACCCCGGAGCAAGCGAGTGAACTCGTTGTGGCTTATGAGCCCGTATGGGCTATCGGCACTGGCGAGGTTGCAGGCCCGGAGGACGCTCAGGAAATGTGCATAGCCCTCCGTGCAGAGTTGGCTACCTTGTTCGGTGAAGACGTTGCCGCCAAGACTCGTCTGCTCTACGGTGGTTCGGTAAAGGCCAATAATGTTGCCGCAATTCTCAGCGGTGAGGATGTTGACGGTGTGTTGGTCGGCGGAGCGAGCCTCGATGCTGCTGAGTTTGCTAACATTGTCAGGTTCGAGAGCCACGTTCAGACCAACTAGGTCTCACGCACGGTTTCCGTTCCCAACTCCTGCTGAAAGGCCGTCGTGGACGTTCTTCAAATCATTCTTCAGATCTTGCTCGGCATCACAAGCTTGCTCTTGACCTTGCTCATCCTGCTTCACAAAGGCCGCGGTGGTGGCTTGTCGGACATGTTCGGTGGCGGTATGTCCTCTGGTCTGAGCTCTTCCGGCGTTGCTGAGAAAAACCTGAACCGCTTTACAGTGGTTTTGGGTGTTACGTGGGGCGTAGTCATCGTAGGGCTCGGTCTGCTGATGCGCTTCAACGGCAACGGTGCCTAAATTTAGACAAAACTAAAAGGGCGGTTGCCGGATAACATCCGGCAACCGCCCTTTTATTTTCACAACATTCTAGTGGTGCGATGGTTCCTTTTTTACAAGAGCAGCAGGCACCTTAGCTGCAGCAGCTTCGTCAATAAGCCACAGAGTCTGAGCATGGCCCCGGGGACCAGCGGCTGGTACTTGGAATGGATTGGCGCCAGCAAGAGCTAAACCAACAGCTCCAGCCTTGTCTTCACCGGCTACAACCATCCACACGTTCTGTGCGTTGTTGATCGCCGGCAAGGTCAACGAAATACGGCCAGCAGGGGGCTTGGGAGAATTCTCCACCCCAACAACAGTCCGCTCGCGTTCGCGAATACCCGCCATCTCAGGGAACAACGAAGCAACGTGGGCGTCAGGCCCCACACCAAGTAACAGCACGTCAAAACGGGGGAGCGTGCCGGGCTCGTCCGGACGGTCATCGGAGTAGTCACGCGCATGCTCGGCAGCAGCGGCCTCGGCCAAACGCCTTGAGTAGTCGGCTGCAGCTTCATCTGCTGTGTCAAAGTCGTCACTTGAGCCAGGTTCAAATACACGAGCCTCATCAACACCGATGTGAGACAGCAAAGCCTCACGAGCTTGGCGAGCGTTACGGTCAGCTGAGTCAGCTGCCACAAAACGCTCGTCGCCCCACCAGAAATTGACCTTTGACCAGTCCACAGCCGGCCTTGCCGACGATTCAGCCACGGCACGCAAGGTGCCGATTCCCACGGTGCCACCAGTGAGGACAACAGTAGCTTCACCGTATTTGTCCTGGACATCAACCAGTTTAGTGATCAGACGTGCAGCGATTGCTGCCATCAGCACTGTGGAATTTGGATGAATACTTACTCTTGGCTCAACGCTCACTCGGTTTGACACTCCTCTGGTTAGTCCGTGGCAATCCCAAAGTGATCACCTCACCGAACACTTCATCCGGGTCCAGGCGTCGCAGTTCTTCTGCCAAACAGTCACGCAGGCTTCGGCGCGGCAGCGAAATACGCTGAACGGCTTGGCCCGGCTGGCTCAGTTCTGCAACGTTGAGACCCGGTCGGAACAACTGTACGTCACCGGCAGGTCGACTCAAACGTACACGCCGAATTCCTGTACCAGCAGGATCAGCCACAATCGTGACCGGTGCATTCAGCGCAAGCGTCAACCATGCAGCCAACAACAATGTGCTGGGCGAATCGCTTGCACCCTCAACGGTAATCGCAGTGATGGGCGATTCTTCAACTTGATCCAGAACCGCTGCAAGCTGAATGCGCCAGTTGGTTAGACGAGTCCAGGCAAGGTCTGTGTCACCTGCACGGTAGGTCTCAGAAATGTTGCTCAAAGCTGCTAACGGCTCGGGCTCATTGGCCGAGTCGGTTATGCGGCGATGGGCAATACGCCCAATGGACGTTGCACCTGCGTTCTTCGGAGCTCCGTGCGGCCACCAGGCCACAATCGGTGCGTCGGGCAGTAACAGGGCCGCAACCAAAGACTCGCTTTCGCGGGACAGACGTCCGTAGCCGCGCAACACAATCACCTCAGAGGCACCAGCGTCACCGCCAACCCGGATCTGAGCATCAAGACGGTCCTCGGCTTCAGCACCAGCGTCAGCCATCACAATGATGCGGCAAGGGTGTTCCCGGCTCGCGTCGTTGGCGGCTTCAATGGCTTCTTCTTCAAGCCCAGACTTTGTAATGACCACAAGGGTCATTACTCGACCCAAAGCGATCACGCCGCCTTGCTCGCGCAAGGACATGATTTTCTTTGAGATTTTTGATGTGGTGGTATTTGGTAGATCTACAATCATGGCCTTCTCCAGCTCCGTCCATCGCGAGCCAACAATTCATCAGCAGAGGCAGGTCCCCAGCTGCCGGGTGCGTAAGGCTCAGGCTGAATACCCAAGCTGGCCCAGTAGTCCTCAAACGGGTCCAAAATCTTCCAGGACAATTCCACTTCTTGGTGACGCGGGAACAGCGGCGGCTCTCCCAAAAGAACGTCCAGAATCAGACGTTCGTAAGCTTCCGGGCTGGATTCGGTAAAGGAGTGCCCGTAGCCGAAGTCCATGGTGACATCGCGGACTTCCATCTGAGTACCCGGCACCTTGGAACCGAAACGAATCGTGGCACCTTCGTCAGGCTGCACACGAATCACTACGGCATTCTGACCGAAATCGTCTTCACCGTGGTCACGGAACAGCAGGTTAGGCGCACGCTTAAAGACAACGGCGATTTCTGTCACGCGGCGGCCCAAACGCTTGCCGGCACGCAAGTAGAAGGGCACACCGTTCCAACGGCGAGTGTTGATATCCAAACGGATAGCAGCGAAGGTCTCAGTTGTGGAGTCAGCAGGGATACCCTCTTCTTGAAGGTAACCAAGCACTTCTTCCCCACCCTGCAAGCCACCGGCGAACTGGCCGCGTGCGGAGTGCTGAGACAAGTCCTCAGGCAACTTAACAGCTGCGAGTACCTTTTCCTTTTCAGCGCGAAGGTCTTCGGCGTTAAAGGAGATGGGTTCTTCCATGGCTGTCAGGGCCAAAAGCTGTAGCAAGTGGTTCTGAATGACGTCACGGGCAGCACCCACGCCGTCGTAATATCCGGCCCGGCCACCGGTGCCAATGTCTTCGGCCATGGTGATTTGGACGTGATCAACGTAGTTTGCGTTCCACAACGGCTCAAAAAGCTGGTTGGCAAAACGCAAGGCGAGGATGTTCTGAACGGTTTCCTTGCCCAAGTAGTGGTCAATGCGGAACACCGAGTCCGGCGGGAACACTGACTCAACAATGTCGTTCAAAGCCCGGGCAGATACAAGATCGTGGCCAAAAGGCTTCTCGATCACAACGCGGCGCCATTTGCCGTCTTCTGCAGCGGCCAGACCATGTGCAGACAACTGCTTGCACACGAGTTCAAAAGCCTTGGGCGGGATGGAGAGATAGAACGCATGGTTACCGCGAGTACCGCGCTGTTCGTCGAGTTCTGCGATGGTGTCCTTGAGGCGTTCAAAAGCCTCGTCGTCATCGAATTCCCCCTGGACAAAACGAATACCTTCAGACAACTGTGCCCACACCGTTTCGTCAAAGGGTGTGCGCGAGTGCGCCATCACCGATTCTTTAACTTCGGCGGCAAAATCCTCGTTCTCCCACTGCCTGCGCGCAAAACCAACCAACGCAAAGCTGGGCGGCAACAAACCACGATTGGCAAGATCATAAACAGCCGGCATTAGCTTCTTACGAGCTAGGTCACCGGTAACGCCGAAAAGGACGAGGGACGATGGTCCGGCAATGCGGTTGAGACGACGGTCCCGCGGATCGCGCAATGGATTGCGTGCCGCTGAACCCCCGAACCACTTGCCGTTCTCCGAGAGTGGCATAACGTGTTGGGAGCCTTACTAATTAGGGGAGGGGCCGCCCCACCGGGACGGCCCCTAGAAATTACTTAGATGAATCCAGTGCTGCAACGATGTCCAGCAATTGCTGTACACCGGCGGCACGGTCACGCAAGTGCAAACGCAGCACGGGGCGGCCGTGGTCGGCCAGAACCTGTGCATCGCCAGCAGCCTGTGCGGAGATCAGCTCTCCAAAGGTGAACGGACGCTCCGGAATAGCTAGGTCCTCAGTTGACTCTGCTGTGATTTGAACAAAGACACCGATCGCGGGACCACCCTTGTGGAACTGACCTGTGGAGTGCAAGAAACGCGGGCCCCAGCCAAACGTCACAGGACGTCCGGTGGTGGCTGCGAGCGTATTGCGCACCTCGGACAGCTGCGGGTAGGCAATTCGGTCAAGGTAGGCCTGGACGCTCAAGTAACCATTGGCATCGAGCTGGCCTAAGGTAGCTTCAAGTGCTTGGGCAACCGTGCTGGACTCACCCAACCAGTCACCTCCACGAACCTCAATGGCCCCATCCACAAAGTTAGCGGCAACTGGCTCAGGCTGTGCATCAAGCAAACCGCGGGCTGCAGCCTTCGCTGCTTCGACATCTGGCTGGTCAAAGGGGTTGATCCCCAAAAGCCGGCCAGCAACAGCAGTAGCGAATTCCCACACCATCATCTGGGTAGGAAGGCCGCCAGCGATGGCGACTTCGTTACCGGTCAGCGTGAGCTCAGAGTCGGAAGCCACCAAGTGAGCTACCAGAACGTCCCCTGCACCAGATGTCAGTTCGGGTGAGGATGCGTCGGCAACAACAGGCAACAGACCTGTGCCGCTCTTACCGGTTGATTCTGCAATCAACTGTTCTGCCCAATCGGCAAAGCCCACAATTCCAGAACCGTTGTCAACGATCACGATCTTGTCGCGCAGTGGGCTTGTGCCACCCAGAGCCGCACCCAATGCCAAACCAACGTTGTCAGCAGAGTCTTGCCGCAAAGCTTGCGCGGCTTCTTCTGCCTCGTCAAGGAACGCTTGGATATCAACGCCAGCAAGGCCCGAGGGAACCAGACCAAAAGCGGTCAGGGCCGAGTATCGGCCACCCACGTTGGGATCGGCGTTGAATACCTTACGGTACCCAGCCGCCCGCGAAGTCTCATCGAGTGGAGACCCGGGATCGGTGACCACGACAACGCGAGACTTCGCGTCAATGCCAGCCTTGGTGAATTCCTGCTCAAAAATCCTGCGCTGAGAATCGGTTTCTAGCGTTGAACCAGACTTCGATGAGACCACGATTGCGGTGCTCTGAAGCCGGTCGCGGATAGCCGCCTGGACCTGTTCCGGGTCAGTGCTATCAAGAACAGTCAGCGCGACGCCGGCCGTTGCCGTCATTACCTCGGGCGCCAAAGACGAACCACCCATTCCGCACAACACGAAATGGTTGACGCCCTCGGCAGCGAACTCGCTGCGCAATGCCAAAATCTCGGGAACCAGCGCGGCCGAAATGGTAGGCGCTTCAACCCACCCCAGTCGCTTGGCGGATTCTGATTCTGCATCTTGACCCCACAGGGTGGCGTCCTTAGCAAAAATCTTGCTTGCGATCTTTTCCTGAACCAAGGTTGGTACGTGTTGGTTCTTCGCGTCGAGAGCGGCGCCGGCGGCGTCGTAGCTGATTGTGCTCATGATGCTTAAGCGTCCTTCCGTGCGTCTGCTAGGACCGAATCAACGTCGGCCAGCAGTTCCTTCCAGCTGGCCACAAACTTGTCCAAGCCCTCGGTCTCTAGCAAAGCCACAACCTCGTTGTAAGAAATGCCCAACTCTTCAAGAGCATTCAACGTAGCGTTGGCGTCGTCGTAGCCGCGAGTGATCGTGTCGCCAGTGACGGCTGCGTGATCAAAAGTAGCGTCCAAGGTCTTTTCCGGCATGGTGTTTACAACACCTGCTGCAACAAGTTCCGTGACGTACAAGGTGTCCGGGTAAGCCGGATCCTTCACACCGGTGGATGCCCACAGCGGACGCTGTTCGCGTGCGCCAGCGTTGGCCAAAACGCTCCAACGCTCGGTTGCGAAGAGCTCCTGGTAAACCTGGTAAGCCAAGCGAGCATTAGCAACGCCGGCCTTGCCCTTGAGAGCAAGTGCTGCAGGGGTGCCCAGTGCATCGAGACGCTTGTCGATCTCGGTGTCAACGCGAGAAACAAAGAACGAAGCGACCGAGTGAATTTTGCTCAGGTCCTTACCGTTTTCCTTTGCCTGCTCCAAACCAAGCTGGAAAGCGTTGATAACTGCACGGTAGCGTTCGAGCGAGAAGATCAATGTCACGTTCACGCTGATGCCCTCCGCCAAAGTAGCCGTGATGGCTTCGAGGCCTTCGAGGGTTGCCGGAATCTTGATCAGGACGTTTTCCTGACCAACCTTCTCGAACAATTCCTTGGCTTCCTTGATGGTGCCAGCGGTGTCCCACGCCTTGCGCGGATCAACTTCGATGGACACGCGGCCGTCAACACCGTCGGTAGCCGAGTAGATCGGGGCGAAGAGCTCACAAGCCTCGGCGACATCCGCCGTCGTAATTTCGAAAATCGCCTTCTCGACGTCGGCGCCAGCCTTGGCAAGCTCAGTGATCTGAGTTGCGTAGTCTTCGCCCTTGCTGATGGCAGCCTGGAAAATGCTCGGGTTGGTGGTCACACCAACGACGTTCTTTTCCTCGATGAGTTTCTTCAAGCTGCCGGAGGTCAGGCGCTGGCGGGAAAGGTCGTCGAGCCAAATTGAAACCCCGGCGTCAGAAAGCTGCTGGGTTGGAGTGCTAGTCATTTTTCTCCTCTTTATCTGCTGTAAATCTCGTGGCGAATTACGCGTTGGCTGCGGCGATGGAGTCTTTAGCGGCGGCAGCAACGGCTTCAGCCGTGATACCAAACTCTTGGAAGAGTCGCTTGTAGTCCGCCGAAGCACCGAAGTGCTCCAGAGAAATGGAACGTCCAGCGTCGCCTACAAATTCCTTCCAGCCCAATGCCAGTCCGGCCTCTACCGAGACGCGGGCACGCACTGCTGCGGGCAATACCGACTCGCGGTAAGCCTCGTCCTGCTTCTGGAACCACTCAACACACGGAACTGAAACAACACGGGCTGCAATACCTTCAGAAGCCAATGCTTCGCGAGCCTGTACGGCAAGCTGCACTTCAGAACCGGTACCCAAAAGGATGACGTCAGGGGTGACGTTCGCGCCGTCGCGAGTTGCCTCGGCAAGAACGTAAGCTCCCTTTGCGGTTCCGGCTGCGGACCCGAAGGTCTCGCCGTCGGCAACACCTTCACCACGTGCATACGTGGGGATGTTCTGACGCGTCAAGACGATGCCAGCAGGGTTGGAGTGGTTCTCCAGCATGGTCTTCCACGCTACCGAAACCTCGTTGGCATCACCCGGACGGACGACGTCGAGACCTGGGATTGCGCGCAGCGACGCCAACTGTTCTACCGGCTGGTGTGTGGGTCCGTCTTCACCCAAACCGATGGAGTCGTGGGTCCATACGTACAGGGATCCGATCCCCATCAACGCGCCGAGGCGGATAGCCGGGCGCTGGTAGTCAGAGAAGATCAAGAAGGTGCCAGAGAACGCGCGAGTGTCACCGTGCAAGCTGATGCCGTTGACGATGGAAGCTGCTGCGTGCTCGCGAATACCAAAGTGCAGCACACGGCCGTACGGGTTACCGGACCATGCATCCGTCTGACGGGACACCGGAATGAAGGAGGCTGATCCTTCAATGGTGGTGTTGTTGGACTCTGCAAGGTCAGCGGAACCGCCCCAAAGCTCGGGGAGTACCGGGCCGATGGCGTTCAGGACCTTACCGGACGCGGCACGAGTGGAAACTTCCTTGCCAGCTTCGAAGACCGGCAAAGCGGCATCGAGTTCGGCAGGGAGCTCGTGGGCCTTGGTGCGCTCAAGCAGTGCGGCACCTTCAGGGTTGGAGCTCTTCCATGCTTCGAAGGACTTGTCCCATTCGGCGTGCTGTTCCGCACCGCGGGCGATTGCCTGACGGGTGTGGTCCAGGACTGCCGGGTCAACCTCGAAGGACTTTTCCGGGTCAAAGCCAAGAACCTTCTTCAGCCCGGCTACTTCGTCAGCACCAAGTGCCGAACCGTGAATCTTGCCGGTGTTCTGCTTCTTCGGTGCAGGCCAGCCGATGATGGTGCGCAGGGAGATGATGGACGGCTTAGTGGTCTCAGCCTTTGCTGCGGCGAGAGCGGCGTGCAATTCCTGAACGTCTTCGACGTACTCTCCGGTGCGGGTCCAGTCCACGCGCTGAGTGTGCCAGCCGTAGGCTTCGTAGCGCTTGAGTACGTCTTCGGTGAAGGCAATGTCAGTGTCGTCTTCGATCGAGATGTGGTTCTCGTCGTAGATCACTACGAGGTTGCCCAATTGCTGGTGACCAGCGAGCGAGGAGGCTTCAGAGGTGACGCCTTCCTGAAGGTCTCCGTCAGAGGCGATAACCCAGATGGTGTGATCAAAGGGGCTGGTTCCTTCAGCTGCGTCTGCGTCGTAGAGGCCGCGCATACGGCGCTGCGAGTATGCGAACCCAACCGAGGAAGCCAAGCCTTGGCCCAAGGGACCGGTGGTGATCTCTACACCTGCAGTGTGCTTGTATTCGGGGTGTCCGGGGGTCAATGAGCCCCAAGTACGCAGTGCTTCAAGGTCCTTGAGCTCCAAACCGTATCCGGAGAGGAAAAGCTGAATGTAGAGCGTCAGTGACGTGTGACCGGGGGAGAGGATAAAGCGGTCACGGCCCAACCAATCCGGGTTCTTAGGATCGTGGCGCATGAACTTCTGGAACAGCAGGTAAGCGGCCGGGGCCAAGCTCATTGCGGTACCTGGGTGGCCGTTGCCAACCTTTTCAACCGCGTCCGCGGCCAGAACGCGAACGGTGTCAACCGCGCGCTGGTCCAGATCTGTCCAGTTCAATTCCTGCTCTTGCATGTGTGGCACGTAAACCGAGCCCCTCTCTGTGCTGACGGACTGCCACATTCTCGCTACACCGAGGTATGAACTCGGCACTGCGTCCCGCTTTGGGCGCGTGACAGCCGTTCACCATTGAATCGTTGATCGTTGACCAGGGCGGGCACCAGAACCTTCAACTCGCGAGTCGAATAGGATGCCGCCTGCTGTTCTGCAATTCAGCTTAGCCCTACACATTAGAAGCGCACATCGTGTATTCCAGCAGTTGGACGAAAATTCGCCAGTATGAAGTAAAAAGTGCTGGTGAAACGTTCACTATCGGCGATATTCCAAAGATCTCACCACTTTCAAACAGGGACTGTGAGGTTTTGAAATCTTTCCCCCAAGAGTGCGCGCGGTATGATATTTAAGGCTGCGGTCTGCGCCGCCAACCTCTTGACATAGAACTGAGTGAGAACCACAGTGAGTGCCACTAAGACGCCTGCCGGCGTCGCCCCTGTCTCTGCTGGAATGTCTGTGGGACGAAAGGTCCGCGCGTATTTTGCGCTCACCAAGCCCCGGGTTATTGAGTTACTGCTGGTTAGTACCTTGCCGACCATGATTTATGCACAGCGAGGCTTCCCCTCGATTGGGCTCATTTTGGCAACCCTTGTTGGTGGGGCATTTGCTGCTGGCAGCGCCGGAGCATTCAATTGCTACATTGACCGCGACATTGACAAGTTGATGCACCGCACAGAAAACCGGCCGTTGGTCACCGGCGAAGTCACGCCTCGCGAGGCCCTCATTTTCTCTTGGGCGCTGGGCATAGCAGCTATCGCCATCCTCTGGTTCGGGGCCAACCCGCTCGCCGCGCTTCTGGGCGTAGCAGCTATCTTCTTCTACGTAGTCATCTACACGCTGATTCTTAAGCGCCGCACAGCCCAAAACATTGTGTGGGGCGGCGCCGCGGGTTGTTTCCCAGTTTTGATCGCTTGGGCTGCCGTCACCAACACCGTGGAATGGCCCGCCTTCGTACTGTTTATGGTGATTTTTCTCTGGACCCCGCCGCACTACTGGCCGCTGTCCATGCGTTACGGCGAGGACTACCGCAACGCTCAGGTTCCCATGCTGGGCGCCATTGCCGGGGCAAAGGTTGTGTCCGTTCAGGTGGTTCTCTACGCGTGGGCCATGGTGGCTTGCTCGCTCTTGATGATCCCGGTAGGTGGGGCGGGTTGGGTTTACACGATCGTGGCGCTTGGTGCCGGCGCCTGGTTCTTGTACGAGTCGCATGCGCTCTACGCCCGTGCACAGCGTGAAGATATCGAGAACAAGAAGGCTATGAAGGTCTTCCACGGTTCCATTAGTTACTTGACCTTGCTGTTTATTGCACTCGCTGTGGATCCCTTTATTGGTTCAGCAATAGTCTCCCACTAGCCGGACTGTACCGGCAGACCAGCAAGTCAAGAGCAACCTGACGTTCCAGTACACGCGCCGTACTAAGAACAACAAAAAGACTTTGGGTCCCCAGCCACTGGCTGGGGACCCAAAGTCTTTTTCGCATCGGGAGACTTTAGCTCTTCGGGCTATGGCGGGCTAAGTCGGCGGCATTGGTCGCTGCAGCCATCAGCAGCGCTGCGCACACCATGTGTATACCCACCAATAACGCCGGAATCCCATTGAAGTACTGCGTGAATCCGATAACAGCCTGAAGAACGGTGACCACAAGAAGCATCAACACCGAGGTGCGGAACTCTCCGCGAATCCCACGGCGGAGCACCACATACAAGGCAAAAAGTGTTCCAGCGGTGATCACATATGCAGGAACTGCGTGGAAGTGGCTCACCAGGTCCCAGTCCAGGCCGTTGCGTGGCGCATTCGCGTCACCAGCGTGCGGGCCGGCACCCGTAACAACAACACCGAGGATCACCGCAAGCGCCGAGAATCCCGCCACTACTCGCATCAACGGTGCCATGACTGCTGGGACAGCCGTGAGTCTGCGATTCATTGCCTGTCCGGTTCTACCGTAAGTGCGGTTGACCAGCAGCGTTGCGAATACTACTAAGGCCATGGAGACCAAAAAGTGCAGCCCGACGATCCACGGGTTTAAACCAGTGAGGACAGTGATACCGCCAATGATCGCTTGGGCAGGGATGCTGGCCAGCAGTCCAACGGCCAGCAAAAACAGGTCTTTGCGTTCTTTGCGGAGATTCCATAAATAAACAAGCATGAGCCCGGCAATGAGTGCCAACACAAAGGTGAGTGTCCGGTTGCCGAATTCGATAACACCGTGAATACCCATTTCTGGGGTGTTTACAAGCGAACCGTCGGTGCATCGTGGCCAGGTGGGGCAACCAAGACCGGATGACGTCAGACGCACAGCACCACCAGTGCCAATGAGTACGGTTTGCCCAATCAAGGACAACACCGAAAGCCGGCGCACCGTGGTGTTCACTTCACGAGGCAGTCTTGAGGAAATCTTCTGACCGAGGGTGGGCTGGGGAGAAATGATGGTCACCTGTACTTCTAGTTTTTCGTACCGCTGATGAACTGAGCTGGGAAATTCCGAAGGTCACATAATGTCTAGTTCCATTTGAACCATTTGGCTGCCGCGATTCCAGCGCCGACTGTCCAGAGGAGCAGTACGACGACGGCGCCGGCGTTGAGGGAACCGTGCAAAAGTGCGTCACGCAAGGCGTCGCCCAAAGCGCCGGAGGGTAAAAATGGCACCATTGCGCCGAGTAGGCCAGGCAGATGGCTGCCGGGAACAATCATTCCGCCCATTGCTCCCAGCAGGATCCAGAGGAGGTTGGTGATGGCCAGTGTTGCTTCGGGCCGCACTGTACCGGCGACCAAGAGCCCTAGGGCTGTGAATGCAGCAGCGCCGAGCACTAGAACGGGGATGCCGATCAGCAAGCCCCAACCGTTGGGGTGCCAGCCCATCAGTGCACCACAAAGGCCAATGATGATGACTTGCAGGGCAAGCACCGCGAGGACTGCAAGGATCTTTCCGCACATTAAGCCAAGGCGGCCTAATGGTGTGGTGGAGAGAAACCGCAATACGCCGTAACGCCGGTCAAAACCGGTGGCGATTCCTTGCCCGGTGAAGGCCGTGGATAGCGCACACAGAGCCAAGATGCCAGGAACGGCAACGTCCACACGAGCTACACCCACGTTGTCCAGAAGGGGGGTAAATACCAAGGCGAAGAGTGCCAAGAGCGGCATCACAACGGCAAGCACCAATTGCTCACCATTGCGGAGCATGGTTGAGGTTTCGTACAGTCCTTGGCGCAAAATCCTGACGGGCAGAGGTGCCGGAGTCTGGATACTAGTGCCTAGAGGTGCCGAAGTAAGGCTCATGATTTCTTCCCGGAAATATCGAGGAACACGTCTTCAAGATCACGTGCGTCTAAGCGAATGGAAGTAGGCATAACCCCTGCTGCGGCCCACGCTTCTGCAAGGCGCAGCAAATCCGCGGGAGTTAATTCGCCTCGAACTAGGTAGTGTCCTGGGCGGGTTTCTTGCAGCCCAATGTCTGAGCGCGTAACTGTGCTGAAGTCCATGGCCGGCGGCGCTGCAAACTCCAAGCTCCGGTGGGATGTGCTGGAGCCTGGGCCTGTTTCTTGACGAGCGAGCAGTTCGGAAACAGTGCCTTCGGCAACGATCCGGCCAGCATCCACAATGTACACGTAGTCAGCCAGACGTTGTGCGTCATCCATTAAGTGGGTGGTCAGGACAATGCCCATGCCGGAATCCCGCAGCTCGCGGATCAGTTCAAAAACTAGTTGGCGTGATTGTGGGTCTAGCCCTGCGCTCGGCTCATCAAGGAACAGCAGTTCAGGACGGCCAACAAGCGCAGCTGCTAGGGCCAAGCGCTGTTTCTGCCCGCCAGAAAGCCTGCGAACGCTGCTTCGGGCGAAGTCGTTGATACCAAGGCGTTCTACAAGATCTTCAACCGGCCATGGGTTGGTGTACATCGAGGCGATGTGACGCAAGAGTGGAATGGGGTGCGCGGCTGGCGGGAGACCACCATCCTGGAGCATCACACCAATCCGGGCGCGCAGCTCGGCACCGGCGGTGTCCGGGTCTTGTCCCAAAACAGTGATGCTGCCACCGGTACGTTTTTGCAGGCCTTGCGCGCATTCAAGGGTGGTTGTTTTGCCCGCGCCATTGGCGCCAAGTAGAGCCGTTACTTCACCTGCGCGAGCTTGCATAGACAAGCCAGCGACCACGCGCATCATTTTGGAATCGAGGGCGGGAACCGGGCCAACGTCCTTAATGAGCGAGTCGATAATAAGCACGGGAGGGGCCTCAGAATCCACAGAAACATTCTACGCGATGTAGTAGTGGTGCCCCTTACCGCTTACACAGCCAAGCCTTACTGGAGTTCGGGACTAAATTAGGACATGCTTGTGTTGTGTATTCTGTGAAGAAGTCCGCATCTGCGCTTGCCGTAGATCCTGAATTAAGTGCCCCTGCGGGCGCCGGCGTAGCAGCCAGCGCTCCATATGGCGCCGAGTCAGCTGACTCTGAGGACCGCACCAGCTCCGAGGAGCGGACCAGAGACCGGGTCAGAATCGCTGTTCTTGAACATGGTCCAGTGACCGCGGCCGAACTTGGCCGTCGCTTGGGTTTCACACCCGCAGCTGTTCGCCGCCACTTAGACCACTTGTCTAGGGCTGGCGTTATTGAAGTGAAGACTTCCGCCCGTTCCCGCGTTGGCACACGAGCCGGGCGCCCCGCACGCCACTATGTTTTGAGCCAGCAAGGCCAGTCAGGCCTGGGTGATGACTACTTGGACATTGCCCGCACTGCGCTCAAGCGCCTTGCCGAGCTCTCTGGTCCAGCTGCTGTTGAAGCCTTCGCAGAAGAGCGCTTCGCCGCAATGGAAGAGCGGTACCGTCCCATCGTGGAGGCTGCTGGAAGCGAAGTCGGAGACCGCGCCAAGGCACTCGCTGTAGCACTTAACGGCGACGGTTTTGTAGCCTCCACCACCAGCATCGGTGCTAACGGTTCATTGCCGGCCGGTTTGGCGGCGGAGCAACTATGCCAGGGACACTGCCCAGTGCAGCAACTGGCCGCTGAGTTCCCCATTTTTTGCGACAAAGAAACTGAAGTGTTCGCAAGACTCGTGGGTGTAGATGTTCGTCGGCTTTCAACATTGGCCGGTGGTGGACACGTCTGCACCACCCACATACCCACCGGAAGGCCCGTAGGAGCGCAACAAGCTGTGCTGCTTCAGTCTCCGGCGATTAATCAGGTAAATAATCATCAGCAAGAAAGGCCGTGATGACGGACCAACTAGCAGAGAAAGCAGTGGCGGAAGGTACGGTGATTTCGGAGATTCTCGAGAAGAATCCCGAACTAAACGGTATTGGAACCTACGAGTACGGCTGGGCCGATAAGAACGACGCCGGTGCTAACGCGCGGCGTGGACTTAGCGACGAAGTCGTCAAGGACATCTCGTCCAAAAAGAGCGAGCCTCAGTGGATGCTCGATCTGCGGCTCAAGGGTTTGAAGTACTTCGACCGTAAGCCCATGCCCACTTGGGGTGCGGACCTTTCCGGCATCGACTTCGACAACATCAAGTACTTTGTGCGCTCCACCGAGAAGCAGGCAGCCACATGGGAAGACTTGCCTGAGGACATCCGGAACACCTACGAGAAGCTGGGTATCCCGGAAGCTGAGCGTAGCCGTTTGGTTTCTGGTGTTGCAGCACAGTACGAGTCTGAAGTGGTTTACCACCAGATTCGCGAAGATCTGGAACAGCAGGGTGTTATCTTCTTGGACACCGATACCGCGTTGAAGGAACACCCGGAGATCTTCCAGGAGTACTTCGGCACTGTCATTCCGGTAGGCGATAACAAGTTTGCTTCGCTCAACACCGCGGTGTGGTCCGGCGGATCCTTTGTCTACGTACCTAAGGGCGTACACGTAGACATCCCTCTGCAGGCGTACTTCCGTATCAACACGGAAAACATGGGACAGTTCGAACGCACGCTCATCATTGCTGATGAGGACTCTTACGTTCACTACATTGAAGGTTGCACGGCTCCGATTTACACCTCGGACTCGTTGCACTCTGCAGTGGTGGAAATCATTGTGAAGAAGGGCGCACGCGTCCGCTACACAACCATCCAGAACTGGTCTAACAACGTGTACAACCTGGTAACCAAGCGTGCTATCTGTGAAGAAGGCGCCACCATGGAATGGATCGATGGAAACATCGGTTCCAAGGTCACCATGAAGTACCCGGCTGTTTACTTGGTAGGCGAGCACGCCAAGGGTGAAACCCTGTCCATCGCATTCGCCGGTGAAGGCCAACACCAGGACACGGGCTCCAAGATGGTCCACATTGCACCGAATACCAAGAGCTCGATCGTTTCCAAGTCGGTAGCCCGCGGTGGCGGCCGAGCTGCTTACCGCGGTTTGGTTCAGGTTCGCGAAGGTGCCAAGCACTCAGCAAACACCGTCCGCTGTGACGCACTCTTGGTGGACACCATCTCTCGCTCTGACACCTACCCCTACATCGACATTCGCGAAGACGATGTAGTTATGGGCCACGAGGCGACAGTTTCTCGCGTCAGTGAAGAGCAGTTGTTCTACCTGATGTCCCGCGGTATGCCCGAGGACGAGGCCATGGCCATGATCGTACGTGGATTCATTGAGCCAATCGCTCGTGAGCTGCCTATGGAGTATGCCCTTGAGCTCAACCGCCTCATTGAACTTCAGATGGAAGGATCCGTCGGTTAGCGATGACTGAAATCACTACAGAAAAGGCGCGCATCGGCGCCCCCTCAGCACAGCCGTTTATTGACGGTTTTACCGAAGAAGGCGAGAGCCTTTCTCCGATCAACGTGGACAAATCTGCGGACGCTTCGGCACCGGCGGCTAATGCCCCCGTGGCAGGCCCTCTAGGTGGCGCATCGTCTAAGAGCCACTCCCACGGTGGCGGCGTTGGAATCCCGGACAGCTCACGCGCTGGCCGCCTGACGTCCTACAAGCTCAACGACTTCAAGGCGTTGACTGGTATGGAAGAAGACTGGCGCTTTACACCGTTGAAGCGTCTGCGTGGTTTGCACACTGATGCTTTGACAGGTGCTGCACCTGTTGTTGAGGTAACAGCACCCGAGGGTGTCATCGTGGAAACGGTTGACCGCACGGACGCTCGCATTGGATCAGCGGCAATCCCGGAGGACCGTGTCTCAGCCAATGCGTGGGAAAACTTCGCTCAGGCAACCGTCATCACCATCCCTAAAGAGCACGTCGCCAGCGGCGAGGTCTCCGTGGTGGTTACCGGTGCCGGCACTGACCCCGCGGCTTCGCACCTGCTGATTGTTGCTGAGCAGTTCTCCAAGGCCACCATCGTTCTTGAACACCATGGCTCGGCAGTTTTGTCCGAGAACGTGGAAATTCTGGTTAAGGACGGTGCAGATCTGACCGTCATTTCCTTGCAGGAATGGGAAGACGATGCTGTTCACGCGTCTTCGCAGCAGGCCAAGCTAGGCCGTGATGCCAAGTTCAAGCACATTGTGGTGAGCTTGGGCGGCGATCTGGTTCGCCTGACTCCTTCAGCTCGTTTCACTGGTACTGGCGCAGAGGCACAGCTCTTCGGACTGTACTTTGCTGATGCTGGCCAGCACTTGGAACAGCGTTTGTTCGTTGATCACGCAGTGGCTAACTGCAAGTCCAACGTTTTGTACAAGGGTGCTCTTCAGGGCCGTAACGCCCACACCGTATGGGTTGGCGACGTGCTCATCCGTAAGGAAGCTGAAGGCACTGATACTTACGAGGCAAACCGTAACCTGGTCCTGACGGATGGGGCGCGCGCCGATTCGGTACCTAACCTTGAAATTGAGACGGGTCTCATTGAAGGTGCCGGACACGCAAGTGCAACCGGTCGGTTCGACGACGAGCACTTGTTCTACCTCATGGCTCGCGGTATCTCTGAGGAAGTTGCACGCCGCTTGGTGGTACGCGGCTTCTTGAACGAGATCATTCAGCAGATCCACGTCCCGGCGCTTGAAGAACGACTCACCGAAGCCGTAGAGCGCGAACTCGCCGCAAGCGAAAACTAGAACAGGCAAGGACTGCGATTATGGGCGAAAAGCCAAGCGGTGAGTTGGTCTGCAAGGCAAGCGAGATTCAGGTAAAGCAAGCGTTGCGCATCCTGATCAATGACTTCCCGGTAGCAATCGTCAAAGATTCCATGGGCCAGATCCATGCCATCGGCGACACTTGCTCGCACGCAGATGTTTCGCTCTCCGAGGGTGAAGTTGAAGGTTGCACGATTGAATGCTGGGGCCACGGTTCACAGTTCGATCTGCGAAGCGGTGCTCCGCTGCAACTTCCTGCCTATGATCCGGTTCCTGTTTTCGCCGTCGAAATTCTCGACGACGAGGTGTACGTGGACGTTACAAGTGTCCTCAACGGCGCACCGCTCACGAACTTCTAGGTGACCGCCGAAGAGGCGATCACCAAGTTTTCAATATTTTTCGACTGACCCAGAAGAAAGAACAGCATGTCTACTCTTGAAATCAAGGACCTGCACGTCAGCATTGACGTCGAGCAGGGCACCAAAGAAATCCTCAAGGGCGTTAGCCTCGTCATCAACACGGGCGAAACCCACGCAATTATGGGCCCCAACGGCTCGGGCAAGTCCACCTTGGCATCCACCATCGCCGGACACCCGCGCTATAACGTCACTTCCGGTTCCATCACTTTGGATGGCGAAGACGTTCTGGCAATGAGCGTTGACGAGCGTGCCCGGGCTGGCCTGTTCCTCGCCATGCAGTACCCGGTTGAGGTCCCTGGCGTTTCCATGACCAACTTTTTGCGCACCGCCAAGACTGCTATCGATGGCACGGCTCCGGCTCTTCGTACCTGGACCAAGGACGTCAAGGCTGCCATGGACAAGTTGCGCATCGACGCTGACTTTGCACAGCGCAACGTCAACGAGGGTTTCTCCGGTGGTGAGAAGAAGCGCGTTGAGATCTTGCAGCTTGAGCTCTTCGGCCCCAAGTTCGCCATTCTGGACGAGACTGACTCTGGCTTGGACGTTGACGCACTCAAGATCGTCTCGGAGGGTGTGAACCGCGCTCACTCCAAGGGCGAGATGGGCACCTTGCTCATCACCCACTACACCCGCATCTTGCGCTACATCAAGCCCGAGTTCGTCCACGTATTCGTAGACGGCAAGGTTGTAGAGCAGGGTGGCCCCGAGCTCGCAGACCGCTTGGAAGACGAAGGCTACGACCGCTACCTTCCCGGTGCCGGCGCTGCGAGCGTTCCCGAAGCTGCTGCGGCTCAGGCCTAAGGAACTGAGATGACTGAAGTCAATGCAGCGCAGACGTCCCTTGAGGACGTTGAAGAAGCGCTAAAGGACGTGATTGACCCCGAACTCGGTGTCAACGTGGTGGACTTGGGCCTACTCTATGGCCTCAAGTACTCCGAAGAAGACGGCGCTCTGCTGATCGACATGACACTCACCACTGCAGCATGCCCCTTGACCGATGTGCTTGAAGAGCAGGTTGGTAAGGCCCTTGAATCCATCGTGGATGATTGGCGCCTGAACTGGGTATGGATGCCGCCTTGGGGTCCGGAGCGGATCACTGATGACGGCAAAGACCAGATGCGGGCCCTCGGCTTCAACATCTAAGCGTCACCAGCGTTAAAGTACGACGGCGGCCTGTGACCAAAGATTCTTTGGTCACCGGCCGCCGTCGTACTTGTTTAAGTTTCCTGCCTAGAGCGTTGTGGTGCTGAAGGTGTTGCACTTGTTGATATCGCCAGTGCTGTAACCCTGGTAATACCAACGCTGGCGCTGAGCACTTGACCCGTGTGTCCACGACTCCGGGTTCGTTTGGCCGGTGGCTGCCTTCTGAATCCGGTCGTCACCAACTGCCTGTGCTGCCGAGAGCGCGTCGTTGAGGTCTTGCTTAGTGAGCGCTTCCAAATAGGGGGTGCCAGTATTGGGGTCTTTTTGAGTGGTTGCGTAACGCGTCCAGATTCCCGCGTAGCAATCTGCTTGGAGTTCTGTGCGAACGGCAGCCGACTGGGCGCCCTGAGGATCCTGCTGGGCCGCGCCCAAGTCACCCAGAATGTCCTGAACGTGGTGCCCAAACTCATGTGCCACCACGTACTCCTGAGCCAATGGTCCACCTGAGGAACCAAAGCGGGTGACCAATTCGTCAAAGAAGCCTGGATCAAAGTACGCAGTGACGTCTGTGGGGCAGTAGAAAGGTCCCACATCTGAGGTAGCCGCTCCACAACCGGTGTTGGTTTGGCCGTCAAAAATCACTGTCTTGGGTTGCGTGTACTTCACGTTGTATTTCGCTAGGTAGGCCGGCCAGAAGGCGTTGAGGCTGTTCACCGTGCCAGTGATGCGGCAGTCCACGCGCTGATCGGCTTGGGCGCCGGTTTTGCACTCAGCGGTACTGCCAGCACCGGTGTTTTGTACCACCGGACCGGAATCGCCAGAACCAGTGAGGCCGTCTAGCAGCCCTGGGTTAATACCGAGCAGGCTCAAAACAAGCACCAGAATACCGCCACCAATGCCACCGCCGATCTTTGTCCCGCGGCCCATGCCGCCACCACCACCGCGTCGGTCTTCCACTTGGGTTGGGTCCAGTTGGACCCCGTCATTGAAGCTCATAAAGTCACAATAGCCGGTGGGGCCCCACTGAGCGCGTTACTCTGCAGCTAAAATTGCGGAATGCCTTTCCTGAACCGCCTCCGGCGCTGGAGCCAAGAGCGTGCAAGCGCGCCAGCCGTGGCCATTGGCGATTCTCGTTGGAGCTGGGAGCAATTGGTTGAGCAAGCCACTCTGCGGCTGAGTTCTGAGCCGCTGACTATCCTTGAGTCAGAGAACTCCCTAGACTTTGTGGCCCGCTGGGTCGCTGGGGTAGCAGGAAGTGGTGTTTGCGCTGTTCTGGACCCCAAAAGCCCGGCTACAGTGACCGAACAGATACGCGTCAAACTTTCCGAGGTCAGGGACTCAGCGGATGGTAGCTCTCCTGGGAATCCACCCACAGGAACGTTTGAAGATGGTCCCGCGGGAAGCCCGTTTTTGATTGGTTTGACGTCCGGAACTGCCTCGGTCCCCAAAGGGTTTTTGCGTTCACGCGGTTCATGGCAGGCATCGTTTGACTCGTCGATCAACTTTTTTGGTCTGCGTGACAGTGACAGGACTCTCGCTCCGGGCCCACTGTATTCAAGCTTGAATCTTTATGCGCTTTCTGAGTGCCTTTATGCTGGCTCACCGTTCTTTGGGCTCGATGTCTTTGATGTTGGCGAGGCGCATGCGTCAATTGTTTATGACGGCATCACCCGGCTTGTTGTAGCTCCCACGCCTCTGCGCCTTTTGAGCGAGCGCGGCATTCAAGGTTCTGTTGACGCTTCTTCTCTGCGCACCATTGTGTGTGCCGGTGCCAAGCTTGATGCGCGCACCCTGGATGCCGCACGCCGCTGGGCACCCAACGCCGACATCTTTGAGTATTACGGTGCAGCAGAGTTGAGCTTTGTCAGCGGTACCCGAACACCGGCAGGCCCAGCGGGGGATGGCCCCGCGCCGGCGTCGCTATTAGGCGAACCTTTCCCCGGTGTTGAGCTTCGAATTCAGGACGACGACGGGACACCAGTACCGCCTGGCACTGAAGGCAGCATCGCGGTGCGTAGCCCAATGATCAGCGGCGGTTATTTGTGGGGCGATGATGGACGAGCCTTCCGACGAAACGGTGACTGGGCCACCGTAGGGGACAAAGGCTACATAGGCGAGGATGGTCTCCACTTTTTGGGCCGATCATCAGACATGATGAACTCCGCTGGGCGCAATGTTTATCCGCAAGAAGTGGAAGTGGCACTGTGCTCACTTTCTGGTGTTGAAGCAGCCGTTGTGACGTCAGTCAAGGATGAAATGCGCGGCGAACGCATCATTGCTGCGATTGTTCCTTCGCACGGCGCCGTGAGTGCCGCGCAACTGCGCCTTGGGCTCGATTCGGTTCTGGACAAGACCAAACAACCACTCCAGTTTTATTCGCTGAGCACCTTGCCGTTGACCGATCGAGGCAAAGTCAGCCGTGCTATTTTGCGCGAGTGGGTTGCTAGCCACTCACCATTCCTGCGGCTGATGCTGTGACGCGGTTCCCTGCTGCTGTTCAGCAACCTTTAGCTGGGGACCCGCAGCGAATCCCTGTAGTGGTGGCCGGACTACGCACTCCCATCTGCCGCGCCGGCGGCCAACTGCGGAACGTCAAGGTCCACGAGCTTATGGCAGCCGTGTGGGAAGGACTCCTCAACACCACTGACATTCCCGGCACGAGCATCACAGAAGTCCTTATGGGCAATGCTGTGGGCGGCAGCGGTAACCCGGCCAGGCTGTCACTTTTAGAAGCCGGGATACCTCCATCAGTTCCTGCTCTCACGGTAGACCGGCAGTGCACCTCCGGGCTGGACGCGATCGTTATGGCTGCCCGGTACATTCAAGCTGGCGCTGGGGAAATCTACCTGGCTGGTGGCGGCGAGAGCATCTCAACTGCTCCACTTCGTGCCACACGCGGAGCAGACAATTCTTTGACGCCGTATTCGCGGGCACAATTTGCACCACTTGCCGCCGATGGAAGCGGGGATCCAGACATGGGCATTGCTGCGGAGAACGTTGCAGTATTTTCGAAAATCTCGCGGCAGTCCCAAGACGAATTCGCTTTGAGGAGCCATCAGCACGCTCTTGAATCGATCACTCGCGGTACGTTCGCGGGAGAAACTACCCAGGGTCAGTGGTGCCTCGCGCATGACGACGGTCCACGAGCGAGTCTCACCGCTGGAATTCTCAGTCGTTTTCCGCCCGCTTTTGTTTCAGGCGGGACGGTAACAGCAGGGAACTCATGTTTTGATGCCGACGCTGCTGCTGGCGTTCTGATGATGTCCCTTGCACAAGCTCAACAATTTGGGATCAGTTCCGGCATGGTCTTTGTTGAGGCTGCAAGTGCCGGAGTTAGCCCGGAACTACTGGGCCTAGGCGCAGCTGCAGCCGCCAAGAAACTTAGGGTCAGTGGGGGAATAGAGGACGAAAGTCATTGGCCGGCTGGTTCTCTGATCGAGTTCAACGAGGCATTTGCCGCTCAGACACTTGCTTGTTTGTATGAACTGGGCCTTGATCCTTCGCAGGCCAACCGTAGCGGTGGCGCTCTTGCCCTAGGCCACGCCTACGGTGCATCAGGAGCCATCCTTGTAGTGCGATTAATGTCCCAGCTCCACCACAACCGTATAAACGGTCAGGAAGCACTCGCGTTGATGAGCGGGGCAGGTGGATTGGGAGTGGCCGCCCACTTTCAGTACGCACTGGATCTCGCTGCGATCTAGTCACCCAAACTGCTAGTCACCCAGACCCCGGGCGGCGAGTGCTTCGCCAGTACGCCGTGCGTAAGCCACAGCAGTAATAAAGGTGGGAAGCAGAAGAGCACGCGGGCTGCGTTCAAGCCCCCGAGCACGAGCTGCATCCCGCACCTGGGCAAACGTTCCTAGTAGGTAGGGGATGCTGCGGAGCATAATCGCAACGGCCAGGGCGAACCTTTCTGGGTCTGCACCGAGGCGTTGAAACGGCTTCGCAGCGGAGACCAACCCATCAATCAGCACTGTCAAAGGCGTTGTTGCTGTCAAAATCGCAGCGCACACCACACACAGAAAAATGTTCAGCACTATGGTGGCAGCCGCGGCTAAGCCGATCTGCCACCACTGGATCACACCAATCAACACCAGCACCACCCCAGAGGTCACAACTAAGCGCCCTAAACTACGTAGCCCCATCCCGGAACTCAGAAACGCTAGCAGAGCAAGCAGCACTAGTCCGCCGCTGATCAAGGGATCCCGCACCACAAAAGTGCACAACCCGGCCGCCACGCAGCCCAAGACCTTCGCCCACAACGGTGCTCTGTGCAACCAAGACGTGCCAGGAACGTAGTTGCCTATAGCTAGAGAGCGGGGGTTCATCCGGCACCACACAAGTCACGGTAGTGGTTCACGCCTGCTGAAGGGTCGCCGTCGAACACTATGGTTCCGTTCTCAACCACCAGAACCCGATCCATATCAGTAGCGAGCTCCAAATCGTGAGTGGAAACGATGAGTTGTTGGGGGAGCGCGGACAGTGTTCGGCGAAGTAGCTCACGGTTGCGTAGGTCTAGAAGTGTGGATGGTTCGTCCAAAACAACCACCTCAGGTTCGGTGGCCAACACTGAGGCTAGCGCCATGAGCTGGCGTTCACCTCCGGAAAGTTCATACACGCTCTGATCGGCGAGCCGGTTGAGCCCAAAACGCTCCAGAACGGCCTTTGCTTGTTCACGCCTATCGTCAATGTGGCGGTGCTTTTTCCGTAGAGATAATTCGATATCTTCACGCCCAGTGGGCATCACCAGTTGAGACAGAGGATCGGTGAAAACAAAACCAACAACTTCCCGTATGGCGCGCCCGTGCCGTTGTGTGTCCAAGGAATCCACCATCACCCGCCCGGACGTTGGCAGTACCAAGCCGTTGACCATACGCAGGAGCGTTGATTTGCCGGAACCATTGGCCCCAATCACGGCCGTCCTAGAATTGCTCAGTTCCAGTGAAATCTTGGACAAAACGGTTTTATACCCCGCGTAAACATCTGAGGCTGCTGGTCTTTTGTTGGACGCAGGGTCCAGCGGAATACTCAGCGAGATGTCCTCAAAGGAAATTTTCGGCATAGATTACTGGGCGTCCTGAGCAAGCCTGGCGTTTTCGCCATTACGGTGTTGCTTGCTTTTCCGCAACGAAGGCTGGACCAATACATCCGGGAAAGCCCTGTGCAGTGCTGTGGCAACCACTGCGGCGAGAATGTTTTTGATCACATCGCCCGGGTAAAAAACAAGGTCGGAAAGAAATGCCTGGCCAAGAGTCGCTTTGGTATTGATAGCGATCCCTAGAGAACCCAAAGTGTGGATCAAAAGGATGCTGCTGAGAATGCCGCAGGCGAAGAGCCACAGCACCCTAGGGGTGAGGCCGCGGCGGAGAACATAGCTGGCAAAGAATCCGGCCAGAGCAGCCGCAAAGGGGAAAGCGATGATGTAGCCAGCCGACGGGCCTGCTAGAACGCCTAAACCTGCGCGGCCCATACTGAAAATTGGCACCCCTGCCAGTCCCAGCAAAACATAAAGACACACGGCGGCAAAAGCCCGCGGTCCGCCCAAGACCATTCCCGTTAACAACACGGCAAAGGTCTGCAGAGTGATGGGCACACCTACTCCCCCCAGGGGGATGCCCGGAACGGCAACTGAGGCGGCAACGATGGCAGCAAAGACAGCGATAAGCGCCAAGTCTTTGGCACGAGAAGTGGAATCGGTCACGGAAGTCCTGTCCAAAAAAACTGTGTTCATGGGGTAAAAACGTTCTAAACACGAGGTTATGTGGCTATGACACAACGCACTTTGTAGAACAACTACTAAGGGATGGTCCCCAGTCTGGAGTGAACAGACACATGTGGCCGGTAGACTTGTACAGGCCGTCCTCCGGCACCATCCCTTTGAAAGGCTCGTTCTGTAGTGATTACTGTCCAAGATCTTGAATTGCGCGCCGGCGCCCGGCTGCTGATGGATCAGGTCAGCTTCCGGATCGACAAAGGCGACAAGATTGGTCTGGTGGGCCGTAACGGTGCCGGTAAGACCACATTAACCAGGGTGCTTGCTGGTGAAGGTCTTCCCGCGGCAGGAAAAGTCACTCGTTCCGGCGAAATTGGCTACTTGCCGCAGGACCCACGTACGCCTGACATGGAGCAGCTGGCCCGGGATCGTATTTTGGCAGCCCGTGGCTTGGATGTTGCGGTGGCCAAACTGCGGGTTGCACAAGAGGAAATGGCCAGCGAGGATGAGGCAGTCCAGCGCAAGGCCATGAACGCCTACGACCGTCTGGAATCAGAGTTCCTCTCGGCTGGTGGATACGCTGCCGAGGCTGAAGCCGCAGCCATTTGCTCTAACCTTGCTCTGCCGGACAGGATCCTGAACCAGCCGCTGAAGACGCTCTCTGGTGGTCAGCGTCGCCGTGTGGAATTGGCACGGATTTTGTACTCGGATGCTGAGACAATGCTTCTTGATGAACCAACTAACCACCTTGATGCTGACTCCATCGCTTGGTTGCGTGATTTCCTCAAGAATCACCAAGGTGGTCTGATTGTGATCAGCCACGATACTGAGCTCCTTGAAGCCACTGTTAACAAGGTTTTCCTCCTGGACGCTAACCGCGCTCAGATCGACTTTTACAACATGGACTGGAAGCGTTATTTGCTCCAGCGCGAGACTGACGAACGTGCGCGCCGTCGCGAACGCGCCAACGCGGAGAAGAAGGCTCAGGTCCTCTTTGACCAGGCAAACAAGATGCGTGCCAAAGCCACCAAGGCTGTTGCCGCGCAGAACATGGCCAAGCGCGCCGAGCGTCTACTCAGCGGTTTGGAAGCAGTCCGGGAAAACGATCGCGTTGCAGCGTTGCGCTTCCCTGATCCTTCACCCTGTGGCAAAACACCTCTCACCGCTGAAGGCTTGAGCAAAACCTACGGTTCGCTTGAGATCTTTACCAACGTGGATCTTGCGATTGACCGCGGTTCCAAGGTGGTCATCTTGGGACTCAATGGTGCCGGTAAAACCACTTTGCTGCGCATGCTTGCAGGGGTGGACAAGCCGGACACCGGCAAGGTGGTTGCTGGTCACGGCCTAAAGATCGGCTACTACGCTCAGGAACATGACACTCTGGACGTAAACCGTTCCGTGCTTGAGAACATGCGCTCCTCGGCGCCGGATATGCAAGACTCGGAGGTGCGAGGCATCCTCGGTTCCTTCTTGTTTTCCGGAGACGACGTAGACAAACCCGCTGGCGTTCTCTCCGGTGGTGAGAAAACGCGTTTGGCACTGGCCACCATTGTGGCCTCGAGCGCAAACGTACTACTGCTCGATGAGCCTACTAACAACTTGGACCCGGCCAGCCGCGCCGAGATCTTGGGCGCGCTGCGGAACTATAGTGGCGCCGTCGTACTGGTTAGCCACGATGAAGGCGCTGTTGAAGCCCTTAACCCAGAGCGTGTGGTCCTCTTACCGGACGGTGTGGAAGACCACTGGAACCAGGATTACCTGGATCTCATCACCCTGGCCTAAAGGCCGCTTTCAGGAACTTTTAGAACCCCTGCGCGTCGAGGAGAGCATCTTCTTCTTCCTCGGCCGTGGGGCGTTTTCCTTTACGGGCAGATGACGGCTTTGAATTCCAGTTCCGTGATGCACGCGCCTCATGGACGTACCCAGCCTCGCCATTGGCTGCTTCTTCAGCGTCCAGTGCATCCAGTGCTGCGTTTTTGACTTGCTGACGCGCCGCATAACCAAAGGCAACAAACATCAGCACACCAAAAGCGAACCACTGCAAGGAATAGGACAAGTGCGTTCCCTCATCCACGGATGGCATGGGGAACGGTGAAGGCATCTGCGCAACTGCAGGGGATTCGCTAGCCAGCTGCCCGTAGGCTCCGGTGAGTACCGGGTAGCCCAGTTGGCGGGCGTAATCTGGCAGGTCAATTGAAGCGATTTGGCCAGCTGGTGCGCCGCGGTTGAGTGCCGGCTCGCCGGGTTTCAAACGTACGACGACGGTAACCTCGCCTGAGGGCGGTGCTGGAATCGAGTCCGGGCGGCCAGCCTCACGGTTACCGATGGGCAACCACCCACGGTCCACAATCACTGTGTTGCCGTCAGCGGTCTTAAATGGCACCACTACTTCGTAGCCAGGCTGGCCATTGAGCGGACGGTTGCGCACCACGCGGGTGCCGGCAACGTCATAGTGACCCTGCAATTTAACTTGAGTCCATTCCCGGGCGGGATCTAACTGCTTGAACTGCTCTTTAGCGGCGCTGAACTCGATAGGAGTTGCCGAATAGTTCTGGGTAATACGTTCAATTCCGGCAAGCGTCTCGGCGCGCCGGTCCATTTGCCAACGGCCCAAAAAGACACAGGCTGTGGCGAAGATCAGAGCAAGCACAAAGTAGCCCACCCACTTGCTGGAAAAAAGAAAGCGGTACATTCAGGCCTTCGACTCTTGCGGGGTCACAGGAATTGTTTCCTTCCATAGCCCCCGGGTTTGCAAATAATCTTCGAGCCATGCGCGGTGATCCTGGCATGCCAGCCAAATCTTACGACGCTCAGGTGTGTGAATCTTGGGGTTATTCCACAAGAGTTGCCAATCGGCCGCAGCCTTGCAGCCTTTGCGTGAGCAACGTTGATCTTCAACGGCCGTTCTGCCCGCTGAAACGGATGACTTGGGCTGGCCGCTCGGAGGCAGCATGTCGAAGAGGTTCATAGCCCGGACTTCCCCGTGGTCTTATCCGTGATCTTATCGGTGGTCTTATCCGTGGGCTGGTCGTCGCTGGGCACAATTTCACCAATGAGCGTCTCGGGAGTGGGTATGGGCTCGTCCGTAAAAGATGTTGCAGTGGGGGTCAGTGGGGAATCGAGTTCCCGCTGTGGAACCGCGTCAAGGAGGGAGTCGCTAAGCACCTCGGCTTTGTCTCCACCGTTGGCAATAACCACGGCGAACCATGGCAAAAACACGGCGCCAGCTACCATCAGAATCTTGAACCAGCCGTCCACCACAAAGATCAGGCCGAGGCAAACGATACGGATTCCCATGGCAAGTGCGTAACGAATCATTCGTTGGCGCATTTCCTCGGAATGGGCTGTGCCGGCGTCGGTAATTGTGTGGACAGCAATTTCTGGGTTGCCAGAATTGCCACTGCTCTTGTTGAACCTGCTGTGTTGCGGACTCACGACTAAAAATTCACACTCCAAAGGACATGTTCATTCTCTCACCAGTGACCTTGAGGCCAAAAACCCGTGGGCAGATAGGATTCAGTGCGAAAGACTTTTCTGCTGGGACCATGCCAAGGGCATAGGTTTCGGTGGGCACCATGAACACAAGAGTTGGAGACAGGTATGTCAGAGGCACAGCAAACGGGCCGGAGTGTATTGATCACTGGCGGCAACCGAGGGATCGGGCTAGCCATTGCCAAAGAGTTTTTGGCCAACGGTGACAAGGTTGCTGTGACCTTCCGCAGCCCCAGCGAATTACCCGAAGGCATTCTGGGCGTTCAAGCTGACGTTACGGACCAAGCGTCATTGGACGCTGCGTTCACTGAGGTTGAGGCTGCTCATGGCCCTGTAGAGGTATTGGTGGCCAACGCTGGCATCACCAAGGACACTCTCCTGCTGCGCATGAGCGAGGATGACTTCACCTCGGTGATCGACACGAATCTCAGCGGTGCATTTCGAGTGATTAAGCGCGCTTCCAAGGGCATGATCCGTATGCGCAAGGGAAGGGTTGTGTTGATCTCGTCCGTTTCCGGGTTGTATGGAGCACCCGGCCAAATCAATTACTCCGCTTCCAAGGCCGGGCTCCTAGGAATCGCCCGGTCGTTGACTCGCGAGCTCGGTTCCCGTGGGATCACCGCAAACGTGGTTGCTCCAGGCTTCATTCGTACTGATATGACTGCCGAGCTACCTGAGGAAACTCAGAAGCAGTACCTCTCCACAATTCCCGCTGGCCGCTACGCCGAAGCTGAAGAGGTGGCCAAGGTGGTGCGGTGGATCTCAAGCGATGAGGCTTCGTACATTTCCGGTGCTGTGATCCCGGTTGACGGTGGCCTTGGTATGGGTCACTGATTTCAAAAACTAGCTCAATACAATCCAAAACTTTTCAAGCCAACACGAAGGAGCCCACATGGGACTGCTCGATAACAAAACAGCAATTGTCACTGGATCATCTCGCGGAATTGGCGCCGATATTGCCAAGATCCTCGCCGGTGAAGGCGCTGCCGTCGTCGTTAATTACCGGCAGAAGGCACCGCGCGCCAACAAAGTTGTTGCCGAAATTCAGGCCGCTGGCGGCCGCGCTGCTGCTGTTGGTGCAGACCTCACCACCCAAGAGGGTGTTCAGGCTCTGGCAAGTGCCGCTATGGAGAACTTCGGTTCTTTTGACGTGCTGGTGCTGAACGCGTCTGGCGGTATGGAAACTGGTATGGGTGAGGATTACGCACTCAAGCTGAACCGTGATGCACAGATCAACATGCTTAACGCTGCTGTGCCGCTGATGCAGGAAGGCTCACGAGTGGTGTTTGTTACAAGCCACCAGGCGCACTTCATCAACAGCGTCCCCACCATGCCGGAATACGAGCCTGTGGCCCGCAGCAAGCGTGCAGGTGAAGACGCACTGCGTGAGCTGGTGCCCAACCTTGAGGACAAGGGCATCTCGCTAGTTGTGGTCTCCGGCGACATGATCGAAGGAACCGTCACGGCAACACTGCTGGACCGCTCCAACCCGGGTGCAATCGAAGCTCGCCGCGCACAGGCCGGCAAGTTGTATTCAGTTCAGGAATTCGCCGCCGAGGTAGCCGCAATGGTTACGGCAGACGTTGAATCCGGTCACACGGAATACGTCGGCGGAAACGATTACCGCGAAGCTGCAGCCGCCGCTGAAGCCGAAAAAGCAAACAGCGATGAGAGCAACTCAGACGCCAGCTAGGTAACGAACAACATCCAAGTCAGGGATGTTGATGGCAGCATCGGCGGCCGCGCGGACAGCGGGTTTAGCGTTAAACGCAACCCCCAGTCCCGCGGCCGCAAGCATATCCAAATCATTGGCGCCGTCACCAACGGCAATGGTGTTCTCGGCCGCAATACCAGCCGCTATTGAGTACTCCCGCAACATCCGTGCTTTGGTAGCGCGGTCAACGATGGCTCCACTGACCTGCCCGGTTAGCTGACTGTCAACGATCTCAAGGTCATTCGCTAAGTAATTTGTGATGCCCAGGTCTGCGGCGATCGGTGCCAAAATTTGGCTGAAGCCGCCCGAAACTAGTGCCACCACATGACCAGCCTGATGGAATGCTTCAACCAGGCTCCTGGCCCCACGACTCAATACCACTTCATGGCGGACTTGATCCAGCACACTTTCAGGCAGGCCCGCCAAAACGGCAACCCGGGCTCGCAAGCTCTCCGCAAAATCAAGCTCTCCTCGCATGGCAGCTTCGGTGACTGCGGCAACCTCTTCCCGTTTGCCGGCGTAGGCGGCAATGAGTTCGATCACTTCTTGTTGGATCAGTGTGGAGTCCACATCCATGATCAAAAGTTTCCGCTCAGATTGACGCAAGGTGTTTGCCACCAAGGCAACATCAACGTCGCCAGTTACGGAAGGTGCGACGGCGGAACGCAGCGCTGCGAGTGCTGTTGCCTCGTCTTGGGGGTGCTTGAGTTCCATGCTTACGAGGTCAAAAAACTCTGTTCTCTGATGCTTTTCCGGTTCAACAGTGGCCCCGGAAGCCATAAGAACAGCTTGAATCTGATCAATGTCAGCGGGGGAGACGGACGGGCCATAAACGAGAGCGGTGAGCACAGAGGGCATGGCTGCAATCTTAGCGAGCGTTGCGGTTATCAAAAGAACCGAGTTTTAACCTAGTGTCTTCTGTTATGAGTGATGTTTTGGAACTGGCTGGCGTCAACGTTGTTCGTGGATCGAAAAAATTGTTGGCGGAGATCAACTGGCAAGTCAACGAAGGCGAACGCTGGGTAGTGCTTGGGCCCAACGGTGCAGGTAAAACCACTCTTCTCCAAATTGCTGCGGCCCGGCTGCACCCTTCTTCCGGCGAAGTGGGCATCCTTGATGAGGTGCTTGGCGCCGTCGACGTTTTTGAATTGCGCCCCCGTATCGGTTTGTCCTCAGCAGCACTGGCCAACAACATCCCAGGCGACGAAACTGTGCTGAACGTGGTGGTGACTGCCGCTTACGGCGTGACCGGCCGTTGGCAAGAAGGCTACGAGAAGGACGACGAGCGTCGAGCGTTCGCTTTGCTCAACGACTGGGGAATGGGCCCCATGTTGAACCGAAAGTTTTTTACCCTCAGCGAAGGTGAACGTAAGCGTGTTCAGATTGCACGTGCGCTGATGACGGACCCTGAACTTTTGCTCCTGGATGAGCCCGGCGCAGGCTTGGACTTGGCCGGTCGTGAAGATTTGGTCCATCAGTTGAGCGAATTGGCCAAGGATCCGCTGGCGCCTGCGATGGTGCTTGTAACGCACCACCTTGAAGAAGTACCGCCAGGATTCACTCACGCACTGCTTCTGCGCGACGGCGAAATTGTCGCCGCAGGACCGTTAGCGCAGACCCTCTCGCAAGAAAATTTGAGTAAGACTTTTGGTCTTTCTCTGACGTTAGTGGAGAACAACGGGCGTTACACCGCCACAGCCAGCAACTAATAATGGAGTTGTGGCACTCCTTACTGGTATTTTTCGCTGGCCTTTGGGCCGGAACCATCAACAGCGTGGTGGGCTCTGGAACGCTTGTAACGTTCCCCGTGCTCGTAGCCATTGGGGTGGCCCCGGTCTCAGCATCGGTGAGCAACGCCATGGGGTTGGTGGCCGGGAACGTCTCCGGCGCATGGGGATACCGGAAACAACTCGTTGGCACGCGCAATGTTTTGTTGAAACTGATGCCAGCGTCTGTTCTCGGTGGTATCACCGGCGCTTGGCTCTTATTGCACCTACCTGAAACTGTTTTTCAATATGCTGCACCAGTTCTGATTGTTGTGGCACTTTTAATGGTTCTCTTTCAGCCACGGCTCCAACGGTGGGTTCAGCTGCGCAGGGATGACCCCAAGGTTGTCAGCGAGCAGGGAAAATACGGCGTTGCCCTCGTGACGTTGGTGTTCCTCGCAGGCGTCTATGGCGGGTATTTTGTTGCTGCTCAAGGCATTCTGCTCGTTGGCATCCTGGGCATTTTTATGGCTGGTTCCATCCAAGTCGCTAACGCAATGAAGAATGTTCTTGTTCTAGCGGTGAACATGGTGGCTGCCATCTCTTACCTGCTTTTCGCCTTTGGCAGGATCAATTGGCACGTAGTTCTTTTGATTGCTGTCAGCTCCCTGATCGGCGGCATTGTGGGTTCTAAGGTGGGACAGAGGTTGAAGCCTTCTGTGCTGCGCGGGGTCATCTTCTCTTTGGGCGTGGTGGCCCTTGTGGTCATGATTTCAAAGTTGCTTGCCTGAGCTGGCCGTAGCGTGGCGTGCGGATGAAATAATCAAACGTGCCTTTTCACTATCTTGACTCTGCCGATGACCCACGTGTTCGTGACTACACACAGCTGACTGACGTACATTTGCGGAAAATTCGTGAACCACGCGAGGGCCTTTACATCGCAGAATCCTCGCGAGTCTTACGCCGCGCCATCGCCGCAGGCCACACTCCGCGTTCCTTTTTTCTTGCGGAAAAGTGGAAAGAGGATTTGACGGATCTCTTTGAGCAGTTCCCCGATGTTCCCGCCTATATGGGGAGCCCCGGATTGCTCGAAGAGATAACCGGCTTCCATTTGCACCGGGGCGCCATGGCGGCCATGGAACGTCCCGAGGCTTTGAGTCTGGATGATGTTCTTGCCAATGCCTCGCGAATTGCCATCTTGGAAGACATTGTTGATCACACGAACGTGGGAGCTATCTTCCGCTCCGCTGCAGCGCTGGACGTTGACGCTGTGCTGGTTAGCCCTCGCTGTGGCGACCCTTTGTACCGGCGCAGTATTCGGGTGAGTATGGGGACGGTATTTCAGGTGCCGTGGTTGCGCTTGCTGGACTGGGAAGCTGACTTAGCGGCTATTAGACGGCGGGGCTTCACTATTGCGGCAATGGAGCTCGCGGACGATGCGATTGATCTGGATGACCTCGCAGCTCGTCGCCCGGAGCGGCTTGCCCTGGTCTTGGGCACGGAGGGCGCTGGGGTGAGCGCGGAAACCTTGAGCATTGCCGACCTGGCTGTCAAGATTCCTATGCGAAATGGCGTGGATTCTCTCAACGTCGCTGCTGCCTCAGCCGTGGCGTTTTGGGAACTGAGGCCGAGAATTTGATCTCCGAACTTTGAGCTTTAAGGCTGCGTGTTTGTCCCATATTGGGGCATTTGGAGGCCATGTGACTTTCGCCCTAGGCGAGGGCGTGCTACAACCGAAGGAGCCTGTGGATAACTTCTACATCGATTTTCCAAATTGATTAGGCTGAGTGAAGCTAGGCCAGAGCCGACGACCGGGGGACTCCTCTTATGACCACATTCGCACCGTTCACCAAGGGATTGACCAGTAAGCGCACGGCACTCGGGGCGGCTGCTGTTGTACTGATGATGGGCTTGGCTGGCTGCAATAGCCCGGCACCGTCGCCGTCTGGTTCGGGCTCCTCGGCTTCTTCGGCTTCCTCATCGTCGGCTGCTACTGCCAGTACGACGCCGACCGCGGCACCTACCGCTACTGCCGTGTACAAGCCCGCCACCGCGAAGGGCAAAGCGCAGAACGTACCGTTGCCCGTTCTGCCATCCGAGGGAAAGACGAACACCAAAGAAGGTGCCGAGGCGTTCGTGAAGTACTGGTACTCGCTCCTGAGCTACGCATATGAGACGGGTGCTACGAAGCCTTGGCGGTCACTGGCTGCGTCGACGTGTCAGGCCTGCGACATTGTTACGGATGGCATTGTGACGAATTCAAAGTTAGGGAGGTGGATGACGGGCGGAAAGATTACCGTCCCGTCGGTATCGGCGAAACTACCGGACGGCTCCCCGACCCAAAAGGTAGTGGTGCAGATACTCCAGGCTTCTGTTGGCTACTACGACCCAGACGGCTCAGTAGCCGCAAAACCTTCGCCGGCCTCAAATAGTGCGTCCGGTCTAGATCTTTCCTACGAAAATGGCTCGTGGCGAGTCGACGATTATGGCCTTCTTAAGTAAGTTATCGAGACTACCCCGCGGGCTCCTGGCAGTGTTCGTTGCTGCGTCGATGCTCGGGGTGGCCATTCCTGCATCGCATGCGGACTCTGACATCCGAGGTGGTGCGGCTTATGAGGAAGGCGGTGCGAAGGCAGCGATTTGGATGGTTGATCCAGGTAGCGATCTGCCAGTCTCCGCGCCCCCTGGCTACGTTCCTGCTGACCCGTATCAATACAAGGCGGATCTTCACTGCCAAAGTCAAACGGATGAGCTCGACGTCGGGTGCCTGCCAAATCAACTGAAATGCCCAAAGAGACCGGGCGATGAAAAACCGGGTGTCCCGGTCGTTTGGAAGTATGCGCCCAAATCGATCGTTAACCCTGCATGGACAGATTGGTCTTCAAAGGGGGAAGCGTCATGTCTTTACGACATCCGACCTGAAGAATTGCTAAAGCTTATTGCTGCGCGAATCTCGAGCGCCTTTGAGAAGCTGCCTTTCTCACCTTCCAAGGTATCGCTTCAACCCGCGCCGCACACTCTCAAAGGCGCCGAGACAAACGTCTATGCGGAAGCGGGCAAACAAGACTTCAACATCGCTTTGCTTGGCCAGTCCGTGCACCTGACAGCTACACCCGTTGAGTACACCTATAACTACGGCGATGGCTCCACACTTGGTCCCACGCCAGTCTCCGGCGGACCGTTGCCGGAAGACGAGTGGGGAACCAAAACCCGGACTAGCCACGTCTATACGGCAACGGGCAATTATCCCGTCAGTGTCACTACCTCCTTTACCGGTACGTACTCGGTGAACGGTGGTCCACCGCTACCCATCACCGGCCGAGGTTCTGCCACAAGTGCTCCTCAAACCATCCAGGTCTGGCGTTCCATCACCAAGAACTATGCGGATAACTGCATCCAGAATCCCCACGGCGAGGGTTGTTGAAACCAAAGCTGTTCTAAGCGCCGCGATCAGGACTCCAAGAGACGAAGCGCCCTACTTCACTGGTTCGCGAGCAACGTCTACATCCGGTAGTATTAGTAGCTGGCCTGCGGGCCATCCCATTCATACCTGGCGGCTGGCCAAATCCAGTTGCGTGAACAAAGGTCCACTTATGAAGTCTGATACACACCCGAAGTACGAAGCAGTCGTTTTCAATGACTTGGCTTCTGGCGTTAAGTTCCTCACCCGCTCCACCGTTTCCTCGAGCAAGACCATCGAGTGGGAAGACGGCAACACCTACCCGGTAATCGACGTCGAAATTTCCTCCGAGTCCCACCCGTTCTACACGGGTAAGCAGCGCATCATGGACTCCGCCGGTCGTGTGGAGCGCTTCAACGCTCGCTTCAAGGGCTTCGGCAAGAAGTAATTCCTTCGCCTCAAGCTTTTCTTACAAACCCCGCACCATAGGTGCGGGGTTTGTTTGTTTTAACACCCAGCCGAGTGACCTAGGCTTGAACTATGGTTATGCGTCATGGCGAATACAAGGTACCCGGCGGCAAGCTCGTGGTGGTGGATCTAGACGACGACGGCGGTCAGCTCAGCAAGGTATCGCTGAGCGGCGATTTCTTCCTAGAACCGGACGAAGCTCTCGACACCATCAACGCAGCCCTTGAGCGCTTGCCCAGTAACTCCAGCAACGTCCAGCTCTCCAAAGCAGTGAGTGATTCTCTCCCTGCAGATGCACATTTTTTTGGGTTTTCACCCGAGGCTGTTGCCATCACCATTCGCAGGGCCTTGGGCTATGCCAGCTCATGGGCTGACCACCAGTGGGAAGTTATCCGCCCCACCGTGCAGCCAACCAACATCAACGTTGCACTCGACGAAGTACTCACTCAGGCCGTAGGAGCCGGCGAACACCAGCCCACGCTCAGGTTCTGGGATTGGGAAGAGCCCTCGGTTGTGATCGGCAGCTTTCAGTCCTACCGGAATGAGTTGCACCCCGAAGGCGTTCAGAAGCACAACATCTCTGTGGTGCGTCGTGTTACCGGCGGTGGCGCCATGTTTATGGAAGGAGGAAACTGCATCACCTACTCGCTCTACCTGCCGCAGACGCTCGTGGACGGGCTCAGTTTTGAAGAGTCGTACGCTTTCCTTGACGCCTGGGTGATGGCTGCGCTCAAACGGCTGGGGATAGAAGCGTTCTATGTTCCGCTTAATGACATTGCCACCGATCAAGGAAAAATCGGGGGAGCGGCCCAGAAGCGTCTCGCCAACGGTGGCATGCTCCACCACGTGACGATGAGCTACAACATCGACGCTGACAAGATGGTCGAGGTCCTGCGCATCGGCAAAGAGAAACTCTCCGACAAGGGCACACGCAGCGCCAAGAAGCGCGTAGACCCGCTCCGCCGCCAAACCGGCCTACCTCGCGAAGAGATCATCAACACCATGATCGAAGTCTTTAAGGAACGCTACGGTGCTACTGAAACAACTCTGTCCGAAGCAGAGCTCTCTGCAGCGCAACAACGCGTCATCGAAAAATTCGGCACCGAGGAATGGCTACACCGAGTCCCTTAAAGAACACCTGCCAGGGTTTCTAGACCAGAGCGCTTAAGCTGCGGCCTGAGCCGTTAGCGCCCGGAGCAAGTGGCTCCGCTGCTCTACGATGATTCGAATCAGGGCTCGTGGAGCATCGGTGTTGGCGGCAAGCCACTCATCGCTAGCAACAATGACCGGGTGTTCCTCGGGGCTAGCAGCGGAACCCAAATCCTGGTGCGCCGGGTACAAACCGCGAACAATCCGGCTAGCCAGTTCAATGCTCAACGAAGCCCACACAGATCGAAGCTGCGCAAAGTACGGTTCCTGATACGGTGCGAGTAGTTCGCTCCTTGACGTCATAAAGCCAGCAATCGTGGCGCTCAGCAGGCTATTGGACAGGCTAGTGGACGCTCCCAGTTCTGCCCATGCCGCAGCTTTGACGGATGAATCCGGACGAGCTGCCAACGCGGTTGCAAGACCAGCTTGGCCCGAGGCAGTTTTGTCCAGGGCTGCCTCAGCTTGAAGCTGAGCTTCGGTGGCCTGGCCATGGGCGGCCAGTGCGTGCCAGAACTGCCAGCGAAGCTGCGAATCTACCAGTAGTCCCGGAAGCTCTGCCGAACTGTCTAGGAGGCCGTGCAAGGTGCTCAGAGCCACTGCAGAGGAACGGCTCACAGAGCCCAGCGCACGTGCCCACGCCAATTGGGCATCGGAGCTGGGCTCCGCAGCTTGAAGCTGTGCCAGCGCATGAGCAGCAAAAGCGTCCTGCAACTCGTGTCGTCGCGCTGCAGGAACGTAATTATCAAGGGCAACCTGGGCGTTAGCCAACACTGCTTGGAGTACCCCAACCCCGGTTTCGTGATGCGCAAAACGCGTCACCGCATCCACATAGAGTTCGGCGGGTGTGACGCCATCACGGGCAGAATCCCACAGTGCGTTCCATGCGAGGGCACGGGCCATGGGATCTTCAATCCGGTCCATGGCCGAACGTACTGTGGCCTCAGAGGCAGCATCCAAACGAATTTTGGCGTAGCTTAGGTCATCGTCGTTGAGTAACAGTAGCGGTGCAACGTCCTGTCCGGTCAGAGCATCCACTGCAGTTTCGGGGCCAGCTGCATCTAATTCAATGCTCTTGGTGCGCAGCAACGCCCCAGTTTCATCAAAGTTATAGACGCCAATGCGCAGGCGGTGGGGTCTCTCTGCCTTGCGTCCTGTTACCGGGTCGGTAGCCGTCTGAACGATTCCGGCTGCGGTGATGACGCCGTCGTTCACGTCCATCTCCAAACTCAGGGTGGAAATCCCGGAGGTCTGCAACCACTGCTGCGCCCACTGTGTTAGGTCCCGGCCGGATGCCTTTGAGAGCTCAACCAGCAAGTCCGTCAATGTGGTGTTACTGAACTCATGGGCGCGGAAGTAGCTGCGGGCCCCAGCAATAAACGCCTCAAAACCCACAAACGCCACGAGTTGCTTGAGAACTGAAGCGCCCTTCGCGTACGTGATTCCGTCAAAGTTTTGCTTCGCCGCTTCCAAGTCAACAATGTCAGCAACAATCGGGTGGGTAGTGGGCAGCTGGTCCTGGAGGTAGGCCCACGCTTTGCGTTTGTTGGCAAAGTTCACCCAGGCGCTATCCCAATCAGTTGCCTGGTCCACTGCCAAAGTTCCCATGTAGTCGGCGAACGATTCCTTGAGCCACAAGTCATCCCACCAGGACATAGTGACAAGGTCGCCGAACCACATGTGCGCCATCTCGTGCATCAGAGTGTTGGCTCGGCCCTGGTACTGAGCGTCGGTGGCACGGGAGGTGAAAACGTAGTCCTCGGTGAAGGTGACAAGTCCCGGATTCTCCATGGCGCCAAGGTTGTACTCGGGCACAAACGCTTGTTCATACTTGCCCCATGGGTAGGGGTAGTCAAAGAGTTCGTTGAAGAACGTCAACCCGCTTTTGGTCAGGCGGAATAGTTCTTCGGTGTCAAAAGATTTAGCGAACGACGCGCGGCAGTACAGTCCCAGCGGAACCTGCAACTCCGTACCGTCAGACATCGTGCCAACCCACAGGTCCGTGGCCTTGAAGTACGGTCCAGCCAAGAGCGTTGTGATGTAAGTGGACATGGGTTTTGTTTCTTCAAAGTCCCAGCGGCTAACGTCCGGGGCTGAGTTTAGCGAAGTTCGCTGAACTTCCTCACCGTTGGAGGCCACCTCCCAATGGCTCGGGGCAATCACGTGGAACGTATAGCGGGCCTTGAGGTCAGGCTGTTCAAAGTTGGGGAAAACCCGGCGCGCATCGGCTGGCTCATATTGTGTGTACAAGTAGGTCTTATTGTCTGCCGGGTCCACGAACCGGTGGAGTCCTTCACCCGAGCGGCTGTACAGAGCCGACGCAATAACCGTTACTTGGTTAACAGCCTGCAAGTCTTTGAGTTCAATGCGAGCGTCTTGAACGGCTGCGGCTACGTCCACACCCTTGCCGTTGAGGAAAATGCTATGCACTTCGGCGCCAATAAAATCCAGAAACGTGCTGCTGCCGGGCTCGGCATCAAAGGTAATCACACTTTGGGTGTGGAAGCTTTCTACGGTGGGGTCCTCAGCCTGACGAATATCGATTGATACGTCATAGCTGTGAGTGGAGATCACGGATGAACGAGTAGCGGCAACGTCACGAGCAAGATTCTGATTAGACACCACGTTATTTAACCACGCTGGCCTCAAATGCCCGAAGGTCCACCGATTTTATCCAAGCGTGAACACCCGTTTATGTACCAATCTTGTTGCCGTTGTGTTCCAGCGATGTTGCGTAGTAGCTCAGTTGATGATCCTAAGTATTTTTTGGTGCCCCAGCATCTAAATATCACCTGACTTTCCGTAGAACAAACAACACGCCACAAAGCCGACTTTGATGCAAAGAGACGAAAAAGGTGGTTGTCTTTTCTTCATGTCAGAGCTATTTCAGGATTACTCCACAGCGGTAGACCGCACCGGTGCCTTCGACGAAATGTTTGCGCCGGGCCAAGTAACGCGAGAGTCCTACGGACAAGTGGCAGGGGCGCTTCGCGAACTCAGCCTTGCCGACGTCAGCTCACGCGCCGATTCAATGGCACGCACCTTCCTTGACCGCGGTGTCACCTTTGACTTCGCCGGCGAAGAGCGGCCTTTTCCTTTGGACATTGTGCCCAGAATTATTCCGGCCGATGACTGGGTGGATCTCGAATCCGGTGTTAAGCAACGTGTACGCGCGCTGGAAGCATTTTTGAATGACGTCTATAGCAACATGAAAGTTGTCTCCGACGGGGTTATCCCGCGGCAGCTCGTCACCACTAGCGCCCATTTTCACCGGCAGGTCCACGGTTTTGAACCGTCTGGGGGAGTCCGCGTTCACATCTCCGGTATTGACGTGGTGAGGGACGCTGCTGGAACATTCCGCGTGCTCGAGGACAATGTCCGTGTTCCCTCCGGTGTGAGCTACGTGATGGAGAACCGGCGAGCTATGGCCAAGGGACTTCCAGAGGCCTTTGGACAGCAGCGCATCCGGCCCGTGGAGGAATACCCGCGGCGTCTTCTCTCGGCATTGCGTAAGACCGCCCCAGCGGGCGTTGATGACCCTACTGTTGTGGTGTTGACTCCGGGTGTTTTTAACAGCGCCTACTTTGAGCACACCCTCTTGGCCGGTTACATGGGTGTGGAATTGGTTGAAGGGCGCGACCTCGTCTGCCGCGGCAACCGTGTTTATATGCGGACCACCGCCGGTGAACAGCGCGTTGACGTGATCTACAAGCGCATTGACGACGAATTTTTGGACCCTTTGCAGTTCCGTTCAGATTCCATGCTCGGTTGTCCCGGACTAGTGAATGCTGCGCGCGCCGGGGGCGTGACCATCGCTAACGCGGTGGGTAACGGTGTTGCCGATGACAAGCTTGTTTACAGCTATGTTCCGGATCTGATCCGCTACTACCTGAATGAAGAACCGATTCTAGCCAACGTTGATACCTTCCGGCTCGAAGAAAAAGAAGCACGCGAGCACGTCTTGGACCGTCTCGATGAGCTTGTGGTTAAGCCCGTGGACGGTTCCGGCGGAAAGGGCCTGGTCATTGGCCCTGACGCCACCAAGCAAGAGCTAGACGCTTTGCGTCAGCGCATTCTTGAAGATCCTCGTGGTTGGATTGCGCAACCAGTGTTGCAGCTGTCTACAGTTCCCACTTTGAGCGGGGACCGCTTTAGCCCTCGCCACGTGGATTTGCGTCCTTTTGCCGTGAACGACGGCGACGACGTTTGGGTTTTGCCCGGTGGACTGACCCGGGTGGCGCTCAAGGAAGGCTCATTGATTGTGAACTCTTCTCAGGGCGGCGGGTCCAAGGACACGTGGGTACTCGCAGATTCACCACAAACACCAGTGGAAAAACTTCCGCGGCAAAGCATCACCATTCACGAACGTGTTTCGGTATGGCCTGTGGAGTCTAATTGGCGTGACCGGCAGACGGAGCAACAGCAGTGAACCGCACCCAGGACACTATTCGCTCCCGTTTTCAGGAGGTAGCACCCCATGCTTAGCCGAATTGCTGAATCACTCTTTTGGATTGGCCGGTATGTAGAACGTGCTGACGGCACCGCTCGAATCCTGGACGTTCACCTCGAACGTTTGAACCATTTGCCCCTCGAAGAGCAGCGCAGCGTTGCTCAAGAACTTCTCGCCGTGATGGGCGCGCGTCCTCAGACTGAGGAATTTGGGCTCAACGAGTTACTCCATGCTTTGGCCTATGACAAGACCAGCGCAACGTCCATTGCAGGTTCTCTTGGCGCAGCTCGTGAAAATGCGCGCCGTGCTCGCGAGACAGTGTCTTCAAGCTTGTGGGAGAGCTTGAACACCACTTACTACGGACTGAATCAGCACCGCAAGGATGTTGTGGGGACGTACAGATACTGTAACTGGGTGCTGGAACGTACAGCGATGGTTCGTGGTTTGGCGGATACCACTGTCAGCCATGATGAGAGCTGGCAATTCTTGGCGCTAGGCCGTTCGTTGGAACGCGCGGACATGACTGCCCGGATGCTCTCCACACGCGACGTCCTGTCCGCAGGAATGTCGTGGGTGAATATGCTGCGGTGCGCTGGTGCCTACGAATCATTTTTGCGCACGCGCAGGGCCGCATTTGGCGACGAGCATGCGGCGGAATTTTTGCTTCTGGACCGTTTGTTCCCACGATCCATTGTGTTCGCCTTGCGTGACGCCGACGAGTGCTTGTCCAAGCTGGACCCCTCTGCCCAACGCGTTGGCTTTATCAACGACGCTCGGCGCATTGTGGGCCAAGCACGTACATTCTTGGAGTTCCACCGCACGGATGACTTGATGTCAGAGCTGCCCGAACACATGGAACGTGTGCAGAAAGCAGTGGCCCAGGCCTCGGACGCAATTTCCCGTAAGTACTTCAATCAGGCTGATGAACATGCCTGGGTGGGAGAAGTATCATGACCCGGTTGAGCATTGTTCACCGCACTAATTATCAGTACAAGAATCGAGTCTCACTCTCGTATAACGAGGCTCGTATGACGCCTTTGACCGATGCGCAGCAAGTGGTGCTCGAGTCTTCGATCAAGGTGTTGCCCTCGCAGGCCGCAGTGAGCACTTACCGCGACTACTGGGGCACTCGAGTGACCGCTTTTGATATGCAAATGCCACACGATCAGCTGGACGTTTTGGCTACTACCACTGTTGAGGTCCACCGCGCCGAACGCGTCCCCACGTCTGCGGACATTGTTCCGTGGGAAACGCTGAGCTCATATGAGGTGCTTAATCAATTCAGCGATTGGATCCCGCAGTCGCAATTGTCTAATCCTGGCGAGGAAGTTCTCAGCATCATTCCCGGGGTTGTGGAAGCGCGGTCCCCGCATGATGCAGCATTGGCGATCTTCGAGTGGATGCGCGGTGAGATGACTTATATGAAGGGCACCACTGGGGTCACTACCAACGCTGAAGAAGCGTGGAACCAGCGTCAGGGTGTTTGCCAGGACTTGGCACATCTGGCCATTGGGGCACTGCGTAGTTGTGGCATTCCAGCCCGCTACATTTCTGGGTACATCCATCCACGGTCGACGGCGGAAATTGGCGAGACGGTCGCCGGCCAGTCACATGCGTGGCTAGAGTTTTGGGACGGTGACTGGCGTAGCTGGGATCCCACCAACCACAAACCAGCTGGGGACTTTCACGTTACGGTCGCCCGCGGCCGCGACTACCGCGACGTGCCACCGCTGAAGGGTATTTTGGCCGGGCGTGGTGGTTCTGAGCTGAGCGTCAGCGTGGAGATCACGCGGCTCGCCTGAGACAAGGGCTGGAGCAGAGTATTGAGGACCGGTCTTGAGGCCGGTCCTCAATACTTTAAATCTTGTGAACTCTCCTTCGATGGCAGCTATAAGTCACCAGGGCGAAGGCTTGTAGTCCTTGAGAAAGACTCCGTATTGGTCCTCGCCGGCCTCACCCATCACAATCGGATCGTAGACTCGGGCAGCACCGTCCACGAGGTCTAACGGAGCATGGAAGCCTTCTTCCATCAGCCGGACTTTGGTGTAGTGCGGGCGCTCGTCGGTGATCCATCCGGTGTCAACGGCAGTCATCAAGATACCGTCCGTCTCCAGCATCTCTGCTGCGCTGGTTCGCGTCATCATGTTCAGAGCAGCCTTGGCCATGTTGGTATGAGGGTGTCCGGGGCCCTTGTATGCGCGGCTGAACTGGCCTTCCATGGCAGATACGTTGACGATGTATTTGCGCCGTGCGGTGGAGCGCCTCATAGCTGGGCGGAGGCGGCTAACCAACAAGAACGGTGCTGTTACGTTACACAACTGCACCTCAAGCATCTCGAGCGGATCAACTTGGTCGACTACTTGAGTCCAGCTGTTGATGCTAGCCAAGTCCGGGACAAGTCCGCCTGCGTCAATAGCCGTTCCGGCCTTGATGCGTTCTAGCGAAGCTGAACCGGTGGAGAGAGCCAAAGATGTGATCGAGTCTCCAGCGAGGACCGGGTGTTCCAAAACGCTCGTGGCAAGCGCCAAGGGGTGCTTGTCATGTGCATGGCCAAAGGTGACCAATTCAGGACCACCGTTGGCCGGTTGCAATGCTGCGGGGAGCTCTTCATCTTCTGCGTCCACCAGCGGGCCGTAAGCGTTGGGGGAGCGGCGCACCGTTTGGGCGGCATTGTTAATGATGATGTCCAAAGGGCCAGCTTCATCCAACGAGTCAGTCAGGGCCATGACCTGGGACGGATCACGTAGGTCAATGCCCACAATCCTCAGCCTGTGCAGCCAGTCTGTGCTGTCCTCCATCGCTGCAAAGCGGCGTGCAGCGTCCTTGGGGAAACGGGTAGTGATGGTGGTGTGGGCACCATCACGCAGGAGTCGAAGTGCAATGTACATACCAATTTTTGCCCGGCCGCCGGTGAGCAGTGCTCGGCGCCCAGTCAGATCGGTACGGGCGTCACGTTTGGCGTGGCTCATCGCTGCACAATCAGGGCACAGCTGGTGATAGAAAGCGTCAACCTGAGTGTAGTGCTGCTTGCAAATGTAGCAAGGACGCGAACGAAGCAAGTGACCGGCGACTTCACCGGTCACTGAACTGGATAGTTTATTGCCGCGCGTCTCGTCATCAATCCGGTCCGGGGCAGCGGTGGCAGTTTTCGCTAGAACCGCACGGTCGGCGTCGTTAATGGCATCACGCTTGGTGACGCGGCGGTGACGCTTGACTGCCTTAAACATTTTTCCGGTTGCGCGCCGCACAGCAATGTAGTCCGGGTCCTCCTCGTCATAGACGTGGATGGCATTCAAAACCTTAAGACAGGCTTGAATTTCCTCAGGCGATAATTCTGGAGCGCTCATTGGCCCCATTTTACCGTGCTACTCAGTTGCGCGACGCGCGGAAAACTGTGTGGAGCTATTTGGCTGCTTTCGGAAGGTCTGCAGCGGCTTCCTGAACGGTTGCCACCTTATTGATTTCGGTCTGAAGGCCCTCAAAGGTCTTGGCTGCCGCTGCTACCGCTTGCGGAATTCGGCCGCGTTCGGTTTTAGAAAGCGCCAGTTCTTTTTCATCGGGTTCTGGCACTTCTTGTCCCTTAGCCAGAACAGTAATTCCAGACTCGGTGACTTTAAAGCCGCGAGCCTCATCCAGTGCCCTGTCTACACCTACTGTGGCGCCTGCTGGGATTTGGACATTTTTGTCGATAATGGCTCGCTTAACAATTGCTCCAGCACCGATCCGGACTTTGTCCATCAGAACGGAGTCCAATACTCGTGCACCGGCGTCCACGAACGTATCAGGGGAAAGTACCGAACCCTCCACAATGCCACCGGAAATGACTACGCCATTGGACACAATCGAGTCCAATGCAGCCCCAACGGTGTTGTGCTCTCCACGGACAAACTTGGCCGGCGGCGAAATGCTTTGCCGCGTGTAGATTGGCCATTCTGAGTTGTAGAGGTTGAACACTGGCATCGGTGAAATGAGGTCCGTGTGGGCGTCGTAGAACGAATCGATGGTCCCTACGTCTCGCCAGTAGGTACGGTCGCGATCAGTAGAGCCTGGAATGTCATTGGTGGTGAAGTCGTAGACAGCGGCTTCGCCCCGAGAAACAAAGTAAGGAACGATGTCTCCACCCATGTCGTGCTTGGTGTCCAGGCGTTCGGCATCCAGCGTAAGAGCTTCAACCAAAGCATCTGCATCAAAAACGTAGTTACCCATGGACGCCAAGAACTGGTCCGGCGCGTCAGGCAGCCCTGGTGTGCTGGAAGGCTTTTCAACAAAAGCGCCAATCCGGCCGGTGTTTTCTGGGTCAACTTCAATGACACCAAATTGGTCCGCCATGCTCAGCGGCTGCCGGACTGCTGCAACTGTAGCTTTTGCACCAGATGCTGTGTGGAATCCCACCATCTGTTCAAAGTCCATCCGGTAAACGTGATCGGCACCAACCACCACCACAATGTCTGGCTGAGCGTCATGGATCAGGTTCAAGGACTGATAGATGGCGTTGGCGCTGCCCAAGAACCAGCTCTTGCCCACACGTTGCTGCGCCGGCACCGAAGCGACGTAATTCTGCAACAAAGTGGACATACGCCACGTTTCGGAGATGTGCCTGTCCAAGCTATGCGACTTGTACTGCGTCAACACCACAATTTGCAGATAACCAGAATTGACCAAGTTGGACAACGCAAAGTCAATAAGTCGGTATCCTCCGGCAAAAGGGACGGCAGGCTTGGCGCGATCGGCCGTCAACGGCATCAATCGGTTACCTTCTCCGCCTGCAAGGACAATTGCCAGGACTTTCTTCAACGCCATCGTGTGAACTCCCCTGCATCAAAACTGTGGCAACAAAGATCCGGATCATGTCCGGACACTTTCACACTAGATCACATAACGTGGAAGGACTACGTTAGAACCGTGCGAATCGACATTGTGACCAAAGAATTTCCGCCCGAGATTTACGGCGGCGCCGGAGTACACGTAGCGGAGCTCAGCCGTGTGCTGGCGCAACACGTGGAATTGAGGGTTCGGGCCTTTGGTGCGCCCCGCCCTGAGGACTACCACGGTGCCACTGTGAACTCCTATAACGTGCCGGCAGACTTAGCCGACGCGAACCCAGCGATTCAAACCCTTGGTGTTGATCTTTCGATCGTCCCTGACATTGCTGGCGCTGATGTGGTTCACTCACACACCTGGTATGCCAACATGGCCGGGCACCTTGCCTCGCTATTGCACGGTATTCCGCACGTACTCAGTGCACACAGCCTTGAGCCGTTGCGACCGTGGAAGGCAGAGCAACTCGGTGGCGGTTATGCAGTGAGCTCATGGGCTGAAAAGACCGCCTATGAAGCAGCCGCTGCGATTATTGCCGTGTCCGACGGAATGCGCCAAGACATCCTCAAGAGCTACCCGAACGTTGACCCGGCAAGGGTCAAGGTGGTTCACAACGGAATTGACGTCTCTCAGTGGACGCGTGATGAAGGCGAAGACGCCGTCCGTACTTTGGGCATTAACCCAGAAAAACCGAGTGTGGTGTTTGTTGGGCGTAATACTCGTCAAAAGGGTGTCCCGTACTTGCTCCAGGCCGCTGCAAAGCTACCGGCTGACGTTCAGCTAGTCCTGTGCTTGGGCGCTGCAGACACTCCAGCTCTGGCCGAGCAAACGAACAAACTCATTGCGGAACTTCAGAGTCAGCGTGAGGGTGTGATTTTGATTGAGCGAATGTTGCCTCGTGCAGAGCTCATTCAGGTTCTCAGCCACGCAACGGCTTTCGCTTGCCCCTCCATCTACGAACCGCTGGGCATTGTGAACCTAGAAGCTATGGCCTGTGGTGCTGCTGTAGTTGCCAGTGCCACCGGTGGTATCCCCGAGGTAGTTAAAGATGGCGAGACAGGCTTGCTTGTGGCCATTGAGCAGCTCACCGACGGCACCGGTACCCCCTTGGACCCAGACAAGTTCGTTAACGACTTCGCTGACGCACTGATCAAGGTAGTTGAAGATCCAGCCAAGGCCCGCGCCATGGGTGTTGCCGGGCGCGCCCGGGTGGAAGAGCACTTCTCGTGGGAATCCATTGCTGAAACGACCCTAGAGGTTTACCGCTCGGTCCTAAAGTAAGGGTTCGCCCTAGCTAATAGATGTTTTGCTGCGTTAATGTCCGACGGCGGTACTCGCCATCCGTGAGAATCTCACCGATGGCGAGTACCGCCGTCGTTCTTCTAGCACCCTAGAGGCTGGCTACTTAGCTGCGCCCTTGCTCTTTGCTTCGCGGCGCTTACGCTCGATCAGCACCTTTTCGTCGATCGGGGCAGTACCACTGGCGCGCTGTGCACGGAAGTACGCAGCGGCCTCGTCCTGACGGATTTTTTCGGCTCCCGTGGAAACGGCTGTCCGCAACTGATCGGGGCCGTAACCGAATGCGTCAACCAAGTCCAAAGCATGCGGACGAATCTTGGTCAGGAGACGGTTGATGTAGTCGCCCACTGTGCGAGCGCGCTGCATTGACAGCCGGCCGTTCATCAAATACCAGGCCAAGTTCTTTTCAATCAAGGACAGGCCAAAGAGGTCACGAACCCAGGTCAGGACTTTTTTGGTTCCTTCGTCTTGAACTTCAGCAAGCGCACGCGTGAACGCTTCCCACTGGAGGAGCTCAGCGTGGGACTTGGCTGCTTCAATGATCTCGTTCTGGTGGGCATTGAACAATGCAGCTGCCTTGGCCTGGGGCAGCTTGGGGGCGCCGCGCAACGCCGACCCAACCTCGGCCACCATGGACTGAACACGATCGGTCAGCAAGGCACGCTGGCCTTCTTCAGAGCGCAGAGCGTTAGCAGATTTCTGGGCAAGTCCAGTGTCAGCCACAAACTGGGCTACTTGGCGCAGACCAGTGCGGTTGACGGCAAGGTCAGTTGCCTGGCCTACCGCGTACCGGGCCAGCACACCAAAGTCCACGTTGCGGAATTCTTTGGCGTAGTCGCCCAAGAGCCGCTTGGCCACAAGCTGGAGCAGCACCGTGTTGTCGCCCTCGAACGTCGCATAGATGTCAAGATCCGCGCGTAATGAACCAAAACGGTTCTCGGCCAGGAATCCGGCGCCGCCGCACGCTTCACGGCACTCCTGCAACGTGTCCAGCGCGTGCCATGTGCTCAATGGTTTCAACGCTGCTGCCAGAGTTTCAAGGTCTTCACGGTCAGCATCCGTGTCTGTGCGGCCTGAGAAAACGCCGTCGAACTTTTCAAGCAGTTCTTCGTGCGCAAAGCTTGCGGCGTATGTGGTGGCCAAACGGGTAAAGAGGCGGCGCTGGTGGCGCTGGTAGTCCAAGAGGACTTCTTCCTCGGTGGGGGAGGAAGCATTGAACTGACGGCGCTCAGTTGCGTACTGGATGGCCGTTTTGAGAGCAATCTTGGTAGCCGTCACGGCCGCACCGTCCAAGGACACACGGCCCTGGACTAGGGTTCCGAGCATCGTAAAGAAGCGACGTCCTGGGCTTTCGATGGTAGAGCTGTATTCACCGGCTTCGTTGACGTCACCGTAGCGGTTGAGCAGGTTGGTGCGCGGAATACGGACATGGTCGAAGTGCAAACGGCCGTTATCGATGCCATTGAGTCCACCCTTGATGCCGTCGTCCTCGCCGCCGATACCCGGCAGGAACTCTTTGGTTTCGGGATCGCGAAGATTTACGTAGAACGCGTGGACACCGTGGTTAACGCCCTTGGTGATGAGCTGGGCAAATACCACTGCCGCCAGGCCGTCAACGGCTGCGTTGCCAATGAATTCTTTCCATGCGGCACGGAAGGGGGTGTTGATAACAAATTCTTGTGTTGCTTCGTCATAGGTGGCCGTGGTGGCGATGCTAGCAACATCAGAGCCGTGACCAATTTCGGTCATGGCGAAGCAGCCAGGGGTTTCAAGGCTCATAATCCCCGGCAACCACGCCTTGTGGTGTTCCTCGCTGCCCAAGTGCATCACGGCGCTACCGAAGAGACCCCACTGGACGCCTGCCTTGATCTGCAGTGAAGGGTCGGAGGTCACAAGTTCTTCGAACCCGGCAATGTTTCCGCCGTTTTCGTTTTCGCCACCCAAGCTCTTGGGAAAAGCGCGCAGCACTGCTTTTTGTTCAACGAGGATCTTTAGTTGCTCAAAAACGCGCTTGCGGTGTTCGGTGTGAGACAGGCCCTCGATTTTGTGAAGTCGGGTGTCCGCTGCAAGCACTCGTGCGGCCTTGCGGTAGTCAGCCCACTTCCCCAAAAGCTGTTCGCCCAATGCTTCAACGTTGACTTTGGGCTCGGAGCTAGATGCCGGGTGCTGCTTAGGGGGAGTGTGTCCGGCTGATCCCTTGGTGATGGGACGGTCAGATACTTCAGTCATTGTCATTCCTTCGTTGGTCATGATGGCTGATTAGTCATCGCAGAGTTGCTGAGGGGAGTGCTAAGTTCGTGGGCTATCCCGTGCAGGAGCCAGCCGGTAATCCGAGTAGCCATGGAGTCCGGGTCTGCTTGTGGCTGGCTGGCCGTGGCGGAAAGCCACTCTTCACCAGCGGCCCGTACTAGCCCAATGGCTGCCGTGGGCCAGTACGCAATGAGCGCGCTGCTATTGCCGGAGAAATAGTCCTGCATGGGTTTTGCCAGCATTTGTGTGATCGCATCGAAGAAATGACTGAACGCACCGCCCAAAGGGCTTCCGACCGTTGAGGAACTATCTAGATTTCCACGCTTTGTTACGAAGGTATAGACGTTCGGCGAGGTCTGGGCCATGTGCAGATAAGCACTGACCATGGCATGCAGTGCCTCTTGAGGACCCTCTGCACCCTGTGCTGCGTCAACAATTTTCTGCCGCATCTGGTGTAGGACCACTTCCCCAACAGCTTGCTGTAAGCCAGCTTTGTCACCGAAGTAGCGGTAGAACACCGATTTGGAAGTGCTGGCCGCGTTGGCAATGTCATCCATTGACGCTTCTGGACCCAAGGTATGGACCGCGCGGCGGGCTGCACGGATTAATTCACGACGGCGTTCCTCGCGGTGGCTGCTCCAACGAGCCGATCGCCCGTCTGCCACTGCTACTGCCGCCGTTGTGGACGCCGCAACCGAAGTGTCGGTAGTCGTCGTCGTAAGTGTGGTCCGAATGTTCACGATACTCAGCGTATCAGGTACGCTGAGTATCGGTAACCGCCATTGCTTCTTGCAGTCGGGCGGCGTCAACATGGAGTCAGCGTGCATCTCGTCGCGTTGGCCCGAACCGGACCTTGTGTGCCGGACAAAGGAGAGTCAAAACGTGAATGATCTGCGTAATGCCGTAGTAATCGGTGGAAACCGAATTCCCTTCGCCCGCTCTAATGGCGCCTACATCAACACTTCAAACCAAGACATGCTTACAGCGGCATTGGACGGGCTTGTCGCTCGCTTTGGTCTCCAAGATGAACGAATTGGTGAAGTAGCAGCTGGTGCCGTCCTGAAGCACTCAAAAGACTTCAACCTCACGCGTGAAGTTGTTTTGGGTTCGGCGCTTTCGGCCGAAACCCCGGCCTACGATCTTCAGCAGGCATGCGCCACAGGCTTGGAAGCGGTCTTGGGGCTGGCTAACAAAATCAAGCTGGGCCAGATCGATTCAGCGATTGCTGGGGGAGTGGATACCACCTCAGACGCTCCCGTTGCAGTCAGCGACGGTCTGCGCAACATTCTGATGGAACTGAGCCGGTCAAAAACTCTCGGCCAGCGCGTACAGGCTCTGAGTAAATTGCGTCCCAAGGACCTGGCTCCCAACGCTCCGGGCACGGGTGAGCCGCGGACTGGACTGTCCATGGGCGAACACCAAGCACTCACCACTGCACAGTGGAAAGTCACTCGTGAAGCACAAGATGAGTTGGCCTACAACAGCCACAAGAACCTTGCGGCTGCCTATGAGCGTGGCTTCTTTGACGATTTGATGACCCCGTACCGCGGCTTGAGCAAAGACTCAAACTTGCGTGCGGACACCACCTTGGAAAAGCTCGCCAAGCTGAAGCCAGTATTCGGCAAGCAGCTCGGTGCAGAGGCCACCATGACGGCCGGCAACTCCACCCCGCTCACCGATGGCGCGTCCACAGTGCTTTTGGCCTCCGAGGAATGGGCTGACGCTCACGATCTGCCCAAGCTCGCCCGTGTGGTTGATGGCGAGGCAGCAGCAGTTGACTTTGTCCACGGCAAGGATGGCCTGCTAATGGCGCCAGCCTTTGCTGTGCCACGCCTTCTGGCTCGACTAGGCCTAACCTTCGATGACATCGACTTCTTTGAAATCCATGAGGCCTTCGCAGGAACGGTTCTGAGCACCCTCACGGCCTGGGAAGACGACGCCTTCTGCACCGAACGTCTCGGTCTGGACAAAGCCCTTGGCAGCGTTGACCGGTCCAAACTGAACGTCAACGGATCATCCTTGGCAGCAGGTCACCCCTTCGCTGCCACGGGTGGTCGCATCGTTGCCTCCCTCTCCAAGATGCTCCACGAACGCGGCACAGTCGATGGCCGGCCTTCACGCGGGTTGATCTCCATCTGCGCCGCCGGCGGCCAGGGCGTCGTCGCCGTCCTCGAATCTCTTTAGGAGGAACTGATTGTGACTGACAAATACACAGAATTCGTTAGCAAAGGTTTCGGTAAAGACCTGGCAAAAAAACTGGGCCTACCGCAGCCGGTAGTCCTTCGTCGCCACACACCAGGTGATCCATTGGTCACTGGTCCGGTTCTGGTTCAAGGTAGCTCCTCGGGCGCTGAAGAACTCGCCCAAGAACTCCTCTCATGGGGCCTAGACATCCGCCGTCACGTTACGGCCAAGGAAAAATTCGGTGCCATCGTTTTGGTATTGGACGACGTTCAGCACCCCACCGATCTAGAAGAGTCAGTATTAGCCACGGGGTCTGCCCTGCGTCATCTAGCCGCAAACTCTCGAGTGGTCACCGTATTCCGCTCCCCAGTCAGCGCCGGCGCCCCGGCTATAGCGGCCGCACGTCAAGGCATCGACGGCTTTGTGCGTTCACTGGCCAAAGAACTCCGGGCCGGGTCAACCGCCAACGGTATTGTGCTGGCGGAAGATGTCTCCCCGGTCAGCCCTGGAGCATTAGGTGCACTGCAGTTCTTCCTCTCCGGTCGCTCGGCGTTTGTTGACGGTCAGTTCCTGACCATTGGAAATAACGACGGCGCCCTGCCGCCCAAGCGCGACAGTCCCCTCGAAGGTCGGGTAGCCGTCGTGACCGGGGCAGCACGTGGAATTGGTGCGGCAATTGCTCGCACCCTGTACCGGGACGGCGCAACACTGATTTTGGTGGATATTCCTGCTGCGGGAGATCACCTTGCCAAGATCGCCAACGAAGTACACGGCAGCGCACTGCAATTAGACATCAGCCGTGAAGATGCAGGACAGAAGATCCTGGAACACGCAAAAAGCCGCCATGGCCACCTGGACATTGTGGTGCACAACGCAGGTATCACACGGGACAAATTGCTAGCCAACATGGATCCAGCACGCTGGAATTCGGTACTGGCCGTGAACATCGCAGCCCAATTGCGCATCAACGAGGCCCTATTGGCTTCCGACGTTTTTGCCCAACGTCCGCGCATAGTTTCGGTGGCCTCCACCAGTGGCATTGCCGGTAACCGCGGGCAGACCAACTACGCAGCATCCAAGGGTGGCGTGATGGGAATGGTTCGCTCCACCGCCGCAGCCATGGAAACTAAGGGAGGTGCCATCAACGCCGTCGCACCAGGATTCATCGAGACCGAAATGACAGCACGCATCCCCTTCGCAACCCGTGAAGTGGCGCGTCGCCTGAACTCTTTGCAACAAGGTGGCAAACCCGTTGACGTTGCTGAGGCGATAGCATTTTTGGCCAGCGACGCCGCCGCAGGGATCAACGGCGAAGTGCTTCGTGTCTGCGGGCAGAATCTGGTGGGAGCGTGAGCACCCCCAGCGTTCAAGTGCTCGGCGAGACGCCGTCATTGTCAAAGCTGTATCTAAATGCAGCAGCGCTCGCCGCACGAAAAAAGCTACTGGGTCACCACGAGAAACCAGAACTTCCAGCCGTTGCCCACGAAGTGGCTGACGTGGAAATCGACCTAGAAAAGCTCACCGCCTACCAAAAGCTTTTTGGGCTACCGGTTAGCGATGCAGTGCCTTCTGGTTACGTACATGTGTTGGGGTTTCCACTCGCCGTGAGCTTGATGACCAAAGACGAGTTCCCACTACCACTATTGGGAATGATCCACCTGCAAAATCGGGTGGAGCATTTCGGCAAGATAGAACGCTCTCAGCGGATGGATATTCGCAGCTGGGCTGAAAATCTCTCGGGTCACCGGGCTGGAACCAAAGTAGACCTGGTGGTGGAAGTTCGCGCAGCCCACAGCGACGACCTCTTATGGCGCGGTATTTCAACCTACCTCGCCAAAGGCGTGTTTCTTCCGGGCATCGATAAGCCCACCACGCAGCCGCCCAAGACCGACTTTGCGCCACCGAACCCCACAGCCGTATGGCGACTCGGAGCCGATGCGGGGCGAGCCTACGCAGCCGTGAGCGGGGACTTTAACCCCATTCACTTGAGTTCTCTCTCTGCTAAAGCGTTGGGACTGCGAACCTCGATTGTGCACGGCATGTACGTTGCCTCGCGTGCACTCGCAGAAATTGGCACTTCGGCATCCGATTCTTTTGTGTGGAACGTTTCATTTGAGGCACCAGTATTTCTGCCGGCGACGGTTGGCGTACGCATTGAGGCCGAAGAAGAAAACGGACCCGCAGCGGACGTTGCTGCACTCGAGGGAAACGCCCCAAAGATGCTTTTTGTGGGGTGGAACCAACGAAGTGGGCGACGTCACTTCACGGGATCTGTAGAACCGATCCTGCCGAACTAATCGGACAACAAGGCCCGTCTGACGGGCAGGGGTGGTCTCTCCCAGAGCTGGGCGAGACCACCACTGCCCAGCCCTTTAGCGGGAAGTTTATGAGCCTATGTTTCGGCGAAACAAAAATGGCCCTGATCCGAAGATCAGGGCCATTTTTGCTTTGTGCGCGGAGGGGGACTTGAACCCCCACCCCCTTTCGAGGACTAGCACCTCAAGCTAGCGCGTCTGCCATTCCGCCACCCGCGCAGGGTGTATTTTGACGATTCGACCCGCTGTAAAACCGGTTCGTTTCCTTCAAAAGCAGCGAGAAAAACTCTAACACGAACTTTGCGGAAACTAACAATCGGGCCAGCTCGGGGGTCTTTTGAGGCCCAAAATCTGGAAGTTTCCCCACCACAACTGGGTAGTCTGAGAAGTGGCACTCTCGCCGATCCGAATAACAGGAGGACACGTGACTGAGCAGACCAGGCCCGAAGACGAAGTCGTCAGGATTTGCCAAGAGTTAATCCGGATGGACACCAGCAACTTTGGTGATGGAACTGGCCCGGGGGAGCGCGCAGCTGCCGAATACACTGCGGGATTGATTACCGAAGTTGGTCTGGAAGCAGAGATCTTCGAATCCGCCCCAGGCCGGGCGAGTGTCATCACCCGCATGGAGGGCTCAGACCCCGCAAAGGGAGCTTTGGTGGTCCATGGCCACCTTGATGTTGTGCCCGCGTTGAGAGAGCAGTGGTCAGTTGATCCCTTTGCCGGGGAACTGCGGGACGGTCTCATCTGGGGACGAGGCGCAGTGGACATGAAGGACATGGACTCGATGATCCTTTCGGTGATGCGGGACTTCGCCCGGAAAGGCATCAAGCCCAAACGAGACATCATTTTTGCGTTTTATGCCGACGAGGAGGCTGGCGGAAGTTACGGCGCCGGTTGGGCAGTAGAAAACCGTCCTGAACTCTTTGAAGGCGCTACTGAGGCCATCTCAGAGGTTGGTGGATTCTCTGCCAACATTGGTGGTCAGCGAACCTACTTGCTCCAAACTGCGGAAAAGGGGCTCTCGTGGTTGCGCCTCGTGGCCCACGGCCGCGCTGGCCACGGCTCACAAATCAACACAGACAATGCCGTGACCAAACTGGCCTCGGCCGTGACACGCATTGGTGAGTACCGTTGGCCCATTGAGCTCACCCCCACCACACGTCAATTCTTAGATGGCGTAACGGAACTTACCGGTGTGGAATTCGATCCGGACAATCCCGAACTCCTGTTGAAGGAACTGGGCACGGTTGCTCGTTTTGTGGGAGCAACGCTGCAGAACACGTCCAACCCCACGCTGCTCAAGGGTGGCTACAAGCACAACGTGATCCCTGAATCAGCTGAGGCTCTCATTGACTGCCGAACTCTGCCCGGCCAAGAGCAACAGGTTCTGGAAAAGGTTCGCGAACTTGCCGGAACCGATGTGGCCGTTAGCTACGTGCAAAAGGGAGAGTCCCTGGAAGTTCCGTTCTCAGGAAACTTGGTGGACTCTATGATCGATGCCCTTCACAGCCAGGATCCCGGCGCAAAAGTCCTCCCGTACACACTCTCCGGCGGTACGGATAACAAGTCGCTGAGCCGTCTGGGCATCACCGGTTACGGCTTCGCACCCCTGATGCTTCCTGATGACCTCGACTTCACCGGCATGTTCCACGGCGTGGACGAGCGTGTCCCCGCCGAGTCACTCAAGTTCGGCACCCGGGTGTTGGAACAACTCCTCACCAACTACTAGATTCGCTGTTCCAGCCGGTCAAGTGGAACTTCTGCCACTGACCGCTTCTGCCACTGACCGCTTCTGCGACTGACCACTTCTGCCTCTGAACAAAGGTCCATTGAAAGGACTTAGCTGCCGTGAATGACCAGCAAAACCTCTACAAAGCACTCCTGAACGATGAACTTTTGGAGCGCATCCGTTCACGTGCTGCAGGCTATGACAAAAATAACCAGTTCTTCCACGAGGATCTTAAGGAACTTCAAGACTCTGGGTACTTGAAGATGTTCGTTCCAAAGGACGACGGCGGATCGGGTCTGGGGCTCGAAGCGGCGGCGTTGCTTCAGCGCCGCCTTGCAACGGCAGCCCCGGCCACCGCGCTCGCGGTGAATATGCACTTGGTGTGGACCGGCGTCGCACATTTGCTGGCTCAGCGCGGAGATACGAGTCTGGACTTTGTCCTGCACGAAGCAGGTCAAGGCGAAGTTTTTGCCTTCGGCAATTCTGAAGCAGGCAATGATTCGGTGCTCTTTGATTCCAGGACCGAAGCCGTCCCCTCAGATGACGGAAGCTATTCCTTCACAGGAACTAAAATTTTCACGAGTCTTTCGCCAGCATGGACCCGCTTGGGAATCTTCGGGAAGGACTCTAGTGGCCCTGAACCTGTTTTGGTCCACGGGTTTATCACCAGGGACACACCAGGATATCGAATCCTTGATGACTGGGACACTGTGGGGATGCGAGCCAGCCAGTCCAACACCACCGTCTTGGAAGGGGCAATAGTTCCCTCCAACCGTGTGTTCCGTAAGCTGCCTGTAGGCCCCAACGCTGACCCGTTGATCTTTGCCATATTTGCCTGCTTCGAAACCCTCTTGGCAGCTGTTTACACAGGCGTAGGGGATAGGGCTTTGGAGCTGGGGGTTGCTACGGCGAAGCGTCGCACTTCCTTTAAAAATGGTGGCCGAAGCTACGCGCAGGATCCGGACATTCGGTGGAAAGTGGCCGACGCAGCGATCGCGATGGACGCCATACTTCCTCAGTTACTCACCGTGGGCCGTGACGTTGATTCACTCGTTGATCATGGCAGTAAATGGTTCCCCAAGCTTGTAGGTCTGAAAGTGCGTGCCACTGAGACAGCCCGGACAGTTGTTGACTTGGCCATCAGGGTCTCTGGAGGCGGCAGCTACTCGTCAAGCAGTGAGCTGGGGCGCCTGTATCGTGACGTTTTGGCCGGGATGTTCCATCCATCTGATGACGAGTCAGCGCACGCCACGGTGGCCAATGCGTGGCTGGGGCCGATAGAAAGTTAGCACCGGGAGGCTGACTCGAGCATTGACCCTAGATGGTCCGTTGGACGCTGAGGACTTTGCGGCGGAGCCAGAAACGGCGTGCACCACCCATGTACATCACTGTGCGCTCCAATTCCCATTTGCCGTACTCCGAATGTTCAACAAGGCGTTGGCGCGCATCACCGATTGACTCGCTGCGGGGGACTGTAAGCACCATGTATTCGTACTGGCGCGCGAAGTCCCGGCTGCGTCGTACAGCTGCTGCTGGAAATTGTTCCTTCATAGCCCTCCATTTTGTTACTTTTCCGGCTAACGTGAACGTATGAGCATCGATCCGCGTGTCGCCTTACAGTCTTTGACGGCCGCCCTCGAGGAACACCTCGCGGCGGCCGCCAGTCGCCGAAGCGATGGAGACCCAGCCGTTGAAGCAGCCTTTTTCGCCGTCGCAGACGCTTTTGAAGTCTACGAAGATGCTCTTTATGAAGCGTACGGCGAAGTTACACCGCTTCAAGTCTTCGAAGAAGACGATGACGACTTTGATGACGAAGATTCAGACGAAGATTCACAGGACGAGGACGACTTCGAACCCGTCGAGGACTAATTCGCCCGTTCAGACACTTCGCTGAGCACCTGTGAGATTTGCTCGGGGAGCCGAACCTCTTCAGCACCCAGTAATTGTTGCAATTGTTGCGCAGAGCGTGGCCCCACAATTGCCGAACTAACGTTTTCTTGAGCCAATAACCACGCAAGAGCTAATTGCGCCGGTGAGCTATCCAAACCCTGCGATGCAGTCCACAGCGCCTCAACAATGCGCGATGGCCTTGTGGCTAAATAGGGCTCCACATAGTCGGCCCACTCTTCATTGGCGGCCCGCGAGTCGGTGGGAATTTGGCCACGATACTTGCCTGAGAGGACACCACGGCCCAACGGCGCCCAAGCCAAGAGTCCCAGACCAGCGTCATAGGCAGCGGGAATCACTTCGGCCTCCGCTTGCCGCTGAAGTAACGAGTATTCAATCTGGTGCGCGACGGCGGTGAAGGGTGCCTGCACCGCAGCTTTGGCTGATTGCCACCCAGTAAAGTTGGAGAATCCCACATAACGAACGCGCCCCGTGTTCAGGGCCAGGTCCATGGCGGAAAGTGTCTCCTGCAGTGGGACGTGCGGATCCCATGCATCTACTAGCCACAGGTCCAAGTAGGGAGTGCCTAGCCGCACTAATGAAGCATCCAGCGAACTCAACATTGCACTGCGGGACGTATCCACCCCTCGGTGTCCGTTCCGGTATTCCAGCCCAGCCTTGCTCACAAGGACTAGATCCTGACGCGCCACAGTGTGGCCAAGGTGCTGGCCCAAAATAGCTTCCGCCGCTCCGTTGGTGTATCCGGCGGAGGTGTCAACTAGGTTGCCACCGGCATCGCAAAAAATCCGCAAAAGATCCGCGGCCACGTCCTCGTCTATTCCTGAACCCCATGTCATGGTGCCCAGTCCCAGTGCGGAGGCACGGAGGCCACTGTCGCCGACAAATCTTTGCTGCATGTCTGCAAGCTTACGGCTGAAATTGGTGGCCTATGAAGTAAGGTCAAATCTGTGAATTGGATTGAAGCTGCCTTCCTCGGCCTAGTACAGGGACTGACTGAGTTCCTCCCCGTTTCCTCAAGCGCACACTTGCGAATTGTGGGTGAGTTTTTACCCAACGCATCGGATCCAGGTGCTGCGTTTACCGCTATTACCCAGCTGGGCACCGAGACAGCTGTACTGGTTTACTTCTGGCGGGACATCGTCCGGATTATCAAGGCCTGGTTTGGTTCACTCACAGGCCGTATCAGTCGCCAAGATCCAGACGCTCGGATGGGCTGGCTGATCATCATTGGTAGCCTTCCCATCATCATTTTGGGCTTGCTCTTCCAAGACCAGATTGAAAGCGTTTTGCGCAGTATGTGGATTGTTGCCACCATGCTGATCGTTTTTGGTCTTGTCCTAGCCGTAGCGGATGCAGTGGGAAAGCAGACTCGTGAGCTGAGCGACATCAGCGTTAAGCACGGCATCCTGTTTGGCTTGGCGCAGGCTCTGGCACTTATTCCGGGTGTTTCACGGTCTGGTGGCACCATCTCAGCAGGTCTATTGATGGGTTACACACGCGAAGCCGCAGCCCGTTATTCGTTCCTTCTGGCCATCCCCGCCGTTTTTGGTAGTGGCCTTTACCAGCTCTACAAGGTCCTTTCCCATGACGGGCTCACCGGCCCTTATGGTTTGGGCGAAACTGCGCTGGCAACTGTTATTGCGTTTGTGGTGGGCTTCTTTATCATCGGCTGGTTCCTCAAATACGTCAGCACCCGTAGCTACCGCCTTTTTGTCTGGTACCGAATTGCCCTGGGCCTTATGCTTTACATCCTGTTGGGTTTCAACGTCATTGCCGCGTAGCACTAGGCTTGAACAGTGAAAGCTTGGAAATCCCGTCCTGTCCCTGAAATCCCCGGCTCCATGCCAGCGGTTCGCATTTTTGATACCGCTAAAGGTCGCTTGGATGTGATCGAACAGACCGGCTCGCAGTCGATGTATGTCTGCGGCATCACCCCCTATGACGCAACTCATATGGGTCACGCTTCGACCTATCTCGCCTTTGACCTGTTGAACCGTGCATGGCGAGATGGCGGTCAAAGCGTGAGTTACGTGCAGAACGTGACGGACGTCGACGACCCACTCTTAGAGCGCGCCACTGCGACCGGCGTGGACTGGCGGGACCTTGCTGTAGAGCAGACTGAGCTGTTCCGCGCCGACATGGAAGCTCTCAACGTGATTGCTCCGGCTCACTACGTTGGTGCCGTTGAAGCCATCGAGTGGATTGTTCCCGAGGTAGAGCGGCTGATCGCGGCCGGACTCGCCTACCCCGTGGTTGGTACTGATGGCGCCCCCGATGGCGACATTTATTACGACACTGTTGCTGCTTCAGCGGCCGGGCATGCGGTTCACTCTTGGGAGCTTGGCTCGGTGTCCGGGCTCAGCGAAGACCAAATGCTTCCGTTGTTCGCCGAACGCGGTGGAGACCCAGACCGCGCCGGTAAGCGTCACCGGCTGGACCCACTGTTGTGGCGCGTGGCCCGGTCTGGCGAGCCCCATTGGGATGGCGGAACTCTAGGCAACGGCCGTCCAGGTTGGCACATTGAATGCACCGTTATTTCCCAACGCTTCCTCCCCACACCGTTCACGGTTCAAGGCGGAGGTTCCGACCTGATCTTCCCTCACCACGAGATGGGGGCTGGCCACGCATTCTCTTTGAGCGGCAAGGACATGGCCTTGCACTATGCCCATACCGGGATGGTGGGTCTCGACGGCGAAAAGATGAGTAAGTCACTGGGTAACTTGGTCTTGGTTTCGGCTCTGCGGAAGGCAGGGGAGGACCCCGCTGCTATCCGGCTTGCTGTGATGAGTAACCATTACCGTCAAGACTGGTTCTGGACGGATGCGCTCCTAACCCAGGCCCAGGAACGCCTAGCACGCTGGCGCGGCGCTCTCACGAGCACGCCAGCCGGCAGCGCTAACCCACTCATTGCTGCTATTCGCGAGCACATTGCACACGATCTAGATGCGCCCGGCGCCTTGGTGGCCGTTGATGCTTGGGCTGAACAAACACACAGTTCAAGCGCCACAGCTGAAAATTCTGAAGCTGACGCCACTCTGATTAGCTCCGCCATCAACGCAATTTTGGGAATCGAACTCTAAGGGTTTTCTTGCCCGCGGCGTTTGAGGTACCGCTCAAACTCGCGGGCGATCGATTCCCCGCTGGCCTCCGGCAACTCGGCGGTATCTTTCGCTTCTTCAAGTTGCCGGACGTAGGCAGCGATTTCTGGATCGTCCGTAGCAAGTTCGTTGACACCGCGCTCCCAGGCTTCCGCGTCTTCCGCCACGTCAGCGGTGTCCAGAGGAATCTCCAAGAGATCCTCGATCCCGTGCAGTAGGGCGAGCTGGGCTTTGGGAGACGGGGACTGAGCAACATAATGCGGCACGGCTGCCCAGAGAGAAATCGCTGGGATTCCAGCGAGTTTCGCCATTTCGCCGAGAACACTCACAATGCCCACCGGCCCCTCGTAGTTGGAGGCTTCGAGGTTCAGGCGCTCACGTACTTCCGGATCATCACAAGTGGTAGTGATGGGGATGGGCCGGGTGTGGGGGACATCGGCTAAGAGCGCGCCCACCAAGATCACATAGTCCACGTTCAATTGTTCAGCCTGAAGCAGGACTTCGGCCGTGTAGGCCCGCCACTTGTATGAAGGTTCTGTGCCGTGAACAAAAACCACATCTACGTTGCGGTCAGGCAGTGACGCCTTGGAAATTTTGGTGGACGGCCACTTGATTTTCCGGGCGCCCGAGGCCGTTGTACGAATAGTGGGTCGGGTGAACTGGAAGTCGTAAAACTCATCAGCATCGATGACCGCGATCTTTTTTGCGTTCCATGCATGAATCAGATGGCGCAAGGCATCGCTGGCAGCCTCACCGGCGTCGTTCCAGCCCTCAAAGGCGGCCACCATGACGGTGACCCGCTCGCCGTCGGGCACGTTCTTCAGAAGCTTTGCGGCCACGGAGTCCAGATTCTCTTCGAAGCTGTTCATTTCATTACCCTACGTCGAAGCATGGCGCTGGTAACGGTACGGCGTTCAAGACTGGCAAATATTCGCCCATGGCGCATTTGTGTTCAACACCCGTGACTCATCAGCAGCTCACCGTAGACTGGAGGGCATGCAGACTTCGGCCCTCAATGCCAATCATTTTCCTCAGCTTAAGGCAGTTCTTTGGGATATGGATGGGACACTCGTGGACACCGAGCCCTATTGGATAGCTGCCGAACACGGCCTCGTTGAACGATTCGGCGGAAAGTGGTCTCACGAGCAGGCTATGCAGCTTGTAGGGCAGTCTTTGGTCCACTCCAGCAAGATCCTGCAACGTGCCGGCGTGGAGATGGAATCACGCGAGATCATCGACCACCTCAGCGGCGAAGTCATTGAGCGAATCCAACAGCGTGTTCCATGGCGTCCCGGCGCACGTGAGCTCCTGGACAGCCTGTACCAAGCAGATATTCGCTGCGCAATGGTGACCATGTCTGAGCGGCCCATGGCCACTGTGGTTGCTGAGAGCCTGCCCGAACCCTATTTTGAGTTCCTTGTGACTGGCGATTCGGTAACGCACGGCAAACCACACCCGGAGGCCTACACCACGGCAGTGGAACGTTTGCGCAGGACCGATCCAGAGCTAGGTACCGAGCACTGTGTGGCATTGGAAGATTCCATCCCCGGAATTCAGGCCGCTGTATCCTCGGGCCTCGTCACGGTCGGCGTGCCCCACGTGATCGACATCCCGGAGGGATCCGCATCGGTCCTTTGGGATTCGCTCCACGGCAAGGACGTCCATGACCTCCACGCAGTGCTGCAAGACTTTAGGGTTGCCCAAGCGAAAGCAGGTAGCCACTAAATGTCTGCCCCCGAACACACTACAAACTCACGCGAAGGCATCCACCTCGGTCGTATCGCCGGGGTACCAATCATTCTGGCCTACTCGTGGTTTATCATCGCAGCTCTGACAGTCATTATGTTTGGCCCAGTACTGCAGCGCGGAATGCCTCATCTCGGTGCCGGCGCTTATCTAGTTGCCTTCAGTTATTCAGTGTTGCTTTTGCTCTCAGTGTTGGCGCACGAGCTTGCTCACGCACTGACCGCCCGGATTTTTGGCTGGCCCACCGAAAAGATTGTCCTCAACCTTTGGGGCGGCCATACACAATTTGATGTTTTCACGGCAACTCCCGGCAAATCGGTGGTCGTTGCCCTCGCTGGGCCAGCGGCAAACTTCATTCTGGCTGGTGGGGCATGGCTCTTTGTCAGCACTGCCAACCCAAGCGGTGTTGCTGGTGTTTTGGCTAACATTTTTGTCTGGGCCAACTTTGTGATCGCTATCTTCAACGTACTTCCCGGTATTCCGCTAGACGGGGGCCGGATTGTTGAATCCATCGTGTGGAAAACTACCGGTAGTCACGAACGCGGCACCATTGCAGCTGGCTGGGCCGGGCGCATTATCGTAGTGGGCATTTTGCTGTGGTTTGTGGTCCTACCGTTGCTCCGCGGCGATGGTCTGGACTTCAGCTTCGGGATCATCTCCATTCTGGTCGCTTGGTTCTTGTGGAGCGGCGCCAGCGCCGCCATCAACCACGCAAAGATGCGTTTACGTTTGCCTGCCATTTCGGCAGCCTCGCTCTCCGTGCCAGCGATCGGTGTACCGAATTCGGCGACCGTCGCGGACGTTTTGCGAATGAACGACGGCGGTTCACTCGCCGTCGTACTATGCGCGCCTGACGGAAAGCCTCAGGGAGTGGTGGATGACGCGGCTCTTGCGGGCGTTCCAGCCCAATCCCAAGCATCTACCCCGGTGACGGCAGTGTCTTTTGCGCTCTCGCCAGGAGCCTATGTGCCCGGCGCTGCTGCGGGCGAAGACTTGGTGCACTATCTGGCAAAACTTGAGGGCCGTGACTATGCGGTGATTGACGACGCCGGACGGGTCACTGGTCTTTTGCGCCAACAGACGGTTGTCAGTGCCATCACAGGAAAAACTGTTGGCAAACGCAACAATCAGGCGCGACGCTAAACCCGTCGAATGTCGGCCTTGCAGGCCATTCACGGTAGAGTTACCAGCCGGTCCACCACTCAGCAAAGCAGCAAGGAACGTTTATGACCAGCGCCAGCGAAACCCCGGAATCCACCCACGAAACTGTGAGCGATTCGGCACCGGTGACAGGCACTCATCTGGCGTCCGGGAATTCCCGGGTTAGCACTGCAACTGGCGCTGCCCGCCGTCGTGGTCCGTTCCGCGAAGGCGAACGAGTTCAATTGACTGACGAACGCGGACGCATGAACACCATTTCCCTTGAGGTGGGTGGGGCCTTTCACACACACCGCGGCTTCTTGAACCACGACCTCATCATTGGTTCTCCGGACGGTTCTGTAGTCACCAACAATGTGGGCCAGCAGTACCAGGCCTTGCGGCCCCTGCTCAGTGACTTTGTACTGTCAATGCCTCGCGGTGCGGCAGTTGTGTACCCGAAAGATGCTGGTCAGATTGTCACCATGGCGGATATTTTCCCGGGTGCGCGCGTGGTCGAAGCTGGTGTTGGCTCAGGTGCATTGTCTATTTCTTTGCTGCGTGCCGTCGGCGATTCCGGGTACTTGCACTCTTTTGAGCGTCGCGAAGAATTCGCTGACATTGCCCGCGGGAACGTCGAAACCATTTTTGGTGGACCGCATCCGGCTTGGCAGATTTCCTTGGGTGATTTCCAAGACGAAGTCGTCAAAGCTGAAGCACCCGGCAGTGTTGACCGCGTTGTCCTAGACATGCTGGCCCCATGGGAATGCCTTGATGCAGTAGCCACAGTTCTGGCCCCGGGGGGCGTCTGGATTAACTACGTTGCCACCGTCACCCAGTTGTCCCGCACCGCTGAAGCCATCCGTGCCGATGGCCGCTTTACTGAGCCTGACGCATGGGAGTCCATGGTCCGCGGCTGGCACCTTGAAGGTTTGGCCGTCCGCCCGGACCACCGGATGGTAGCCCACACAGGCTTTTTGCTGGTGACGCGGCGCTTGGCAGACGGAGTCACTGGTATTGGTCTCAAACGCAGGCCATCCAAAACCGAATTCAGCGAAGAAGACTTGAATGCGTGGACACCAGCGAATGTGGGGGAGCGTCCGGTCTCTGACAAAAAACTTCGCCGTGCAGCTCGGGATGCGCAAGCCGGTACCAACGTTGTAGACGGAGACTAAAATAACTTGCTTTTTTGGGCATCCGTATGCTGACCGTCAGCGCCAGCATACGGACGCAGGGAAGCAACTGAGCGGCACCACGCGTTAGGGTCTATATAGGTACCCAAGTCGAGAGGCGCACACACCGTGAACGATGCTGCATCAGGAAACGATCCGAGCGCTGAAAACGCTGCCCAGTTGTCCGTGGCGGACCGGCAGGTCAACGTTCTTCGTGACAAGCTGCGTAGCCTAGACCGCCAACTAGCTGCGGCCACGGGAAACAACAGTAAGTTGGTGGCCACACTCGAGGCCGCACGCACCGAGATTCAACGTCTCAAAGCAGCCCTTGAGCAAGATGGCCAACCCCCTTACACCTTTGCCACCGTCCTGCAAGTAAACCCACGTTCTGCAGCTGGAATTGGCAAGGCCGCCACCGAAGAAAGTGTTGACGTGTTCAACGCTGGTCGCAAAATTCGGGTGGGCATCAGTCCACTCTTGAACATTGCACAGCTCGGCGCGGGCCAAGAGGTACTTCTTAATGAAGCCCTCGTCATCGTGGCTGCTCTCGGTTATGAACGCGCCGGCGACATCGTCACTGTCAAAGAGCTACTTGGCAAAGACCGCGCGCTTGTTGTTGGCCGCACCGACGATGAAAAAGTGGTTCGGATTTCCGCAGCGCTGCAGAGTGTAGGTGTTCGTGTGGGAGACGCACTCTCACTGGAAACTCGGACCGGGTATGCCCTCGAGAAGATCCCACGCTCCGAAGTGGAAAATTTGGTGTTGGAGGAAGTCCCGGACATTTCCTACGAGGACATCGGTGGGCTTGGTCCGCAGATCGAGCAAATCCGGGACGCCGTTGAGCTGCCCTTTTTGCACCCGGAACTATACCGCGAGCACGGACTCAAAGCGCCCAAGGGAATTCTGCTCTACGGCCCGCCTGGTTGCGGCAAAACACTCATTGCCAAAGCAGTGGCGAACTCGTTGGCGGCCCGGGCTGCAGAACGTGCCGGTACAGCAGACCTCAAGAGCTATTTCTTGAACATCAAGGGCCCTGAGCTCCTCGATAAATACGTGGGCGAAACCGAACGGCACATCCGCTCCATCTTTGCCCGAGCTCGGGAAAAGGCTTCAGACGGCAGCCCCGTTGTGGTGTTTTTTGACGAAATGGATTCGCTCTTCCGCACCCGCGGAACCGGTGTCTCCTCCGACGTCGAAACCACCATTGTTCCGCAACTTCTGAGCGAAATTGACGGTGTTGAACGTCTGGACAATGTCATTGTTATTGGTGCGTCCAACCGTGAAGACATGATTGATCCAGCCATCCTGCGCCCGGGACGATTGGACGTCAAAGTCAAAATTCAACGGCCCGACGCAGAAGCTGCCGCGGACATTTTTGCCAAGTACGTGACCACTGATTTGCCCTTCCATGAGGCTGATCTTGCTGCGCACGGCGGCGATGCCCAAAGCACCGTTGATGACATGATCCAGCGCACCGTTGAATCCATGTATTCCACTGACAAGTCCAACGAGTACCTGGAGGTTACCTACGCCAACGGTGACACCGAAATGCTCTACTTCAAGGATTTCAACTCCGGTGCTGTGATCCAAAATGTGGTAGACCGGACCAAAAAGTACGCCATCAAGGACCTGCTCACAACCGGCCAACGTGGTATCCGGATAGAGCATTTCCTCCGCGCTGTGGTGGACGAATTCCGTGAACACGAAGACATGCCCAACACCACCAATCCTGATGACTGGGCACGAATCTCCGGCAAAAAGGGCGAACGTATCACCTACATCCGCACCATTGTTCAGGGTAAAGGCGGTCAGGAGCCGGGGAAGACTATCGAAACTACAGCCAACACCGGGCAGTACTTGTGACCAACAGTTCCGCCGCCGCTGAGTTTGCAGCAAGCGCATCTTCACTGCCTGTAGGCGGCGCGGTGCGCGTGATGGGCTCTGAAACCGAGTACGGCATTCATGCGCCAACAGCGCCGTACTCGAACGCCACCATGATGTCTGCCCGGGTAGTGCAGGCTTACGCGAAGATCTCGCGCGAGCACGCCTCCAGTCGTGCAGCCCAACGTGCGGGGACTGCGTGGGACTATGCAGACGAGAGTCCTCTGCATGATGCTCGTGGCTACACGATGGCTCGAGAAGACGCAGACCCAAGTCAGCTCACTGATCAACCGCCGGTGCTAGATGCCACGGCTGTGGCGATGGCTCATGGACGTCCCGGCCTGGAGCAAGATGGATCTGACCCACAGGGTGAGTTGTTGATGAACATGGTTTTGGCCAATGGCGCACGCTTGTACGTTGACCATGCGCATCCGGAGTATTCCAGCCCAGAGGTTACTAACCCCTTGGACGCGGTCCGGTGGGATGCCGCCGGTGACCTTGTAGCTTTGGCAGCTGTCCGTTCACTGGCCGCTGATCCTGAGCTGCCAGCGATCAACCTCTACAAAAACAACACAGACAACAAAGCCGTTTCCTATGGTTCGCACGAGAACTATTTGATGCCCCGAAGTGTGCCGTTCAGCAAAATCGTTGAGGGTCTCACACCTTTTTTTGTTACTCGCCAGGTGATGTGTGGTGCCGGACGTGTAGGTGTGGGTTTGGAACCGGTGGAATCCGGTTTCCAATTGAGTCAGCGGGCAGATTTTTTTGAAGCGGAAGTTGGACTTGAAACCACCATCCGTAGGCCGATCATCAATACGCGCGATGAGCCGCATGCAACAGCCGAAAAGTACCGCCGGCTCCATGTCATCATTGGTGATGCCAATCTGTCCCAGGTGGCTAACTACCTAAAATTTGGCACAACGGCCATGGTTCTGAGCCTTATTGAGGCAGACCGCGCCCCTAAGATTCAGGTTTACGAGCCCGTTCAGGAACTGCAAGAAGTCAGCCACAACACATCCTTGACGCATGCCGTCAGACTCATTGATGGCAGGCGGTTGACCGGGATCGAAATTCAACGGATCTACCTTGAAGCTGCGCAGAAATTGGCTAATGACACCGGTGTTGGTGCTGTACAGGGTGGCGATGGACACACACATCGGGTTCTGCAGCTCTGGGAATCAACGCTTGATTTGTTAGAGACTGACGCTCAGGCAGCCGCAGGTCGAGTTGAGTGGCTCGCGAAGTTACAAATCCTAGAAGGGTACCGGGAACGGGATGGACTCGGTTGGGATGATCCCCGCATTGCTTTGATTGATCTGCAGTGGTCTGACATTCGGCCAGAACGCGGTTTGTACCATCGGCTCGCGCAACGTGGGCGGATGGAAAAACTCGTGGACGCCGCCGCTATCGCGGTTGCCGTCACAGAGCCGCCGGGAGATACCCGTGCATTTTTCCGGGGCAAGTGCGTCAGCCAATTCGCTGAAAGTGTGGTCGGTGCGAGCTGGGACTCGGTGATTTTTGATGTGAACGGACGCTTACGGCTCCAACGCATCCCGATCCTCGAACCGCTACGGGGGACTGAGGCACTGACCGGGCAACTTTTTAGGGATCATCAAGATCCGGAAAACTTCCTCTCTGCGCTCTTAGGAAGCAGATAATGTAGCTAAGACCTTTTCCGCATTTGTTGGAACAACACGAAGGAACTGACATGGCAGCCCAGGAACAGCATCGTCCTAACGCACGGCAAGATGAAGAGGTTCAGGAACCCGCACCCGTAGCACCCGCCGTTTCCGCCCAAACGTCTGAGGCCACCCAAGGTGTCGACGATCTCCTAGACGAGATCGACGGCGTTTTGGAGACTAACGCTGAAGAGTTTGTTCGCGCGTTTGTGCAAAAGGGTGGTCAGTAACTCTTGTCTGAGGGGATCATCCGGGCGGTAGGTGCGGCGGCGACGTCGTCCTTTTCTGAGTACCTAGCTCAATCACGGCCTGATCTGTTGCCCTATGGCCAACAGTTGCCGGCCGGTGTGGTGCCGCCCGTTCCCCATGCGACAACGATTGTTGCTCTGGCATTTGCCGGCGGTGTGCTGATGGCGGGGGACCGCAGGGCCACCATGGGAAACGTGATCGCGAGCCGAAATATTGAGAAAGTTTTTCCAGCCGATCAATACTCAGTCCTTGGAATTGCTGGCACTGCTGGCATCGCTATTGACATCACCAAGTTGTTCCAAGTTGAGCTGGAACATTACGAGAAGATCGAGGGCGCACTTCTCAGCCTTGAAGGCAAGGCGAATCGTTTAGGAGCCATGATTCGCAGCAACTTGCCCATGGCTTTGCAGGGCATGGCTGTTGTGCCGCTGTTCGCTGGCTTTGATACCACCTTGGGCGTTGGGCGTTTATTCTCCTATGACGTTACGGGCGGCCGCTATGAAGAGGTTGAACATCATAGCGTTGGTTCAGGTTCAGTATTTGCCCGCGGCGCCCTGAAGAAGCTCTGGCAGCCCAACTTAGATGAGGCCCATGCCGTTCGGGTTGCCGTCGAAGCCCTATACGACGCCGCCGATGACGACTCAGCCACCGGGGGACCGGATGTTGTTCGTAAATTGTGGCCGGTTGTTTACACGGTGAATCGACAAGGTGCTCGGCGGGTCACCGATCATGAACTTGCAGAGGTTGCAGCAGCGGTACTAAGCGACCGTGCGGCTGCCGGGCGGGAGGCTTAGATGTCACAGCAGTTTTATGTTTCGCCCGAACAGCTAATGAAAGACCGCGCTGACTTTGCGCGGAAGGGTATTGCTCGCGGACGATCAGTGGTGGTAATCAGTTGCACCGAAGGTATTGCGTTAGTCGCTGAGAACCCCTCACCATCGCTGCACAAGATCGGTGAGATTTACGACAAAATCGCTTTTGCTGCGGTTGGCAAGTACAACGAGTTTGAAAGTTTGCGTCAAGCCGGTGTGCGTTACGCGGACGTTCGCGGATATTCATACGACCGTGCAGACGTTACTGCCCGAGGCCTCGCAAGCGTTTACGCGCAAAGTCTGGGCACCGTTTTCACTGCCGAGCACAAACCCTTTGAGGTAGAGCTTGCAGTGGCTGAAGTGGGCCGCCACCAAGGTGATGACCATCTATTTCGCCTGAACTTTGACGGTTCCATTGCAGATGAAACGGACTTTGTAGCCATGGGCGGGCAAGCCGATGTTGTGTCTGCCGCTCTGGCTCAGGCATGGCGGCCGGACCTCGATTTTTCTGCTGCGCTGTCATTGGCTGTCAATGCTCTGCTCACCGATCGCGAGGGCGAAGAGCTCACGTCGGCTTCCTTGGAAGTGGCGCTTTTGGAACGGAACTCAGAATCGGTTCGTGGCACCCGGCGAGCGTTTAGACGTTTGCCAGCGGCCGACGTCGACCAACTTCTCAACGGAATTAGTGGCGCCGTTGGCGCAGCCGAAGAAACCGACAAACAGGTGGGTACAAACTCAGATGGATAGGCGTATTTTCGGCGTTGAAACCGAATTCGGAATCTCTTACTCGAGCCCAAACGGGCGTCCACTGGCGCCGGAAGAAGTAGCACGCTACTTGTTCCGCAAAGTGGTTAGTTGGGGAAGATCCTCCAACGTCTTCCTGACCAACGGCTCACGGCTCTATCTCGACGTCGGGTCCCATCCCGAATATGCCACGGCCGAGTGCGATGATTTGGCCCAATTGGTGGCCCATGACCGTGCCGGTGAGCTGATCCTCGAAGACCTGGTGATTGAGGCAGAACGCAAACTTGCTGCCGAAGGGTTCGACGGACAGGTTTACCTGTTCAAGAACAACACCGATTCCGCCGGGAACTCCTATGGGAGCCACGAGAACTATCTCATCCCTCGCAAAGGAGAGTTTGCCCGTTTGGCGGAAGTCCTGATTCCTTTTTTGGTGACTCGCCAATTGCTCGTCGGAGCAGGGAAAGTTCTAAAGACCCCGCATGGGGCCACCTACGCCTTTTCACAACGAGCAGACCACATTTGGGAAGGAATCTCCTCGGCAACAACGCGTTCGCGGCCCATCATTAATACCCGCGACGAGCCACATGCGGATGCAGAGTTCTACCGCCGGCTTCACGTCATCGTGGGCGACTCAAACATGTCTGAAACCACCACCATGCTCAAATTGGGCACGGTGGACCTCTTGTTGCGAATGGTTGAGCGCGGGACGATCATGCGGGACATGCGCTTGGAAAACCCCATCCGCAGCATCCGTGAGATTTCCCATGATCTCACCGGCCGGGCTCTGGTTCGCCTCGCCAATGGCCGTCAACTGACTGCCTTGCAGATCCAAGAAGAGTACTTTGCCAAAGTGTCCGATTTTGTGGCGGCGGAGGGTGCACACACCCCGCACGTTCCGCTCATTATGGACCTGTGGCGCCGGACCCTGGACGCCATCGCGAGCCAGAACACCAGCCAGATCGACACGGAAATTGACTGGGCTATCAAAAAGAAGCTCATCGATTCCTACGCTGCCCGGAATTCGATGGCCCTCGATGCCCCACGTATTGCTCAATTGGACTTGACCTACCATGACATTTCGCGCAAGCGCGGACTGTTCTACTTGCTCGAAAACCGAGGTGCCGCAAAACGCGTGGTCACGGACCAAGATGTTCAGGCTGCAGTGGACACACCGCCACAAACCACCAGGGCAAAATTGCGGGGTGAGTTTGTCCGCCGGGCCCAAGCTGCCGGTCGCGATTACACCGTCGATTGGGTGCATCTGAAGCTCAATGACCGGGTGCATCAAACCATCTTGTGTAAGGACCCATTTTTGAGCACCGATGAACGAGTTGACGCGATTTTGGAGTCCATAGGCTGATTTTCAGCTTCGTTCGGTACCCTTGTCTGGGCAGTCTGCTGTCCCAGAACGTTGCTGCAGTGCTGTGAGCACGTGGCGGCAACCCCTATCGTCGAAACGAAAGTTTTCTTGTGCGCCGACTTTTATCCATAGTGATCCCTACCGCCTTGCTGCTTACAGCGTGTGGTGGTCAGGCGTCGACTCCGGAACCAACTAGCCAAACGTCCGGTGACATCTCCAAGCTTGATTCGCTCAAGCTAACTGATCAGGGAGACAAAAAAGCACCGAAGGTTGAGTTCAAAACTCCGCTGGAGGTCACTCAACCCACCATCAAGGTTGTTAAGGAAGGCTCTGGCGATAAGGTCAAAGCCAACCAAGTTGCCGACGTGAGCCTATTAGCGCTGAGCGGCAAGGACGCCTCTGTCCTTGAGGACACCTACCCAGACGAAACCAAGACGCAAAAGGTTGATCTCAGCGACGAGATGAAATCCGGCAATTCGGTGGTCTACAACGCATTTGTTGGTGCCAAGATTGGCTCCGAGCTTGCCTACGCAGTGCCGGGCACCGCGACTTCCACACAGGCTGCAGGTCCTACTCAGATTTTGGTTATTAAGATCCTGAGCGCCAAGGATTCCCCGAAGCCTTTGGAGAAGCCTGAGGGTGATACCGTAACGCCGCCCGCTGGTTTGCCAAAGGTAACTTCCGATGCCAAGGGCGTTCCGAGCATCGATGTAAAGGGAGTAGCTAAGCCCACCAAACTCATTGCTCAAGACCTCATCAAGGGCAAGGGTGCGGTGGTCAAGGACACTGACACCATCGTCGCTAACTACCGCGGTGTAAACCTCTCCGACGGTGTCACTTTTGATTCAAGCTTTGAGCGCGGGCAGACCGCTAGCTTCGCTTTGAACCAGGTCATCAAGGGTTGGAGCCAAGGCCTAGCCGGTAAGACGGTTGGTTCACGTGTTCTTCTGGTGGTCCCGAAGGATCTCGCTTACGGTGACACAGCCCAAGGTAAGGCGAAGGGCGATCTAGTCTTCGTCGTCGATATCCTTGGTGTGAAGTAACCCTTATATCCCCTTTTTCTCACTAGCCAATCTCTAAGGAGTAGCCATGTCTTTTGGTCAGCGCGACTACGACCGCACCAAACCGGAAATTGATTTCCCCGAGGGTGACGTTCCTAGCGAACTAGTAATTACCGATCTCATCGAGGGCGACGGTCGCGAAGCACAAGCAGGCGACACCGTCTCCACGCATTACGTTGGCGTTGCCTGGTCCACCGGAGAAGAGTTTGACTCCTCTTGGGGCCGTGGAGCACCTTTAGACTTCCGCGTAGGCGTTGGTCAGGTTATCCAAGGCTGGGACCAGGGCCTTTTGGGCATGAAAGTTGGCGGCCGCCGTCGCCTTGAGATCCCCTCCGAGCTGGCTTACGGCTCGCGCGGTGCCGGTGGAGCCATTGGCCCCAACGAGGCATTGATCTTTGTGGTTGATTTGGTGAACGTTCGCTAAGTAAACCTTTAGAACTCAGCGCGGCCGGAAGCTGAAAATCATCAGCATCCGGCCGCGCTTTTCGTTTCCCAGCCTGCACTGAGTACCCTAAGGAACGTGTCAGCAGCCAAGACCGAACGCCTCCTCAAATTACTCATTGCGTTACTCAGCACAAAGTACGGGTACACGCGTGAATATCTGCGCCGTAAGCTCTACGCCGAGGCGAGCTCGGAAGAAGCATTTTTGCGAATGTTTGAGCGAGACAAAAGTGATCTTCGAACTATGGGTATTCCCATTGAAATCATCGGCGACGCGGGCATGCAGGGCGAAGAGTCTGAGGCCACAAAGTACCGTATCCGCCAAGACCAGTACCGTTTGCCTGATGTTACTTTCACGGCCCAGGAACGTTCAGTATTGGTACTCGCAGCTCAACTGTGGGAACAAGCTTCCCTAGGCCAAGCTGCCCTTAGCGCCGTACAAAAAATTGCCGGCGGTCTTCCCGCTACCAACACGTCGTCGGAGCCTGAGGAGGCGGAGACGGCCTCGGCTGTTCTTCCTCGCATTCGTACCGCTGGCCCAGCGTTCGACGCCGTGATGACGGCAATGCGCGGTCACTACGCCATCACATTTGCTTACCGCAGCCGCGGCAGCGAAGACGTTAAACAGCGAATGGTGGAACCGTGGGGGCTCGGCAATCGATTCGGGCAGTGGTACCTCGTGGGCCGCGACGTTCAGGTGGGGGAGCAGCGGACTTTTAGGCTCTCCCGCATGGCCTCTGCCGTAACCTCAAAGCCGAACGTCAATTTCCTGCCGCCGGAGAACTTTGACGTGACGGTGGCGCTAGATCAGATGGAGGAACTGCCTGCCATCACTGCCACCGTTGCCGTAGCACCGGCTAAGGCACTGGCTCTCCGTAACCGTGCGCTGAGCGCCACTGAGAGTATTCCTTCAGGACAGCGGCCAGCGGCTGGCTCACAGCCGGGCGCAACGGACTTGGTTTGGGAAGAACTCCAGCTAGAGTACCGAGACCACGAAGTCTTCGCCGAAGAACTCGCTGCTTTGGGCCCCAATGTAAGGGTTCTAGAACCTGCGCCTTTGCGGGCGGCTACCGTCCGGCGTTTGAGTATGGCTCGGGCAGCGTCAATGACCAAGGCACCGAGTCCCGCAGCCTTCGCCGGCCTCAAGGCTGGCAGTGTTACTAGACGTACCCGAAGCAGTTCTGAAGAACGGCTAAAGCGCTTACTGGGTTTGGTGCCCTTTTTGGTACGAAATCCAGGAATGCACAAGCGGGACATCGCAGCGAACTTTGGCATCACTGAACAGGAGCTAGATGCTGATCTGAACATTGTGATGTGTTCTGGCTTGCCTGATGGGTATCACAACGATCTGATGGACGTGCAGTTCGATGATGGGCACGTCTATTTAGAGAATGCTGAAGAGCTGTCCAAACCTGTCCGCTTCACTATGGAAGAAGCCTGCGCGCTCTTGGTTGGTTTGGAATCTCTGAGCGGCCTACCGGGTTTGGCGGATCGCGAAGCCCTAGACTCAGCAACGGTGAAGCTCACCGAAGCAGCCGGGGACGTCGCCGCCCTGGCGCCAGCCGTTGAGGCTCGACTGACTCCAAGTGCCTCACCTGAAATCTTGGAACGCATCCAGAAGGGTCTTGGCGGCCGGCGTCAATTGAGACTGAAGTATTTGGTTCCTAGCCGGGACGAGGTCACAGAGCGCACCGTGGACCCCTTGCGCCTGATCTCTCAAGATGACTCTTGGTACCTTGAGGCTTGGTGCCACAGCGCTGAGGCAAACCGTAATTTCAAGCTGGAACGCCTTTTGAGCGTTGAGGTGACCGAGAAGCCCATCGCTACGCACTCACGCACTGACGATGGGTTTCCAGCCACGCTTTTTACCGCCCACGACACCGACCAGGTTGTTACGCTGGCGCTCAGTGATGCCGGCGCATGGCTGGCAGAGCACTATTACGCGGAGGCCACAGCTCCACTGCCCGATGGCGGACTTCTAGCTAACATTCGTGTTGCATCCACAGCGTGGCTACCCTCAGCTGTGGCCCAACATGGCGGTTCACTTCGCGTGGTGGAACCGGCGTCTGTGGCTGCACAGACGCTGGGATGGCTTGATGAATCAGTCCAGTTGTATCAATCCGAGCAATAGTCCAGCACCCATACAAGCGTGTGGATCGAGGAAGGTAGACTGCTCGAATGCCTTGGTGGTCATGGATTCTGTTGTGGGTAGCCCTTGTGGCTATCGCCTTGCTTATTTTTGTGGTGCTAGGCATTCGCTTGTTCCGCGGTTTTATGGCGTTACTTAAGGAGTTCGAGGAGTCCAGCGCAAAACTGGGAAACTTTTTGGACTCGCGCAGCGTTGAAGGCTCGTCTGATGATGCATCGGCGGAACGTCCCGGCTTGGGAATTTTCGCTGATCCGGATACTGTCAGGGCCGAATACCGCGCCGGCAAGGCAGAACGCCAAGAACTACGTCGGGTTAAACGTGTGGCCCGCAAAGTGGCGCGTCACCAACCGCGGACACTGCACGACATAGGTATGAGATAGACGTAGGATGTACGCAGAGGAAAGGACTTCCAATGGGACGACTCTTTGATGGCCCGTGGCCCATCGTAATTATTATCATCGTGGCACTATTGCTTTTTGCTGCCCCCAAGCTGCCCCAAATGGCACGCAGCCTGGGCCAGTCAATGCGCATCATGAAATCTGAAGTTAAGCAGATGAAGGATGAAGGCAAGAGCGAGACCAAGAGTGACGTAACTGATCCTGTTGAAGGCAAGATAGTTAACCACTCTGATGCTCCGACTCAGAACGGCAACACCAACGGCGGAACTGACGTCCCGCCGTCGAACCGCGCCTGACTCAAGTGGCAGTGACGAAGGGCCGAAAGTCCAACCCAGAGGGTCGTATGGCCCTCTGGGACCACCTCAAGGAACTTAAGAACCGGCTCATTAAAGCTGGCATCGGGATTATTCTCGGTGCCGTTGCTGGGTGGTTCCTTTATGATCCGGTGGTTAACAGTCTTTCGGACCCACTGATCAGGATTGCGGCGGAGTCTCACCGCACAGCGGTGTTGAACTTTGCCTCCGTAGCTTCGCCATTCGATTTTAAGATTCGAATCGCGATCCAAATTGGTTTGGTGATCTCCAGCCCCATCTGGATCTACCAAATCTGGGGATTTATCACCCCTGGTCTGACCAAAAAAGAACGCGGCTACTCGCTTGGTTTTATGGCCGCAGCTGTGCCTCTCTTTTTGACCGGTGTGTTCGTGGCTTGGACCGTTATCCCCACTGTGGTTCGTGCCTTGCTGCAATTCACTCCCCAGAACGGTGCTAACAACGTTGACGCCTCTGAGTACCTGACCTTTGCCACCCACATGCTCCTCTTTTTGGGCATCGCCTTCTTGGTGCCTGTGGTGCTCGTCGGTGTCAACATGGCAGGCATAGTTTCGGGACGAACCATTTTGAAATCTTGGCGCATCACTGTATTTCTGGTGTTTGTCCTGGCGGCCGTCGCCGCTCCTGGTGCCGACGCCCTATCCATGTTTATGTTGGCCGGACCGCTTTTGATTCTCTTTTTTGCTGCCATCGGCCTGTGCATTATCAACGACAAACGCCGTGCAGCACGTGTGGCCAAGGCGCAGCAAGAGTCAGACGCCACTGCAGATATTGCCACGCCATTGCAGGATCTGGAGAACCTCTAGGCCTACGGCTATTAGGCTGGAAGTATGTCATCACCATCGGAGACTTTCTCGCCGTCCCAACGATACGAAGCGGCGGCCAAGAGACAAGAGATGGCACGCACCAAAGTTGGACAATTTGCGTCCACTCTTGAGTTTGCCTTGGACGATTTTCAGCTCAAGGCCTGCCAGTCCCTTGAAGCGGGCAGGGGAGTGCTCGTTGCTGCTCCCACCGGGGCCGGAAAAACAATTGTTGGCGAATTCGCCATCTACTTGGCGCTAGAACGCGGGCTGAAGGCGTTTTACACCACTCCCATCAAAGCCCTGAGTAACCAGAAGTTCACAGAGCTCGGCGCCAAATACGGGATTGAAAATGTAGGTTTGCTCACCGGCGACACGAACATCAACAGTGACGCACCGGTGGTGGTCATGACCACTGAAGTTCTGCGCAATATGCTCTACGCCGGTTCAGAGGCTCTCGATGACTTGGGCTACGTGGTGATGGATGAAGTCCACTATCTCGCTGACCGATTCCGTGGTGCAGTGTGGGAAGAAGTCATCATCCACTTACCCACAGAGGTCCAACTTGCCTCGTTGAGCGCCACCGTTTCTAACGCTGAAGAATTTGGCGCATGGCTAGATACCGTGCGCGGTGATACTGACGTGATTGTCTCTGAAACGCGCCCAGTGCCCTTGTGGCAACACGTGATGGTGGGCAAAGAAGTTGTAGACCTGTTTGGGACCGATACCCCCTTTGACGAGGTAGCGCCAACGGGCCCGGCCATCGATTCGAAAACTACATCAGAAGACGTTAAAGACCGTTTTGTAGTCAATCCGGAATTGCTCAAAATGGCCCGGAATGAAACGCAGATGAACCACCGTGGCCGCTTTGGTCATGGCGGACGGAGCCGGCGCCAGCAAGATCGGCAGAACCGCTACAAACAAAGCAACATTTCAGGGCAGGAGCAGCGCAGCCCCGTTCGCCGTGCCACACGCCCACAGATTGTGGCCAGCCTAGACCGCCAAAACTTACTACCCGCTATCAGCTTTATTTTCTCCCGCGCAGCTTGCGACGCAGCTGTAGAACAGTGTGTAGCTGCTAATTTATGGCTCACTACAGAGCGTGAGCAACAAATTATTGCTTCAAGAGTAGATGAGGCTGCCCAGGAGATTCCTTCAGATGACCTAGACGTCCTTGGCTTTTGGGGATGGCGCGAGGGCCTGCTGCGCGGAATCGCCGCACACCACGCTGGGATGTTGCCAACCTTTAAGGAAGTCGTCGAGAAACTCTTTGCCGACAACCTCGTGAAGTTGGTTTATGCCACGGAGACCCTCGCGCTCGGCGTTAATATGCCAGCCCGCACGGTGATTCTGGAAAAGCTCGAGAAATACAACGGCGAAGCGCATGTGAACATCACAGCGGGGGAGTACACGCAGCTGACCGGCCGTGCGGGCAGGCGAGGGATCGACGTTGAAGGTCACGCGGTTGTTCTATGGCAGCCTGGCACGGATCCCACCGCGGTGGCTGGTTTGGCCTCTCGCCGTACCTATCCACTGAACTCGAGCTTCCGCCCCACTTACAACATGAGTATCAACCTCATTGCACAGTTTGGTAGGCCACGAGCGCGCGAAATATTGGAATCCTCCTTTGCCCAGTTCCAAGCTGACCGCTCAGTCGTAGGTTTGGCCCGGCAGGTGCGTAGCCGCGAAGAATCGTTGGCCGGTTACGAAAAATCCATGACCTGCCATCTGGGTGATTTCAGCGAGTACTCCAAACTTCGCCGTGATCTCTCGGATCTTGAGAACGGTGCCTCCAAGGTCAACAATCGGATGAAAAAGTCTCTGATTGATGATTCACTCACCCGTCTGATGCCGGGGGACGTGATAGACATTCCGCACGGAAAAAACGCTGGTGTCGCCGTCGTTCTTAACGCTGACTTTAATGCTCGGGAACCGCGGCCCGCCGTCCTTACGGCGGACCACCAATTGCGCCGGATTGGCTTTCAGGACCTCGACGCCCCCGTCACCCCCATTTTCACGGTCCGGATATCCAAGTCGTTTAACGCTAAATCTCCCAAGGATCGGCGCGACCTTGCTTCAGCGGTTCGTAACGGCTTGCGCGAGCGTCCGGACCAGGAAAAGCGCCGTAAGCCCCGGAGCCAATACGCCTTTGCTGATGGTCTTGCAGACACCGAGCAGAAGATCGTCGCACTTCGCAAGCAGCTGCGCCAGCATCCTTGCCATGCGTGCGCCGAACGCGAAGACCACGCGCGTTGGGCGGAGCGCTGGTGGAAGTTGCGCCGCGAGACTGACACGCTGGTCCGGCAAATTCAGGGACGGACAAACACCATTGCCCGCACTTTCGACCGTGTTTGTGACGTTTTGACCCGTTACGAATACTTGGTCACGGACGACTCCGGCAAAGTCACCATAAGTGCCGAAGGTGCGAGTCTGCGCCGCATTTACGGTGAGAAGGATTTGCTTATCTCCCAGTCGATCCGGCACGGCGCATTCGACGATGTTGACGCCCATGAGCTTGCCGCACTGGCGAGCGTTATGGTTTACCAAGCCAAGCGCGAAGAGCGCGGTATGCGGCCAAAGATGCCCAGCGTTTCACTTGAATCGGCAGTGGACGTGGTGGTCCGGGAATGGTCAATGCTTGAAGACGTCGAAGAGCGCAATAAGCTGCCGTTAACGAGCGAACCCGAGCTCGGTTTGGTGTGGCCCATTTTTAAGTGGTCCAAGGGCCGGCACCTGCTCGAAGTTCTCAAAGGCACCGAATTAGCTGCTGGGGACTTTGTGCGTTGGGTCAAACAAGTTATTGACCTCTTGGACCAGCTGGCAAAGGTGCCAGGCATTGACGACCGTTTGCACCGATTGTGCAAAGAGGCCATCCGAAATTTGCGACGTGGCGTAGTGGCCTACTCCGCTGTCGCGTAACCGATCATTGGCCCGTCCAATGATGCACCAACGAGAAAGACTGTAAATGAGCACCCCTACGCCTGCCCGGAATCTCACCTTGTACCGGAACGGATCCGTCTATTCAGCAGCTGACCCCTTTGCTTCGGCGATGCTTGTGGATGGTGACACCGTCGCGTGGATTGGCTCCGAACAAGCCGCCACATCCATTGCCGACTCTACGATGCACATTGTAGATTTGCAGGGTGCACTTGTTACCCCGGGTTTTGTTGATTCTCACGTGCATCTGACTGAGACAGGCGCAGCGCTGGCCAGCCTAAACCTCGCAGAAATCGGCTCCGCGCAAGAGCTTCTCGCCACCATTGAGGCCGGAGCTACTGCGAACGGTTCAGCTGTGCTCTTGGGTCACTCGTGGGACAATTCAGCCTGGCGTGATCATACCTTACCTACTTCGGAGCAATTAGCGCGCGCGGCCGCTGGCAAGGACTTCTATCTCACTCGCGTTGATGTTCATTCAGCGCTGGTGTCCCAGAAACTCGCTGAACAATCAGGGGCAACTTCACTGCCCGGCTGGGATGCTGTTCACTCACTCGTCACCCGCGAAGCTCATGCTGCTGTACGTCCCTTGGCCCGAAAATTTGCGCCTAGTCAGCTGCAAGAGTTTCAGCGCGCTGCCCTCCACGAAGCTGCACGCAATGGCTACGTAGCCTTGGCCGAAATGTCCTCACCACAAATAGCGGGCATGGATGACTTCCGCTTAGCTACGTCATGGACCAGCCAAGCTACAGCCACACCCTCGGTTTACGGATATTGGGGCCAATTAGTGTCCACCGAAGCCCAGGCTCGCGAACTTGTAGAGGCCCTCGGTTCCAAGGTTCGCGGCCTTGCAGGCGACTTGAATATGGACGGAGCTCTAGGTTCCCGCACGGCTGCGCTACGGACCGACTACGCCGACGCTGCGGGGGAGAGGGGCGCCGCTTATCTCAATGTGGAACAAGCTGCACAACATTTGGCTGCCTGCACACAAGCTGGCCTCCAAGGTGGATTCCACATGATCGGGGATGCCGCGTTGGACACAGCCCTCGAAGCCTTGGACAGAGTAGCTACGCAGCTTGGAGGCGGAGCCGTCCGGGCCGCCGCCCATCGCTTTGAACATGTAGAAATGGCTGACGCGCAGGCGATCGAACGCCTTGCTGCCCATTCAGTTACGGTGAGCGCCCAGCCTTCCTTCGATGCAACATGGGGAAGCGCGGACGGTATGTACGCTCAGCGTTTGGGTGAACGCCACGTTGGGATGAATCCTTTCGCTTCGATGTTCCGCGCCGGAGTGCCACTAGCTTTTGGTAGCGATTCACCGGTCACCGCTTTGCGCCCCTGGGACAGTATTCGTGCATGCTTGAACCACAACACCGCCTCAGAACGTATTTCTGCGCGAGCAGCATTTATTGGCCACACTCGTGCTGGTTGGCGGGCATTACGTGAATCAAATCCCTTGCTGGGACAGTTGGTCCCTGGTGCGCCAGCCAGCTTCGCCGTGTGGGAAGTGGAAGAACTGATGGTTCAGGTAGCCGACGAGCGCGTTCAATCGTGGAGTACCGATCCGCGTGCGCGTACACCCCTCTTGCCTGCACTCGATGGTGACGCAGAACCGATCTGTCTACAGACTGTGGCCAACGGTACGGAAATTTACTCTGCTGAACAGCTCGATTCCGCAGGAAATCATGAGGCATCCAAATGGCTCTGAACTGGGCCGATAAGAGTTATCCCAGTTCAGTGCATGGTTGACATGACTGTCACAGCACGTAGCATATTTGTTCAACGGGTTCCCGCGAGATGATCGTAGGAACTTGGCCACTCGCATCACTCGGGGCTACGTATTTTTCTCATATTCCTGCTGATGTAGCGGCACTTTAGGGCAGGTCCCACGGCAGCAGAAAACAGTTTCCCGGCTTTGGCTGGGCTCTTACTGGCCCGAAGCCGTGTGGGCCTGCCCTCTTTTAGTAAAATTTTCCATTGCTAATCTCACCTATAATGGAGAGTTGCGCCGCTTGCCGCCGGTTTTTCGACTGGGCTGCTGTGGCGCGAATATCGACCGCTCCTGCCAGGAAGGGCCACCGCGTGCGCGTACTGACCATCATTCCGACCTTCAACGAACTCGAATCGTTGCCAAAAACATTGGGCCGATTGCGTGCCGCCGTTCCGGCGTCGGATGTTCTGGTTGTAGACGACAACAGCCCTGACGGTACCGGGCAATTGGCAGATTCCTTGGCTGCAGAAGACAGCCAAGTCCATGTCCTGCACCGAAAAGGTAAAGAGGGGCTGGGCGCCGCCTACATCGCAGGCTTTAAGTGGGGGCTCGAAGCTGGCTACGACGTACTGGTTGAAATGGATGCAGATGGCTCTCACAAGCCTGAACAGCTGCCCTTACTCGTAGACGCCGTTGAGCAGGGGGCAGACCTTGCCATCGGATCTCGGTGGGTCAAGGGCGGCTCCGTAGTGAACTGGCCCTTGTACCGTCAACTGATCTCTCGCGCGGGCAGCACCTACGCCCGTTTGATGCTTGGCATGGGCATCAAGGACATCACGGCCGGCTTCAAGGCATTTCGGCGGACAACGCTGGAAGCAATTGGTCTGGACCAAGTTGCCTCAGTTGGTTACGGCTTTCAAGTAGACCTGAAATGGCGTACCGCAAAGCTCGGGCTGAAGATCGTAGAAGTACCGGTGACTTTTGTAGAGCGAGAATTTGGCTCTTCCAAGATGAGCGGCAACATTGTTGTTGAAGCCATGATCAACGTCACAAAGTGGGGTCTGGCCGATCGTTGGAAGCGCTTGAACAAGCGAAGCAACAAAGCTTAGATCTAGCACAAGACTAAAAGAGCGGGCTGGCACCATATGGTGCCAGCCCGCTCTTTTAGTCCCCAGCCTCTTAGCCAAAGACGTTAAACGTTCTGCTCAGGAAAAACCCCTAGGCGGAGGTACGCTCGCCGCGACGTTCGCGCAAGATATCAAGACGGTCCTGAAGGATGGTCTCGAGCTCTTCCAAACTACGACGCTCAAGCAGCATGTCCCAGTGAGTACGGACAGCCTTCTCATTGCCGTCCGTGGGCTTCTCGCCATCAACCAGCAGAGCCTCTTTGCCCGTCTTAGATGTCCAGACCGGCGGGATCTCAGCTTCCGCGGCAAAGGTCACAAAAACTTGCTCACCATCTGCACAGCGGTACTCAATGCGCTGGCGTGGAGCTGGCTCAACGCCGGACTCGGTCTCCATGCTCTGGGCGCCAAGTCGCATTCCTCGCAGGCTGCGGTCGCTCATATTTACTCCCTCATGTTGATGTGCGCGTTAGCTCAAACCGCGCAGGTGTTGCAGCTCAGACCGCATCTCGGCCTGCAAAACAACACCAAAATTCTTGCATTTAAAACAACGGTGGACGCTGTCCTTTTGTTCCGCGTAGTTGATCTAGGCGGACAAAGACTTAATCATACCGTTCTTAGAACTGATTTTCAGTTCCAGGGCCCGCTTCGGTAGGCGGTGTTGCCGGTGGAGTGGGAACTGTTGCCGGCCGAACCGGGGTGGGGGAGGCTTCGACGTCGGGCGTTTCGGTTTCTGAACCAAAGTCGAAACCGGGCTTGCCGCCTAAGGCGCTGCCAATTCCCTTGAGTGCTTCGCCCACCTCGCTGGGAATGATCCACAGCTTGTTGGAAGTACCTTCAGCCAATTTCGGTAGGGTCTGCAAGTACTGATAAGCGAGAAGCTTCTGGTCTGGTTTGCCCTTGTGAATGGCGTCGAAGACCTTCTGAATGGCCTGCGACTCACCGTCGGCTCGGAGGATCGCTGCTTTCGCGTCACCTTCGGCCTTAAGAATGGCTGCTTGGCGTTGACCTTCAGCGGTAAGGATCGCGGACTGCTTGGTACCTTCAGCGGTAAGAATCGCCGCACGGCGGTCACGCTCGGCACGCATCTGCTTCTCCATCGAGTCCTGGATGGAGTGGGGCGGATCAATGGCCTTGAGCTCAACACGGGAAACGCGAATGCCCCAACGGCCAGTGGCTTCATCAAGAACACCACGCAACTGACCGTTGATCTGGTCTCGAGACGTGAGCGCTTCTTCAAGGTTTAGGCCACCAACAACGTTACGCAGCGTAGTGGTGGTTAACTGCTCCACGGCCTGGATGTAGTTGGCGATCTCGTAGGTGGCTGCGCGCGGGTCGGTGACCTGGAAGTAGACCACTGTGTCAATTGAGACCACGAGGTTATCTTCTGTGATCACCGGCTGCGGCGGGAAGGAGACTACTTGTTCGCGAAGATCCAAAAGCGGCAGCAAGCGGTCAACAAAAGGAATCAGGACGGTAAGACCTGGGTTCAAAGTGCGCTGGTACTTACCCAAACGCTCCACCACACCAGCACGTGCTTGGGGAATAATGCGGACTGAGCGGACAAGTACTATGACCACCACAATGACGAATACCAACAGCACCACGGTGAGCGCGGTGCCTCCTGCTGTGTCCATACGTTTTTCTCTCCCCTGGTTGAATAACGAAATCTAGTGGTTGTTGTGCGCGCTGCCTGGAGCTGCGGGAATAACCACCGCGGTGGCTCCCTCAATGGCAGAGACCAGCGCCCGTTGACCCGGTTCTAGTTGAGGACCAGCGCTCCTGGCGCTCCACGTATCGCCACCAATTTTGATCAAGCCGCCGTGCTCGCTGACGCTTTCGATGATCACTGCTTCCAGACCAATCAGACGATCAACGTTACTGAGCTGCTCAGTTGGGCCTTTGCGGAGGTGGCGCAGGGCGATGGGCCGTACGAGGGCGATCATCAAGAGTGAGATCAAGCAGAAAATAATGACTTCGAGCCACAGCGGGGCCCCAAGGAAGTCGCTAATCAGCGCAGCAATGGCGCCGCCGCCGAGCATAATAAAAAACAAGTCGAGGGTAAGCATTTCTACTGCGGCACAAATCAAGAAAACAGTGAGCCATAACGCCCACCAGTTATTGCCGAGCCATTCAAACATCACTTCCCCCTAGATTTTAGGTGCAATGCGTGACTGCCGGTTGGAGCCGCGTTGCACCTGTTAAACATCCTAGCCGGATGCGGGCTCTGAATCTGGGAGCGGAAGATACGTACTGATAACAAACTCAGCATGCACGGTGGTGCTAGATTCCAACCGTCGTGTCAGTTCCTCGGCCCGCGAATCGTCCAAATGGTGGCCTGCCGGACCCATGCGGGCCAGATCTACAGTTTGGGCTGGTGAGAGCTCTAGGGGAATGCAAAGTTCCTCGCGAGACTGCAAGCTGAATGCCTGGTTCATGGTGGTGTCAAGGCGTTTGAGTTTGTCGTGTTCAATCCCTAACAGGTCCGCGGCCTGCGCTATTTCACGCAGGTGATTCGGCCCCGGTGTAACTACCACCAAGATTCCATCAGTTCGGAGGACACGAGCAAACTCACTCGCGTTGCGTGGCGCGAACACCACCATCACCATGTCCACGCTGGCTGCCTCAAGGGGGAGTGGCTGCCAGATGTCCCACACCACGTTGGCCGCTTGCGGGTTTAGCCTGGCAGCTCTGCGAAGGGCGAACTTTGAAATGTCCAAGGCAACGGCCGTTGCGGCGTGGTTCTGGAGCACTTTGTGCAGATAGTAGCCAGTGCCGGTTCCAGCGTCCAAAACTACTGGTGTGTGATCAACGGTGATTGGCACTTTGGCAGCAATTCGCTGTGCGAGCTCTTGATAGTGCCCTGCTTCAAGAAAGTTTGCCCGGGCCGCAGCCATCACCGCAGAATCTGCAGCGAACGCAGTGCCTTTCCCGGTAAGAAAATTAACGTATCCCTGTTTTGCTAGGTCAAACCGGTGCCCGGAGCCGCAGCTCAGTGAGCTCTCCTCCGTTTCGGCGGAGAATCTTGCTCCGCAGAGTGGGCACAGCAGGAGTGAGAACGCAGTGGAGGGCATGGTTTATATCCTAGAAGCCCAGTGAGGCTCGCGCAGTATCAAAACCTAGTTCGGCCCACTGCCCGTATTGGGAGTCAGCACACAAGGAACGAATAGAACAGCGGTCTATGTAGAGGGTGCCGTTCAGGTGGTCCGTCTCATGTTGGACAATTCTCGCTTGCCAACCGTTGAACGATGCCTTCTGCTGGCGCCCCTGAACATCGAAGTAATCGAGTTGAACGTCCACGGCTCGCTTCACAACTGCTTGAAGCCCTCGCACTGAGAGGCAACCTTCGTAGTGTTCGGCGTAGTCACCGCTGGTGGCTGTGTACTGTGGATTTACGACGGCGAAGAAGTCCAGCGGGTGCCGCGACCGCGCGGCAACAGCCTCCGGACCGACGTCGAACTTGTCTTCCAAAACAGCCAGCCGCAAAGGCACTCCGATCTGTGGTGCTGCGAGGCCCACGCCGGGGGCGTTGTGCATCACTTGGCGCATGATGTCGATCAAAGCGCCCAATTCTTCAGAAGTGAGTTGGCCATCAAACGGCAAACTCTGCTGGCGCAGTGCTGGATGTCCCACTTGCACGATCGGTGGCAATGCCTCTGCTTCGAGGATGGGCAGTACAAGTGAGCGGACTTGCTCAGGAGTGAACGCAGAGACTGGTGCGGCTGGGTGAGGTGATGAGTCTAAGAAGGACATGCATGGATTTTAGCCTTGCACTAGGCTTCACAGCATGACTGAACTGTCTCCGTTGGAGCTCGCAACGAAATTTGTCCAGGCCATGGAAGCCGGCGCAGGCGCCGAAGAGATTCGCCCACTCTTGGCTGAGGACTTTATTCTCACCGAGTGGCCCCACGCGCTTAATCCTGAGGGCGGAACGCGGAATCTTGAGCAGACTCTTTCCGGCGCCGAACAAGCCCATCAAGTGGTGTCTGAACAGAGTTACAGAATTAAACGCTCCACTGTTCAAGGCGAACGGGTAGTACTGGAAATTGAGTGGAGTGCCACAGCCATGATTGACCTCAATTTTTGGAATACCGGGCAAAAAATGCGCGCCCGAGTGATCTCCATCTTCGAAGTAAAAAACGGACAAATTCAGAGTCAAGATAGCTACGACTGTTACTACACCAATGACCACCCCGAGCCTGTGATCGACCTTGGTGATTTGTCATGGCTGAGTTAAAACAAATTTCTAGCCGATCCACGCGACGGAGTGCCACTAAGCATGAGTAAGAGTGCCAACGCAGCGGAGCTCGATTCCGCCGATTCCCACAACATCATTCGTGTAGAAGGTGCTCGGGAGAACAATCTCAAGAACATCAGCGTTGAGCTACCAAAACGCCGCCTAACGGTGTTCACCGGGGTTTCTGGGTCCGGGAAGAGCTCCCTGGTCTTTGCAACTATCGCTGCTGAGTCTCAGCGGATGATTAATGAGACATACAGTTCCTTTGTCCAGGGTTTTATGCCGAGTCTCGCGAGGCCCGAAGTGGACCATCTTGAGGGCCTGACCACTGCAATCATCGTTGACCAAGAACGGCTAGGTGCTAATCCACGCTCCACCGTGGGTACCGCCACGGACGCCCATGCGATGCTGCGAATTCTATTCAGTCGTCTGGGCAAGCCATTTGTTGGACCGCCCACCGCGTTCTCCTTTAACGTTCCCACTCGCCGTGCAGGCGGAGTTATGAGCACGGAGAAGGCTGGCCGCGTTGAGAAACACGTGGTGAAAGACGCTGTATACCTCGGAGGCATGTGCCCACGCTGTGAGGGTATGGGCAATGTCAGCGACATTGATCTCACGGCCCTCTACGACGATTCTCTATCTCTCCAAGAAGGAGCGCTCACTGTTCCCGGCTATTCCATGGATGGCTGGTACGGGCGGCTCTTCGAGGGTATGGGTCTGCCCATGGACAAACCGATCGCCAGCTTCACCAAGCGGCAGCTGGAAACCATGCTGTATTCAGAGCCCACCAAGATCAAAGTAGAGGGCGTTAACCTCACCTTTGAAGGCATCATCCCTAAGATCCAGAAGTCGATGCTGTCTAAGGACCCGGAGGCTATGCAGCCTCACGTACGTCGCTTTGTTGAACGGGCTGTGACCTTCCAACAATGCCCAGAGTGCGGCGGTGCCCGTCTCACCAAGGACGTCCTTGGTTCCAAGATCCAGGGCAAGAACATTGCCGAACTGTGTTCCATGCAGATCAGTGATCTGGCAGAGTGGATGCGCCAGATTGATGAGCTGTCGGTGGCGCCTTTAGTCCGTGGGCTGCAGCACTTGCTGGATTCATTCGCTGAAATTGGTTTGGGTTACCTGTCACTGGATCGGCCCGCTGGGACTCTGTCCGGCGGCGAGGCGCAGCGCACCAAAATGATCCGCCATTTGGGGTCCTCGCTAACGGATGTCACGTACGTTTTTGATGAACCCTCTATTGGCCTACATCCGCACGATATTGAGCGGATGAATAACCTTTTGCTGCAGCTACGGGACAAAGGCAACACTGTCTTGGTAGTGGAGCACAAGCCCGAAATGATCGGCATTGCCGACCATGTGGTGGATCTGGGGCCCGGTGCAGGTACTTCTGGCGGAACCATTTGCTACGAGGGAACAGTTGACGGGTTGCGGGGGAGTGACACTATCACTGGCCGGCACCTTGATGACCGTGCCAGCTTTAAGGCCTCGGTACGCAAGTCCAAGAGTGTGCTTGAGGTACGCGGGGCCAAGGAACACAACCTCAAAGACGTCTCAGTGGACATTCCTCTGGGTGTGCTCACGGTGGTGACCGGTGTTGCAGGTTCCGGCAAGAGCTCTTTGATTCACGGATCGGTTGCCGGCCGCGATGGCGTCGTGGTGATTGATCAAACGGCTATCAAGGGCTCACGGCGCAGTAACCCGGCCACCTACACCGGCCTACTCGAGCCGATTCGCAAAGCGTTTGCCAAGGCCAATGGCGTGAAACCTGCACTGTTCAGTTCAAATTCCGAGGGGGCCTGCCCCACCTGCAATGGTGCCGGGGTCATCTATACAGAACTCGGCGTTATGGCGACAGTTGAATCGGTGTGTGAAGAGTGCGAAGGCCGCCGCTTTCAGGCGTCTGTGTTGGAGTACAGACTCGGTGAGCGCAACATCGCTGAGGTGCTGGCGATGGGCGTTAGTGAAGCATTGGACTTTTTTTGCGGGGGAGAGGCGGCGTTACCTGCGGCTCAGAAGATTCTGGAGCGGCTCAAAGACGTTGGCCTAGGTTACCTGTCACTCGGTCAAGCTCTCACCACGCTATCGGGTGGTGAGCGCCAAAGACTTAAGCTGGCTACGCAGATGGCTGAGAAAGGTGAGGTCTATATCCTTGACGAACCCACCACGGGCCTGCACCTAGCCGACGTCGAGCAGCTCTTAGGGCTCTTGGACCGACTGGTTAATTCGGGCAAGTCTGTAGTGGTGATTGAACACCACCAAGCAGTGATGGCACATGCCGACTGGATCATCGATCTGGGTCCAGGTGCAGGTCATGAGGGCGGCCAGGTGGTGTTCGAAGGCACGCCTGAGGATCTAGCGAACGACGGCGGGACCCTCACCGGGCGCCACCTTGCCGCTTATGTTGGGAAGCGAATCAATTAGAACTCGAACTCGTCAGTCTTCGGGATGCAGGCTCGCATCAGCATCTGTAAAGCGCCAAAAGCAAATTGCGCAGAACAGGTGGCGTCGTCCACGAACCTGATGTCCAGTCGATGTCACCCCTCCTGCACACCTCACACTAACGCCGATAATCTACATTATGTAAAGTAGTACTCTGCGTATTGCATCAGATGAATCAATCGTCCCGATCCCCCGGGACCAGCAAGGAGTTCTCTAACTTCCTTGAGATTCCGCGGAATATGAAGCCTGTCAGTTCTGATGTGCAGCTGACCAGACGCTGCGGACGGCTGCAACACCCAGCCCTCGAAGCTGCCGATACAAGCGTCTGAGCTGCGGCTTTGTGCCGATGATGCATTTAATGAATCATTGATTCAGGATTTGAACAAAAACTTCGACGAAACTGTGGGGCGAAAATGGCGGTCGACGCGTCCGGGCGGGTGCTGCATCTGAGCGCTGTTCAGCTGCTGCATCCCGAGGAACAGACGCTTGAGGACATGCTGGCCGGGTGGCGCAACCAGCAGCTCTCCAGGAACCTCCAGTTCGACACGATCGACAAGGGCATCGAGTGCGTCCGCCGGTTCGTGAACCATGTGAACGAGTTCCCGTGGAACTGGGCACCGGAGCATGTCGAGGAGTATTTCGGTGACCTCCGCTCGATCCACCAGCTGAAGCACTCCACCGTCCGCGGCTATCAGTCGACGCTCCGCCGGTTCACGTCATACGTCTCGAACCCGGACTACGGCTGGGACCGGGTCTGCGAACAGCGTTTCGGCACACACCCCTCCCAGGTCTTCTTTGACTGGAACACTGCCTCCCACACACAGGAGTACGAGGGACGCGCCTCCAAGCGGCCCTTCACCAAGACCGAACTGCAGATGCTGTTCGATCACGCCGACGATCAGGTCGAACTCATCGCCGCCTCAGGCAAGAAAGGCTGGCAGGTAGCCTACCGGGACGCCGTCATGCTGAAAGTCGCCTACTCGTACGGGCTCAGATTCAACGAGCTCCGGCACCTGCAAACCATCGACTTTGCGGCCAACCCCCAAGCACGAAGGTTCGGCAAGGCAGGCGTCTGCAAGGTCCGGTTCGGCAAATCACGCAAGGGCTCCCCGCACAAACCCCGCAGCGTCCTGACGGTCTTCGACTGGACCGCCGGCGTTATCGAGGACTGGCTCGCCAACGGACGCGGCACGCTCGACACGCTGGACCTGTTCCCCAGCGAACGCGGCGGCCTGATCTGTGAATCCACCCTGCTGCGCCGGCTCCGGCGCTACCTCAACGAGCTGGGCCTGCCGCTGGATGGCCTGGACCTGCACTCGCTCCGGCGCTCCTATGCAACGCACCTGCTGGAGGACGGATGGGATCCTAGATTCGTGCAACATCAGATGGGCCACGAACACGCCTCAACCACCGGGATCTACCAGTTCGTCAGCGACGACTTCCGCAACGCGACCCTCCGGGCGGCGCTGGACCGCACCATGGATGAAGTCCTGGGCGTGCAGATGAGGGGTCAATGGTGAGACGCGAAGTCGAATACAAATGGCGGCTCTCCGAGCTCATGGCAGCGCGGGGACTGCACAACACCACGGACCTCATCCCCCTGCTGGCCGAGCGCGGCATCACCTTGTCCCGGCCACAGGTCTACCGGCTCGTCAACCAGAAACCCGAACGCGTTGCGCTGCAGGTCATCGCGGCGATCTGCGACATCTTCTCCTGCGGACCCGAGGACCTCATCACCGTCACAGCCGCCGACGTCCGCGCCCGCAAGACAGGAACCAGCGCCCCCAACGTCGTTGACCTGAACCGCACCGTCAGACCACAACGGGCACGCATCATCGACGATGACCACTGACAAACCCGAAGGCCTCAGCCCCCGCAGCACCAGCCGCGGCCGGCCCCGCACCACCGGGACCGCGACGTGCGCACGTTGCGGCCGGGCCGCCGGCCGAACACGCGCCACCTGGCCCGAAGGCCGAATCTGCGGGCCCTGCTTCACCGCCGCCACCCGCACCACCGGGACCTGTCCGGATTGCGGCCAGCACAGACTTCTACCCGGACCACCGGACAGCAACGGAGGGCCCCGCTGCGCGCCCTGCGCCGGCATCCTCCATGACTTTCACTGCACCCGCTGCAATGTTGAAGGTGAGTTCTACCGACGCGGTATCTGCGCCCGCTGCGCCCTCCGGGAGGACCTCAATGAGCAACTGCTGACAGAATCTTCCGACCCCGAAACAGCCAGCAGAATTGTCGATGTCCTCTGCAAAGCAGACCGGCCTGAAAGCATTATCACGTGGAAGCGCTCCCCCAAAGTCCAAGCCCTCCTCCGCTCTCTATCGAGCGGGGAGACTCCGCTGACGCACGAAGGACTCGATGCCGCGGCTGAGTCAGCGAACCGCGAAGCCAATCACCTGCGCGCCTTGTTCATTCATCACGGACTCCTCCCCTACCAGGACCCGTATTTGGCCCGGTTCGAGACCTGGGTTGACGACAAGCTCCGCGACTTGTCCGAGGAGGTCGCCAAACCCGTCGCGCAGTTCGCCACCTGGCATCACCTCCGGCGCATCCGATCCATGACAACACCGGAGAAGAGTGCCCAGGCCCCGGTGCACTCCGCCAAACAGGAGATCACGGAGACCATCAAGTTTCTGGACTGGCTCTGGGAAACCCACCAGCGGACAGCGGCGAACTGCACCCAACAAGACATCGAAACCTGGCTCGCAACCGGTCCCACGACCAGAAAAGCCATCCGCACCTTCATCGTCTTCATCAAGAACACCGGCACAAACCACCGAGTGGACATGGGCCACTACACAGCCAAGACCCGCCCCGCGATCACCCAGGACCAGCGCGTGGCCTGGCTCCGGGAACTGCTTACAGGCACCAGCGAGTCCCTGACCTACCGAGTCGCCGGCATCCTGCTGCTTCTCTACGCCCAGCCGCTCGTTCGGGTCGCCAAACTCCGGACCGACGCTATCGAAACCAATGAAAGCACCGGCAACATGTGGATCACCTTCGGCCCGCATCCAGTGCCCATTCCCGAACCTTTCGCCGACTTGCTTCGAGAGCACCTTAAAGGCCGTCCGAATCTCAGAACAGGATCAGACGCACAAAGCCCTTGGCTCTTCCCGGGGACCCGGGCCGGACAACCACTTCACCCAAACGGCATCATGGATAGGCTCCGCAGCCTGGGCATCGACCTGCGCGGCGCACGAAACACTGCCCTGGACGAACACCTGTTAGTCTCACCGCCGCCACTGGTCGCCGACGCCCTCGGCTACAGCCATCAAATCGCGTTCCTCCACGCCGACGCAGCAGGCGACGCCTGGTCCCGCTACGTCAACCTCCGAACCAAACCATGACCTTCCCGCCGCAGCTCGGGCCACGACTACACGCACTTTCCTCCGCCACGACTGTCAGCCTGCGCTAGGCTCACCCCATGACGGTGCATGGCCAGTTCCAAGGAGATCGAGCCCGCACGCCCGAAGAGGAGAAGTTCCTGAAGGAGCTCGCTCGCGGCATCGCCGGCTGGCCCCCGACGAACCCCAAGCTTGATTCCTTTAAAGTGTTCGCACGCATCAAACCGCTAGTCGTGATTCTGGACGTCCCTGGTATCGAGACGCCGGACGCGTGCACACTTCAGGTTGCGTACTGGCACGACGGACCCAGCGGCCGCACTTTGGAAGGTGAATGGGGAGATAGCCACGTCTTGGACAACCATGTCTACGACGGAGATGGCCTCACAATTATCGGCTTGGAGGAAGCGCCGGATACCTACGGCCACTTCGCAGCCAACTGGCTGGAACGTCAGCTTAAACGCCCCGTGGAACGGCTTGATTGGCTACAGGGTGGACAGGCCAAGGAGTCAACATGGCGCCTGCAAGACTCGGGAAAAATAATTGCCCGCAGTGGCCGGTCGTTGCGCCTTCCCTCCAAACAACCCGATCGCGTGCTCAAAGTTCGGTAGGGAGATTGGCTCTTCGGCTGCTATTTCCACTGACCAAGCGGCCCTACCGCAGGATGAATACGCTCACTTTGAATCCGCAGGGATGCCAGTAAGGTCAAGTTGGGACTCCCTCACTTGATTTCAACACTTGCTTTCGGGCAGTTTCGGCGTAGACCTCCCGCTCGCGATCGCTCGTCGATGTTCACGCCATCAGCTACGCTGACGTTGATCACATGCAGAGGAAACTCTTTGGGGGAAAAATGAATGACGTAGTTTTATCCGTGATTTTTGCAGCCATCTTTTTCTACATCCTGTATGGCGTCATCCGAGCGGCAACTAGGGACGGCATTATTGCAGCACGTAAGGCGGCAGCAGCTGACTCCCGGAATGAACGCAGGGCCGATCACGACCAGCCCGCATCTTGACGGCTGGCCTTCACCAGGCCACGGGTACCTCCGCTCTGAGGCGTCGGCATTGATAGGAACTGGTGATTTGGCGTGGCAGCGTGCATCGGAAGAAGTGCTCTTGTGGAAGGTCAAAACACGTTTGACCAAGAGCTCGTCAGCGGCATTAGATCCAAGACGTCCGCAGAACGAGCGCGCTTGCTCAGACGGCGACAAAACAATCCTGGCGGCCGTAATCGTCTGAGAGAACTCGATCGCAGCATCCATCAGCTGACACCCAACTCGCAGGTGGGACGTGCAAAAGTACATTGGGCTTGTCCCCCGCGTGTCTGCACACGCATCGGTCTAGAACACCGCCGAACAACAACCGCCTACTACAACTCCACCTGCGAGTTGTTTGTCAGTCCGGAGAACTAGCCTGCCATTCGTTTAGCCAATGCCATCGTGTCACCTGTCTGCTGTAGTTACCCGGTGTAATCGGCGCCATTACGCGTTGTGACGGTGCCGCTGACATTCCATGCGGCTGTGGTGGTGGCGGAAAATCACGCGCTCAGCATAAGCTTGCCCGCGGCGTTCATTTCATTGGCCTTCTTTTCGCCTCACCATCTCGTTGATCCACAAAGGCGCAAAGGGCGAAGTGCAATTGGGGGGCGTCGGATAATCTCGCAAAACGCCAAGTCTCTCGCCAATTGTTAGGGCCCGCTCACGCAACGCGGCCCGGTAGTCCTGAAGGTGTCTTCAGGGGCAATCAGGTGTGGTTGAGTTCTGGTATGGGCCTTGAGCTGACGAGCGAACTCCTTGATTCGTGGACGCTGGTTGATGACGATGTGGCATTGATGGCGCGGAAGTCAGGAGCGACTCGGGCAGGGTTTGCTGTGTTGCTGAAGTTTTTTCAGCAACATGCCAGATTCCCGGGTAGCCCTTCTGACCTTCCACCGGGAGCTTTGAACTATATTGCGGCGCAGATTTCTGTTCCTCCCGTTGCGCTGGCTCCCTATTGGGGTGGGCGCTCGATCAAGTACCACCGGGCCGAGATCCGGTCCCATTTTGGTTTCCGTGAGTTCACGACCGCTGATGAGGCCCGGCTGGCTGGGTGGTTGGCGGAGAGGGTGTGCCCGTCTGAGGTTCGAGAGTCTGCGCTTGTGGAGGCTTCGCTGTCCCGGTGTCGTCAGGAGCGGATTGAGCCGCCGGGACGTGCGGGCAGGATTGTTGGTGCTGGCCGGGCGTTGTTTGAGCAGCGCCTGTGTGCTGATGTCCTCCAGGTTCTAGGCCCGGACGGCGCGGCTGGGCTGAAGGCCCTGGTCGCTGATGGAGCAGCGGGTTCTTTATTGACGGTGTTGAAAGCTGATCCGGGCCCGGCTGGTTTGGAGTCGTTGCTGGCGGAGGTGGAGAAGCTTTCAGCAGCCCAGGCTCTTGATTTACCGGCTGGTTTGTTTGCCGGGGTGTCGGAGAAGGTCGTGAGTGCCTGGCGGGCGCGGGCGGCACGGATGTATCCATCGGATTTCCAGGACGCGCCGGCGCCGGTGCGGTTGACGCTGTTGGCGGCGCTGTGTCATCAACGGACGGCAGAGATAGCTGACAGTCTGGTCGATTTGCTACTCGTGCTGGTGTTGAAGTTCAATACAGCGCGGTGAGGAAGGTCGAGAAAGAACTGACCGAGGATCTGCAAAGGGTGCGCGGCAAGACGGCATTGCTGTTCAAACTGGCCGAGACAGCGATTGCGCTCCCCGATGAGACGGTCCGGGAGGCCGTGTTCCCGGTGGTGAGTGAGAAAACCCTGCGGCAACTGGTCCAGGAGGCGAAAGCCAACGAGAGCGTGTTCCAGGGCAAGGTGAGGACGGTGTTGCGGGGTTCGTACTCGAATCATTACCGGCGGATGTTACCGGCGCTGCTGTCCGTGCTGCGGTTCCGGTGCCATAACACGGCGTTCCGGCCCATCATGGATGCCATCGCGTTGCTGGAACGGTATGCGGATGCTGGAAGTAAGAGCCAGTTCTTCGCGCCCGGAGAGGTAGTCCCGGTTGCGGGTGTGGTGCCCAGGTCTTGGGAGGGCGCTGTCCGCGACGAGAAGGGCAGGATCGAGCGGATCCCGTACGAGCTGTGCCTGCTCGTGTCCTTACGGGACGCTTTGCGCCGCCGCGAGGTTTTCGTTGACGGGGCGGGGAAATGGCGGGACCCGGAAGAGGACCTTCCCCAGGACTTCGACGCTTCCCGTGAGCTCCACTACGAGGCCCTGCAGAAACCGTTGGACCCGGCCAGGTTCATTCTTGATCTTCAGTCCAGAATGAGGAGGTCACTGGAGCACCTGGATAAGGGGCTGCCGGCCGATACCACCGGTGGAGTGAAGATCACCAGACGCCGTGGGGCGCCGTGGATAAAGGTCCCCAAGCTGGAAAAACTCGACGAGCCGGTGAATCTGGGCAAACTCAAGGCCGAGGTCCTGGCCCGGTGGGGCACCCTGGACTTGCTAGAAGTCCTCAAGGAAGCGGACTTCCTGACCGGGTTTACCGGGGAGTTTGTTTCCGTGGCCTCCCGTGAGGTCCTTGACCGTGAGACCCTGCGCAGGCGTTTGCTGTTGTGCCTGTTCGGGCTTGGGACGAACATGGGCATCAAAGCGGTCACTGATGCCGGCGGTCACGGAGAGACGGAGCGGGAGCTACGCCATGTGCGCCGGACGTTCATTACGAAGGATAATCTGCGCCAGGCGATCGTGAAGGTCGTCAACGCCACGTTCGAGGCCAGGAACCCTCACTGGTGGGGTGAAGGGAACGCCTGTGCGTCGGATTCGAAAAAGTTCGGCTCCTGGGAATCAAACCTGATGACCGAATGGCACAACCGCTACGGTGGTCCCGGCGTGATGATCTACTGGCACGTGGAAAAGAAATCGACCTGCATCTATTCCCAGCTGAAGAACTGTTCCTCCTCCGAGGTCGCGGCGATGATCGAAGGCGTTCTGCGCCACGACACCGACGCCGAGATCGAAGCAAACTACGTCGATACCCACGGGGCCTCGATCGTGGGGTTCGCGTTCACCGAACTCCTGGGGTTCAAGCTGTTGCCGAGGTTGAAGAACATCGGCTCGATCCGCCTCTACCGGGCCAGCAATGAAGAAGCCTACGCCGAGATCAATGACGTGTTGTCCAGGCCGATCAATTGGGAGATCATCGCCCAGCAATACGATCAGATGGTCAAATACGCCACGGCCCTCAAACTCGGCACGGCAGAGTCGGAGACGATCCTGCGCCGTTTCACCCGGGGCGGGCCCAAACACCCCACGTACCAGGCCCTGGAGGAACTGGGCCGGGCCGTGCGGACGATCTTCGCCGCCGACTACCTCGCCAGCGAAGACCTGCGACGCGAAATCAATTCCGGTTTGCAGGTAGTGGAGAACTGGAACAGCGGAAACGACGTCGTCTTCTACGGTAAAAACCGTGACCTCACGGGCCCTGACCGTGAAACGACCGAAGTGTCCATGCTCGCCCTGCACCTGCTCCAATCCTCCCTGGTCCTGGTCAACACCCTGCTGCTGCAAACCGTGCTCGAGGTCAAGGAGTTCACCGGACTGCTCGAACCGGAAGACCGCAGGGGCCTCACACCGTTGTTCTGGACCCATATCAACCCCTACGGACGCTTCACCCTCGACATGAACACCCACCTGAACCTGGGCCAGATCTCTGCCGAACCCGAACACCGTACCCCCGGTGACAACCGCTTGGCCCAGGCCGCTGCTCTGTGATGGAAAGGACCCCCTATGGCCACGAATGAGAGATCCACGCCAAGAACCAAAGGCAAGCTTCTGCGCGCCAGAGTCCACCTCGTCGGGAGTAAACCAAAGATCTGGCGGCTATTCGAAGTCGATTCCAGCCTTTACCTGGACGAATTCCACGACGTTCTGCAGGTGATCATTGGCTGGGAAAACTCCCACCTGCATTCCTTTACCGACCGCAACCCGAACACCCCGGGCCGCGGACGGACACAGGCCAGGTCTTGGGCGCCTGCCTACGTCAGGGCAGAAGACGAGGAGGGCTGGTACCTGCCTGAAGAGACCGTCCAGCTCGGGAAAGTCCTCAACGAAGGCTCAACCCCGCTGTTCTACGCATACGACTTCGGCGATAGCTGGCTCCACCGCATCGACTGGATCGAAACCGTCAGGAAAACCGGTGACGACGCCCATGCCCGGGTGATCCGCGGTAAACGACGCTGCCCCCTGGAGGACTCCGGTGGAATCGGCGGCTATGAAGACCTCATCGCCACTCTGGCCAACCCTGATGCCGTCGATGAATCAGACCGCGAGCACCTCCAGGGCCTGCACGAATGGGCCCAAGGAACCGCGCAACGATCCGGCGGAGAGGAAACTTTCGATCCCGCACACTTCGACCCGGTCAAAGTCAACGAAGAACTCGGCAGACTCTTCACACCCGAAGGAAACTGACCAAGTGCCGGCCACGGCACAGCCAGGCCTGGCACCAATGGCATTGTGCCGGCATGCCTTAGCGAGTTTTTGTCTCCGCGTGGACGGCGCAGGAAACGCCAAGGATTGACGTAGTTTCCAGGAACTGGCGAGCAGGATCCCCCATCTGTCAAGTACCGTTGCGCTCGGCTGTCCATGAGGTCAGCCGGTCTCATGTTCTGTATTGAAAGGACTCCCCTGTCATGGCAGGAATCATCCCCTGGCTGGGTGCGCTGGGCACCACAGGAAAAGCCGTTGTTGTAGCATCCGTCGTTGCCGCTGGTGGCACCGGTGCAGCAGTGGCCGCCACCGCCACCGTTGCGCCGACCGATGCGACGTCCACTGTGTCGCCGGCCGC
>NZ_JBNPEO010000006.1:0-150734 GCF_050490315.1 Pseudarthrobacter sp. J1738 | reverse complement strand
CGGCTCTTCACGGTTCGTGGTGAATGTTCTGCCGTGGTGAATGTTCATGCCGCTGTTCTGGCGGCACTGCGCAACAGAATACGCGTTTTGTAGTTGCGTGCGTTGGTGAATCCGCGGCCTGTCCTTTTTATGTGCTTGATCGCGGTGTTGTTAGCTTCCACTTTCGCCGTTGTCGCGCCGGTGACAATGAGGACTTCAATCTCTTGCCACCACCGGCAGACCGTGCGCCAGAGCCGGTTCGTTTCCGGCTGAGCGGCGCGTTCGACCAGGGCCTGCAGGCGCTCTTTCGCGGCGGCCGCGTCGGCAAGGGATCCGGTGGCGAGCAGCGTCCGGAGCTGCTCTTTGACCAGCCATGCGGCCTGCAATTTTCCGGTGGCGTCGTCGGTTGCGAACACGGTGCTGAGCCTGTTCCGGGCCCGGTCAGAGAGTGATTCCCCGGCGCGCAGGAGCAGGCGCCGGTTGGCCCAGACCGGGTCGATGGAACGTCCCCGCCGGCCATGGACCTGCTGGGTGAGACGTTGCCGGACCTCGGTGAGCATGTCGTTGCCGAGCTTGACGAGGTGGAACGCATCGACCGAGACCGCGGTGCGAGGGAGCCACATCCGCAGGGCCTTGCGGAACGCGGCGGAAGGGTCGATCGCGACGACCTGCACGCCCAGACGCCACTGAAGCGGGCGGGCGAACAGCCATTCTCCGACGCCCTCACTGTCGCGGCCGTCCACGATCCCGAGCACCTGGCCGGTGTCCAGATCAACAATGGTCGTCATCCAGGGTTCGTAGCGTTTCCAGGCCTTGGTGGAAGGGTCGCGGAAGAACCGCACGGAACGGTAGCGGTGTTCATCGATGCCGAGCATCCGGGGTGCCAGGGCATCAACATCAGGCAGGGTCAGCGCCGCGGAATCCAGAGCCCGCTGGACCAGCCACCATGAGACACCGAACGAGGAGGCCGCTTCCGCGGCGGCCCTTCCGGATCCAATGACGGCGGCCACGAGGGCATCGCGGAGCCGGCGGGTGGACCGAGCGCGGCGCGGGACCTGGGCGGTCTCCTCGGCGAATGTCCGCCGCGGGCAAAGGTACTCATCGCAGAAGAATCTCCGCTTGGCCCAGATCACTTCGACTGGGCCGGCGACAGGGATGTCGCGCAGACGTTGTGGGCGGCGGGAATGCACGCGGGTGCTGATCACACCACAGGATGGGCAGCCGGACTCGGCAGTGGCTTCAACGCTGACCCGTCGCTGCCCGAAAGTGAGGATCTCAGTGTCTGTGACGCGGTAGTCGGGCAGGTTGAAAATGGCGGTGGCAGCATCGGGGCGCGGGGAAGTAGGCTCGATCAAGGCTCGTAGCTCCTGACTCTTGATGAATGCGTAGAGAACATCCATCACAGCAGGGCTACGAGCCCTTCAGCTTTCAAGACACGGAACCCGTTTCACCACGAACCACGGAGAGCCCTGTAAGCACGGCACCTTGTATATGGCTACCCAGAACCTCCCAGATCGCCAGGATTTCGCCATCGGTGAAACGACTGTGCCTCCCACACCAGATGGTGTGGGAGGCACAGTCGTTTGCATCTAATTAGGCGCTATTTCGCCTAAGCGGACGGTGCGATTTCCGGGATCCGCGGCTTGGACATTCCAGCGAAAGTGAACTTTGCATCGTCACCTTCACCCTCGACATCCACCAACACAATGTCACCAGCATTAAGCTCGCCGAAGAGGATCTTCTCAGAGAGCTGATCCTCAACCTCGCGCTGAATGGTCCGGCGCAAGGGGCGGGCGCCCATAGCGGGATCGTAACCCTTGGTAGCCAACAGAACCTTGGCGGCAGGGGTGAGCTCGATGCCCATGTCCTTGTCCTTCAGGCGTGCCTCGAGGCGGCCAACAAACATGTCCACGATCTCGATGATCTCGTCCTGGGTCAGCTGCGGGAAGACCACAACATCGTCAACACGGTTCAAGAACTCGGGCCGGAAGTGCTGCTTGAGCTCCTCCGTCACACGGGCACGCATCCGGTTGTAGCCGGTCTGAGTGTCAGTGCCGGACTGGAACCCGGTCATGACTCCCTTGGAAATGTCGCGGGTACCAAGGTTGGTGGTCATAATGATCACGGTGTTCTTGAAGTCCACAACACGGCCCTGGGAATCGGTCAGGCGACCATCTTCGAGGATCTGCAGGAGCGAGTTAAAGAGATCAGCGTGAGCCTTCTCAACCTCGTCAAAGAGAACCACGGAGAACGGACGACGGCGGACCTTTTCAGTCAGCTGTCCACCTTCCTCGTAGCCAACATATCCGGGAGGTGCACCGAAGAGACGGGAAACGGTGTGCTTCTCCGAGTACTCAGACATGTCCAAGGTGATGAGAGCGTCTTCGTCGCCGAAGAGGAACTCCGCCAAGGCCCTAGCCAGCTCAGTCTTACCAACACCGGTGGGGCCGGCGAAGATGAACGAGCCACCAGGACGCTTGGGATCCTTAAGACCTGCGCGGGTACGGCGGATAGCCTGCGAGATCGACTTAATGGCGTCATCCTGACCCACCACACGCTTGTGCAGTTCGTCTTCCATCTTGAGTAGTCGGGTGGACTCCTCTTCGGTGAGCTTGAAGACGGGAATACCAGTGGAGTTGGCAAGAACTTCAGCGATCAGTTCTTCATCGACCTCGGAAATGTCATCCATGCCACCGGACTTCCAAGCACGCTCTTTTTCAGCGCGCTCGGCAATGAGCTTCTGCTCCTTGTCACGCAAGGAAGCTGCACCCTCAAAGTCCTGAGAATCAATGGCGGATTCCTTGGCCAACTTGAGCTCGGCCACCCGCTCATCCATTTCCTTGAGCTCCGGCGGTGCTGTCATCCGGCGGATACGCAAGCGTGCGCCAGCCTCATCGATCAAGTCGATGGCCTTGTCCGGCAAAAAGCGGTCAGAAATGTAACGCTGAGCCAAAGTAGCTGCAGCTGTCAGTGCACCGTCAGTGATGCTGACGCGGTGGTGTGCCTCGTAGCGGTCACGCAGGCCCTTGAGGATCTCAATGGCGTGTGCGACGTTGGGCTCAGCAACCTGGATGGGCTGGAAACGACGCTCAAGAGCAGCATCTTTTTCAATGTGCTTGCGGTACTCATCCAGAGTGGTTGCACCGATGGTCTGCAGTTCGCCACGAGCCAGCATGGGCTTGAGGATGGACGCCGCATCGATTGCGCCTTCGGCAGCACCGGCACCAACGAGTGTGTGGATCTCATCGATGAACAAGATGATGTCTCCGCGGGTACGGATTTCCTTGAGGACCTTTTTCAGGCGCTCTTCGAAGTCACCGCGGTAGCGTGAGCCGGCCACCAAAGAACCGAGGTCAAGGGTGTAAAGCTGCTTATCCTTGATGGTTTCCGGTACGTCACCACGAACAATCGCCTGAGCCAAACCTTCGACGACGGCAGTCTTACCGACGCCGGGTTCACCAATCAACACAGGGTTGTTTTTGGTGCGTCGCGAGAGGACCTGCATAACGCGTTCCATCTCGTGCTCACGGCCAATAACCGGATCAAGCTTGTTCTCGCGGGCCGCCTGCGTCAGGTTGCGGCCAAACTGGTCCAAAACTGCCGAGCCAGCGGGAGTACCTTCCGGCTGACCGCCACCCACACCAGCAGTGGCAGACTCTTTACCCTGGTAACCGGAGAGGAGCTGGATAACCTGCTGACGAACGCGGTTCAGGTCTGCACCGAGCTTAACCAGCACCTGGGCTGCAACACCTTCACCCTCGCGGATGAGGCCCAACAGGATGTGCTCGGTACCGATGTAGTTGTGGCCCAGCTGCAGTGCTTCTCGCAGCGAGAGCTCAAGAACCTTTTTGGCACGCGGCGTGAACGGGATGTGACCCGAGGGGGCCTGCTGACCCTGTCCAATAATCTCTTGAACCTGTTCGCGCACTGCGTCCAGGGAGATACTCAAGGACTCAAGTGCCTTAGCGGCAACACCTTCACCCTCATGGATCAGACCCAAAAGGATATGTTCGGTGCCAATGTAATTGTGGTTGAGCATGCGTGCCTCTTCTTGGGCAAGCACCACCACACGACGGGCACGGTCCGTAAATCGCTCAAACATTTCGCCACACTCCTAGCTACGACGTACCTCGATGCTACGTGGCTGTGTGGCCGAAATGTGGCGTGTTCGCCAGAGGGGAAATCCACTGTGGCGAACACGCACTAAATACTTAGGAGTTGGCTTGGTGATAAGCCTCTTGGATGTGCGCCTGAATACGGCCACGAGTGCTCACGGTGTACCCGTTAGCTTTGGCCCATTCACGAATCCGGGCGGTCTCCATGTTGCGCTGTGGGCCAGAACCATAGCGAGCACGGGGCGCTTTGCCCGAGGAGTCTTTGCGGGCTACGTCAACGTAGCGTGCCAAAGATTCACGCAATTCTGCTGCGTTGCTCGAGGACAAATCAATCTCGTAATGGGATCCGTCAAGGCTGAATCGGACTGTCTCGTCGGCTGATCCACCGTCGAGATCGTCGATCAAGATGATCTTTACCTTCTGTGCCATTTCTCAGACTCTCTATTGGGGGAATAGTGGCTTGAATCAAAAGCCCAGTAAAGTTTCGCCGGACGATTTAGACAAGTATCTCTGCAATATCCCTAACGAGTCAAAGAATAATCTAGTTCCCGGTTTTTTTAGCTTCCGCAGATAAATCCTCAGATCGCACAGATTCCACCGAAGATGGAGTGGAATTCGAAGCCATCGAATCAGCCTCCTGCTCAGCAGCCGCAAGCGCCTGACGTTCAGCACGATCAACGTTAAACAGAGCCCGCATGGCAAACCAGAAGATCAAGCCCACAACCAGTGAGGGAAGAATAACTGCCACGTACTCCATAATTAGCGCGCCTCAGGCTTGAGCAGTGGGAACAAAATGGTTTCGCGAATACCCGTTCCCGTGAAGAGCATCACCAGACGGTCAATGCCCAAACCGATTCCACCCATAGGCGGCGCACCGTATTCGAGAGCGCGGAGGAAGTCCTCATCCAGCTGCATGGCTTCGTCGTCACCGGCAGCTGCCATTTTCGACTGAGCCGTCAAACGCTCACGCTGAATAGCGGGGTCAATCAGCTCGGAGAATGCAGTACCGCACTCCATACCGGCGATGATCAAATCCCAAGCCTCAATAAGCCGGCCATCTGTGCGGTGCTGGCGGGCCAAAGGCTGCGCCGACGGCGGATAATCGTAAACATAAGTGGGATTAATAAGTGTTGGTTCAACAATTTCACCAAAAAGTTCCACAACAAGTTTTTCAGCATCCCATTTAGGATCAACACTGATCTCGTGAGTTGCTGCAATGGAACGCAAATCTTCGGCACTGGTGTCCGGCGTAATCTCCTGGCCAACAGCTTCTGACAAGCCGGGGTAGACGCTAAGCCACTTCCACTCGCCGTCGAGATTAATCTCGCCTGCCTCGGTCTTAATGACCCGGCCAACACCTGCAGCATCTGCTGCGTCAAGAATGATTTCCTTGAGTCGATCAGCCATCACAAACTGATCCGCCCAAGCTTCATAGCATTCCAAGGTGGTGAACTCGGGGCTGTGAGTTGAGTCCACACCCTCATTGCGGAAAACGCGGCCCAATTCATAAACGCGCTCAATACCACCAACCACAGCACGCTTGAGATAAAGCTCAGTTGCAATGCGCAAAGTCATTTTCTGATCAAAGGCGTTCATGTGCGTCTCGAACGGCCGGGCCGAGGCGCCGCCGTGAACAAGCTGCAAAATCGGCGTTTCAACTTCAACGTAGTCATGACGGTGGAGCGTATCGCGAACGGAACGGGTGACCTTGGCGCGGGTGTAGACCATTTCGCGTGCTTCTTCGCGCACCAAAAGGTCAACATAGCGCTGACGAACCCGAGTTTCCTCGTTCAGATCAGCGTGCAGCACGGGCAAGGGACGCAAGGCTTTAGAAGCCATGGACCAGGAATCGGCCATAACGGACAGTTCGCCACGGCGCGAAGAAATAACCTCACCCTTGATAAACACGTGGTCACCAAGGTCAACTAGCGCCTTCCAATCAGCGAGCGCTGCCTCACCGATGTTGGCCAAGCTCAGCATGGCCTGCAAGCGTGTGCCGTTGCCCTCTTGGAGGGTGGCAAAGCACAACTTACCGGTGTTGCGGATAAAAACTACTCGTCCAGCAACACCAACGGTTTCGCCCGAGGTTTGGTCGGCTTCGAGGTGACCGTATTTTTCCCGCAACTCGCGCAAGGAATGAGTCCGCTCAACACCTACCGGATATGCCTCGTCACCGCGTTCAATCAGCTTGGCGCGCTTCTCGAGGCGGATGCGCATCTGCTCGCTTGCGTCGGCTGGCTCGGCGGCCACGGCTGTGTTGGGGGTGTTTTCTGCAGTCACAGTCCCCAAGTTTACGGCAGTTGCCACCGGCCCTGTTGTGCCTACCATGGCGGGGTGAATGTTGAAGTAATTCAAGGGAACGACGACGCCACTCACCTCGAGCTGCACAGCTTCCTTCCGAGGGTGCCGCTAGAGGTGACTAATACAGCGCCCAGCCAGCAACCCGGCGTCGTACTTATTCACGGCACCGTGGTCACTGACCGGCTGTACTGGCCCTTCGCTAGGCGGCTGGCCCGCACCCTAGACCGCCCGGTGTATAGCTACAACAGGCGTGGACGCGGGGCCAGCTCTGGCCAACTAAAGGATTATTCGATCGCCGATGAAATCGCTGATCTGAAAACCGTGATGAATTACACAGGATCAGCCGACGTTTTGGGGCACAGTTTTGGTGGATTCGTAGCCCTCAGTGCCGCATTAGAACTGCCAATCCGCAGGCTGGTCACTTACGACGCAGCTGTCTCACTGGACGGGAATTTGCAGAGCCGTTGGCGCCCCGAATTGGAGGTGGACACGGCGTCCGGCAGGCTGGACCATGCTTGGGCCCACCTGGTCCAGGGACTGGGAACTGCCGGACCTATCTCAAAACTTCCGCTGAACATGCTTCGAGGAATCTCAATGCTGTCAGCGAAGACACCGCGTGGTTCTGAAATGCGTGCACTACTACCCACGGCGGTAGTGGAGATGCGCGCCCTGCTAAGAGCGGACCGAACAGCGGCAGATTTTGCAAACATCTCGGTCCCCACACTGATGCTCTCCGGCCAATTCAGCCCCGAGTACTTTGGCCAAACGGGGCTCGCTCTAGCCGCCGCCTCGCCTCTGATCACCTTCCGCACCATCCCCTTCCAACAACACGAAGGCCCCATCCGCCCCGGACCGGCATTGATGCGCAATGTGCGGGAATTTTTGGGCCCGGAGCTTACATAGGATGGTTCAGTGAAAGAACGCAAGCTCAACACCGACGACGGCGGCCTGCTCGCGCTCTACAGCTACGGCCAAGAAGACGCCCCCGGCGAGCGCCGTGTTGTTGTGGTGGGCGGGGCATTTCTGACCGCCTTGATCTACCGACCCTTCTCCATGGCCCTAGCTGCCGAACTGGACAAGATCACTGGCGAAGGCCGGGGCTGGGCCGTCGATGTGTACGATCGCCGTGGTCGGGGTGGTTCCAGCGAGCAGCCTGATGACTACTCGATGGAAACAGAAATCAGCGATCTCCGGCTGGTTCTAGAAACCACCGGTGCCCACAACATTTTTGGCCACTCCCTCGGTGGGGCTGTTGCCTTGAACGCCGCGCAGCGATTCGCCGGAACGCCACTTGAACCGGACCGTTTGGCCGTTTACGACGCCGCCGTGAACCTTGACGGGGATATGGACGTTTCGTGGCTGCCCAGTTTTGAAAAGGCAGTCAACGACGGCGACGTGCGGCGCGCCTTGGCCCGGCTCCGCAAAGGTATGCAACCGGCGAGCACACTTTCCCGCGTTCCCGAGCCGATCTTGGTTGGGCTAATGGCCGTGGTTTCACGGACCAAGGTGAACAAAATGTTCGGCCAGTTGATGCCGAGCGGTGTGGGTGAGCTCAAAGCAGCAATCGGTGTCAGCAACGTGGTGGAAGATTTCGCCGTTTTGCCCAAAACCACACGTTTCTTTGTTGGTGCCAAAAGTCCGTCCTATTACAAAGTCACGGCAGAGAAGTTACATCAAAGCGTCCATGGCAGCGGGCTACAGGTTTCGCCCAAGGGTGTCCACGGTTCCATCCCCGCAGCTGTCAAAGTGCTCGTGAGTGACATCGCAAAGTACTTCGCCGCCTAAGCCTCAGCGCATAGCCCTTCCACAGCTAAAACAGCTAGGCTCAAAGCATGACCCGCGAGATGATCACCACCACCGACTCGGCCGCGCTGGAACTGTTCACCACCGGCGCCGAATTTCGCTCCAATGGTCCGGGCGTCGTCGTCGTTATTGGTTCAATGGTGACGGCCGCTGACTACAGCAAGTTTTCGCACAAACTCAGCGCCGCCCTTGAACGTCCCATTCATACGCTCAACCGGCGTGGGCACGGGGCCTCCTCCGCGCAGGCTGCGGATTACACGCTAGAACGCGACATTCAAGACCTTCAAGTGATTCTTGACCACACCGGTGCCACAGACATTTTTGGGCACAGTTTTGGTGGCGGGCTGGCCCTGCACGCCGCCCGCACTGTCCCAGTTGATCGGCTGGCTGTTTACGATCCGGCTGTCTCCGTCAATCACAGTGTTGTGGCCCCATGGATTCCCGAATACGAAAAGGCCACGGCTACCGGAGATCTGGATAAGGCTGCAGCCATTGCGGTGAAGGGCCTGGACGCTGGTGGGGCTGTGTCCCGGATGCCGCTATACATGCTCTCCTTGGCCAGCAAGATCACAGCGAACACACCTCTGGCCAAGCAGATTCGTGAGCAGCTGCCCAACGGTGTGCGAGAAATCAAGGCGCTCATTGCTGCGGATATGCCGGCCGAACCGTTCTTGGAACTACCGCTCGAGACGCTGATTATGGTGGGGGAAAAGAGCCCCGCGTACTTCGGTGTGGCGTGCGGGCAGATTCACGATGTTCTCTCCGGATCCAGCTACTCGGTTTTGGACGGTTACGGGCACGACGGCGTTAATCGCGCGCCGGACAAACTCATCACCGAACTTGCTGAGTTCTTCGCAAGCTAGTTCCGCTCGCCCTCCCGCGCAGCATTTCCCTCCCGCCGTCATCCAGCGCACGCCCTCACCCAGCGCCGAGTGGGCACTTGACGCGGGTGTTTACGCCAAACATGCGCGTTAAGTGCCAACTCGGCGGGAAAAAGAGGCGGGTACTAGTGATGCGCTGCGGCGGCTGCGTTCGCTGGGTCGCCAGTGCGGCGCATCATCACCGAGAGGATCACTGCCACGACGGCGATCAGCGCCGCTGTGAGGAAGGCAGCCTGGGTGCCCACCACCAGATTGCCTGACGCTGCAGAAGCAATGGCGAAGATCGAGACCAGCAACGCCGTCCCAGCAGCACCAGCCACTTGCTGCAAGGTGCTGATAATTGCCGAACCGTGGGAATACAGCGCCGGCGGCAAGGGGTTGAGCCCGTTAGTGAAGGCCGGCGTAAAGATCAGGGCTAAAGCAACATTGAGTACCGTCTGAACAATCGCGATCCACCACAGTTCAGTGTGATCGGTCAGCATCGAGTACTGCCATAGGGACAACACCATAAGAATCGAGCCGGAAATCGTGAGCGGCTTGGGCCCGAACTTGTCATACAAACGCCCAATAAATGGCCCCGTAAGCCCCATGGCCAACCCACCCGGAAGCAGAAGCAAGCCGGTGGTCAGGGTGTCCACGTGCAGCACGCGCTGAAGGTAGATCGGCAGCAAAATGACCGAGCCAAACAGCGCGAGCATGGCCACCACCATCAATAGAACCGAGACTGTAAACATCCGGTAGTTGAAGGCGCGCAGGTCCAAAAGGGGTGCGTCGTGCTTCTGGAGGCGCAACTGACGCACGACAAAAAGGAGCATGCTCACCACTCCGATGGCCAAAGCGGTCACTGCAGCGACGGACACACCTGTTGACCCGGCGTCGTGGTTTCCCAGCTGACTAAGCCCATACACCAGGCCACCGAAGGCCGGAACGGTGAGCAGCACCGAGAGGGTGTCCAGCTTTTGCTGACCGGTCTCCCCCACGTTCGTGAGGAATTTGGCGCCAATAATCATTGCGGCAATGGCGATCGGCAGCACAAAAAGGAAGATAAAACGCCACGAGAAGTTGGCCAAAATGAGCCCTGAAACGGTGGGGCCAAGGGCCGGTGCCACCGAGATAGCGATGGTGATATTTCCCATCACCATCCCGCGTTTGGACATGGGCACCAGCGTCAAAATGGTGGTCATCAGCAGCGGCATCATCACGGCGGTTCCGGCAGCTTGAATCACACGCGCGACCAACAGCATGGCAAAGCCCTGGGACACTACGGCGAGCGCCGTGCCAGCGGTGAAGAGGCCGATTGCGAGCAAAAACGCCTGCCGGGTACTGAGGCGTTCCAGAATGAATCCGGTGGTGGGGATTACCACGGCCATGGTGAGCATAAACCCGGTGGCGAGCCACTGAACGGTGCTCTCATTCACTGACAGATCGCTCATCAGGTGCGGCAGGGCAACGTTGAGGATTGTCTCGTTCAAAATGACCACAAAAGTAGCCACCAGCAAGGTGACAATCACCGTGACGGACTGGCGCGAAAGCTTGTCCGTCTCCGGGGAATCGGCGGCAAGTGCGACGGCGGGTGGCTCGCTTTGCGCTTGCGGGGCGGAGTTAGACATAGGTGACCTCAGATGTGTTGGTGCGAGAGTTGCGCTGGCGGTGACGCTTTTTTGGAGGGGAGACATGCGCCAGCGCGTGCGGGGATATGAGCTTACAACTGCGAAAAAACGTGACTATTCCCGCCACTACCGAGATCCTTTCTGCGCCCGCAAGCGCGGCATTGTTTAGGAGCTCAGCGGCACGTTGTCGATCAGACGTACCGGGCCCACCCGGGCAGCGATGATGGCTAGGCCTTCGCCGCGGAAGGGGGTGTCTTGGCAGTTCTCCGCGAGCGGCTCCAATGTGGCGGGATCCACCACCTCGAAGTAGTCCAAAGCCACCCGAGATTCAGATTTCACTAGAGCTCGCGCTGACTCAAGGTCCAAGGGTTCGTGAGCAAGTGCTCGCGACTCAATCAAACGAAGCGCCCGGGAGAGCACCAGAGCCGCCTCTCGCTCTTCATCGGACAAAAAGCGGTTCCGGCTCGAAAGCGCCAGTCCGTCAGCGGAGCGGACAGTGGGTACCGCCACAATCTCCACGGGGAAGTTCAAGTCAGAGACCATCCGCCGAACAAGACTCAATTGTTGGGCGTCCTTTTGACCAAAATAAGCCCGGTACGTCTGCGCAAAGGAGATCCCGTAGTGCAGCAACTTGGCAACGATGGTCAGGGCACCGTCGAAGTGGCCGGGACGCGAGGCGCCCTCCCACTTTTCCCCGAGTTTGCCTGAGGTGATCCGAATGAGCGGCTCCCCACCGGGGTAGACCTCATCCACGCTTGGCGCGAAGACCAAGTCCACGCCCTCCGCGTCCAAAAGCTCTAGGTCAGCATCCAAGGTGCGGGGGTAGCGGTCCAGATCTACTGCATCACCGAACTGCAAGGGGTTTACAAAAATTGTGGCTACTACAACGTCATTCGCGGCAACAGCGGTGCGGGCCAGAGTGGCGTGGCCTTCGTGAAGAGCACCCATGGTGGGCACCAGTCCCAGCGAGCTACCGCCCTTTTCAGCCAAGAGCTCGCGGCTCGCGGCCCGCAGTTCCGCCGCTGTGGTGACTAACTTAATGGCCATCGAGGGGCCCTTCCTCACTCTCCGGGAGATGCCCGGGTTCTAATGCCTTTTCTAGCTGCGCTAATTGGTCCTGACGCAAGATTCCACGGTCCGCACCACGGCGCGCCGTGGCATCCGCCATCGCGGTGTATGCGGCCAAAATGTCTCCCGAATGGCCGCCATCGTGATCCCGCAGTGCGCTGACGTGAGCCTGGACTGTGCCCACATCTCCACGCGCAACCGGACCGGTCAATGCGCCCTCCCCGGAAGCCAAAGCATTCTCCAACGATGCTCGCAGAAGCGGTCCCAGCATACGCTCTGGGTTCTCTACCCCCACATCACGCAGAAGCTGGGCCGATTGGGCAGCAAGAGTCACCAAGTGGTTGGAACCGTGCGCCAATGCAGCGTGATACAGGGTCCGGTCAGCCTCAGCGATTGCCACCGGCTCGGCTCCCATCTCCACCACCAGTGCTTGGGCAATGGGCAACATGGCCGGATCTGCAGTAACACCAAAAGTGCAGTCCGGGAGCCGGGCCAGATCAAGGCTCAACCCCGTAAACGTCATGGCCGGGTGGATGGCAAGCGGAACAGCCCCTGCGGCACGAATAGGAGCCAAAACACTTACCCCAAAACGCCCAGAAGTGTGCGCCACAAGCTGGCCCGGCTGCCATGCACCAAGCTTCGCGAGGCCCTCCACCAAAGGTGCCAAGGCGTCGTCCGGCACTGCTAAAAGAACCAGCTCGGCGCGCTCCACTATTTCCTGGACCTCAAGAACGGGGACGCCAGGCAAGAGGTTCTCAGCCCGCTCGCGGCTCGCTTCAGAAACCGCTGAAACACCGACGACGGCGTGCTCGGCAGCCCGTAATGCCGCACCAAGGATGGCACCAACTTTGCCTGCGCCAATAATGCCCACGCCGAGGCGTCCTGGCTTAGCCATGGTGATTCTCCTGCTGAGTTTGTGGCGTGAGCCAGTGTTCGTTGTGTTGTCTGCCCCTGGCCTCGCGTGCCCGGCGGGCCTGCTGCTCAAACAACTCTTGCCCTTCACGGAGACTGGCTTGAAGTAAGCGTGGCGTCACCGGTCCGGGGCTTGTGTGCAGGATCAAATCTACAAGCCCAAAGCGACGAGCCAAAGGTCCTTGCACCAGGGCCATGGACTGGGTGCGCTCGTGCGGGACCAGCACTAGGGTTCGCCACAACCGGCCAGAACGAATCAGCAGGGCGGAGTCAATGACAGCGAAACCATTGCGACGGTACGCCAGTGGAGAGAGAAAGCGAGCCTGGCGGGGGGAAGTGCGGAAAGCAGCGGGCTCCGAATTCTGCCTAGTCTTGGGCGTCAAACCCATCAGCCCTGCTCCAAACACTCCAGCTTGGTGAGCGTCCATGCCGGGCACAACTAAGGCGACCATTGCCATTACTTGGCCTTGAGTTCCTACGGGCAAAAGCAGAGTCCGCTGGCCATTTTCGCCCTCCGAAGAAGCCCCATAGCCGGCCACATTAACCTGAATCCGGTACCAGCCAAAGAGTCGCCACAAGGGTGATTGGGAAACTTTGAGGGCTTGAATTCGGCCCGGTGGCACGGTTTGTGTACGAGTGTCCAGAAGCCCATAACGCAAACGAATTCCATCCATGGACCAGCTAGCGACGAAATTGAATCCCTTATTGAACGCGCTCCAATAGGAAGCACCAATACCTAGAGCGGCCGGGATCAAATACAGATAAAAAGCGCCAGATTCGGTGAGTACGCTCAAAACCACGGAGGCTGCGGCACCCAAAAGCACACCAACAGTGGCCTCGGAAATCACAATGGATCCCAAGAGTCGCCCATGGGGAACCGACAGAACATGGCGTTCCGCGAGCTGGGGCGTTGAAGACTGGGGCGTTGAAGACACGGGCGTTGAAGACACGAATTCCGAAGACTCATGCGGAACTGTCGCTTGCGTTAAATCCCCTTGCGCCGGGCCCGAGGCAACGGACTTCGAACCTGCAGCCTTCAAACCTGCAGCCCGGGCCAAAATAGTTGCCCGTAGTTCCTTGGCGTCCTCAAGCTTCAAAAATGACAGTTTCACCGCCGATTGCCCCGCGTCGGCCACCTCAAAACGCAACTCGGCCAACCCAAAAATTCGCGCCAAAAACGGCTGCACAATGTCGATCGCCTGAACGCGGTCTAAACGTGCCTGACGGCTTTGCCTGAACAAAATTCCGCTATTTATCCGCACATGATCGGCCCCCACCTGATACCTAGTGGTCAGCCAGCTGAGCACAAAACCAAGCAGGAAAAGCAGCAGCAAAACCCCGCCGATTACTGCAATCCGCGCCAACCGGCCGGAAGCAATATCCGCCTCATCCCACGCTGGGCGTCCCTGCACTAGCCGTTCAAGAACATCCCGGCCCACAAAGTACAAAACGGCAGCCAAACCAACCCAGCCACGTACAAAAGGTGAAGCCGGGTGCACACGCTTCCACTCGTCGTCGTACGTGTTTGCACCGGGGTCAGGGTCAACGCCCGGCACAGCGTTCACACCTCGGCCGAACTTCACAGTCCGGCCAGGCGCGCTTCGCCGCGAGCCGACAGCTGCTCACGTAGCCGTGCGCCTTCGGAGGCTGGAAGACCTGGGATCTGGGCGTTTGTGGACGCGGACGCGGTGTGAAGTTTCACGGTGCACAGGCCCAAAACCCGGTCAATTGGCCCCACGCTGACGTCCACGTACTGCATCCGCCCGTACGGCACCACCATGGTTCGTTGGAAAAAAATACCTTGCCGGATCAGCAGATCATCATCCCGCTCGGCATAACCAATGGCCCTGACTTGGCGCGGAATCAGCAGTATCCGCCACACACACAGCACCAAGTACACTGCCGGAACCGTCACAGCAACCCACAATGGTGGCCACTGCCACCAGCCCAGCTGCACCAGAAGCAGTGGGGCGCTAAGAATGGCCAGAAAGATTAGGCTCGAAATGGCCAAACCAAGAATGCGCACACGAACGTACTTGGGAGAAACGCGCGTCCATACAATTCCTGGCGGATCAATCGGCTCGGCTGGCATACTCCCCCTCATTTTTGGGTTTGGGAACACGTCCGGAACTTGATGCATCGCCGCCACCGCTGGGCGTGTCATCCTCCGGGGGAACGCGGCAAAATCGCTCCACCACCAAGCCAACCGCCACCATCACTAAACCTCCGCCGGCCATTATCAACCCCGACCAGACGTTCGCCTGGCCACTCGAATATGCCAAAAACCTCAACTGATCCAGCACAATACCGGCGTGCCAACCGAACAAAACAGCGCCAGCATACGCCGCTGCTTGGGCCAGCAGCAAAGTCCGGGCGGCCAAGATCGGATCCAAGCGCGTTTTGGACGGATTGTTCTTCCACCGCAAAATCCGCAGGCCCAGTATGAGGGTCAAAGCAGCGATCACACCCACCGTTATTAGGGCGCTTAGCGGTAGCAGCGGGGTGGAGAAACTGTACTTGGCGGCCATCAAGGAAACCACCCACGCCACAACGGCGAGCGCACCAGCGATCGCCACAAGAACTATAGGACGGATGGACTTCATAACTACATACTCTCCGCTTGTTCCGAGTTAAACAGCCCCGGCAGGCTGGGATTCGTATCCATCAAACATTTCAATGTCAGCAAAATCGGAAGCCTTTATGGCCAGTTCACTCACGCTTTCGCCACCGAGTTCCGCACCCGGGTCCATCAGCGCCCACGGGTACAGAACAAACGCCCTCTGGCTAGCGCGCGGATGCGGGATGGTCAGAACCGGATCATCGCTGACAACGTCGCCGTAGACCACAATGTCCACATCCAAAGTGCGCGGACCCCAGTGAACTTCACGAACCCGCAAATGCTTAGCCTCAACCTTTTGGCAATGTTCCAACAGCTCATACGGGTCGAGGGAAGTCTCAATTCCCATCACCATATTCAAAAAGTTAGGCTGCCCCGCAGGACCACCCACTGCCTTGGTTTGAATGACCGGGGAGACATCCGTCAGACGAACCTCCGGCCGGTCCACAAGGTCAGCCACAGCTGCGGCAAGCGTGTCATTACGCTCACCAAGGTTGCTGCCCAGCGCCAATACAGCACGCGTCAACGGTCGGTTCACTTTGAGTCCTTCACGTTTTTTGCCACAGGTTCAAGCCCAAAATCAGCTCGTGTACGGTTCACGCTCACTGCCACGTCACCAAAGGGCACCTCAATAGGCGCTTTGGGCTTATGCACCGTTACGGACACACCGTCCACCGAATAGTTCTCGAGCAGATCCTTAGCGATCCGGACGGCAAGGGTCTCAATCAGGTTCAACGGCTCACCCGTGACCATGGCCTTGATGCGCTCCGCCACTTCACCGTAATGGGCCGTCAGGGTCAGATCATCGGTTTCCGCCGCGGCCGTGAAGTCGGTGTACAGCTCCACATCAACGAGGAAGGGCTGTCCGCTGCGGCGTTCAAAATCAAAAACGCCGTGATGTCCGACGGCGGCAATGCCGCTGAGCGAAATGGTATCCATGGTCTCCGGCTCCCAGTAGTCGCGGGCTAGTCGGCGGTTTTTGCCCACCGGCCCCGATTCAAATGTCAGTTTCCATGACCCCGCCTAGCGGGACACAAGGCTTGTTTAGCCGCGCAAAAGCGCGGCTACTTTTACAGCGTCAAGGTTTGCGACGACGTCGTGCACGCGAACAGCCCACGCACCGTTGGCCGCGACGACGGCGGTAATGGCCGCGGTCCCGTGATCACGTTCAAGCGGCTGCGCAGCTTTGCCCGAAGTCTTGAGCAGGCTGCCAATAAAACGTTTGCGGGACGCAGCCACCAAAACGGGGTGGCCCAAAGCGTCCAAGGCCGAAACGTTGCGCAGCAGCTCCCAGTTCTGCTCATCATTTTTGGCAAAACCCAGGCCCGGATCAACAATGAGCTGCCCTGGCTGCACACCGGCGGCGTAGAACTTCTCACGCACTTCGGTCAGCTCTTGGACCACCTCTTGGGTGAGGTTCTCATAGTTGGCCAGGGAATCCATGGTGGCGGCGTTCCCGCGGCGGTGAGTGAGGATATATGGAGCCTTGCTCGCTGCCACCAGCTCGATCATTTCCGGCTCAACTGTCAACCCAGAGATGTCATTGATGATTGCAGCACCAGCATCCAAAGCGGCTGCTGCAGTGGACGCATGAGTGGTGTCAATACTGACCAATGCGCCAGCCTTGACCAGCGCCTCAATCACCGGCAAAACACGGGCTTGCTCTTCTTCAGGGCTCACTGGCTCAGCATTGGGCCGTGTGGACTCTCCGCCAACATCCACAATGTCAGCGCCGGCGTAGAACATTCGCAGCCCGTGGGAAATTGCCGAATCTGCGGTGCCGTGCTGTCCGCCGTCGCTAAACGAATCCGGTGTGACGTTCAGGATGCCCATAACAAGTGTCCGGTCCGTGGGTAGGTCTTTAAACTCGGCCCTGGGCCGGGGTTTACGTAGCACGGGAAGGGGGCTAGTTGCCGGACCCGTTCCGGGTGCTGCAGCGAGTGAATCCATGCTTCCTCTTACTTTCCGAGTATCAGGCTCATGGCCTCGGCGCGCGTGGCCGGGTCATGCAACTGGCCGCGAACGGCACTCGTAACGGTCTTGGCGCCGGGCTTACGCACCCCGCGCATGGACATACACATGTGCTCACATTCAACAACAACAATCGCCCCGCGAGGCTTCAGGTACTGGATCAGCGCATCAGCAATCTGCGTGGTGAGCCGTTCCTGTACCTGGGGCCGGCGGGCATAAATGTCCACCAGCCGGGCAAGCTTACTCAGACCCGTGACCTTGCCGTCATGTGAGGGAATGTAGCCAACATGGGCTTTCCCGTGGAAGGGCACCAAGTGGTGCTCACACGTGGAGTAGAACGGGATGTCTTTAACCAAGACCAATTCTTCGTGGTCCATGTCAAAAGTTGTGGACAACACTGTTGCAGGGTCCTGGTGCAAGCCTGAGAATACCTCGGCATAAGCCTTCGCAACACGCTTGGGCGTATCAATCAGCCCGCTCCGTTCAGGGTCCTCGCCCACGGCAATGAGGATTTCCCGAACCGCGGCTTCAATCCGGGGCAGGTCTACCTTCTCTGAGATAAGTTCCCCGGATGCCAAGCGCGTTGCCGGCTGAATGTCGTCGTCGTCATCAAAGTGAGTCACGCTAGAAATCCTAGCCGTGCTGGTTCGGGTCGGTTCCATCCGGCGTTCCACCCAAGGAACCGCCTAGCCTTCCGTCCTGAGGACCGCCCTGCTGACCAGCCTCAAAATTCCCGTGATCCGAGGGCCCTTGAGTGTGCGGTGAGGCAACATCCAAAGGCTCCTCCAAGCGGGCTTCCTTTGCTTCCTCTTGAGCCTTGCGCTCAGCAGCCTCAGCGCGAGACTCTACCGGCGGAATGTTCTGCACCGGGCGGGACGGTTTGGACAGCCAAATCTCGCGGAAGTCACGCTTGCGAATGTCCTTGAACACCTCAGCAATTTCTTGCTGGTTGAGGGTTTCACGCTCAAGCAACTCCACAGCCAGACGGTCAAGAACGTCTCGGTTCTCGGTGAGGATAGCGTAAGCCTCGTCATGAGCCTGCTCGATGAGACGGCGCACTTCCTCATCAACCACGTAAGCGATCTGATCGGAGTAGTTACGTTCGTGGCCAGCGTCGCGGCCCAAGAAAGGCTCGCCACCGCCGGAGCCCAAACGCACTGCACCAACACGCTCGCTCATACCGTATTCGGTCACCATCTTCCGGGCAGTTGACGTTGCCTTTTCGATGTCATTGGAAGCGCCAGTAGAAGGATCATGGAACACAATCTCTTCAGCCACACGGCCACCCATGGCGTACGCCATCTGGTCCAAAAGCTCGTTGCGGGTCACGGAGTACTTGTCATTGTCCGGAACCACCATGGTGTATCCGAGCGCACGGCCACGCGGCAGAATGGTGATCTTGGTGACCGGTGCTGAGTTGCGCAACGCAGCGGCAACCAAGGCGTGACCACCTTCATGGTACGCAGTGATTTTGCGTTCGAATTCCTTCATCACGCGGCTGCGCTTCTGCGGGCCAGCCATAACGCGGTCAATGGCCTCGTCCAGGGCGCGATCATCGATCAGGTTGGCGTTTGAACGGGCGGTCAAGAGGGCTGCCTCATTCAAAACGTTGGCCAAATCAGCACCCGTGTAACCGGGGGTCTTCTTAGCAACGCCACGTAAATCGACACCATGAGCCATTGGCTTACCCTTGGCGTGAACGCGCAGGATCTGTTCGCGGCCAATCATGTCCGGTGCGTCAACACCGATCTGGCGGTCAAAACGGCCCGGGCGCAAAAGTGCCGGGTCAAGAACGTCGGGGCGGTTAGTTGCAGCGATCAGGATGACGTTGGTCTTAACGTCAAAGCCGTCCATCTCCACGAGCAACTGGTTAAGAGTCTGCTCGCGCTCGTCATTGCCGCCGCCGATTCCGGCACCACGGTGACGGCCAACGGCGTCGATCTCGTCAACAAAGATGATGGCCGGCGCGTTGGCCTTGGCCTGCTCAAAGAGGTCGCGGACACGGGACGCACCCACACCCACAAACATTTCAACAAAGTCAGAACCTGAAATGGAGAAGAACGGAACCCCTGCCTCACCAGCAACGGCGCGGGCCAGAAGAGTTTTACCGGTACCTGGGGGGCCGTACAGAAGAACACCCTTGGGGATTTTAGCTCCGAGCGCTTGGAACTTGGCCGGCTCTTGGAGGAATTCCTTGATCTCCTCAAGTTCCTCCACCGCTTCATCGGCCCCAGCAACATCCGCGAACGTCACTTGCGGCATGTCCTTGGTGATCATCTTGGCCTTGGACTTGCCGAATTGCATCACCTTGGAGCCGCCACCCTGCATTCGGGAAAGCAAGAACCAAAACACAACACCGAGCAGCAGAACCGGGATAAGGAGCGAAAGGATGCCGGAGTACCAGTTGCTCTCTACCGGCTGATCCGTGAAGCCCTTAGAGGGGTTGGCGGAGGTAACGGCGTCAACTACGTCCTTGCTGCGTGCATCAACGTACTTGAAGTAGACGTTTTTGCCCTTGTCTTGGCCATCAAGGTTGTAGTTGTCCTTCAGCACCAAGTCGACGCGATTTTCGCTGTCGATGATTTTGGCCTGCTCAACTTTGCTGCTGTCCTTCAAAAGTTCTAGACCTTTGTTGGTATCCAGCTGCGATGCGCCACCGGGGGCGAAAGTTGCGAAGGCCAGCAGGAGCATGGCAACAACCACCACGATCCAAATGCCTGGACCCTTAAAAAAGCTCTTTACGTTCATCTACTCGGGGGCGCGCCCCGTCCCTCCTGCTTGTCCTGCTCAAGGTTTTCTAGCAACTAGCTATACACCGTCCGCAGATGTTCACGCACGGCGAGATGTAAAAGTTCCCTCTGGGCGTAGCGAGTGTTGTTCTGAGGCAACTATTTCTCACGCCAGCATCTGGCCTCTGTGCAGCCCAGCTCAACTTTAGGGCGAGTCGTGTGAAGCCAACCCCGTAAAGTCAGTGTTCGGTAAGCCCAGCAGTGGCTGAAACTGAGCTGCCGTGCACAGGAGGACCAAGAAATTCCGGCAATTTATCCACATACGCACCCGGCACCGAACACTCTGGACCGAAAATTCGGCACGCTGACTGGGTGGACATTGCGGATTACACAGCACGCCTGGGCGGGATTGCCCACAGCCGGCAGTATCAAAAGCTTGGATTTTCTCGGCGAGCTATAGCAGAGGCGACCGCCCAAGGCCTCGTGCAGCGCGTGAGTGCAGGGACGTATTCAGTGCTGCCTGCCAGTAGTCCGCTCCACCTTGCCGCCAGCCATGCCTCGGCATTGACGTGTTTGTCCGCTGCTAAGCACTACGGCTTGTGGCACTTGTTCTCACCTCAGGTCCCCCACCTCGCTGTCACCGGACACCTGAATGACGTTCCTTGCGTCCAGCACAGAACGGCTGGGAGTCTCCGCGGCCTAACCCCTCCAGTGCTGGCCCTCAAGGACGTTTTGTTGGATGCCTTGTTGTGCCTGTCTGAGCTTGAGGCCTTGGTGATGGTCGAATCCGCGTGCGCCCGCGGTGACTCAAGCCCCGGATTCTTGATGCGGCATTTGCGAGGACCCCGGACAGGTAAGGCTCGCGGCATCTTGGACCTTGTTGAGGGTGGAGCTGATTCGCTCATTGAAACAGTAGCTCGCGTGCTCTTTCGCAGACATGGCTTCCATACTGAAACTCAGGTCTACATTGACGGTATTGGCTACGTGGACTTTTTGATCAATGGATGTCTCATCGTGGAACTTGATGGGTTGGCGTTCCACTTCAATGAGCGCCAGTTCAAAAAGGATCAAGACCGGAATAACCGGGCGGCGGAACTTGGGTTCAGAGTTCTTCGGTTCAGGTACCAACACGTGGTTTACAGCCCGGAATTTATGCTCGAGCAGATCAAATCCACGCTCGCCACACCCGCCAAACACTAAAAACGAACCACTTGCTGTGCGCGCCAGCTCAGTTTTGGAGGGGACACAAAACGGGAAGCGCCTAGATCTAGGGGCTTCCCGTTTTCGGCAGCTGCTAAAACTGAGCTGCGCTGCACCAACTAGCGGCGAACCAACGAGGGCTGCACCTGCCAGCGGCGAACCAATTATTCGTAAATGTGCGGCGCCAAGGTGCCAATGAAGTCCAAGTTGCGGTACTTCTCGGCGAAGTCCAGTCCGTAACCGACGACAAACTCGTTGGGGATTTCCATACCCACGTACTTCACGTCGATCTCAACCTTGGCTGCCTCAGGCTTGCGCAAGAGGGCGCAGATTTCCACCGAGGCCGGGCCGCGGGATTCAAGGTTGGCTTTGAGCCATGAGAGCGTCAGGCCGGAGTCAATGATGTCCTCAACAATAAGTACGTGCTTACCCATCAGGTCCGTTTCGAGGTCCTTGAGGATCCGCACCACACCGGAAGACTGTGTGCCGGATCCGTAGGAGGACACCGCCATCCAGTCCATGGTGACGTGGCTGTGAATGGCGCGAGCGAGGTCAGCCATTACCATCACGGCACCCTTGAGGACACCGACCAGCAGAATGTCGCGGCCTTTGTAGTCCTCGTCGATTGCTGCTGCGAGCTCGGCGATCTTGGCCTGGATTTGTTCTTTGGTGTAGAGAACGTGCTTGAGGTCCGCCTGGACGTCGTTTGAATCCACCAATGACTCCTGAATGTTGAGTGTTCAACCGGCTGTAATTCGTTGGGGTTAGCCGGTCCGTTTGATTACAAGCTTCCCATACCTTGGGTCCTTCGCGGAGGCGTTCTTGGGCCGAGGCTGCCGGTAGGCGCTTACGCCTCCGGGAAGTTGCACTGGCCCGGCGGAACCTTGACGCTCCAGCAACGCCTCAGCGGCGTGCAGTCTTCCGTAACTAGCCGCGCCGCCTAGGGCCTCGACGGCGAGCGCCAGGACACGGATGCGCAGCGCTGCCGGCAGTTCACGAAGCGCTGTTTCCGAGAGGAATATCTCACCTTCAGGGCCATCCTGGCGCAGTGCTGCAAAGCTAGATTGTGCTTGTTCAGCAAGGTATTGGGCGTCTTGGGAGAGAATGCTGGCCGAGCGGTAGAGAGACTCTGCGACGCCGGGTCCCAGCTGATGTTCGAGCATCGGCATCACCGTGGTGCGGACCCGTGACCGGGCAAACGCCGCGTCAGCATTGGTGGGGTCGTGCCACGGGTCTAGACCCTCGGCGTCGCAGATTTCCATAATTTCTGCACGCCGAAGCGGCAAAAAGGGCCGCAAATAGAAACCACGGTTGGGGTCTTCGCCGAAGTCGCGCCGTGCGGGCATACCTGCCAGCGAGCGCGTTCCGGAGCCCCGGGCCAAGCCCAAAAGTACTTGTTCGGCTTGGTCGTCGAGCGTGTGTCCCAGCAATACAGCTTGGGCCCCATGTTCGACGGCGGCACTTTCCAAAGCTGCCAGTCGCGCCTCGCGCGCGGCTGCTTCGGGTCCGTTGCCCTGGGAATTCACTGTCACGGGGATCACCACAACTGGGTCTAACCCCAAGTCGCGAAGGGTTGCAGCAGTTCGTGCAGCAACTTCATCGGAACCGGCTTGAAGTTGGTGATCCACAATGACGGCGCCGATGCGGAGGGTGGAGCCAGCACGCCGTGCAAAGAATGCAGCAACGGATGCCAAAGCCAGCGAGTCCGGTCCGCCACTACAGGCCACGAGGACGCTCCGGGGTGATCCGGCTGCGGCGAGGGCGTCGCGGAATATTTTGCGCGCTTTGCCAACGGTTGGGTTCAAACGTCCCGGTCGCCGTCGGCCTTGTTTAGCCTCACTCACCAGTTTTAGAGACCCATCCGTTGAACCCAGAGCTGGGGGTCATGAATTTCCGTCTCGGTGGGCAGGTGTTCGGCGGACTCCCAAACCCGGTTGAACCCCTCCATCCCGGCGACTGCCACCACGGCACGGACAAACTTGGACCCGTCGCTGTATTGGCGCATTTTGGCGTCTAGCCCCAAGAGGTTGCGGATGAATTTTTCGAGTGCTCCACGGTCTTTGCCACGTGAATTGAACCGTTGGCGAATGGTTTTTACGCTGGGCACAATCGAGGCGTCCACGGCATCCATCACCACGTTTGCGTGGCCTTCCAAGAGGCTCATCACAGCTGTGATGTGGGAGACTGCGGCTTTTTCTTCGGGGCTATCTAGGATGTCCAAGATGGCGCCCTTGCTGGGAAGTTGCTCGGGCAACTGTCCGGAGCCGGTGCGGTCTTTGAGGGACTTGGCTGCGGCGCTGGCACGGTCCATAAGTGTGTCCATGTTCCCCAGGAGTTGCCCGCTGAGGCCCTCAATCTGGGCCATCATGTGGTGGCGTAACCACGGTGCTGCTGCGAACTGGACTCGGTGGGTTTGTTCGTGAAGGGCCACCCACATGCGGAAGTCGGCGGGTTCAACGTTGAGTTCTTTTTCAACGGTCAAAATGTTTGGCGCTACGAGGAGCAGCCGGCCGCCGGAGGGTGCGTTGGATCCTGGCGCTAGGGCGGAGAAGGGATCATATTGGCCCAGGATTTTGCTTGAGAGGAAGGCCAGTATGGCACCGAGCTGGGTACCGGTGATGGCGCCGGATGCTTTGGCGGCAGTTTTGCCCACGGTGGCGCCCCGAGCTTCCATCAGTGAGTCAATGGCCGGACCGAGCATTACTTCGAAGCTGCGAGTGTTGGCTTTAGCCCATGAGGCACGGTCCACCACCAGCACTTGAGAATCACGTAGGTCCCGCGCAGCTTCCAAGCCCGTAATTTGGTGAACGTGAGGCACTGCAGCGTCGGCCATGTGGCGCAGGTTTTCCACGGCAGCGGAAATTTCTTTTGCGCTCAAGGCGGGCCCGGCTGGGACTAACTTGGCGGCGGTTGAGGCGGCCAAGTCCCAGTTGATCAGCTTGCGCGGATTGTCCTGATTCTCCATATGCCCATCAGATCACAAACACCTGTGTCCTGCTGTCAGGGTGCACAACACTCAAGCACCAGACCTGCCAGCCAAAGCGAACAACTTACCGGCAACCACAGCCAGCCAACACTGCGGCGGAAGCATCCAGTGCTGCTTTATTACCTTTACTCCCGGGCGTGAGCCCGTTGCCAATAAAGGAAAACACCAGCAGACGCCCGTCTGAATCCACCACGTATCCGGAGAGTGCCAGGGCCGTGTTAAGGGTGCCGGTCTTTGCACGAACCAGCCCAGCGGCAGCATGTGAGGAACTTTCGCCGTAACGGTTGTTTAGCGTTCCAGTGAGTCCGGCAATCGGGAATCCGTCTAGTGCAGCACGCAATGAGGCGTTGGGACCGGAGGTTATGGCAGCAACAATCTGCCCGAATTGCTGCGTGGACACGCGGTTGCGTAAAGACAGGCCGCTGAGATCTGCAATAACCATGCCAGCCGTGGAGATCCCGGCGGCTTTCACCCCGGCCTCTACGGCTTTGAGTGCTGCAGTGTAGGAACCTGCTTGCCCGGCCTTGATTGCGACCATCCGGCCCAGCACATCAGCAAGGTAGTTGTCTGAAACTTGCAGCATTGACTCGACTTGCTGCCCCACGGTGGCGGAGTCTGCACTGGCCAAAACTTTAGAAGCATTTCCGGTCCCGCGCACCACCACGGCGTCCGCGCTAATCCCCGATGCTGTACCTGCGGCCGTGAGCGCAGCTGCGAATTGTTGCCCGGTATCTAGCGCGGAGTCTTGGGGACGTGGCCCGGTTTCAACACCCGCCTTGTAACGCGCCGAGTTCATGGCCAAGGAGTAAACGGGAGCGGTTTCTCCCGCCACAACATCACCTTTGTCTACGGCCGGGTTGATTGTGGGCCCGCTGAACAGTGAATCGTCCACGGAGACCTTCACAACACCCTTGATGCCAGCAGCGATCAGGGACTTTACCGTTGCTTCGGCGAGGGTTTTGAGCCCGGCATAGCCCACCGTGGTGGAAGGATCGGAATCGTGAGCACTCAACAAAACGTCTCCGCCGCCTCTCAGAACAACACTGGAGGCAGTAGAGCCGGCTAGGACTTGGGTATGGAATCGCGTTTGGGGTCCAAGTGTTGAAAGCGCAGCAATCGCAGTGAGGAGTTTCATGTTCGACGCCGGGATAACACCTTGCGTTGAACCCCGTTCAAAGAGGACTTTGCCACTAGCGGCGTCGGTGACGTAAGCACTAAACCTTCCCCCGCCGTCGGGCTTTAAGGTTTTAGCAAGCGCCGCAGCGAGCTTGTCCGCCGACGGCACGGGGGCCGCGGCGGTCAGCGGGTTGCTCGCGTCACCACTTACCGAACCGGGCGGCAATTGCCATGCGGGAATGGTGGGAGTGGGTTTGGCGGGGGTCGCGGCCCGAAGCAAGGTGGTGGAAAGCCCCACAGCCGAGGGGACGGCCAAAACTCCCAGCGCCACAGCCACCAGGCAGCCAGCGATCAGCGCCAACACACGCTTCATACCTCGCTGGCCCCCATCCCTGTGTTGTTAATTGCTCATTTGGTGCCGCTGCCGGTTCCAAAATCCGCAGCATTTCGCTATATCCTCAATAGTAGTCCGCGGTCAGGAGCCAGCTTTTCGAGCCACTGCCGCCCCGCCTACCAAACTGCCGCCAGCGCGTAACCGTGCAGTGCAACATCAAGGAGACTCCCATGAAGCATGACGTCACCATCGAGATCCCCAAGGGATCCCGCGTTAAGTACGAGGTGGACCACGAAACCGGCCGCGTACGCCTGGACCGTGTCCTCTTTACGTCCATGCAGTACCCCACGCACTACGGTTTCTTCGAGAACACTCTGGGGGAAGACGGCGATCCTTTGGACGCTTTGGTGCTCCTGCAGGACTTTGATCTGCACCCCGGTGTGATTGTTGAATCCCGCCCCATCGGCGTTTTCAACATGACCGACGACGGCGGCGGAGACGCCAAGGTCCTATGCGTTCCGGTTGACGCCCGTTTTGACCACATCCAGGAAATTTCCGACGTCAGCGACTTCTTGATCAAGGAAATCGAGCACTTCTTCACCCGTTACAAGGACCTTGAGCCGGGTAAGTGGGTTAAGGCTGAAGGTTGGGGCGATCGCGCCGCTGCCGAGGCTGAGCTCGAAGCGTCAATCAAGCGTTTCGGCGAAGGTCACTAAAGAGTTTTAGAACGAGTTCGACGACGGCGGGTGCGGTTTCGCGTGAAACCTCACCCGCCGCCGTCGTACTTTTTTGCCCTCTAATGGGTACTGATCCCCATCGACGCACCAGCTACTTAGCTTTACGCTGATGCAAATAGCTTTTCTACATCGTTTTGCGGGGGTCACTGGTTATGGCGGGTTTTTATGGGGCGGACGTCGCTCAGTTGCGGTCGCTCGCAAAGGATTTTCAACGGGCCTCAACCGCCTTGCAGACACAATCGAGATCGCTGACTCAGCTGGTGTCTTCCAACACAGCATGGACCGGCACGGATGCCAGCCGGTTTAAGTCCGAATGGAACTCGGATCACCGCAAAACGCTGATGGCGGCCTCTCGAATGCTCGAAGAAGGCGCCAAAAATCTGCGAAACAACGCCGATGAACAGGACAAATCCAGCGCTAGCGCAACCGGATCAACAGGCCCGGCAGGGACTGTTGGCAAGTCAGCACCGGATGCCAAGAGCCCTGGCCAAACTCTCATCGACTGGGCCAAAGCCATCGCCGGTGTTGGTTTCAAAATCAAGGACATGGTGGGGTTGCTCAAGAACCCGGCCAACCTGCTTTCCAGCAAAAAAATCCTCGATGTTATTGGCGGGCTAAAAAACTTCAAGGGCTTCGCCATCGCTGAGGATTTCACTAAAGCAACCGGCCTGATTGGCAAGTTTGGGCGCTTTGCGGGCCCTGCTCTTGCGCCGTTTGCAATCCTGGGCGGTATCCACGACATGTTTAATCCCGAACACAGTGGCTGGCGTGGTGGAGGGGACCGTATTGCAGGTGGCCTGAGTGTTCTTGGTGGTGTCGGCTCCATTGCCATTGCAGCCGGTCTTCTGACCAACCCCGTAGGAATCGGTATTGTGGTGGGTGCTGGGCTGATTGCAGGTGGCTGGGCCTTAGGCAACATGATCGCTGATAGTGCTTGGGGGAAGGCCGCCGGGAAGTGGATTGGCAACACCGCCTCGAAAGCTTGGAATGGTGCCACGAACGCGGTCAGTAATGCTGTGAGCAATACCGTTGACGGCGCCAAGAAGTTCTTGCACAACCCTGTCGCAAGCCTGGGAGGGCTCCTATCATGACCACTGAAACGCAGACCCCAGGAATCAATTTCACTCGTGATGAGGGCGAGGCTGGCCTAGCTGTCCTGGCCTCCTTGGGTGATGCCAACTACCAACTGCCCACCCTCACGGATGAGGAAATCGTTGCCTTAGACGGCATCGCCAATGAACAAGCTGTGACCTTGCCGTGGCTGGACCAGTACCCGGAGCAACGGGAACTGCTATGCAATGTTGCGCTACGAACCCTGCTGACCAAGGGCCTCGCTTTCCCGGTAATTCCGGAGGGCGAGTCACAAGCCACCAAACTGGGCGCCATTGAGCCGATCACCGGCGTGATGTTCCTGCGGCGTATGAGCCAGCGAATTGTGATCACTGAACTGACCAAGGGTGAGGGGGAGAAAGTCTGGCTCTACTCTTACGTCCACGGAGACGTGGTCCTGCAGGAGCTTGTGGACTCGGTGGGTAGCCACAGCTTCAGTGTGGTCTCCCTCCAGGACACCGCCACGGTGATTATGGAACTTGCAAACGCCGCGGGAATCGAATCCAGCGACGGCCCGGTAGACGTTTTGACTCCCGAGGAATTTGAGGTGAAAGCAGCCCAAAGCCTCTCCGACGTTTTGGGCGTCACCATCATCACAGCCATCGGTGCAGGGGATGAACAAAGCTCGCACTACACGCTCTACACCTCAGCGAACACCCTCAATGGGCTTGAAGCTGAGGAGGTGGACGGTTCGGTAAAACTTCACGTTGCCCAAGTGTCCGCACAGAGCGCGCGCGCCAAGGTGGCCGCAGTTGTTCAAGGCGGCGGTGTGGCAGAGAATTCAGCCCAGGATAGTTCAGGAGAAGGAAACTAATGCCCATGAGCGATTCAGCTCCGTACGCCCAGCCAGCATCAGGGAATTCATCTCCTAAAAACCTAGCTCACCTTGAAAACGGTCAGCCGGTAATTCTTGCCGGTTATGGCAAAGTTATTGGTTCTTTTGTGGTGGACGCAGTGCTGATCGTGGCAGTGGTGCTTGGCGCATATTTTTATGGAGCGCGCTCTGCCACCTCCGAATGGACCCCCTATCTTATGGCCATCGCCGCGTGGTTAGTGGCGTCCGCCGTTTACGGCCTCTTTTGCCCTACTGGCCGCACCCTAGGCTGTTTGATCGCCGGGAGCGCCTTTGTTCGGAACTCCGACGGCGGCCGGCCAGGATCCTTCCGTATGGCCTGGGTGACGTTCCTGCACTACGTCCTAGTGGTCGGTTTGATTGTGGGGATGCTCTTCTCCGGAGGTGCGGGCACCAGCACCGGCAATGAGGGCAAACGCAAGTACCACCGTCACATTGACCTCGAGGCCACCAAGGCACTTACCGGCCGGTTCAACTAGGTCATCTCCGTGATCGTGAATTGGACTGGCACCGCTGGCCACCGAGTAGCATGTGATCCACCATGTTCACTTTGACTATCAATCAGCGCGACAGGAAACGGGACGGTGACCTAGTCCCTCAACTGCTCAAAGACCTCCGCCATATTCCTGCGCGCCTCGACTTTGATCGTTCAGTTGAAGATGAAGTTCAAGGCATTCTGGACTGCCCGCACCAGACAGTAGACGCAGCACTGATCGCGTTGCGCAGCGGGCGTTGGAACGTCGGAATTGGTGTGGGGCCGGTCAACGAGCCGCTGCCCAATCAGATCAAAGACGCTTCCGGGCATGGGCTCATTTACGCACGCCGCGCTGTGGACCGGGTCCGCAACAGCAAGGAACGCATCCGGGTTTCGGTGGATGGACCCACCCCAGAAATAGTGAACGACGCCGAAGCGATCCTGCGCTTGTTAGGGAACCTTGTGGAGAAACGCACGGTAGCCGAATGGCGCGTTTTAGAGCTGCTCACCCCGGGGGTTCGGGGTCAGCAGAAAGCCGTTGCGGCCGAACTTGGCATCACAGCCCAGGCCGTGAGCAAAGCGATCACACGCTCCCAATGGAATGAGGAGCACGCGGCCCGCCCCGCAGCGGCCAGGCTACTGAACATGATTCTGGAAGTCCGCTAAACCGCGTTCTGCTTAGACGTGTTCCGCTCAGGCGAGGCCGCGCAACACTAGTGCTGCGCCGTCGTCGAACACTGAAGCTGTAACTTCATCCGCGGCGGCGAGGACCTCATCTGGGGCCTGCCCCATGGCCACACCTCGGCCAGCCCACGTCAGCATTTCAATGTCGTTGCGGCCGTCACCGATGGCGATCGTGTGCCGCGGGTGGATGTCCAAGTGGCGGCGCAACTGCTCAAGGGCACTGGCCTTGGTGACACCGGCCGCAGCAATATCCAGCCAAGCCGTCCAGCCCACCGAATAAGTTACCCCGGAGAGGCCAATTTCAGCGATCGCTTCATTGAATTCCTCTGAGGTGTTCTCTGAGCTAAAAACCACCACCCGGACGGCTGTTGCTTGAAGCATGGTGTGAAAGTCCACGGCCTGAGCCTCCACGCCAAAGCTGGCGTCTTGGAAGCGCTCGGTGGAGAGGAAGTTACCGTCGGCATCCTCAAGCGCGTACTTGGCCACAGGGAGCCGCTCACGCAGGGCGCGCAGGGCCGGCGCCGGGTCAAAGGTGGCTTTGTGAATGATCTCGTAGCCAAGGTCCAAATCCGGATCTAGACGGAGGCTCACACCACCGTTACAGCACACTGCGTAGCCGCGATCGAGGCCAATTTTTTCAATGATGGGCAAGGTGGCGTTGAGTGAGCGGCCGGTGGCAATAAGCACCTGATGGCCTGCATCCACCACGGCCCTAGCCGCATCACGGACCCCCTCGCTCATGTGCCCGTTGTGGTCCACAAGGGTGCCGTCAACGTCCAGTGCGATCAATTTGGTTTGTTCAATAATTCGCTGGTCTTCGATGCCAGCCACTGTTGATTCAGTAGTAGTAGTCATACGCCCATTGTTTCATTGCACGGCTTGGAATCAGTAGGACCAGGGCCACACGCGCGGGTGAATCTCTTGTGAACCTTTCACCCGTAAACGGACGCAACACCCCCAAATGACGGGGTGAATTGTCTACCAGCGGGTGAATTTCCTGCTCTTTTCCACATAAACAAACTTTTCCGCCCGATCATGAGACCAACGCCGAAGAGTAGTGGCATGGAGATTTCGAAGGAATTCATACGCGCGTCCAAGGCACGGCTGGAATTCGGTGATTCCCGCTCCCTCAGCCGACGCTTTGCCCGGGGTGAGCTAGTACGTGTCCGGCACGGGGTTTACCTTGAGAAAAGCACGTGGCTGGAACTTACACCATGGGCGAGGTATCTCAACACCGCTCAGGCCATTGCACTTGAACAACCTAACGCCACGTTCTGCTTCGAAACCGCGGGACGCATCTGGCAAATGTGTCTGGTGGGAATCCCCCAAGAAGTTCACATTGCGAATGCGAGCAAAGGCCACGCGGGGCGGAGCCAGTCCACCACCAGCTCAGTAGACATCGCTGGGTCTCGCCGGACCGTTGAGCGGACGCCGGGGTTCGGGGTTTACCGCCACTTCTACGCGGCCCCATTCGTTATGCAGAACGGTTTCAGAGTGACCCCTTTGGCACAAACGGCCGTGGACTTGCTGGGGAAGCTGCCCTTCGCGCAGGCCGTCACTGCTGCCGATCACGTCATCAGCAGCGATAGGTTCGGGGCCCATGCGCTCAGCAGGGAAACCCTCACGCTTGCGGCCACAGGGCTAAAGTCAGCCACTAAATGCTCTCGGATTACCGAAATTCTGGATTTCGCTGACGCTGATTCAGGATCCGCGGGAGAGTCTATAAGCCGCGCGAACATGCACCTTCTGGGCTTCCCACCGCCGGAACTCCAAACGAACTTCACAGACTCGCAAGGATTTGCGGGACGTTCAGACTTCTTTTGGCGGGCACAGCGTCTTATCGGCGAATTCGACGGCGCCGCGAAATATCTCAACGATGAATACTTGAGCGGTCGAACGGCCCGAGAAACAGTTTTGCTGGAGAAAAAGCGCGAGGACCGGCTCCGGGCTATGGGCTACCGCGTTGTCCGGTGGGACTGGAGCACAGCAATCGACCCCAACAAACTGATGCGGACACTCTTGGCCGCCGGGCTGAAACCACAGAATTCACCGTGAAACGGACTTTTCACCCCGTCGTTTTGGGGTGAAAAGTCCGTTTGCGGGTGAACTACAGAACGGGGAGAACTTCCAAGCCGCCAATGTACGGTCGCAGAGCCTCGGGCACATTCACAGAACCGTCCGGGTTCTGGTGGTGCTCCAGAATTGCCACAATCCACCGGGTAGTGGCCAAGGTGCCGTTGAGGGTAGCTACGGGGCGTGTGCCCTTCGGGGAGCCGTCGGCACCAATAACGCGTTCGCGAATATTCAATCGGCGCGCTTGGTAGCTGGTGCAGTTTGAGGTGGAGGTGAGCTCGCGATACGCGCCCTGCGTGGGGACCCACGCTTCGCAGTCAAACTTGCGGGCAGCCGAGTTACCCAAGTCCCCTGCAGCAGTGTCAATCACGCGGTAAGGCAGCTCGCACTTGGCCAGCATTTCCTCTTCCCAAGCCAGCAAACGCTGGTGTTCAGCCTCGGCCTTTTCAACAGTGGTGTAGACGAACATCTCCACCTTGTTGAACTGGTGCACACGGATGATCCCGCGGGTGTCCTTACCGTGGGATCCAGCTTCACGGCGGTAACAAGAGCTCTGACCCGCGTAGCGAATAGGGCCATCGGACAGGTCCAAAATCTCGTCCGAGTGGTACCCGGCCAACGGCACCTCTGAGGTGCCCACCAGGTAAAGGTCGTCTTCAGCGAGACGGTAGATCTCGGCGTCGTGCTTTACATCGAAGCCCGTGCCCTGCATGGTCTCGGGACGGACCAACGTTGGGGTAATCATTGGCACAAAACCGGCTTCGATCGCCTGATCCATGGCCATGTGCAGGAGTGCCATTTCCAGACGGGCACCAACACCACGCAAGAAGTAAAAACGTGAACCTGAAACCTTGGCGCCGCGTTCCATGTCGATCGCGCCAATCAGCTCACCAATTTCCAGGTGGTCTTTCGGCTCAAAATCGTTGAATTGGCGAGGTGTACCAACCGTCTTGACCACAACGTAGTCGTCTTCGCCGCCCTCGGGCGTGCCCTCAATCACCAAGTTGGGAACGGCACGCAACAGCTCATCATGCTCGGCCTGGGCAGCGTCAGCCTCAGCCGACGCAGCCTTGACCTCTCCAGCCAATACCTTGACCTCAGCCAATAGCGCTTGCTTCTCTTCACCCTTGGCTTGAGCCACACGCTTGCCGAAGGCGTTCTGCTCGGCGCGGAGGTTCTCGTAGCGAATCAGCGCCGCCCTGCGCGTAGAGTCTGCAGCAATGATCCGGTCCACCACGGAGGCGTCTGCGCCACGGGCTTGTTGGCTGGCACGGAACTTGTCCGGATTCTCGCTGAGGTCTTTTACGTCAATCACCCTCCAAGAGTATCGAAAATCTTCGCTTCCCTTGGTGCTCGCACTCCAGATGGGTCGCCGCAATTTCAACGCCGTTGTGCCGATATGGTTAGAGGACTATGACTGACTGGCTGCCTTACCTCATCATCGCCGCGATTATTGTGTTCGTAATCGTCAGCGCTTGGGGTGTTCGGCGTCTTCAAGCACGGCATGTTCGTAGCGCAGTTGCCGGTGAATCGCAGGCGGTTTCAAGCGGCCATCAACGTGTGGCTGTGGTGATTAATCCGTCCAAACTGCGCGCCGAAGAGGCGCTGTCCACCATCATTCGTTCGGCCACTCTAGCGGGTTGGGAGACACCGCTGTTCTTCGAAACCACCGTGGAGGATCCGGGGTATTCGCAAACGCGCCGGGCGCTGGAAGCCGGGGTCGACGTCGTTATTGCCGGCGGTGGGGACGGCACGGTTCGCGCCGTGGCCGAGGTACTCTCCGGCACCGATGTGGCCATGGGCCTGCTGCCCTTGGGCACTGGAAACCTTTTGGGGCGCAACCTAGACATTGACGTGGGCGACTTGTACGCGGCAGTTCAAACCGCCCTCTTTGGTAGCCAACGATTTATTGACACTGCGCGCATTAAGATCGCCAACTCGGTGACTAAGGAGTCATCCCAGCACACCTTTTTGGTGATCGCCGGCATCGGTTTGGACGCCGAAGTTGTGGGCGACACCAAGGACGACCTCAAAAAAGCTGTGGGCTGGCTCGCCTACACGGAGGCCGGTGTGCGGCACTTGCCGGGTCGGCGCAAAACGGTCACCATCTCGCTCGACGATGAACCCGAGCAGAAACGGAAAATCCGCAGCGTACTGTTCGCCAATTGCGGCCTGATCCCCGGCGGCATCGACTTTATCCCGGGCGCGATGATCGACGACGGCCAGCTCGACGTTGTGGTGATGAGCCCGCGCAGTGCCATCGGTTGGCTAGCAATGTACGGAAAAATTGTGTTCAAACACAAACACGATCTGCCCATGATGAACTTCTACAGCGCCCGGAAGATCACTATTCGTAGCGCCGAGCCGATGGAAACACAGCTCGACGGCGACCCCTCGGGCGCTGCAACAGAAGTCACCGTTGAGGTGGACCCACGATCACTCTTGGTTCGGGTCAAAAACAACAGTGTGGATACAAGCGAGAACTAACGCTTTTGGGCGTCCTTGAGGCTGACCTGCTCTTGTTTTTCTTGCTCTTCCAGGACCTTCGCAGCAGCACGCGCTTCTGACTGCTCGCGGATCAACGCCTGCTCCTCTTCAAAGCGCAGTCGATCAGCCCGGTCAGCCTCGTCGCCGTCCCAGTCCTGGTTGTCTTTGCTTGGCTTGGGATTAACAATCATTCCCTGGCCATCGTTGTCCGACATGCGCTCCTCCTTGGAGATCAGTTGAGGACCTTGCCCCTTTTGGTTTGGCAAGCATACGCATCAATTGGCTGAAGACACAGGAAGCTAGGCAAGCATTTTGCTATTAGCGCCAGCTGGGACAGTTTGGGGCGAAGTTTCTGCTGCTCCTAACCGCCGTTGGAGCAACGCTCATGATGGGCGTTTATGCCCGGCGGCGACCAGCCTTACGCGCACTGCCCGCACTCTCAGAATCGGTCATCGCTGGCGGGGTCAACAAAGCGTCCACCCAGGCGTGGGAATCACGGAACGCTTGGTCCGAGTAGTGCTGTTGGATCTTAGTAGCGCGCTGATCGGCCCGGCCGTAGGAGCCGAGGAAGCGGAGATCCGGGCTGATTCGGTGCAGCCCGGCAAGAGCATCAGCAACTCGCGCATCGGCGGCATGGCCATCAACGTCAATGCTGAAAAAGTAGTGACCCAGATATTGACCCGTAGGACGCGATTCAATCCGGCTCAAGTTGACCCCGCGAGTAGCGAACTGATCCAAGATTTCCATCAGCGCACCAGGCCGGTCCTTGGGCAAGGGTACAACCACCGTGGTTTTGTCCGCACCCGTTGGCTCGGGAAGGGCTCCGGGCTGGCTGACCAGCACAAAACGGGTCACGGCACCTGGGTTGTCTCCAATGTCCTCGGCAAGAACGTTGAGACCGGCTTGCTCTTGTGCCACGATCGGGGCACAAATCGCTGCGTCATAACCAGCATCGTCTTCCAGCAGCCCCATGGCTGAAGCTGCAGTGGACGATCCTGGAACATATTCACAGTCAGGAATATTCTTTTCTACCCAAAGACGGCACTGGGCCCACGCATGCCCGTGGGTTGAAATTCGCTTGATGTCCGTCAGTGCTATGCCCGGCCGCGCCACGAGGAAAAAGCTGACCGGCACCAGGACTTCACGGACAATCTGCAGCTGAACACCGGTAGCGATGGCATCTAGGGTTGCCGTCACGCCGCCTTCAACGGAATTCTCGATGGGCACCATCGCCGCATCAACACTGCCTTCGCGGACTTTATCCAGTGCGGTGTTGACGTTGGAGGACGGTATACGCAAAGCGTCGCGAGCTCCGGAAACCTGCAGCAGGGCCGCTTCGGTGAAGGTGCCCTCCGGTCCCAGAAAGGTGTAGGACTTTTGCTCAGCCATCAAATATTCCTTAGGGGGTATATGTAGGTGAGCCGAAGCTCGAGGGACTGTAAGGTAAGCGGCGAGGACGCTAGCTAAAGAACAGAGCTAGCTAAAGAACAGTAGGTTCCTGGCCGCCGTCGGCCTTCATTTCTTTGCCAGCCTCAAACCATGCGCCCATACCGCCGGCAACGTTAATGGCTGAATAGCCTTGGCCCACCAGCCACTGCGTGGCGCGGACCGAGCGGCCACCGGTACGGCAAATGACATACAGGTCCACATCGGGGTCCAGATCGTCAATGCGCTCCGGCAACTGATCCAAGGGGATGTGGAGGGCGCCATCTACGTGGCCTGCGGCCCATTCGTAGTCTTCACGAACGTCAAGAATGGTCCCGCCAGCGGGAATCTGCTCAACGCTGACAGTCTCTAACTCACTCATCTGTTCCAGTTCCTCTCTCACGGTGTTCCAGTAAAGGTGCAGGTCCCCCCAACAGCCAAAAACCAAAGTGGCGGGACCGGGAAAATCTCTCCCCAGACTATCGCTCCCGCCCGAAGTCGCCCAGCTGTGACGCTTCCACTAGAGCAAGATCAACAACAAGTTCCACGCTCGGGGCAGAATGCAATCTGTGGAGCCACTGAACGTAGCCTTCGGATTCTTTGACGTCGTTGTCAGAGTCGTAGCGCTGGGCATTCATGTTCGCGGTATTGGCTTGCTGATGGTGCTGGAAATTATGATCCCCACCGGAACTGCCGGCAATCCGCTCTTTTGGTTCAAAGGGTGGAAGGAACGCCGGGACCACCTAAGCCGATCCGGGCTCTTGGCTCACTCAAAACGTCCACCCCTACACCTTCCTTGGCTACACACTTTTGTTCGCAGGATTCGTTGTGGACATGCGCGCTGTCACCCTGATCTTTGGCACAGAAGCCAAGGGTGATCCGCACGAACATTGAGTAGCTAAACCCGTTAGCAGAGGCCATTTGTCATGACCTGAAACAGACTTGTCAGCCATGCGCAAATGTGACAGCCTCCCACCCTTGCGGGGAGAATAGAGAAAATGAGCTCAACGCAAACGATCCACTCCACCAAATCTGGCAGTGGCGACACCTCATTTTTTGGCCACCCAAAGATGTTGGCCAACCTCTTCTCCGTAGAAATGTGGGAACGTTTCTCGTTCTACGGAATGCAGGGAATCCTCGCTTTCTACATGTACTACAGCCTTGCCGAAGGCGGCCTGGGTATAGACCGGGGGCTCTCGCTGAGCCTTGTGGGCGCCTACGGTGGAGGCGTTTACCTCTCCACCATTCTTGGGGCATGGCTCTCTGACCGCTTGTTCGGTTCCGAGAAGGTACTGTTTTTCTCCGCGATCATCATCATGGCCGGCCACGTCTCGCTGGCCGTAATCCCGGGCGTCACGGGACTGGTTATTGGTCTAGTCCTCATTGCGTTGGGTTCCGGGGGCCTGAAGGCCAATGCCACGGCCTTGGTTGGCTCGCTTTACAACAAGACGGATGAACGCCGCGACGCCGGCTTCTCCATCTTCTACATGGGCATCAACCTCGGTGGGCTCGTGGGGCCGCTGATCACCGGTTGGCTCCAAACGTCTTTCGGTTTCCACTGGGGCTTCGGTGCCGCGGCGGTGGGAATGGCAATTGGTCTAGCTATTTACGCAAGCGGGCGTAAAGCACTCCCGGAGGAAGCGCACCGCGTTGCCAACCCTTTGGCCAAGTCAGAACGTGGCCGTTACGCGCTCATCTTCGCTGCCGTCGTCGTTATTCTTGCCCTTGTTTTGGGTACCGGACTGGTCAACGCAGACAACCTGGCCAACACCATGGCGATTGTGGCCATTGCCGCCACGATCGTCTACTTGGTGATCATCCTGAGCAGCCAAAAAATCACCAGCACTGACCGCAAACGGGTTTATGCATTTATCCCGCTTTACATTGCTTCGGCAGCGTTCTGGGCCTTGTTCCAGCAGCAGTTCACCTTCTTGGCCGTTTACTCTGATCAGAAGCTGGACCGCAATCTCTTCGGTTGGGAGATGCCGGCTGCGTGGGTTCAGTCCATCAACCCGGTATTTATCATCATTTTTGCCGGTGTTCTCGCGGCTGTGTGGACCAAACTGGGCGACCGCCAGCCGTCCTCGCCATTGAAGTTCGCCATTGGGTTGGCCGTGATGGGCCTGGCGTTCCTGGCCTTTGTTCCCCTGGCTGGCAACGCAAAAACCCCGCTTTTGGCGCTGGTTGGAATCCTGTTCCTCTTTACCCTCGCCGAGTTGTTCCTGTCCCCGATCGGACTTTCGGTGACCACCAAGCTGGCCCCCGAAGCGTTCCAGACCCAGATGGTGGCACTGTTTTTCCTCTCGGTTTCGCTAGGCACCACCGTGGCAGGGATTCTGGCCGGTCTCTACAACCCGGAGAATGAACTGCCGTACTTTATGGGTGTGGGTGGCGTTGCCATTGTGGTGGCCGTTGCACTGGCAGCTGCGACCCCTGGAATCAAGAAGTTGATGTCCGGCGTTCGCTGAGTTTCCCCAGCTTTAGAGCCCAAAGGCGGCGTGCCTCCAAGGACACGCCGCCTTTTTGCTGCCTTATTGGCAAAAGAAGGGGAATCTCAGCCAGAGCCAGTTAGCCCGTCAGATAGAGCTGCCTAGTTAGACAAACCTGGACCGGCCGCAGCCCCCAGGACCAGGAAGATTGCCAGAATAACCACCCACCCGGCAACAACCACGTAGCCACAGATGAGACCCGTCAACGCCATTCCTTTGCCAGCGGGCTCTTTCTTCAAGGCAATGTGGCCCAAAATGATGGCGGCAATTTCAGGCAAGATGAGCCAACCCGCAGTGAAAACTGACACAATTCCGAGCACCATCGCAGCAATACTCAGGCCCTTGGGTTCCGCTGGCATGCCGAAGTATGCGGGCTGGCCATAGGGGTTGGGGTTCTGGAAACCCTGATTCTGGAAGCCCGGGTTGTGGTAAACGTTCGGTTGGCCCTGGTTTTGGTAACCGGGGTTCTGAAAACCTTGGTTCTGATAGCCATTATTCTGGGGCGCGCTTGGGTATCCGTCGTTTTGGTAACCAGTGTTTTGGTATCCTCCCGGTTGCTGACCGTACGACGGCGGCACTGGAGTCCCGGCGGCAGGTGGCACTGGCGGGGTGGCGGCCGTGTACGGGGGAACCGGAGGCACTGGAGGAACCGGTTTGTTAGCTTCGTTGCCGCCGCTGTACATGTCGCTCATATTTCCCCTTGAATTAGGCGCTTTGCAGGCTCGCGAAACGCTTGAAACGTCGTTACCCCAGCCTACCGCCAACGTCATAATAGCCCCGTTGAGTCCACATGGCTGACGGGCATTTCCCCATTCAATACACTCTGGCATGCTGTACACATGGCTAACCGAGCGGGCACTGTAGCCCTACCTTCAGACCTTGTGGATCTGACCGCTTTGCTTGACGCGTATTTTGACGTCATTCCGGATCCCAGCGATCCCTCTCAACGAGTGGCGTTTGGTACTTCCGGTCACCGCGGGTCCAGTTTAAAGTCCTCTTTTAATGAGCAGCACATTGCCGCGATCACACAGGCAATTGTTGAATACCGCGCAGCTCAGGGAATCATCGGCCCACTGTATTTGGCCAAGGACACTCACGCGTTGAGCGAACCGGCACAGAACACTGCCCTTGAAGTTCTTGCAGCCAACGGGGTTCACGTCCTGATTGATGCTCGCCATGGTTACACCCCCACACCGGCCTTGAGTCACGCGATTTTGAAATACAACAACGCCGGTCACTTGGACCAGGCTGACGGCATTGTTGTTACTCCCAGCCACAACCCGCCCGGTGATGGCGGCTTCAAATACAACCCGCCTCACGGTGGTCCGGCAGATACTGACGCCACCGCCTGGATTGCTAACCGAGCCAATGAGCTGCTTGAAAATGGGCTTCGCGGGGTCCAACGCATTCCCATTGCTGAGGCCCTGAATTCGGAGAACGTTGGCAAGTTCGATTTCCTCTCAAGCTACGTAGATGACCTGCCCTCAGTTTTGGACCTGGACGCCATCCGGAACGCTGGTTTGCGGATTGGTGCTGACCCCTTGGGCGGCGCGTCGGTGGATTATTGGGGCGAAATCGGCGAGCGCCACCACTTGGATCTGACAGTGGTGAACCCCACGGTGGACCCGCAGTGGGCCTTTATGACTTTGGACTGGGATGAGAAGATCCGCATGGATTGCTCCTCACCCAACGCCATGGCGTCATTGATTGCTCGGATGAAAGCGGACGACGCCGGGAAGTCGCCTTTTGATATTGCCACCGGGAACGACGCCGATGCGGACCGCCACGGGATCGTCACCCCGGTGATTAACGGCAAGGGTGGGCTCATGAACCCGAACCATTACCTCGCCGTCGCGATTGATTATTTGTACCGGAACCGTCAGGGCTGGAACCCCGCCTCAGTGGTCGGCAAAACCTTGGTTTCCTCCTCGATCATTGACCGGGTGGCAGAAGGTTTGGGCCGCAAGCTGGTTGAAGTGCCGGTGGGCTTTAAGTGGTTTGTTCCGGGGTTGTTGTCCGGTGAGGGCGCTTTTGGTGGCGAAGAGTCAGCTGGCGCGTCCTTCAACAAAATGGACGGCTCGGTGTGGACCACGGATAAGGACGGCATTTTGCTGGCCCTGCTGGCTTCGGAGATTACGGCCGTGACGGGCAAGTCGCCGTCGGAGTTGTACACCGGGCTCACGGATCAGTTTGGCGATCCGGTGTATGCGCGTATTGATGCTGCGGCTAACCGGGAGCAAAAAGCGGCTTTGGGGAAGCTCTCCGCTTCAGATGTCACTGCAACCGAGTTGGCTGGCGAGCAGATCACCGCGAAACTCACCGAGGCTCCCGGCAATGGCGCGGCCATTGGCGGGCTCAAGGTTGTGACCGAGAACGCGTGGTTCGCGGCTCGTCCCTCGGGTACTGAGGACGTTTACAAGATCTATGCCGAGTCATTTAAGGGCGCTGAGCATTTGGCTTTGGTTCAGGCCGAGGCGAAGGCTCTTGTGGATGGGGTCATCGGCTAGGCTAATTTGTGGTTCCGGGCGTAGCCGAGTTCTTGCCAGCTAAATTGCGTCCGCGTGATGCCTCCAGCGTGTCCCCCATCGTGCTGGAGGCATTTTGCGTCCCCCGCACCCAGTCCGCTCGCAAGTGTGGCTCCACTCAAGGGCGAGTGGAGCCACACTTGCGAGCCAATGGGGGGAAATTTAGACGGTGCGTACAGCATCCTTGTAGTCAAACTTCGGCTTGGCGTCGCCCCATGCATCTTCACCAGGCTGGCCAATGTTGATCACCATAAATGACTTCTGGTCTCCCTCGGGGAAGAGCTGAGCGTCAATGCCGGCGAAGTTGGCGCCGGTCATGGGGCCAGCGGCTAAGCCCAGTGCGCGCACGGCCATGATGAAGTAGCCGGCCTGCAGGTGGGCGTTGTTGTTACCCGTGGCTGCGGTGACGGCCTGGTCGGCGTCGAACATGGCTTTCGGGGCGTTGAAACCTGGCATAAAAGCATCCCAGCGTTCGTGCCACGCGGTGTCAAAGCTGAGCACTGCAACTAAGGGGGCTGAAGCGGTTTTGGCTTGGTTGCCACGAGCCATGTTGTCCACGAGGGCAGCGCGGGCTTCGGCAGAACGCACGTAGGTGACTCGCAGTGGCTGGGAGTTGAACGCCGTGGGGCCAAACTTTGTCAGTTCGTAAATGGCCTGAGCTTGTTCCTCGGTGACTTCACCGGTGAAGGAGTTCGCGGTGCGTGCCTCGGCAAACAGGGTGTTGATGGCGGTTGCGTCGAGGACGGCTTCTTCGTGGGCGATGCTCATGGGACTCCTTGGGAAAGACCTGGGATGGCTGGATCAGAAGAGTGATCCGAATGGTGCGGCGCCAATATTCGCGTCGTTTCCTTGGCGTCAACACCGTGGTCTCGTTTGTGCTTCCCATTTATGGACGTGATATTCAGCACAGCGTGCTGCACAGTAAAGTTGCATCCGAACCCCTGACGGATTGTCAGCCTAATTTCTTGATAGCGAAAGGCGCTCCTTTTGAGCCTGCTCGGAACCAAATGGACCCTTCACGGCGACGGCAAGTCCGTGCGCCCCGGCGAGGTGGTGGCTCCGCAAGAGCGCCTCGCCTGGCCGTTGACCATCGGCATTGGTATGCAGCACGTGGTGGCCATGTTCGGTGCCACGTTCTTGGTGCCCATCCTGACCCACATGCCCCCGGCCACCACCCTGTTTTTCTCGGGTGTGGGCACCATCCTCTTCCTGATCATCACCGCCGGCAAGGTACCCAGCTACTTGGGTTCCAGCTTTGCCTTTATTGCCCCCATCGCGGCCTCACAAGAGCAATTCGGTGTTGCTGGCGCCTTGGGCGGTGTGGTGATGGCTGGCGCCGTCCTGGCTTTGATTGGTGTGGTGGTCCAAAAGTTTGGCGCCGCATGGATCAACCGGTTGATGCCCCCGATCGTCACCGGAACCATTGTGGCGCTGATTGGACTGAACCTGGCCTCAGCCGCGAAAAACAACTTTGACGCTGCACCAATCACCGCTCTGCTGACTCTGGTGACCATCATTTTGGTGACAGTACTGTTCCGCGGAATCATTGGCCGCTTGAACATCCTGGTGGGTGTGGTGGTGGGCTACATTGTGGCCAACATCCGCGGTGAAGTGGACTACACCACCGTCAATGCAGCCGATTGGATTGGCCTGCCACACTTCCAAACGCCCGAATTCCACGTTGGTGTAGTGGGCCTGTTTGTGCCAGTGGTGTTGGTGCTCGTGGCTGAGAACATCGGGCACGTAAAGTCGGTGGCTGCCATGACTGGTCAAAACCTCGACGGCGTCTCCGGCCGCGCACTGATGGCTGACGGTGCCGCTACGGTGCTGGCCGGTTTGGGCGGCGGTTCTGGCACCACCACCTACGCCGAAAACATTGGTGTGATGGCTGCGACCAAGGTGTACTCCACTGCTGCTTACTGGGTTGCTGGTTTGTTCGCGATTCTGCTGAGCTTCTCGCCCAAGTTCGGTGCGCTCATTGCCACGGTTCCGGCCGGTGTTTTGGGCGGCGCGGCCACCATGTTGTACGGCATGATCGGTGTGCTGGGTGTGAAGATTTGGGTCCAGAACCGGGTGAACTTCTCTAACTCTGTGAACCTGACCACCGCCGCCGTGGCACTCATTATTGGTATTGCGGATTACACCTGGACCATTGGCTCGCTCAAGTTCACCGGTATTGCGTTGGGCTCAGCCGCTGCCTTGCTGATCTACCACGGTATGAAGGCCATCGCGAAGGCTCGGGGTACAGTCTCTGACCCCGAGACTGAGGGCCCGGTCTCCCATAAGGGTGAGCCAATCGCCGAGCGGATGGCAGCGCGAGCCGCTAAAGCTGCCACCAAGAAGAAGCGCTAGCGCATGATCGAACCCGCCGAATCAGCCCGCTACTTTGCCGTAGGTGATATCCACGGCGCCCTAAAACCTCTCCTAGAGGAGCTCTCGTGGCAAGGGCTGGTTGATTCGGTGGGCCGCTGGCAAGGTGGCAACTCGCACGTGTACTTCCTCGGGGACTACCTAGACCGGGGTCCCCACGGGCTGGGTGTCATTGACGTGTTGATGCAGCTGGAGGTCTCCGCCCGCGAAGCTGGCGGTGGTGTTCACGCACTTCTGGGCAATCATGAGGTGCTGGCGTTGGGCACCAAGTTGTTTGGGACCCAGGCGTTGGAAACGGCCACGGGTCCACGGAATTTTCACGCATCATGGGTGCGCAATGGCGGCCAAAATTCTGACCAGGAGGGGCTGTCCCCCCGTCATGTCCAGTGGCTTATGGACCGGCCAGCGGTGGCCTTAGCCGGGACTGAATTGTTGCTGCATTCGGACACCACGGCGTACTTGGAATTTGGTTCAACGGTGAGTGAAGTCAACACCACTATTGGGGCGGCACTGCGCAGCGAGAACCTTGAACAGCTGTGGAATGTGTGGGCTCGGATGACCACGCGTGGGGCATTCCGTGGAGTTCAGGGCCACACAAATTCGGTGAGTATGCTCAATTCTTTGGGCGGCGAGCGGATCATCCACGGGCACAGCATCATTTCCGAGGTGCACGGGTACCTAGCATTCGAGACTGCCGGGCCGGAGGAGTACGCAGGCGGTCTCGCCGTGGATATTGACGCCGGGCTGTACGACGGCGGACCCTGCCTTGTTTTCGAGCTAATTCCACCCAAGGCACACTGAACCCACCCACTGGGGTGAGTGCCGACGTCGTACTCTCGATGCCGCTACAAAAATGGACATCCGCACCCGGGATTCGGGTGCGGATGTCCTATTTTGTAGCGGTTCCTGTTAGTTCAGCGTTGCCGTGTCGATGACAAAGCGGTAGCGAACGTCAGACTTCAAAACGCGCTCGTAGGCCTCATTGATCTGGTCAGCCGAGATGACTTCGATTTTGGCACCAATACCGTGCTCGGCGCAGAAGTTGAGCATCTCCTGGGTTTCGCGGATGCCACCAATAGCTGATCCGGCGAAGGATCGGCGTGCACCGATCAGCGAGAATGCCTGAACCGGCAGGGGCTCCGGCGGGGCACCAACGCTGACCAAGGTCCCATCGAGTGCCAACAGCTGCAAGTAAGCGCTGATATCCAACTTGGCGGAAACCGTGTTGATGATCAGATCCAAGGAGCCAGCCAGCTGTTTGAACGTCTCCGGATCGCTCGTGGCGTAGTAGTGGTCTGCGCCCAAGCTCAGGCCATCTTCCTTCTTGTTGAGCGTCTGCGACAGCACAGTCACCTCGGCACCCATGGCGTGCGCAATCTGCACGGCCATGTGGCCAAGTCCACCCAAACCAATCACACCAACCTTTTTGCCGGGGCCGGCGTTCCAGTGGTTCAGAGGGGAGAAGGTGGTGATGCCGGCGCACAAAAGCGGAGCAGCAACGTCTAGTTCAAGGCCGTCCGGGATGGAGACCACAAAGTTTTCGGTCACCACTACGGCGGTGGTGTAGCCGCCCTGGGTGATGGTGCCATCACGGTCAACTGAGCCGTAGGTGCCCACGTTGCCCTTGAGGCAGTACTGCTCTTCGCCCTTTTCACAATTCACACACTCGCCGCAGGAGTTGACCATACAGCCAACACCAACGCGATCGCCCACCTTGTGGCGAGTTACTTCGGAGCCAACTGCAGCAACGATTCCGGCGATTTCGTGGCCCGGTGCCAGCGGGTACTGCTGGGGGCCCCAGTCACCGCGAACGGTGTGGATGTCCGAGTGGCAAATGCCGGCGAACTTGATGTCAATCAGGACGTCATGGGGTCCCACTTCTCGGCGCTCAATGGTGGTTGCTTCTAGTGGTGCACCAGCGGATGGTGCCACGTAGGCGTTGACGGTAGTCATAGTTCTCCTATTGTTCCTGTCCCTACACTCAGAACTAGGCTCCTTCCAGCACTTGCTGGGTGGCCAGGGTGAGATATTTTGCGGCTTCGGACTGCGCCGCGGCGGGACTTGGCGCTAAGTCCAACAACTGAACGGCGGCGTCTATTCCGTGTTCGGCCAGTTCCTCGGGCGTTACCAGAATTCGCCCAGCTACTGCCAGCACAGGAATCCCCCGCCCACTGGCCGCATCAGCCAAGGCAATAGGGGCTTTGCCTTCGAGGGACTGCGCATCCAGAGAGCCTTCCCCGGTGATCACCAGGTCAGCTTCGGCCAAAACGGGTGCCAAGCCGGTCAGGGATGCCACTAGGCCAAAGCCTTCTTCCAGAGTGGCGTTGGAGAAACCGAGGAATGCTGCTGGGAATCCGCCAGCAGCACCGGCACCGGGCACGTTAACGTCCCGGCCGGTGGCTTGGCGGATCACCGAGGCCCAGTTGCGCAGTCCAGCGTCGAGGAGTTCCACACCGTCCTCATCGGCACCTTTTTGCGGCCCGAATACGTGTGCGGCGCCTTCGCTTCCGGTCCGGCCCCCACCAAAGATCGGGTGCTGAACGTCCACAGCGAGGCGGATTTTCACGGCACTCAGGCGCGGATCAAGGGCGGACGTGTCCACTGACACCACATCGATCAGGGATCCGCCGCCCAACGGCACCACGTTCCCGGAAGCGTCAAGTGGTTTGAGTCCCAAGGCACGCAAAGCGCCGGATCCGCCGTCGGACATGGCAGAACCTCCCAAACCCAACACAATCTCAGTGGCCCCGGCGTCCAGCGCGGAAGCAATCAGCTGGCCGCAACCGTAACTGTGCGCGCGCAGTGCGGCCTCTGGGGTTGGCTTGCCGCTCGCGTCCAGCATGCCCTCATCCACCAACGCGAGGCCGGACGCTTGGGAGGTTTCCACAATCGCGGTGGAGGTGCCAAACGCGTCAGTCCGCAGCGCCCATGCAGCGCCGGTGGGCTTGAGGATCGGCCCGACGACGGCACTGAGTTTCTCCTCGTAGCCTGCCGCAATTGCGGCCTCCAGAGTTCCTTCGCCGCCGTCGGCAACGGGGAACTGGGTGACGATTGCATCGGGATAAACCCGCAGGACACCTTCTGCAATGGCCGAGGCTGCCTCGGCCGCGCTCAGGGAGCCTTTGAACTTGTCTGGTGCGATGAGAATGCGCATCACACCATCTTGCCAGTTACACCGACTCAGTAAGTAGACGAATGTTCTAGAGCCAGTCTCCGCGAGCCTCGAGAACTTCCCGCAGAATGTCAGCTCGGTCGCTCACAATTCCGTCCACGCCAAGGTCTAAGAGTTTGTGCATGGTCGGGGCGTCGTTGATTGTCCAGACGTGAATCTGCACGTCAAGACGGTGCGCGCGAGCCACCCGCGCAGCGGTGACCACCTTGAGCCGGCCGTAGTTTCGGGGCACTTGGAACACATCCACATCGCGCAAAATGCGTCTTAACATTCGGTCCGGAAGCAGACCGCCAAACAAGACAAAAACGGCGGTGGTGAGCATACCCCCAGATGAGGCTGTCCTGCGGCTCAGGCGTTTGAGCACTGCCCGGCGGCGCTTGTCTGAAAACGACGCCACCAAGACTCGGTGATGCAATCCATGCTCTTCAATGAGCGCAGCCAAGGTCTCCACCGATCCGGAGTCCTTAACGTCCAAGTTCAGTTTGGCGTTGGGAACAGCTTCCAGCAACTCAACCAGCGTGGGTACAGGTTCAATGCCGCCGATCCGTGCCTGTGACACCTCTGCTGCGGTCAGCTCAGAAATTTTGCCTGTACTGTCAGTGACCCGGTCCAGCGTCTGATCATGAAACACCAGCAGCACCCCGTCGGCAGTGGTGTGAACATCCGTTTCGAGGTGCACAAACCCCAGCTCAGCTGCGGCCCGGAACGCTGCCAGAGAGTTTTCCAGACCGTCCAGCGAGAAGCCTCGATGTGCCAGCGCTAAGGGTTTGCCAGGGCGCTCATCGTGCTGGAAGTACTCCAGCATCTCAGCGGCCAGCGAGTAATTCGGCGAGCTTTTGCTCCAGAATCTGGGCCACGCCGTCGTCGTCAAAGTGCGGTGCTTGCTGCCCTGCCGCGGCGATCGCCTCGGGGTGACCGCTCGCCATCGCATAACCCTGCCCCGCCCACGCGAGCATCTGGACATCGTTGGGCATGTCCCCAAACGCCACCACATCCGCTGCATCAATCCCCAACTGCGCGGCGTACTCGGCCAACGTGACCGCCTTGTTCAGGCCTGGCAGAGAGATTTCCAGTAGTGCGGTTCCGGGCGCTGAGTGGGTTACCGTTGCCAAATGTTCGACCGCGGGACTAACCTCAGCCAAGAATGCGTCGGCAGTGCCGTTGGCGCTGATCGCCATAAACTTGACCACCGTCTCCTCCGGGCTGAGGGTCTCCTCAAGGGGCGCAGGAACAATGTGGTCCAGTGCGCGAACGGTGCCGGGCTCAATAAAGTCCGGCTCCAAGTGAAATCCGCCCAGCGTCTCGGCAGCAAAACGGGCCTCGGGGCGGACCTCGCTCACAATACGGCGCAGCTCAAGGACTGTGGCAAGATCCAAGCCCTTGGCGTCAATGACTTTGTCCGATTCAAGATCCCACACCACAGCCCCGTTGGAACAAATGACAGTCCCAGTGTGGCCGAGCTGCTCTTGCAGCGGAGTCAGCCAGCGTGGTGGACGGCCTGTCACAAACACCACTTCCACCCCGGCGTCCCGGCACGCATGGAATGCCTTAACAGTCCGCTCGCTAATGTGGCCATCATGGCTGAGGATGGTTCCGTCAATATCACTTGCTACTAACCGCATCATGTGAGCCTATCTGCCCAAACGGACAACTGCGCCACCGCGCCAATTCCGCCGAAGGAGCTAGTGCTGTTCGTAAATGCCAGTAATCCGGGCGCGGCCAATACTGTGGCTGAACAAGTTGAACCCCATCAACGCAGGAGGCGAGTCCGGGGCGATCTCTAGTTCTTCAACGTCCACTGCATGAACTACCACCATGTACCGGTGCGGGCCGTGCCCGGCCGGTGGTGCGGCACCCACAAAACCGTGGAAACCGGCGTCGTTCCTTAATTGGATGGCACCGTGCGGCAGGGCAATTCCGTCCTGTGCCCCGGCTCCATTGGGCAGCGAGGTGGTGTCTGCTGGAATGTTGGCTACCAGCCAGTGCCAAAAACCGCAGCCGGTAGGTGCGTCCGGGTCCAAGATAGTCACTGCGAAGCTGCGAGTGCCTTGGGGAGCGCCACTCCAGCTCAGCTGGGGCGAGATGTCTTGGCCGCCAGCACCAAAAACGCCACTGACTTGGGCGTTGCCAAAAACCTCGCCGTCGTTGAAATCGTCGCTCGTGACCTCAAATTCGGCCACGGCCGGTAGTGCGGCGTACGGATCGTAGTCAGTCATTCTGGCCTTTCATCGGAGGAAACGGATTGGTTTATTTCTGCCCGGGTGGGCGGGTTGGCGCCCGGCCGGGAAACCGTAATGGCGGCCGCGTGGGCCGCGTAACTGAGAATCTCGGTGAGCCGTTGTGCGGTGAGAGCGTGCAGTTCCGGGCGGCGCTGGCCACCATCCAAGCCAGCATCCACTAGGGCCGAAAGTAGCGCTGCCATAAAGGAGTCCCCTGCGCCAACGGTGTCTGCCACGTCAACGCTTCTGGCCGGAACGGTGATCTCGCCAGCATCCACAATGCCCCACGGACCATCAGCTCCACGGGTGACAATCACCAGTGCTGGGCCGGTGTTATTAGTGCCCATTGCCTTCCAGCGCCGGGCAGATTCCAGCGGATCAACACCGGGGTAGAGCCATTGCAAATCCTCATCCGAGGCTTTCACTACGTCTGCGAGCGCTACGAACTTTTCCACCAATTCCCGTACGGAGTCAGGATCTCCCACAATGCTGGGACGGCAGTTAGGGTCAAAGCTAATGGTTGCCGCCGGATGAGCATGCTCAACAGCGTCGAGGACTTGGCTAGCACCGGGAGCTAGCACAGTGGCGATGGATCCGGTGTGCAACAAGGTGGTGGCTTGCAGCATCACGGGGAGCCGCTCTTTGAGGGAGGGCAGCTCCCACAAGAGGTCAAAGGTGTAGCTCGCGGCTCCTGTGGCATCAATGTTGGCTGTGGCCACACTCGTGGGGAAGGCGTCCGCCACCACCGGGACCATCACTGAGCTTTCGCGCAAATGCTCGGTGATCATGTGCCCGTAGGCATCGTTCCCGTAGCGGCCAATAAACTGCACGGGATGGTCTAACCTAGCCATGCCCACGGCCACGTTCAGTGGGCTCCCGCCCGCGTGAGCTTGCCGTTCTTCACCGCGTTGAACTACGTCAACGAGGGCCTCGCCAATGACCGTAAGCATTTCTTTACGCTAGCAGTTTCAGCACTAGCTGGCTGCATGTCGCGAAAGATTCCGCCTCGGGATTAATGAGCTCAAAGTGACCACCCGGGACGGTGATTAGCTGCGCATACTCACTGTCCGCTCCTGCCTTTGCGGCTGCGGCAATGTAGCTCTCAGATTGGCTGAAGGGGACATCTAGATCAGCTTTCCCGTGAACCGCGTACACAGGGACACCTAGGGGTACAGCGGACATGGGGTCCGTTGCCCGGTAAATCTCGGGAATCTCCGCGGAACTGCCGCCAAGCAGGTCCACCACGGCGTGTTTGCTCAGGCCTAGTTCTTCGGCTTGGGCAAGATTGAGAACACCTGCCTGACTAACGACGCCGGTAAGGGTCACCCCGGTGCCCGCCGCCCACACCGCCAGATGCCCGCCCGCGGAGTGACCTAGGGCCACCACCTTGGACAGGTTTAGGCTGTGCTCGCCCTGCAGGGTTTCCAGGAACTGGATGCCACTGCTGATGTCCTCAAAGGTGGCCGGCCAGCCGCCACCATTGCCCACCCTCCGGTATTCCAGATTCCAGGCCGGGATGCCTAAGTGTGCAAAGTGAGCTGCGAGTGGCTCACCCAGCTCGGCACCGTATTTCGCCCGCCAATAACCCCCGTGTATCACCACCACCACACCGGAAATGTCTTGAGGTCCGGATGCGCCCGACGGCAAAAACAACTCCCCCCACTGTGATTCGTGGGCTCCGTAGTGGTAGCGGTGTTGGGTCACTAGAGGCTTATGGGCTGTGAAGCCGAGGGCAGGCTGTTGCTGGCTGCGACTTCTGCAAACCACAGGGCCGAGGCTTTGGGCGTTCGTACCTGCGTTTGGTAGTCCACCCGCACTAAACCGAACCGTTTGTGATAGCCGTAGGACCATTCAAAATTGTCCATAAAGGACCAGGCGAGGTAGCCGCGAACGTCCACACCGTCGTCGAGCGCGTCCTTGAGCGCCCGCAAGTGAGCGTCAATAAACGCCAGGCGGTCCTGATCGTCCACAAATCCGTTGCTATCAGCCTGATCGGCATAGGCTGCACCGTTCTCCGTGATGTACAGCGGAATCCCAGCTGGGCCGGTGTATTCCGCGTGCAAGCGGTTCAAAAGGCGCCGCAAACCATCGGGCTGAACTTCCCAATCCATGTCCGTTACGGGCAATCCGCGGGAGACGGACGTGACGCCTTCGGCAGCAACATAGGGGGAAGGTGTTTCACTGCCTGGCGGGGCGTGACTCTCTAGAACAGTTGCCTCGCCGTTGCTGTTGTTGGCCACTGATTCCAGCGTGGTGACGGCCTCACCGTGGTAATAATTCACACCCAGAAAGTCTGTTGGCGCGCTAATGATGGCCAAGTCACCGTCCTGGATGAACTGAGTGAAGCCAAGGTGAGCAGTGTCTTCAAGAACGTCGGCGGGGTACTCGCCGCTGAAAATGGGGTGGACAAAAATGCGGTTGAATTGTCCGTCGATCCGCCGCGCAGCGTCTACATCCGAGGGGCTGGTAGGGTCCAGCGGGTCCGCCACGGTGAAGTTGAGGGTAATCCCCACTTGCAATTCGCTACTACGACGGCGCAACTCGGCTACCGCTAATCCATGTGCCAAGAGGAGGTGGTGGGCTGCCGCTAGGGCTGTGGTTGGGTCTTGGCGGCCGGGCGCATGAACTCCCGCGGCGTAGCCCAAAAATGCTGCGCACCATGGCTCGTTGAGGGTGGTCCAGAAGTCCACCCGATCGCCCAAGGCCTGGTGCATTACTGCTGCATATTTGGCAAAAAGGTAGGCGGTTTCGCGGTTAGCCCAGCCGCCTTTGTCCTCGAGGGTTTGCGGCAGGTCCCAGTGATAGAGGGTGATCATGGGTTTGATCCCGGCGGCGAGTAGTTCGTCTACTAGCTCGGAGTAGAAGCGGATGCCCTCAGGGTTCGGTGTGACGCCGTCGGGCATACAACGCGCCCAAGAGATAGAAAACCGGTAGGCGCCCAAATTGAGTGACTTCATCAGTGCCACGTCCTGGGGCATGCGGTGGTAGTGATCGCACGCAACGTCTCCGTTGTGCCCGTCCGCTACGGCGCCCGGGGTGTGGCTAAAAGTGTCCCAAATGGAGGGTCCGCGGCCGCCTTCTGCCGCTGCCCCTTCTATTTGGTACGCCGCCGTGGCGCTGCCAAATATAAAACCTTCGGGGAACGTGATTTCAGTGCTCATGTGGGTGCCCATCCTCTTTAATGCCAGGGTGGCTCCGCGCCCCCAAGTAAACACCCAGAATAGTGCACGCGTGGGCTACTTCCCATCTTGTCAGTGCTCCCACGTATGCTGGCAGCATGGGCAGCAATTGGGAACGCTTGGATGCAGATCAGCAAGCAGCCGTTCAGGCGAACGTTGAACTTTATGAGCGGGTACGCCCTGCGCTAAAACTGGTAACTCGTGACGTCCTACTGACCATGCGTCGGATGCTAGAGGGTGAGGAAGTTACCCCATTGTTTATCACTGGGCGGACTAAAACCGTGGAGTCTTTCCGCGAGAAAATCTCCCGGCTTGAGGATTCCCTTGAGCCCGGTGGAGCGCCAGTGCTGAAATTCCCGGATCCTTTCCGGACGCTGAATGACATGGTGGGTGTCCGGGTGATCACCAAGCTTCCGGCAGACAACGCCACGGTGGCCAACATCATTAAGCGTCAGCGCCAGCTCTTTGATTGCCGCGGTGACCGCGAGAAGGACATCGGTTCTATCGAGTCCGGGACCTACGGTTATTCGAGCCGGCACCTGATTCTGCGCACCCTGCACAATGACACAGTGCGCAGTTACCAGCAGGAATTTAACCCAGATATTCCGCCGAACGGCAGCTACTTTTTTGAGTGCCAGATCCGCACGGTGTTTGCCCACGCGTGGAGTGAGATTGAGCATGATATCCGGTTCAAGGCTGAGGATCGTCGCGCCTGGACGCCGCACTTTGACCGCCAGTTCACTGCAACGGCAGCCATGTTGGAAACCGTGGAGAGCGCCTTCTCAGACCTCAACGAACGCTACGAAGAAGTCCGTGGTTATTGGGATCCACAGGTGGGTGGCGCCCTTCCGTTGACCCCCAACCGGGTTCGGGACGTGTGGCGCACCCTCCTTCCGCACGTGGACCGCAAGGTCGACGACGACTGGGGCTGGGCGTCCGAGCTTCTGGCCGCTCACGGCTTGCGTGAAACAGCCCAGCTTGCCGAATTGCTGAGTGCGGCACGAATCAAACAAGTCCGGCAGGCGCTAGATCACCGGTACTCACCGGGGCCGGACCGGCTGCTAGATGACCTTCTGTTGTGGGAGTTCGGCACCGAGCATGTGAACTTGACCGCGGAGGGCCCTGATGTCACGCCTCACCCTCGCCGGGATAGCCTGCAGCGGCGATTGCGGCAGATCGAGCGGTACCGGCTGAATGAAAACCGTTTCAATGAAAACAAGGGGCACGGAGCCTAAATCTGACATATTTGTCCACGGAATGGTCATGGATTCGCCACACTGTGGACGTTGGTGTAAATATTTTTGAATGCTTGAGGCAACTAAAAACACTGAATCAACCCCCTTGAACCCCGCTTTGGCAGCAGAGGCGAAAGTCGCCAAACTCGCTGTCACCATTTTCCCGTTACTGGTGATTGTGGCAGGTCTTCTGGGCTTCCTGATTCCGGGCGTCTTTAAGCCACTTGCCCCCACGGTGCCGTACCTTCTGGGCGTCATTATGTTTTGTATGGGTCTGACGCTGACCCCGCCGGACTTCGCCTCCGTAGCTCGCCGCCCTTGGGCCGTGCTGCTGGGTATCTTGGCACACTACGTGATTATGCCGGGTGCTGGCTGGGTGATCGCTAAGGCCTTGAACCTGCCTCCCGAACTTGCTGTAGGTGTCATTCTGGTCGGTTGCGCCCCGTCCGGAACCGCCTCGAACGTGATGGCATTTTTGGCCAAGGGTGATGTTGCGCTTTCCGTTGCCGTGGCCTCTGTGTCCACCCTCATCGCACCACTTGTTACACCGGCCCTGACGCTTTTCCTTGCCGGGTCCTTCCTGCATGTTGATGCAGGTGCCATGGTTTGGGACATCACCAAAACGGTTCTTTTACCGGTTATCGCTGGCCTCTTGGCGCGCTTGTTCCTCAAGAACCTCGTCGCAAAGCTGCTGCCCGCACTTCCTTGGGCATCCGCCGTCGTAATTTCTTTGATCGTGGCGATTGTTGTTGCAGGAAGCGCCAGCAAGCTGGTAGCCGCTGGCGGCATTGTGTTCCTCGCCGTGGTCCTCCATAACGGTTTCGGACTGGCGCTGGGCTACCTCGCTGGCAAGGTGGGCCGGTTGGATCAGCGGGCACGCCGCGCACTCGCCTTCGAAGTGGGTATGCAGAACTCGGGCTTGGCTGCCACGCTCGCCGCGGCTCACTTTAGCCCCTTGGCCGCACTGCCCTCCGCTGTGTTCTCACTCTGGCACAACGTCTCCGGCGCGATTGTTGCTGCATGGTTGGCGCGCCGCCCCATTACCGATCAGTCAGCCCAGGCCGCAACCAACTAGCCCAACTACGGCCAACTAGTTCCGCGTGGTTTCACGCAACTGCAGGCTCCACGTCGCCGGCACCCGGATACCCTCCGGGGCCGTGCGCCCAGCCAATCGATCCACCAGCATGGTGACGACTTGTTCAAAGATCGGTTCAGGGCCAATTGTGGTCAGGGCAGGATCAGAATCTGGGCTTTCGGTTGAATTTCCAACCCCAATGATCTGAATGTCCTCCGGAACTTTGAGCCCCAAACGGTGAGCGGCCCGCACTGCTTGCAGTGCTTCCATGTCATCCGTAGCCAAAATCGCGGTGGGCCGCTCTTGCAGGCTCAAGAGTTCTAGCGCGGCGGTATAGGCCTGGTCCTTGGCGTGATTTGAGGTCCTCACCAGTTCCATATCGAGTTCAATTCCGGCACGCTCCAAGCCAGCCACGTAACTAGAGAACCGTGAACTCTGCCCTGGCATCGGCTGGTCCAGCCGGCGGATGCAGCCAATTCTGCGGTGACTGGCGGTCAAAAAGTCCATTCCTTCAGCAATGCCGTCCTGTGGTTGCGGAGCCAGGACATCAAAACCCTTGGGCTCCATCACCTCGGAAACCACTACTTGCGCTACGCCACGGCGAGCCAGCTCCGTCATGGTTGGATCCTCACTCAATCCAGCCGGAATATAGCCGAGGATCACCCCATCAGCCCCGCCGGAGAGCATAAAGTTCCGCCAGGCGTCGCCGAGCAGAATCACTGGCTGATAACCGTATTCCGGCAAAATTCGAGCCGCCGCGGTGGCCAGACTTCTGTCCCATGGCCATTCGAGGTCACCAATAGCTACGGCCACCAAATCAGTCCTGCCGCGCCGCATGCCCCGAGCGGCCTGGTTGGGAACGTAGCCCAGCTGAGCAACAGCATCGTGGACGCGTCGCTGCGTAGCCTCACTGATCCGCGCCGTTCCGCCACTGCGTCCAGAGAGCACATAGGAGACCGTGGTGAGTGAGACCTCTGCCCGTTCCGCCACGGTACGGATAGTGGGTTTGTTGCCCTGCTTCACCTTGGACTCCTTCACCGTCTACTTCTTCCCGCGCTTACGTGATCCCTTGCCTCGGCCCTTGTCTGGGTTGGGAGCATACCGCTGAGCAACGGAGGGCTTCTTAGGTCCGCGAGGTGTGCGCGCTTTAGGGGCTTTCTTCGGTTCTTCTTTTTGCGAGGACGGCTGACGGGAGCTTTGTGCGGTCCTCCCCCGGACAATACCCACGAATTCTTGAATAAATTCGTTGTCCCGGTCTTGCAGCCACACCACGGCAATCTCCGTTTCAGGAGCACCAGTGAGCCTGCGGTGGACAGTTTCTTTTGCGTTGAAATGGCGGGCCACGGACATCGGGAGGACCAGCAGCCCGGCTCCCGAGGCCACCACCTGGAGGGCCATTTCCACGCCACCCAGCGCTGCCAAACCTTCCGGAGATGAATCCAGCATCGTTTCACTGACCAGGTCGGAGACGTCTACTTCTTCGAAGGCCGTGATCTCGTGGCCCTTCGCGGCTACCACCACTGGCTGCTCGGCGTAAAGGGGAATAACATTCAGGCCATCGCGCTCAATGGGGAGGCGAACAAAGCTAAGGTCGGCGGAACCGTCACGTAGCACCGCAAGTTCAGTGCCGGCGTCGGACATAAACGAGCTCAGCGGGACATCCCGCATCCGCTCCTCCCAACGCCGAATCCACTTGCCCGGGGTGACTCCGGGGGCATAGGCGAATCGCACAGACGGCGCGGTTTCTTCTGTTGGTTCAGACACATACTCACAGTACCGCCTGACCTCTCCGCGCCCGGCGGATACCCTTGGAACATGACCTCAGCTAATTCCCAGTCCATGAAACCGGCCACCGTTGCCAAAAAATTGGGCCTTTACCTGCCTGCAACCCCACAGGAGTTTCAGGATTCGGTGATTACCCGCGAGGAATTCGCGCAATTGCAGTCCGATCCTCCCGAATGGCTTGCCGAACTGCGCCGCACCGGCCCGCACCCGCGCCCCGTAGTGGCCCAGAAACTCAACATTTCTATCAGCGGCCTAGCTCGCGGCGGTGTTGAAGAGGCGCTCACCACGGCGCAAATCAGCGAACTGCTGCAGTCCCCGCCGCAATGGCTGGTGACCGAGCGGGCAACTCACGCCACTGTTCGTGCCGAAGCTCAGCGTGTAAAAGAAGTAGCAGCCAAAAAGACCGCCAAGAAGTAGGCTCACTTCCCCTGCCCCGCCCAACTGACTGGCATTTGCGGCTCTTCTCAGCCTTGAGAATAACCACAATTGCTAGCTGTTGGGGTAAGGGACGGCGGGGAAGCCAGTGTGGTGCCCCAACGAAAAAATGACCCCGATCCGAAGATCGAGGTCATTTTTAATGCGTGCGCGAGGGGGGATTCGAACCCCCACGCCCTTTCGGACACTGGCACCTGAAGCCAGCGCGTCTACCGTTCCGCCACTCGCGCGCAACCGCCCTCTATTGTTCCTCAAGCGGGTTTCCCACACTCAATACTCCGCAAAAGCAGCGAGATCAAGCATAACGGACGCAGGAGCCAAACCGGAAATCATGACAAACCCTTGGGCTGCATGCAAAAGCGGTTTGCTGCGAAGACCCGTTGGCGTGGAGCCAAGTTCCCACGAACACCGAACCCGCAAAATTGTGGCGCACGCTACGGCACGGGAATTGCACTGATTAGGGCCATTACCAGAGTGGCCAAGTACTATCGGATGTACGAGCGCCCTCCCGGGTGTTCGCACCGGTGCCTGAAAAGGTGCCGCTAGAGGATTCGCCCCCGCCATGGGACGCCACAGGAAGGAGTGTGAGTATGGGCCTACTTGACCGCGTTGAACGTGGAATTGAAAAAGCCGTACGTGGAGTCTTCTCCACCGGTTCCCGTACCCAGGTTCAACCTGTGGAAATTGCGAGCCGCTTGCGCCGCGAATTGGATCACAATGCCTTAACGGTTTCGGCCGGCAGGACCCTTGCACCGAACGTTTTTGACGTGCTGTTTAGCAGTGAAGACTTTGAACGCGCTCAACAGTGGGGTACGGCCTTAGCCGAAGAGCTCTGCGATGTTGTTATCAAGCATGTTCGCAGTCAGGGCTACACACTGCAGGGCCCGGTACGCGTTTCATTTTTGCTGGATGAGAACTTCAAGCCTGGCGACTTTGAAGTTGAATCCTCCTCAGAGAAGAACGACGCCGGCCCTCAGCCAAGTGCCCCCAGCGCCACACCGCGCAACCCGGCGGCGCCGCGGATGCCGGCCGCACCAACGCGCGCGCCGTCACGGTTGCAGCCAGTTTTGGACATCAACGGCCAGCGTTACTCACTCAACGCGCCCAGCATTACTTTGGGCCGCTCCTCCGAGGCTGACATTTTGGTTGATGACACGGGAGTGTCGCGCAAACACTTAGAAATTAGGACCGATGCTGGCACTAGCTTGGCAGTGGATCTAGGTTCTACTAACGGCAGCTACGTCAACGGTCAGAAACTTCACGGCAGCACCGAACTTACGGATGGTTCCGTGATCACCATGGGCCGCACCCGGATTATTTTCCGTTTGTTGACGGTGAACGGCGCCCCGAATCAGGGAGGTGGCCAGTGAGCGAACTTAGTGATTTGACCGTTGCGGCGCTGCGTTTTGGTTTCCTGCTTTTGCTGTGGGTCCTTATTTTCAGCATTGTTTCTGCCATGCGCCGCGATTTGATGATCGGCGGCAAGGCACGAACTGGCGCTCCAACGGCCCGCGAAATCCGTAAGAACCCGGACCTCGCTCCCGCCCCGGCGCCTCCGGTCCGCCAGCAAGCACGTCAATTGGTGGTCACCGAAGGCCCACTGACAGGCACTAGCTTGGATTTGGCTGCGAGCCCCATTTTGTTGGGCCGCGCTCAAGAGGCAACGCTCGTTTTGGAAGATGACTACGCTTCCGGCAGGCACGCCCGCTTGTTCCCGCAAGGCAGCCGCTGGTTCATCGAGGATCTGGGCTCCACCAATGGCACCTTCTTGGCGGATCAGCCACTCACCCGCGCATTGCCCGTAGAGCTGGGCGTACCCGTGAGAATCGGCAAGACGGTCATTGAATTGAGGCCATAACCGTGGCTAAAGATCAGCAGCCCGGCGCGCAAGATGGAGCGAATCGCCCCGAAGAGCCTCGCCTCATCATGCGCTATTCGGCCATCTCTCACGTAGGTTTAGTCCGCGCGAAAAACGACGATTCAGCCTATGTTGGTCGCCATTTGGCAGTGGTTGCTGATGGTATGGGTGGGCATGCTGGTGGAAATGTTGCCTCGGCATCCACCGTTTTGGACCTGATTCACCTCGATCACGATGAGTATCAGGGTGGCGCTGGCACCGTTCTGGCCGACGAGATCCAGACCGCCAATTCTTTGCTTTCTGAGCTTGTCCACGTGGATCCTCGCTTGGCTGGTATGGGTACCACCGTCACGGCACTGCTCTTGGCTGACGGGAAACTTGAGTACGCCCACATTGGTGATTCGCGCGCCTACCGTTTGCGTGAAGGCAAGTACGAACAGGTCAGCGTTGACCATACCTTTGTTCAGCGGCTTATAGACGAGGGCCGCTTGCGCCCCGAGGAAGCCGAAACGCACCCGCACAAAAACGTGTTGATGCGCGTTCTCGGCGATGTTGATGCAAGCCCGGAATTGGATCTAGCCACCATTGAAGTTCGCGCCGGTGAGCGTTGGCTTTTGTGCTCGGACGGTTTGAACTACGTTTCCGGCGACGTTGTGGAGCGGGTGGTACGTAATACCCCTGATCTGCAGGAATGCGCCGAGAAACTTATTGACCTGACTCTCGCGGTGGGCTCCCCGGACAATGTCACGGTGGTGGTTCTGGAGATTGTTGAGGCCGGGCCCGACGACGTCACTACTTCCCGCGTGGATGTGGTGCCGCCCGCTACACTCACCCCACTCCCTGCCGCCCCTTCGGAGCCTGTCGCCACCGGTTCCACCTTCGGTGGTGGACGCACTGATTCGGATGAATCGAAGACTGGCGAGCCGGGGCTTGATTTTGCCAACGACCGCACGGTGACTCAACACAGCACCGAAGCTGAGCCGCATACTGACCCGAATCTTGGCGCGCACTTGGTGGCCGAGGTTTTGCGGATGGAATTGGCTACTCGGCCACACGAGTTGGTGGGTGCTGCTGCCACTGCGGCTGAGACTGGTTCCATGCCTACAGTGGTGGGCCGTTCGGCTGCGCGCCGGGCAGCGACAATCCTGACGCATAAGTCAGCTCCTACTCTTTCGCAGACGGACTCTTCTCACGATGAGGGTCTGGAGACAGTCACCGTTTCTCGTGATCGCAAGTGGTTGTCTTTGGTGGTTGCAGCTTCCTTGGCGATTTTGGTGGCTGCTGGGCTGTGGCTTGGGTATGCCTGGACGCAGACTCGCTACTACGTGGGCGAGTTCCAAGGAAACGTTGCCATTTACAACGGAGTTTCCCAGCAATTGGGCCCTATCCAGTTGTCACGCGTTCATGAGGTCACCGAAGTAAAGATGTCTAGGTTGCCGGAGTTTTCGCAGCAGCGTGTGCGCCAGACGGTCCCGGCCCAAGACCTCACAGATGCTGAGGAAATTGTGGACAACCTCAAGCCGGAGAATCCCGCGCCGTGTGTGACTCCTAAACCTACGGCGAGCCCCAGCGCCACTCCCGGCAAGAGCTCCAGCAGCAAGCCGACAGGTACTCCTACGAGCACGGCCAAGTCCGCTTCGCCGACTTCAAGCCCGAGTGCCACAGCTTCGCCAACGGGCAGCACGCCGTCAGCTGCTAGCGCTAGTCCCACGGCCGGTGCCAGCAGTTCCGCTTCCCCGGGCAGTGCCCCTACTACTTGTGGAGGTGCCCAGTGAGTATTCCGGCAACCGCCGTGCCTAAACCGCGTCGAAATATTGAACTCGTCCTGCTGATCCTGGCCTTGGGTGTTGGCATCGGTGCCAGTGCCATGACCGGGTTGAATGATCCGAAAGCTTTTAATACTGACTTCTGGTTCCAGTCCAGCCTGCTGGCAGTTGCATCCCTCGGACTGCATATAGTGCTGCGCTTCCGCGCAAAATATGCCGATCCGGTAATACTTCCCATGGTGGTAGCCCTCAACGGTTTGGGCTTGGCCATGATTCACCGCCTGGACACTCCCGGTAGCGAGACCGGCAACAACCAGCTTCGCTGGACCTTGATCGCCATGGCGTGTGCCGCCGTCGTTATCTGGTTTCTTAAAGACCACCGGATTCTGCGCCGCTTTACCTACATTTCCCTAATTGTCAGCGCTGTTCTGCTGGTCCTGCCGCTGGTACCCGGGATTTCCGCCGGTGACATCAACGGCGCGAGTGTTTGGATCCGTCTTGGGCCCATGACTTTCCAGCCCGGTGAAATCGCCAAGATCACTTTGGCCATCTTCTTCGCCGGGTATCTCTCCTCCAATCGGGATCTGATTCTTTTGGCAGGGCGGAAGATCGGACCGCTGCAATTGCCCAGGTTCAAAGACATGGGCCCCATGATCACCGCTTGGCTGGTCAGCATCGGAGTGCTCGTCTTCCAGCACGATCTAGGCTCTTCAGTGCTGTTCTTTGGCCTGTTCATTGTGATGATCTACGTAGCCACAAGTCGCCTTAGCTGGGTGCTGATTGGCTTGGTTCTGATCGTTGCCGGCGGCTATGCTGCCAGCCAAGTTTTCTCGCACGTGAAATACCGTATGGAGAGCTGGCTTGAAGCCTTCACCCCGGACGTTTACTTGCGTCCTTTGGGCGGTAGTTTCCAGATTGTTCAGGGTCTCTTTGGTATGGCCAACGGTGGCTTGGTGGGAACTGGGCTTGGCCAGGGGCGTCCTGATCTAGTTCCTTTTGCTAATAGCGACATGATCATTGCCGCTTTCGGTGAAGAGCTGGGCATGGTGGGTCTTGTGGCCATTGTGCTTTTGTACTTGTTGCTGGTTACCCGCGGCTTCCGGGCCGCCCTTGGTACCCGTGATTCCTTCGGCAAATTGCTTGCATGTGGACTGGCGTTCGCTATTGCATTGCAGTGCTTTGTGGTGATCGGTGGCGTAACCCGCCTGATCCCGTTGACTGGATTGACCACACCGTTCTTAGCCGCCGGCGGTTCCTCATTGCTGGCTAACTGGATCATTGTGGCGTTGCTTTTACTGATCTCGCACGCGGCCCGTGGCCCCGTGGTGACTACACCGTTGCCGCAAGGCACTGGAACTGGTACTGGCAATGAGCCCAGCTCCGCGAAGAGCAAAGAATCCACTAAAACGCAGGAAGCTCCAACCGAGGCGGTGACGCAACAGTGAACCAGGCAATCCGTAATTCGTGGGTCGCAGCCATAGCCATGTTTGCCCTGCTTTTTGGCGCCATCAGCTACGTCCAAGTGATTGGCGCTCAGGATTTGAGCACTAACGCCTTGAACAACCGTGCTTTATTGCAAGATATTTGCAACGATCGCGGCTCCATCATTGTGGGTGGTCAGGCCATCGCAGAGTCCGTTCCGGGGGACGAGAGCTGCAAATTCCGCCGCAGCTACCCTGGTGGCGCCCTATATGCTGGCATCACTGGGTATTACTCCACTAATGACGCCGGCTCTAGCGGACTTGAGCGTGAGCTCAACAGCGAGCTCACGGGCAATTCTGACCAGCAGTTCTTGGACCGTATGGGCCAGCTGTTTTTGGGACAGCAACCTAAAGGCGCCTCGGTGGAACTCACCATTGATCCCGCGCTCCAGAAGCTCGCTTATGATCTGATCCCGGATGGTCAACGCGGCTCCATTGTGGTCCAGAATCCCAAGACTGGCGCCATTTTGGCCATGGTTTCTAAGCCGTCTTATGACCCGAATACCATCGCCACTTCAAATTCCAAGGCTGCAGCAGCGGCCATGGAGAAGCTGAACAGTACCCCTGGAATCAACCTGAATCAGAACGTCAGCGGACCCACCGGTGCACTGCTGGCCCCGGGTTCGGTGTTTAAGTTGATTGATACGGCTGCTGCTTTGAATTCGGGTAAGTACAACAAGGATTCAGTGTTGCCCAACCCGGCTGAGATGTCCTTCAGTGGAACTAGCTACAAGTTGCCCAACTACCGTGGTGGCCTTTGCTACACGCAGGAAAAGGCAACGTTCGCTTTTGCTTTGGAGAACTCGTGCAACACTCCGTTCGCCAGCATCGCCGAGGATTTGGGTCAAAAGGCAATCTCTGAGCAGGCCGAGAAGTTCGGCTTTGGTCAAGACTTTGGTGATCAGTTGCACTTGCTTTCGGCCAAGAGCCAGTTCCCGGATAATCTCGGCGAAACTGAGCTGGCCCAGTCCGCCATTGGTCAGTTGAACGTCAAGGCGACCCCTCTGCAGATTTCAACCATGACCTCAGCAATCGCTAATGGTGGAGTGCAGATGAAGCCGCAACTGATCAAAACCATGCGCTCCCCGGATTTGCGCGTTCTCAACGAACCCAAGCCCGAGGTTTTGCGGACCTCAACCACCCCGGATATTGCACGCCAAATCACGGAGTGGATGACCGGCGTCGTTGATGAGGGTATTGGCCAAGCGGCAGCTGTTCCGGGCGTTCAGGTGGCCGGCAAAACGGGTACTGCCGAGCTTGGTGACGGTACAAACAATTCATGGTTCACCGGCTTTGCCCCGGCGAACGATCCGCAAGTGGAGGTCACAATTGTGATGCAAGGTGTTGACGTCGCCACTGGCGCCCAGCTAACTAGTCCAAGCGCGAAAAAGATCTTTGAGGCGGTGTTGAACAAGTGAGGCCTTCATCGGGAATCACACTCGGCGGCAGGTTCCAATTGACAACCCGGATCGCCATCGGCGGAATGGGCGAAGTCTGGCGGGCCCAAGACCAGGTGCTCGGCCGCACAGTGGCCATCAAGATCCTCAAAGAGGAATACACCGGTGACCCGGGCTTCCTCCAACGCTTCCGCGCTGAGGCACGCCACACCGCGCTCCTGAATCACGTGGGCATCGCCAATGTTTTTGACTACGGCGAAGAGGACGGTTCTGCATACCTTGTGATGGAGCTGGTCCCTGGCCAGCCTTTGAGCTCGATTATTGAAACGGAGAAGATCCTGTCCCCGGACCGGACCTTGTCCATGATTGCTCAAACAGCGCGTGCGTTGTCAGTGGCTCACAGCAAGGGCTTGGTTCACCGGGACATTAAGCCCGGAAACTTGCTGATTACTCCTGACGGCCGTGTGAAGGTCACCGACTTTGGTATTGCTCGCTTGGCAGATCAGGTGCCGTTGACGCAGACCGGACAGGTCATGGGTACCGCCCAGTACTTGGCTCCGGAGCAGGCAACCGGTCAGGTGGCCACTGGTGCTAGCGATATCTACTCGCTGGGTATCATCGGCTACGAGTGCTTGACCGGGCACCGGCCGTTCTCTGGTGAATCTCAGATTGCTATTGCCTTGGCGCAGGTCAACGACGCGCCGCCGCCGCTCCCGGAGAGCTTGGCCACCCCGGTGCGTGCCCTGTTGATGTCAATGCTTTCCAAGGACCCCAAGAACCGTCCGGCCAACGCCATCAAATTGGCTGAAGCTGCCGAGGCTATCCGCAACGGAGACATCAAGGCAGCTCATGCCGCAGTTCCGGGAATGCTTTTGTTTGAGGCCACCACAGGCCCCATCACGGCACCAGTGGATGTGCAGCAGACGGCGGCCACCACTGTGGTGGGTTCCGTTGACGGGCGTGGAACAAGCGCCTCGACCTCGGCTTTGCCTGTGGTTGGCGCCGCCGGGGTGGGAACCGCTGCCGGAGTTGGCGCAGGCGCTGCTGTTGCAGCTAGCGCTGCCGGCACCGCATCCTCGCGCGCTGAAGCTCTGGCTGCCGAACGCAGCTGGGTTGATGAAGACGATGAGTTCGAGGAGGTTCGGGAGCAGCCTCGGCGCAAGGATCAGAGTCCGTGGACGTGGCCGCTGGTTGCCCTAATTTTGTTGTTGGTCTTCGCCCTGGTGGGCTTCTGGCTCAACAGCACGGGCATTTTGACACCGAATAATTCTTCGTCATCTTCGGCTCCGCCCAGCACCTCCAGCAGCTCTGCATCAACCTCAGCTTCCTCCACTCCTTCAAGCAGTTCCGCCTCGCCCACTGAGTCCTCCTCCACACCGACCCCGAGTGAGACCACCTCTGCCCCCGCCAAGGTGGACATCATCCCGGCCGCGTATTTGGGCAAGCAATTCAACACGGTCCGCGACCAACTGCTTGCTTTGGAGATGCAGGTTTCGGGCAAGGAAGTCACCAACGATGCCGCGCCGGGCACCGTCACGGACATTAACCCCACCGGACCCACCGAGAAGGGTTCAACTATTACAGTGACCTATTCCAAGGGCCCTGAAATGGTGACAGTCCCATCCATCACCGGCGATGTCACGGCACAAGAGGTCAAGAGTAAGCTCCAAGCCGCGGGCCTCGAGGGTCAAGCCAGCAGCGGTTCGGCAACCAGCGGGACAGTTGAACTCAACCCGCCCGCGGGCACATCTCTGGCGAAGGGCAGTGTGGTGACGTTTACCATCACGGCGCCCACGCCCACCCCGACTCAGCAGTCAACAACTTCTAGCGCACCGCCAGCAGGATAATCGTTTTGCCCGATCAGATTTCTACCGCGTCCCACAGAAAGGACAGCGAAGCAGTGTCAAGCCAGCGTGTCCTGAGTGGACGTTATGAAGTCGGCGATTTGATTGGCCGCGGCGGGATGGCGGACGTCCACCGTGGTGTGGATACGCGCCTCGGACGTACGGTTGCCATCAAGTTATTGCGTGCCGATTTCGCGCGAGATCCTCAGTTTTTGGCGCGGTTTCGGCGTGAAGCTCAATCGGTTGCAGCACTGAATCACAGCTCTATTGTGGCCATTTATGATTCCGGTGAACAGCTACTTGGCGAGGCGGGGCCGGACGCTTTGCGGGCTCCGTACATTGTGATGGAGTACGTTGCTGGCCGGACGTTGCGAGATCTGATCAAGTCTGAAGAAGTCACGGTTGATCAAGCGATTGGCTACACATTGGGTGTTTTATCCGCCCTAGAGTACAGCCACGATTCAGGCATCATCCATCGCGACATCAAACCCGCCAACGTGATGGTCTCAGAGAACACCAATGCGGTGAAGGTGATGGATTTTGGCATAGCCCGTGCCATCGCCGATTCTTCAGCCACCATGACTCAAACCCAAGCCGTGGTGGGAACTGCGCAGTACCTCTCACCCGAGCAGGCGCTGGGCGAGACCGTTGATTCGCGCAGCGACTTATATTCCGCTGCGTGCATGTTGTACGAGCTCCTAACCTTCCGCCCACCGTTTGTGGGTGACAGTCCGGTTTCGGTGGCCTACCAGCATGTGCGGCAGACCGCGGAACCAGCCAGCAGCATTAACCCACAGGTTCCAGAGGCCGTGGACAGTGTTCTTGCCATAGCGATGAGGAAAAATCGCAAGGACCGTTTCCAAACGGCCGGGGAATTTAGGCGTGCCTTGCGTGCTGCTCGTAGCGGCGTTTTTCTGCACCCAGGCGATGGTGTTGAGGTTCGCACGGACCCCAATGATGTCATTCCGGACAGCGAGCGGACCGAGGGACTCCTTGCGGTAGGCGATGCAGAGACTCAGGCGCATAACTTTGCCATGGTAGAGGCCGACGACGCCCCGTCACCGTTGACGGATACCGCTCAGGAAATTGACGGCCTCCCCTTAGTTTTGCCCCCCGAACGCGACCGAACCCGCCAACAGAAGTCCCGCCGTCGTGGTTGGATTGCCACCTTTATTGTTTTTGCGCTGCTGGTCCTGGTTGGCGGTGGGCTCTGGTTGTACATGCAGTTGACCCAGAAGCCTGCGCCTCCGGTCAAGGTTCAAGTGCCGGCGGTTTCTAAGCTGCTTGAATCGGATGCTCTCAATAAGTTGTATGGCGCTCAGTTGAAGCCGGTTACGCATGAAGTGGCCGATGCCACGGTGCCGAAGGGACAGGCCATTGGCACCGTCCCGGCGGCTGGAACTTCCATGGATCCCAATTCTGAAGTCACGCTGAACATTTCCACCGGTCCCAGCAGCGCCGTCATTCCCAAAACTATTGCCGGGATGACGGAGGCTGCAGCCCGTGACATCCTGCGTCAACTCGGACTAGTGGGTGCACCCACCACCACTTTTGCCAATAGTGTGACGGTTCCCGGGAACAGGGTCATTTCCACAAACCCAGCTGCCGGCGCCACCGTGCCCATTGGCAGCACGGTACAAATTGTGGTGTCCACCGGCAAAGTTGCCGTCCCTGAGATGCGTGGCAAAACTGTTGCTGAAGCCGAGGCCCTACTCAAACCACTGGGCCTGACGCTATCTGTGACCGAGGTGGAGAACCCCAACACTGACGTCACCGGCAAGATTACCGATCAGGTGGATGCCGCTAATTCGAGTGTGGATCAAGGTTCGGCCTTGGCCGTTTCGGTGGCAAAGGCCGCGCCCACACCAACGCCGACTCCAACACCTACGTCCACAGCTACGAACACCGGCGCTGGATCAGGCTCCGGACCCAACCCGCCCAAGGGTAAAAGCAAAAATTAGCTAGGACTTGTTACCGGTGAGAACTTGGGTCGAGGAAAAGCGGTCCCATGCCTTGTCGGCGTTCTAGTGCTTGATCAAGGGGCTGAGCGTGGACGAACGCTCAGCTGCTCCTTCTAGGCCAGTCTGCTCGAGCCAGTTACCAAGCATCCGGTATCCACCCTCGGTCAATACCGATTCCGGGTGGAACTGCACACCAGAGAGCGGTGCCGTTTTGTGCTGGAGACCCATAATCACACCGTCGGCCGTTTGTGCAGTGATTTCCAGGACCTCAGGGATGCTTTCGCGCACTGCCGCAAGTGAGTGGTAGCGAGTGGCCCGCAAAGGCGAGGGAAGCCCCGCAAAAACGCTGCCGCCGCCGTGCTCCACCAACGAGGTTTTGCCGTGCATCAGTTCAGCCGCGTGGGTGACTACGCCACCGTAAGCCTCGGCTAGCGCCTGATGTCCCAAGCACACACCAAACATGGGTTTGTTGTTTTCACCGCACCATTTGATGAGATCAATGCAGACTCCCGCTTCTGCCGGATTGCCGGGCCCGGGAGAAATCAGCACACCGTCACGCGCCTCAGCAAGATCAATCGCCTCGGCAAGGGTGACATCGTCATTGCGCACCACAGTGGTCTCGGCACCAATTTCCTGCAGGTAGCCCACCAGTGTGTAAACAAAGCTGTCGTAGTTATCTACAACCAAAATTCGAGTTTTAGTCATCGCGGGGTTGCTGTACCAATCGTTGAGTCGGTGAATCGTGTGAGTTCTGAGAGCCACGGGAATACGAAGGTGACCACCAGTAGTAAGGCTAGAGCCAAAAGGCACACGCTGAGAAAAATGCGGAACCATTTCGGGCCGGGGAGGTGACGGAAGATCCAGGCATACATGTTTTATGCCGCCGTCTTGAGTGCCGCGACCTGCTTGGAGATCTCTACGGGAGGCCCTGCCGATGCGGGCCGCCAGCTCTCCATGACCGAGTACGCGATGATGCGTTCCTGGGAGCCAAAGCGTGGGTTGCAGCTGGTTATGGTCAAGACTCGTTCTGTGGGTGCTACTCCCGCTTCTGTGGGGGTGGGCAACAGGACGTCGCTGCGGTTGGGCAAGACAACTTCGGTATTGCGGTACACATAGGTGTAATACCCGTCTTTGGTTTGAACGTAGATCCGGTCGCCGGGCACTAGGGTGTGGATATTGTCCAGCACCGCACCGTGGGTTTGGCGGTGACCGGCAAAGGCGAAGTTGCCCAGGGCCCCGGGCATTGAGGTACTTGGGTAGTGGCCAAGCCCCAACGTGTCCAGAACGTCAGCACTGGTTCCTTCAATCAGGGGCCGGGTGTAGTTGGCACCAAAGCGCGGAATGTAGATCACGCCGATGGTTTGTCCGTGTTGTGGAGCTGTACCCACCTTTGGAGCACCAAAATCCTTTGTCTGAGTGCTCGGGTTGGGCTGCGTGGTCTGCGCTGGCAGCTCTTGGGCGAACTGCTTGAGGATTTGTCCTTGGCGGCTATCCGCCTCGACATTGGTCCACCACATCTCCCACACCACAAAGAGCACCAGGATGATTCCGGCGGTGATTAGTAGCTCGCCAACTACTTGGACGGCTTTACGCACTGCGCCGCCCCTTTCCGCGATCAGCATCCGGGACGTGCGGTTCACGCCGGATGTGCTGTGAATAACAGCTAGAATTGGCTGCTGAAGCATTACACGCCGCTGGCGTGCCGCGTCCCTCGGCTTTCCTTCTAGCAGGATACCAACTTGGGTGCGGCCGTTGGCCCTATGTTGATCGTCCCAGGAGGACCCGTGCCTGAGTCCAAACCCCGCAAGCGTTCAAGCCGTCGCGCTCCGGAAACTACCACCGCTGCCACTGCTTACAAGCCGAACCCGGTGTGGTTCAAACCGGTGATGTTCGGCCTGATGATTTTGGGTCTGCTGTGGATCATCACGTATTACATCTCTGAAGGCACTTTGCCCATTGCCGCCGCAGAAGCGTGGAATATCGGTATTGGCTTTGGCATTGCGATCATCGGCTTTTTGATGACCACACGCTGGCGCTCCTAGGTAGCCAGCAACACCACTTAACGTCCGACGGCGGGAACTCACCAAAGGTGGGTTCCCGCCGTTTTGTATTGGTGCTGAATATTTGCCACGAGACTCTTGCCACGAGCAGAGCAGGGGATCTGCCGTATTGGTGAGAGTGGCTGCGGCTTTGAGCCAGCTGTCCACAAGAGTGGACAACAGTTATCCACAGGCAGTGCAAATGTGGACAACTTTCGCGCTGCCTGTTGATTTCCCGGCAGCACGGGAGAAATCGACGCGTGAAGTTACAGCTGTGTAAGTTACCCACATTGTGGATTACTTGTGGAAAACTCGGGATGCACCGGAAATCTGCTGTTACTGGGTGACTCAAGAGATTGTGGACCCATAACGCTAGCGGGCTAAGTTACTCTCCAGTAACATGTTCCTATGGAAGGCTCCCACATGAACGCATACCCTCACCTCCTAGCTCCGCTCCAGGTGGGCAGTGTGACGCTCAAGAACCGCATCATTATGGGTTCCATGCACACCGGGCTCGAAGATCACACCAAGGACATTCCACGCTTGGCTGCGTACTTCGCCGAGCGTGCCCGCGGGGGTGTGGCGCTGATGGTCACTGGCGGTTACGCACCCAACCGGCGTGGCTGGCTAGCACCGAGGGGTGCACGCATGGCCAGCCAAAAGCATGCAGATGCTCACCGTGAAATCACTGATGCTGTTCATGCTGAGGGTTCAAAAATCGCCTTGCAGATTCTGCACGCTGGCCGCTACTCCTACCATCCACTGAGTGTGTCCGCCTCGGCGTTGAAGTCTCCCATCAACCCCTTCACCCCTCGCGCGCTTAGCAGTCTTGGCGTGGAGCGGCACATCAAGGACTTTGTACACAGCGCCAAGCTAGCTCAAAGCGCCGGTTATGACGGCGTGGAGATTATGGGCGGCGAGGGTTACCTGATTAACCAATTCTTGGCTGCACGGACTAACAAGCGCACGGACCGCTGGGGTGGCTCTCCGGAGAATCGCAGGCGCTTTGCTGTTGAAATCGCCCGGACCATGAGGGCCGAGTGTGGTCCTGACTTCCTCATCATCTTCCGGCTTTCCATGGCCGATCTAGTCACCGACGGGCAAACCTTCGCGGAAATCGAGGCACTTGCCCTCGAATTGCAGGATGCTGGCGTCTCCATTCTGAACACTGACATCGGCTGGCACGAGTCTCGAGTTCCCACCATTGTGACTTCCGTTCCGCGGGCGGCCTTTGTTGAGTTCACCGAGCGGGTTGCCCAAGCAGTTGATATTCCTGTGGCTGCAGCGAACCGGATTAATATGCCAGAGACCGCCGAAGCCATCTTGAGCTCAGGGAAAATCGAGCTGATCTCCATGGCCCGTCCGCTTTTGGCCGATCCTGACTGGGTCAATAAGGTTCAGGCTGGCCAAACTGAACTCATCAATACGTGTATTGCCTGCAACCAGGCGTGTCTGGATCACGCTTTTTCCAACAAACCCGTCTCATGCCTAGTGAACCCACGGGCGGGGTACGAAACTGTTTTGCAGTTGATGCCTACCCGGCGTGCTAAGTCCATTGCCGTCGTCGGAGGTGGTCCTGCTGGTCTTTCTGCGGCGGTAAGTTTGGCCCGCCGCGGTCACAAGGTGGTTCTCTTTGAGGCGCGCGAGAGCATTGGCGGTCAGTTCGGTATTGCCCAGCGCATCCCTGGCAAAGAGGAGTTCGCTGAGACTATTCGCTATTACACCAAGCAACTCGAGGTGCTGGGTGTGGACGTCCGCCTGAATACGGCAGTCACCGCTGCGCAACTTGTGGAGGAAAGGTTCGACGACGTTGTTCTCGCCACCGGGGTGACCCCCCGTATGCCCTCCATTCCCGGCATCGATCACCCCTCGGTGCTCAGCTACGCTGAATTGGTCCGTGACGGAAAACCTGCTGGTGATCGAGTGGCAGTGATCGGCGCCGGTGGCATTGGTGTGGATGTCAGCGAATTCCTCACCACCGAGCATTCAGCATCCTTGGACCTTGAGGAGTGGAAGCGAGAATGGGGCGTTAGTTCGAATCCGACCGCCGTTGGTTCGCTCACCAAGCCAGTAGCAAGCGCCGCTGCCCGCACCGTGTATTTGCTCCAGCGCAAGGAAGGCCGCATTGGGGCTGGCTTGGCCAAAACCACCGGCTGGGTGCACCGTGCTGCGCTTAAAGCAAAGAATGTCCAAGAACTTACCGGTGTGAATTATGAGCGGATCGACGACTCCGGTCTGCACATCAGCTTTGGTGAAGACCACAGCCGGCCGGAGATTCTGGACGTTGACACAGTGGTGATTTGTGCTGGTCAAGAGTCCGTCCGCACGCTCGAACCTGAACTGGTGGCTGCCGGGATCCAACCACACATCATCGGCGGTGCTGACGTGGCTTCTGAGTTAGATGCCAAACGCGCTATCCGCCAAGGAACCGAGCTGGCCGCTTCGCTGTAGATTTTCACAGTGAACAGCTCGGCTCCGAATCATTGTACGAAACCCGTCACTAGATCCGAGTTATCCACTTAGCCACAAGTGGATACCCACAAGTTATCCACAGGTGGGGAAAACTTTGGGGTGAGCTGAGGAAAAGTTACCGCGCATAGTGCGATCAGGGCTTAAATCCAGCTGTGAACTACACGCTTGTAAGTTATTAACACTGTGAATAACCCTGTTGAGAAGTCGGGTGCTGTTCACGGTCTGTTTGGATTGAACACCTTGTGTGCATCAAGTGGCCATATCCCCAGGGTGGTCAAGCAGCTTTGTGGGCCGGTGCCCTCGCGTCCAACTGTGCCCTACTGATCCGGGAACCCTGGTCTCCATGGCAACTTCAGTGGTTACCGAGAACTCACCGCCACTCAAGGAGTTGCTGGTGTGGACGGCGGATCGCTTCGCCGGTGCTGGTCCGCAGAGTTCCTGCGGCAAACTGCCCATGTAAGGCCCGTCCACTATAGGGACCTTCTCCCTTGGGAGAACTGTCCACATTTCCACACAGCACTACCCACAAGTTATCCACAAGTGGGGATAACCAATGTGGATCCGATTCTGGACATACAGGATGCAGGTGATTTAGGCCCAAAACGTCAGTGAATTACACGCTTGTAAGTTATTAACACTGTGGACAAACCCTGTGGATAAGACGGGTTCAGAAAGCCCCAAAACGGAACCTAGACCGTTGCGGTTTGTACGCGGATCCACACAGCCACAACCACCACGGCAAGGACCAACAGCAGACCCAGAACCTGCAGGAGGTTCCGCTTGGGTCCCTTGGGTGCGTAGGCGATCACGGCAGCCCCGAGGAGGCCAGTAATCAAGCCGCCTAGGTGGGCCTGCCATGCGATTCCGCTGACCATAAATCCCAGGACGGCGTTGATACCGATCAGCACTAGAAGCTGGCGGATGTCACCGCCGCGGTGCCGTTGGATAACCACCATGGCACCAAAGAGACCAAAGATGGCGCCTGATGCTCCCACCACGCCAATAACGGGAACCATGGGGGTCAAGAGCAAGAACCCTGCGGACCCGCCGATGGCGCAGAGCAGATAAAGCGCTAAGAATCGGGCGCGGCCAATCAGGGGTTCCAGGGCTTGGCCAAAGATCCACAGCGAGTACATGTTGAGCGCAATGTGGAGAATGAACCCTTGCGAGTGGAGGAACGCCGAGCTCAGCATGCGCCACGGTTCGAACACACCGGACTCGGGGCTCGCATAAATGTTCGCGAAGGCGAAATTTTGGAACACTGCGTCATTGGGGACGATCCATTGCAGGATGTACACCACAGCGCAGAGCGTAATAATGCCCAGAGTGACCATGGGCCGGCCAGCACGGACCGTGCCGCCATAAATAGTTTTGTTGCCCGCTACTGAACGCTGGGCTTCGTTGACACAGTCAACGCATTGGAATCCGACGGCGGCCGCCCGCTGGCACTCCGGACATGCCGGCCGCCCACAGCGCTGACAGCGCACATACGAGGGGCGGTCCGGGTGTCGCGGACAGACAGGGGTATCAGCGGACGGCTGTGCCGCCGGAATTCCATAGCTCATAGAGGCTTAAAGCTGCTCTACATCAATGCTGTTAATGACTACGTCTTCTACCGGACGGTCACCCATGCCAGTGCGAACGCTTTCAATCGCGTCAACAACCTTGCGAGATTCCTCGTCAGCAACCTCGCCAAAGATGCTGTGCTTGCCCTGAAGCCAGTCAGTGTTCACGGTAGTGATGAAGAACTGTGAGCCGTTGGTGCCGCGGCCGCCCTGGATACCGGCGTTGGCCATGGCCAGCTTGTACGGGGAGTTGAAGTTCAATTCCGGGTGGATTTCATCGTCGAACTTGTAGCCCGGGCCACCAACGCCGCGGCCCAAGGGGTCGCCGGCCTGAACCATAAAGTCCTTGATGATGCGGTGGAAGATGGTGCCGTTGTACAACGGGGTACCAGTCTTGTCTTCACCGGTTTCGGGGTGGGTCCATGCCTGCTCGCCAGTGGCGAGACCGATGAAGTTCTTAACGGTTTTAGGAGCGTGGTTACCGAAGAGGTTAACGACGATGTCGCCCAGGCTCGTGTGGAGGGTTGCTTTGGCAGTTGCGATAGCAGTCATAACTTCATTCTTTCACGGGTCTTGGTGCGTTGGTTGGATGGTGAATGAGTTCAGCGTTCGGTGAAATCCCAATACATTCTGCGCGCGAGAATAGCCGGGATAGCCCAAGGCACGTAGGCTAACAGCGAACCCCTTTATAAGGATCGTTCTGACCGGGAGGTAGTTGTGAAAAAGACAGATCGTATTGCCCGCGACCTTGAACAGAGTGTGGTCTCCGGTGTTGAAACCGCCAAAGACTGGGCCACACCGCGAGTAGAGGCCGCAGTGAACTGGGCTGTTCCACGTATTCAGCAAGGGCTGGATACCGCTTCGCCCAAGATTCAAGAAGGCCTCAAGTCAGCCGCTCACAATTTGGCCGACGGCGTTGCAGTAGTTACGCCGAAGCTTCAGGATTCCTTGGCCCAGCTTGGCCCGCGGATTCACGACGCCGTGGAAGACGCCACGCCAAAGCTTCAGGGCGCTTTTGATAAAGCTGCCCCGGCGTTGGGTCAGGCCCGCGACAAAGTAGTTGGCGAGTACTTGCCTTTGCTCTCCGAACAGATTGGTCACGCCTCTGACGCCGTGCACCGCAGCCTGGAAAACGCTCCAGCTCAGGTGGACGCCGTTGCACAGCGTCTGGCAGATGCTGGCGTAGTAAACCAGTTGCAGGATCAGGGCAAGAAGGCAGCTAGGCAGGCCAAGAACGTTCAGAAGTTCGCACAGGATGCTGCGAAGAAGATCGGCTCTGAAGTTGCCCCGGCGCCCAAGCCCAAAAACCGTGGATTCTTGATCTTCAGCATCATCGCCGCAGCCGTGGCTGCAGGTGTTGCAGCTTGGAAGGCCACGCGCCCCGTCGAAGACCCGTGGAAGACTCCTGCCGCACCGGCACCGTCCACCACGGTTCGTGACGTAGCTGCAGACGCCAAGGCTGAAGCCGCTGCAGCAGCTCAGGCTGTTGGGGACGATGTCTCCGCCGCTGCCGAAGAAGCTAAGGACGCTGTTGCTGAAAAGGCAAAGCACGTTGCTGAAACTACTGAGGAGGCAGTCGAGGAGCCCGCAGCAGGAAATGCCGAGGCCACCCCTAAAGTAGCCACGGATGCTAAGACGGCTGTGAAGAACATCGCCTCAAGCATGCAGAACCAGGCTGACAAGGCTAGCGAGAACTAAGCGCAGCTAAAGCTAAGAACGGACCCCGCCACCGGCAGGGTCCGTTCTGTTTTCTGAGCTAATGCTAAGTTTGTGTTCGATGTCTCCTCATAGACCCAACCCAACCGCGCAGGCTGATGCCTCCGCGGCTTTGAGCGTCTCTATTGTGATCCCGGCATATAACGAGGAATCGGTCATCCGGCAGTGCCTGATCGCTGCCATCTACCAGTCCGTGCCGGCCGGGGAAATCATTGTGGTGGATAACAAGTCTACGGATCGCACCGTGCAGATTGTGCGTCAAATGCAGACTGAGTACCCGGACACACCTATCAAACTGCTTAGTCAGCACACCGAGCAAGGATTGATCCCCACCCGAAATTATGGCCTCAACCATGCCAACGGTCAGATCTTGGGGCGTATTGACGCGGACTCGGTGATGGAACCGGATTGGGTTGAACAGGTTCAAAAGGCTTTCGCGGATGACAATGTGCAGGCTGCTACCGGCCCAGTGGTTTATTACGACATGCCCATGCGGCGCTTTGGGCTCAAAGCTGATGACCGGATGCGCCAACTTATGCTCCGCCTCGCCAAACACCAGTACCACTTCCTGTTTGGCTCCAATATGGCGCTTCGCAAAAGTGCGTGGGAACAAATTTGCGACGAAGCCTGCCGCGATGAGAAAGACGAAATGCATGAGGACATTGACCTGTCCCTGCATTTGGCCGAGCATCAACTCAAAGTTCAATACTGGCCCCAGATGGTCTCGGGGATGTCGGCTCGCCGGCTCGAGGATTCACCCAAGGACTACCGTTATTACGTGCACCGCTTTGACCGCACCTACAAGGCCCACAATGTGACCAAAATGGCTCTCAAAGCCCCTATGGTGGTGTTTTTCTCCGTCTACTTCCCAGCGAAGCTTTTGCGGGCCATTCATACGGCTAACACCGGCCAACCCACCCGCCGCGGGGGAATCTAACCCAATGAATGTGAGCCGAGGTTTTTAGACAGCGGATCCTAGAACTCAGTATCTGTAGCTAGTCGGCGCCTAGCTCGGCAATCGGTGGGATCTTTTTGCCCCGACGTTGCCCAGCAACCACTACGGCCAATCCACCAAGGATGAGGATCAGAGCCAGATAAATGCCAGCCGGGAGTACTTCGCCCAGAAAAATAGCGGCAAGAATGGCTGCCCCTGGGATCTCCAACAAAATAATCATCGAGACCACCAATGGGCTCATGGTGGCGAGCAAATAATTGAAAGCCGTGTGCCCTAACAGTTGCGCCGCAAGGGTGATGGCAAAAATCCCAGCCCAGCCTGCGGCGTCGAACCCTACGAGCCGCTGACCGGTCAGCAGCGCTAGGACGGCCACCACTGCCGCGCAGAGGCCGTAACAGAGGGTGGTGTAGGTTCCGGTGGTCATCGTTTGGCGTGCGCGGCCCCCAGCTAAGGTGTACATCCCTGCCAGGGCGCCGCCAGCGACCGCTAGAAGGTCTCCAAGCATTGCTTCGTGGGAAGAGCCCATATCGACTCCTGTGATGGCTAGAACGCCGCAGAAAGCGATTCCAAGGCCTACCAAGACCGGCCAGCGGTGTTTGGTGCCCCGGAGCAGCTGGAAGACAGCTATCCACGCCGATTGGAGGCAAACCAGTGCCGTGGCAGCGGCCACGGAGGTTAGCTGCAGAGCGGTGATAAAACACGCGAAGTGGAAAGCCAGTGCGACGGCGGCAATCGCGCACCAGCGCAGCTCACTTCGGGTGACGCGACGAAAAGAACCAGGATTTTTGATTAGTACGGGTGCAGCCATCAGGGCTGAGGCGATGGCGTTGCGCCAAAACGCGATAGCAAGGGCTGTCACCGCTGTGCCACCCAAGGTGGCAGCAATGAGAGGTCCCGAGGACGCCACACCCAATACGCCGATCGCGGCGATCAAAAAAGTCACCGTTCAAGCTTATGGGTGTGCAAGAGCGTTAGGTAACGAAACGAAAAAATCCCGGGCAACGTTTCCATTGTCCGGGACTTTCCTTATGGTGGAGGCACGGGGACTCGAACCCCGAACCCCCTGCTTGCAAAGCATGGAACCAGATGAAATTTACCCTGGTAAATGAAGAGTTTGGAAGAGTTGGGGCGCACTTGGGGCGCACCAATGCTAGAAGCGTCTCCGGAACGCCCATTTTGCGCAGCTCTGCAAGACTTCATTGCCTTTACCGCATACCTTGAGGGAACAGAATAATCTTCTGCACTGCGGAGGCGCTTCCTCTGCGAGAACTGGACTCTTTCAGGCGACGCTGGAATGGTCTCACCACTCAAATGGATAACAGCTCTAATCTCTAAACTACAGCGTGAAGCCCATGTCTGCCGCCACCACGATCCAGTCTCGTAACTTACGCGGCGGTTCGGCAGGCGGCCTAGTCGCGAAGTGAGCTGCGTAGCTCGCCTTTTGGGCTGACAACCGACTAGATGCTCGCGGGCGGGCAAGTGCGACGATGCGATCCAGGGGCAACCACGCCGGTGCCCCAAACAACACTGGGAACGTCATTGGGAACGTCAGGCCGCCCTGAATCGACTGGACAAGCACGGCGCCATGGGTAATTGCGTTCCTCGCCAAGCGTGCGCCGTTGACACACGCGCCATGCGAGTCAATGTCCCGAGCAAGCTCATAGCGCGTCCCGTGTGCTTTATACAGCAGCTCATCGAGGGTGATTCCCCAGTAGAGCGATTCCCCTATAGCAATTTGATCCGACCTCATGCTTGCACCCGTAATGCGCTCGATAGCCTGATCGAGGCCTTCGAATACGGTGGATGCCGGGGCTGTGTAACGATCGATGCTCATGCTAGAACATACCAAATGGGTTATGAAGGCAGTGCCTAGTAGGCCTGGTGAGCGGCATGGATGTTCGTAGTGCACGAAGCAGTTCTCAGCTCATTTTGAGAGCGGCTCCTCCAGCAACACAGCCTTCAGCGTCAAATATCCTCCCGTGGCCGACCCGGAGGAGACCGTCGTCACTCGAGCGTTCCCCTTCCCGCGACAAGGCCGTCAATCTTTGCCATAAGCGGCTCAAGTCCAGCAGGGGCCAGATGGCCGTACTCGTTGAGGGTGGTCGAAGGCTTGGAGTGGCCCAGTGCCCGACTGACAGACAAGATGTCCCCGCCGGCCTCGGAGAGGGCGATGGCGGCGAACGTGTGCCGCAGCCCGTGGACGTTGATACGGGCGATCCTTTCGGTTCGGCCCGCGTTCGCCCGGGTGACGCCGCGGGTCACTACGTCAGACACATACCGTTTTCCGACCGGATGGCCGGGCTTGCGCGGGCTTTCGAACAGGTGAGCCGACTCGGGGCGTCCGTAGGAAAGTTCAAGCAGCCAAGGCAGCATGGCCTCAGGCACCGGAAGGCGGCGGCGGCTGGCACGGGTCTTGGTCGTGTCTGTGCCGGATCCCGAATTTCTGACCCAGAGTCTGCCGTCGATCAGGTGGCCGACAAGGAGCGACCGGGCCTCGCCGGAGCGCACGCCCATCAGACCGAGGACCCCCAAGAGCGCCTTGTCAGCAACCTTTGGCGTAGCCGCAATGACGGCCATGAGCTCTTCGGACGACCAATAGGGGCGTTCCACATGGCCGAGGGAAACGACGATACCGTCCGTGAGGTCGGCGTCAACGAGCCTGTCGTGAACGCCGCGCTTGAAGGCTGCCCGGAGGATCTCGACCTGCTTCTTCCGCGACGAAGGGGCCAAACCCTCTCGCCGCGCCCAAATCTCAATCTCCGTAGTGTCCAGGGTCGAGACGACACGGTCGCCGAATGCCTCACGGACGACACCTGCGTGGTGCAAATCCGCACTCACGGTGTTGGGCGAACTCGTCGGGTCTGCCTTGGCAGCCAGATGGCGATCCAGGAGGGTGCCCACTGTCACGGAGGCTGTGCGTACGGCCCGAGCCTTGGGAAGGCCCATCTGGTTGGCATCGTCTTGGTACGCCTGAGCTTTCTGATGCTCTTTGTAAGACTGCTTGCGTTGAGGCACGCCCCTTCCAACGCCGTCTCGCCATCTTCTCTGCCAGCGCGGTGCGTTGCGTGCACGCTTCTGGGCGACTTCAGCCTTGGACAGCCCGGTCCAGAGATCATGCACGGTCATAGTGGCCACCGGTCCGTCATCAGAGTTTCGGAGATGTCTTTCTCGGCCTCGCGTTTCAAGAGCTCGTGCTCCACCTGGTCCCGGCGCTCAAGCTCCTCTCGGAGCTCGTCAGCGGAAAACAGACCAAGGATTTGCCGCACGAGGACGGACCTCCCGGCCACAGCCGCTTTGGCTTCACGCTCAGATGCGAAGGAAACCTCCTGTGGTGGTTGGACGCGGCTGGCTTCAATTAGCAAATCTGCAGCACGGGAGCGATCGTGGACGCGGAGAACGTCCGGATGAATGGCAAGCGCGGAGGCCAACTTAACTAGTGTGCGGTCTGGCGGAATCGCGACATTCGCCTTGCCTGCACGATATCGGAAACCGTTCAAGGCGATATGTATTGTTCCCGCACTCAGTCCGGTTGCAACCGCGAGGTCACCAATGGTCAAGCCGGAACTACGGTAGGCCGCCTTGAGCATCTCACTCTCGGATGGCACGTCAATCTCAGCATGGTTGTTGGCTTCGTTCATACAACACACACTAGTACAAATCGCTACCATTTTGGTACACTGGAGTTGCCAGGCTCCACGGAGCCGAACCGTCAAAGCGCAGCCAACCTAGCTGCTTGCGTCTCGAATGAGGCGAACGAAACCGGCCACGAGGCCGTACGGGGCCGATGTACGCCAGATGCGTACGGCATCGGATCTTCAACCCGAAGTCCGAGAGGCATTCCTATGCAATGCACTATCCACACAACTCTGACAAGCATTCTCGACAGCATCAGCCGGGACTATGCACTACTCGAGGTAAAAGACGCAGCGATGGTGATAGGGGTGACCCCTTGGTGGATCCGCCAACTCATCGCCAAAGGAGACCTCCGTGCGATCAACGTCGGAGGATATGAAAAGTCCGCCCGTTGGCGGATCGACCCTCAAGACCTGACCGCATGGATGCGCGATCGTGAGAACAGACCGCGCGACTTGGTGCGGTGACTTGTTAGTTAGCACCGGACTGCTCCTGGTCAGCCCGCAATGCGAATGCAGCGGAGTCGGCATCTTCCCGAGCCGCGCCCGCCTTCAACACACTCAAAACAATGCGACAGACGGAATCCCTCAGTCCTGCTGCGCGCAGCCAACAAGACACCAGAAAACAGGATCGCGAATCACGGGCACATTTCTTTTAGCATGCTGCTTCTGTCTGAGACCTCAACCATATGAACCAAGCCCTCCGTGGAAGCGAGGGTACTTCGAGAACTACATGCCGATCAGATCACCAGCGCATGGCCGATATCTCCGCAGGACCTACCAAGGCCGGACGTCCTTGCGGGTGGCAATTGAACGCGCATCATGGCGGCCGCGCCTCTGCTTCGCCATGACGGTGGCACACCCCGGACCCATTGCAACACTGATCTGTTGTCGTACTAACGCTAAGAAAATATCCCGGACCACCACAGAGTGGTCGCCGCCATCGCGGGTCGGCTCCGCACGTAACTCTCTTAAAAGAAAGGTCGTCACCATGACGAACATGATCTCCACTTACCTCGACGCCGAAATTGCCAAGGCCAGGAAACAGGCCTCGGATCGCATCGCCAAGCTCAAGCGGGATGCGGCAGCCGAACAGACGAAGATTGATGCGAAGGTCATCGAACTTCTGCGCGAGCAGGACACCACCGTGTATGAACGACTTTCGGGTGAGGCCGTGGAGATTCTCGCGGCCGCCAAGTCCAAGGGCTCAAGGACTGTTCGTCCGTCAGCTGATACAGGTTCGTCGGCGCCGACGAACCTCGGCGAGCCAGGTGGAACGTTGGGTGCGGGCGCATGATGGACGACGAGTCCAACGCTTCGTCCGTCTCGGGGATCGAAGGGGGCTCAGCCCCCTCGCAAGCAGCCCAGGAAGACACGAGCGCCAGCGAAGTGTCTGACGGGGCTACTGCTTGCCGCTCTGACGTACAGATGGATCAGCACCCCGACACCCCAAGCAACGCCGGTCGGGATGCTATGACAGCTGTGCGTCCGAGCAACGGCGCGAAGCGTCGTTCCAGTCGGGCGAAGCTCGACGTGGACTTCGGCCACACAACACTTCCAGCTGTGCGCGCCCGCGCGCACCGCCTCGGGCTTCAGCCCGGAGTGTGGGTGAAGTCCGTCGTCCGGGATGCTCTGCATGCATCGCGGACGGATGAGCTCGATGCTGTTGTTGCAGCTGCACTTATCGGTGGCGAACAGCGAGCTCAAGTGTCGGTGGATGTCCGAGCATTGGCTGCACAAATTCGACCGCTGGCCATCAACGTCAATGATCTCGACCGCCGTGCCCGCGCAGGTGAACCCGTCTCGCTCAGCATCGACACAGCTGAGCTGATGAAACTTCTACGCGAAGTGCGTGATCTTTTTGGCGATCGCAGGGCCGGATGAGCACCACCCATTACAGTCCCAGCAATAGCGCTGCCGAAACTGAAAGATACGTCCGTGGCTTGAACGATGAACGGGGTGTGGCTATTACGTGCGATGTCCCGGGGCCACCTGGCGCGTTCGCAACCCGGGCACGGGCATCGACACAGAACACGCGGCGTGAGGTCGAAGTCCTGCACTACCGGCAGTCGTTCAGCGACGAGGAGTTCAATCCGAAGAACTCAAACCACGTGCAGTGGGCTAATGATCTCGGGTATCTCCTTGCCAAGAAGATGCACCCGAACTCGGACGCCCTCGTTGTCACGCACATCGACGGCCGTGGTGGGAAAGTGCACAACCACGTCATTGTGATTAACCACAACAACGTGACCGGCAAAGCGCTCTCCCAGTACAGAACGTTCCACGACCGGAAGTCTGGTGACCAGCGTGGTGTGCAATCGGCGAACGACGAGCTGATGCTTGAGCACGGTCTATCAGTAGTCAAGCGAGTGGACCACCAGCCGAAGGACTGGGAGCTTCGTCGGGAAGACTTTGCTGAGGGGTCTATGGACCGGCAGATGGGCGATCGCATGATGGCCGCTCTCGGAGACCCTCGCTCGACGAACAAGGCGGCTCTCGTTGGCGTGCTCGACGAACAGAATCAGCTGTCCTTGGATGACGGCGGGGTTCCGCCCCGGATGCGGCTCCACACGTCGGTCGTCAAGAAGGGCAAGCGCGAAGGTCTTGAGACCTGGACGCTCTACATCGAGGACCGACGCGGTGAAACCGGTCGGGCCGAGCGGCGAAAGCGTACCTCGGTTCTCTCAACGGACTTCACACCGGAGGGCGCACAAGCATTCTTCGACTACCACCAACAGAACCAGATTCAGAAGGAACAAGACAATGAGCGCAGCACTAGAACGGCTGAAGCAGCAAGACGCGCAGTCGACATTGCCCGTGGAGCAATCCGAAAGGATGATGGAGGTGTTGACCTCGATCCTTACCGCCGTCGAGGCGCAGAACAGCCGTCTGGCAGGGTTGGCGGAGCGACAGCAGAAGCTCGCCTCATACGTGAAGATCATGGACCAGGAAACGAGCAAGAAGATCGAGGCCCTGGAGCACAAGCTCCGGCAATCGATCACGCAAGCATCCGTGCCCGCACCCAGCGACTCCTTGACGAGCGAGAACGTGAGGAACGAGCTGCGCGAGATCGGGCAGACGCTAAGCTCGCTCGCCAGCGTGATCGACGGAAAGCAGATCGAATCCGCAGTTTCGTCGCTGATCGCATCGACGAGTCAGATAAAGACCACGACGGCTTGGAACTCTGACCATGCCAACCGATTCGACCAGAAGTACCAGCAGGCACTCAACGCCGCCGGAAGGGCAATCATCGCGACCAAGGACAAGGCGGTAACGACTATCAACGAGACAGCAACGGCAGTGGCCGACGGGGCCACTCAACGAGTCGACGCAGCCATTGGAAGCCTCAATGCGGCCAGTCAGGGCGCAGAACGACTTGTGGAAGTAGCCGAGCACCTCCAAAAACCGTTGGGATGGGCAACAGCTGCTCGCATGAGCCTCACTCTGATCCCCGTGGCCACGGTATTGCTCATGGGCGTGATGACCATCTGGACTCTTGTCGTCGGTGTCCGGTGGGCGATGGACCAAGAGTGGGCCCTGTGGCTGAAGATCGCCGCCGGGATCGGGCTCGTCGGCCTCATCGCCGGTGCCGGGTTCGGGTTGTGGCGATTGAGCGTGTGGGTAAAGGCTGCTCTGGACGAAGCAGCGCTGCTTCCGGGCAGGAGGGGTCGATGAAGTATGGCTACACCCGCACGTCAACAAAGGACAAACAGGATGACGATCTGCAACGCCGGGCACTCATCAATGCAGGCGTCAAGGACAGTGCCATCTTCTCCGATCAGGTCTCCGGTTCCAAGGAAGCCAGGTCGCGCGCTGGATGGGCAAACCTCGACGATCGACTCCATAGTGGCGACGAGCTGGTGGTGTGGCGCATCGACCGCATCGGGCGTTCCATGATCGACGTCATCACCACAGTGGAAGACCTCCACAACCGGGGAATCGCGGTGAGATCGCTGTCAGATGGCATCGACCCGTCCAACCGTGAGGGTCGGTTGATGCTGCATTTGATGGCGACCTTCGCGGAGTATGAACGCGAGCTCATCCAGGAACGGGTTCAGGCCGGCGTGGACTCTGCGCGTGCTCGCGGCATGCAGTTCGGACGTCCACCAGTCGATCCGGCGAAGGTGGCACGGAACCTGCGCACTGTCGCCCACCTAGTGGAGAACGAGGGGTTGGGTGTCATCGAAGCAGCCAAGACTGTCGGCTGGTCCAAGGCGACCTACTACCGGCACCGGGCGACGCAGGCGGCCTCTTAGACGCCTGTCACCCACCCGTGCTACGCTCACATACATCACGATCAGCCCGTTGCCGCAAGGCGCGGGCTGATTTTCTTTATGCAGGAGAAGCGCACCGTGGAGTACACGAAGAAGTGGCTGCCCCTCGAGGAGCAGGTTGAGCGGCTCGCGCAGCGTGGGCTTGAAGTCGACGACCCGGCGCGTGCGGTCGGGCTGCTGCAGTCGATTGGCTACTACCGCGTGACAGGCTACTTGTATTCATTCCTCGAGTCCGAGGAGTACGTGGACGACGAGGACAATACGAAGATCCGTGTGTTGAACAAGTACCGGCCAGGCACCGCGGTGCACCACGCCGAGTCGATCATCGAATTCGATCGGCGACTGCGCTTGCTGGTCATGGAAGGCGTGGAGCGCATCGAGGTGGCGGTGCGCATGCGGACCGGCTATGTGCTCGGAAGAGCTTCGGCATTCGCGCATGAAGACCCCGATTGCTTCGACGACTCGTTCACCCGCGGGAACACTGACAGCCGTGATCCACGGGCCAGCAAGCAGGTCGAATGGCTGGAGCGGGTCAGGCAGCGCCGGGACAGCTCCGACGAGCAGTTCGTCGTCCACTTCCGCGAGAAGTACGACGATCACATGCCAGTGTGGGCGCTGACCGAACTGCTGGAACTGGGCCACCTCTCTAATCTCTACCGGGGCATGCTCCAGAAAGATGCTGAGGAAGTTGCTCTCGCGTTCGGCGTCCCGAAGAAGAAGATGATGATCAGCTGGCTCGCCAGCTTGAACTACGTGCGCAATGCCGCGGCCCACCACGCTCGCCTCTTCAACCGCAAGCTCCAGAACGCGCCCTCCCGGCCACCGATCGGAAGCGTGCCACTCCTCGACCATCTCCGCGCGCCGGATGCACCCAAGAAGGACCTCGGTACCTACAACGCCTTGGCGATCATCGCCTACATGCTGCGGTCAGTCGAAGCTGAGCGATCCTGGGCGCTGCGTCTGGCCGAGCTCTTCCGCGCCTTCCCTGCGTCGCACGCGTTGACGATCCAATCGATAGGTGTCCCTGACGACTGGGAGTCACTCGACCTCTGGCGCGTGTGACGCCCGAGCAGGTGGCAGGTCTCGGAAACCCCCGTTCTGAGACCCGACCTGCGAGACATAGTTGTTGAGACTCATATCTCCGCATGATGCTGCAGATCAGCTTCAGTCGCGATAAGGAGATGTTCGTGACGCAACGACCTCGACGGCAGCAGTCTAGCCTTTCGCCGACACTCGGATGAGCGGAACGGGACACGCAGCCGCGCGGATGGGATCGAGAGCATCGTCGGTGATGCCGGCGGTAAAGTCCTCGAATCCAAACACTTTGAACAAAGCATCACGACCAAACTTTGTGCTGTCGGCAACGAAAAATGCCTGCCCCGCGATGGCGCGCATTTTACGTTTGAGTTCGACCTGGTAGCTCGACATTGCGTAAATGCCGTCGTCGGTGACGCCTTCGGCCCCGAAGACCGCCACATTCACGCGAAGGTTTTCTATTTGCTGCAGCGAGGTTGGTCCCCACATGGAAGTCGTCGTTGGGAGCAGTTCCCCTCCTACAAAGACGAGGTTTACGTCGGGGTTGCCCGCCAGCTCAATGCCGACCCTAAGGTCGTGCGTGACGACGGTCAGTCGCATTCTGCGCAGGTGCCGGGCAACCTCAATGCACGTTGTGCCGCCATCGAGCAGAACTGTCTGGTTCTCGTGGAGGCGCTGGGCCATGGCAGCACCGATTGATCGTTTCTCCGCCAAATGTGAGCCGCTTGCGTTCCCGGGCTCCCGCTGGCCCTCCCCAAACGGGGCCGCACCTCCGTGCGTACGCACTACCAGGCCTTTGGCTGCGAGGCGCTCAAGGTCGCGGCGGATGGTTGAAGCATCTACGTCAAACATCCCTGCCAAGCCCGCCACGCTTTGGAAGCCATGTTTATCGACGAGCTCGACGATTCGCTCGTCACGCGCCATTACGTCCCCTTCTATTGGTTGAACCTCAGATTAGCACGAGCAAATGCACGATAACACGCATATACGTGCACGAATTCTGCGCGATTATTTGAAACATGCTCGACATCAGGTGTTCATCTGTGCTTAGATGTGCATCGGATCACACGAACGTGCATCCCACCGATTTCTTCGATCACAAGGAAGTGGCCATGAATCTCAAGCGGACCTCGGCAGCGCTGGCGGCATGTATGTCGATAGTGCTCCTCTCAGCATGCGGCTCTGTCAACGGCGGCAGTTCGGCCAGCTCAGGAACAGGATCGAAGGACCTCAAACCTTCAGACATGACCATGGTTACGGTCGTCAAGCTAAAGGGCATCGCTTGGTTTGACCGGATGGAGGTGGGCGTCAAGGACTACGCTAAGCGAACCGGTATTGATGCACGCGAAGAGGGCGCTAACGATGTAAGCCCCGAAAAGCAGATTCAGATCATCCAGGACCTGATCGCGCAAAAGCCCACTGCCATCACGGTGGTACCGAACTCCCCGGAAGCCCTCTCTAACGTCCTCGCCCAAGCCAAAGCGAAAGGCATCATCACCATTTCCCACGAGGCCACCGGCATCAAGAACGTGGACGCGGACATCGAAGCGTTCGATAACGCTGACTATGGCCAAAAGATCATGAAGAGCCTTGGGACGTGCATGAAGGGCCAGGGTGATTACGTTCAGTTCGTCGGTGGCCTCACCGCAAAGACCCACATGGAATGGGTGGGAGCAGCGTATGACTACCAGACGGCGAACTTCCCCGGAATGAAGCGCGTCGAGGATCCCATTGAAAGCACCGACAATGAAGCCGCCGCCTATCAGAAGGCCAAGGAAGTCCTCGCCAAGCACCCCAACATCAAGGGTTTCGAGGGCTCGGCCGGTAACGACGTGCCAGGAATCGCCCGCGCCGTCGAAGAAGCCGGCCTGACCGGCAAGGTCTGCGTCATGGGCACCTCCATCCCGTCTGCCGCAGCCAAGTACCTGGCCAACGGCAGCATTCAGAAGATCTTCTTCTGGGACCCGGCCCTCGCAGGACAGGCCCAGCTTGAAGCCGCCCGAATTATCGCCACCGGCGGAAAAATTCAGGAGGGCACGGACCTCGGCATCGAGGGGTACCACCACCTGACCAAACTCAAGGGATACGACAACGTCTACCTCGGCGACGCCTCGATAAAAGCGGATGCCAAGGGCACAAAAAAACACACCTTTCACCCCCCCCGGTGTGGGCGACCCACCCCCCCACACCCCATGGAAAGGATCGAGTGCCTTGACCACAGCACAACCAGATCAGCCCACCCCCCTCTTGGCGGTGCGTGAGATCGTGAAGACCTTCGGCGGAGTGAAGGCTCTGGACAGCGTGTCGCTCGAGGTTTATCCGGGCGAGGTCCTCTGCCTGGCGGGCGAAAATGGATGCGGCAAATCCACGCTCATCAAAATCATCTCCGGCGCAGAACGGCCTGATTCGGGCACCATTGTCATCGATGGTGTGACCCACACTGTCATGGACACGACCAACGCCATCAAGCAAGGTATCCAGGTTATCTACCAGGACTTCTCCCTGTTCCCTAGCCTGAGTGTTGCCGAGAACATCGCGATCACTTCTTCGGTCGCCAACCGAAGGCGGACGTTCAGCCCCCGAGAGGCGCGCGAGGCAGCCCTGGCGGTCACCGAAGACCTCGGCTTGAACATTGATTTGGACGCAACGGTCGAGGAACTCTCGGTCGCCGACAAACAACTAACGGCGATATGCCGCGCGCTGAACAGCAACGCCCGCCTCCTCATCATGGATGAACCCACCACGGCCCTCACGCACAGTGAGGTCAACAGGCTCCTTGCCGTCGTAGAAAGGTTGAAGGCGCGCCAGGTGGGTCTGATCTTCGTCTCGCACAAACTCGATGAAGTGCTGCAAGTCTCCCAACGCGTTACCATCCTGCGCTCAGGCAAGCTCGTGATTACAGCCCGGGCCGATGGTCTGACGTCCAGCGTCATCGCTGAACACATGACCGGACGCAAGCTGGACGAAACCCGAAACGTCATCGATCTCGTCCCCACCGCGGAAGCGGTTCTAGAGGTCGAGGGGCTCGAACTCGCGGGCGCCTATACGTCCGTTTCCTTCTCGCTTCGGCGGGGAGAAATCCTGGGGTTGACGGGGCTGCTCGGGTCCGGGCGAACCGAAATTGCCGAATCCCTGTTTGGCGCACTCCCGCCGGACGCCGGTACGGTCAAGGTTGCAGGCAAAACCGTTCGTCTCCGTCATATCCGTGACGCGATCACCGCAGGCATCGGATACGTTCCCGAAGACCGGCTCTCGCAGGGCCTCTTCCTCGATAAGCCCATAGCCGACAACATCATCGCCAGTTCCCTCGATCAGCATGTTAACCGCGGGCGTCTACTGAACCGCCATGCGGTAAAGACGACCATCGACCGATTATTCACCCAGCTGCGGGTCAAGGCCCCCAACGTTCAAGCGCCTGTAAGGACGCTCTCAGGCGGCAACGCCCAGCGCGTTGTCCTGGCCAAATGGCTCGCCAGGAATCCCCAAGTGCTCATCCTCAACGGACCAACGGTCGGTGTCGATGTGGGCTCGAAAGCCGAGATTCTCAATATCCTGCGGGCCGAGGCAGCCTCCGGTATGGGAATCATGCTCATCTCCGACGATGCGCCCGAGTTGGTTGCCAGCTGCCACCGCGTACTAGTCGTCCGGCATGGCCGGATCACCGATGTTCTTGAAGGTGACGCCGTCACCATCGAATCGATCAGGGAGAAGGTGGCAGCATGAATCACACCCCCAGCTTCCTACGTCGGCTCCGAGGAGCCAACAACGAAGGCATCCTCGCCCTCGTCCTGATCGTACTCGTTATCGGCATGTCCCTCGCAAACGGAACCTTCTTCACCCTGCCTACCGCTTTCTCCATCTTGCGCGGGTCCATAGTTCCGTTGATCTTTGCACTCGGCGTTCTGGTGGTCATCATCTCAGGCGGCATCGATGTATCTTTCGCAGCCGTTGCCATTTTCGCCGCCTATAGCACGACGAGGATCCTCGACAACGGGTTGGACACGGTGGGTGTCCTCTCAGCCTTCGTCGTGGCACTGCTGATCGGCGCTGCACTTGGAGCGGTGAACGGAGCGGTCATATCTCGGTTCCGCCTCCCGACCTTGATCGTGACCCTGGGCACCCAAGGGATCTTCAAAGGAGCGCTTCTGACGTTTGTCGGTTCACAGTACATAGCGGACCTGCCCTCATCGATGGCCGCTCTTTCGACCACGAACGTCGCAGAGGTCAGCACGCAGAACGGCCAGGCTTACCTGCACTTGTTCATTGTTCCGGCGCTTGCAATGGCGTTCCTGCTCTCGTGGGTGCTGCGTCGGACGATGTTTGGCCGAGCAGTCTTCGCCGTTGGTGACGACGGCGAAGCGGCGCACCGCGCCGGATTCCGCGTGGCACGCACTCAGATGATCGTCTATGTCCTCGTTGGTGCAATGGCGGCCATTGGTGGAATGTTCTACGTGATCATGGGACGCAGCGCCAGCCCGCAGCTCCTTGTCGGCAGTGAACTGGACACCATCGCAGCGGTCATCCTGGGAGGGGCGTCCATCTTCGGTGGAAAGGGATCTGTACTGGGTACGGTGCTGGGCGTTCTCCTGGTTCAGGTCATTAACAACAGCCTCATCCTCGCAGGTGTCCCCAGCGCTTGGCAGCGGACAGCCGTGGGCGTGCTCCTAGTACTCGGCGTGGGTGTTCAAGCGGTGACAGCGCGCCGCCGCCGGAACCGTCGCCCCCTCAGCGCACAACCGGTTCCTTCGGAGGCAATCGCATGATCACCAATGACACCCGCTCTCCACTGCAAGAAGCCAACGCAACCGTCGACTCACGATGGAGCCAACTCCTGCAACGCACACGCGTCGAATCAAGCGTGGGCCGTATGCTCGTCCTACTGGTCCTCTCATTCGCGATCTTCACAGCATTGAAGCCGGCTGTGTTCCCCAGCGGAACAAACCTGCAAAACCTCGCGCTGGCATCCCCCGAAGTCGGCGTGATCGCCATCGCAATGACGCTCGCGATGCTCACCGGCGGAATTGACCTGTCACTCGTCTCGGTCGCCAACCTCACGGCGATCACCATTTCCACCGCCTACACCGCATTAGGTGAGCAGGGGGAGTCCGCGCTTCCCTTGCTGGTGCTGCTCGGCCTTCTGGTCGGGGCGGCCGGCGGAGCGATCAACGGTTTTCTGGTCTCCAAAGTAGGAATTACCCCAATTCTCGCCACCCTCGGAACCATGCAGATCTACAACGGCCTCGCAGTCGCCTGGACGGGCGGAAAGACCCTATACGGGTCACCGTCCGGCCTTACCGCCTTAGGCGCCGCCACCGTAAGCGGCGTCCCGGTGTTGTTTGTGGCGTTCCTTGCCATGGCAGTCGTCATGGGCGTCCTGCTTACCCGCACTCCGCTGGGCCTTCGCATCCAGCTCCTCGGTGCCAACCCGGTTGCCGCAAAATACTCGGGCATACGACCCTCCCATGTGCTGATGAGAACATACCTCATCACCGGCACGCTCGGGGGGATCGCGGGACTGCTCTTCATTGCCCGTAACCCCACAGCATCGGCCGACTACGGCGCCTCCTACGTCCTGCTCGTGATCGTGATCGCCGTGCTGGGCGGTACCAACCCGAACGGCGGCTTCGCTACCGTCTGGGGCGTGGTTCTCGCTACGTTGACCCTTCAAGTCGTAGCAAGCGGTTTCACCGCCGTTCGCCTTTCGTCATACGCATATGCGATCGCCCAGGGCGTGATTCTTATCTCCGTGATGGTCGTCGGAAACAGCAAACTCAACTTGGGTCGGCACTTTCGCCGCCGCGCCCGTATCCTACCCGCTCAGAAGGAGCCGATGAAGTGAAGAAGATCATCAATCAGCCAGGGAACTTCGTTAACGAAATGATCGAAGGGATCCTGCTTGCGCACCCCGATAAAGTGCGCACCCCCGGTGAGGACCCCCGAATCCTGATACGGGCAGATGCCCCGGTCAGGGGCAAAGTCGGCATTGTTACCGGTGGAGGCTCCGGACACCTGCCGCTCTTCAAGGGATACGTCGGACGGGGTCTCTGTTCCGCTGTGGCAATTGGGAACGTGTTCAGCTCGCCCAGTTCCCAGCAATGCTTTGAGGCCACCAAAGCCGTGGACGGCGGAGCAGGAGTTCTCTATCTCTACGGCAATTACGGCGGCGATGTCTTCAACTTCGATCTCGCCTCCGACCTCGCCGAACTCGAAGACATCGAAACCCGCACCGTGCTCGGCCGCGACGACGTTGCAAGCCAACCCAGAGAACGTAAAGAAGACCGCCGCGGAGTTGCCGGCATCGTTTTCGCATATAAGGCAGCGGGCGCTGCAGCCGAGCGCGGCGACACCCTCGAAAAAGTCGCACGTGTCGCTGAGGATGTCGTGGAAAACACGGCCACCATGGGAATCGGGCTCTCCCCTACCATCCTGCCGACCACAGGAGAAGCCAGCTTCACCCTCGATGACGGCGAGATGGAAATCGGGATCGGCATTCACGGCGAACCCGGCGTTCACCGCGGACCTTTGGAAACAGCCGATCAAATCACCGACCGAATCGTCGACGCCCTGATCAAGGACCTCGACCTGACCGCCGGCGACCGACTAGCCGTACTCATCAACGGCATGGGCGCCACCCCCCTGGAAGAGCTCTACGTCATATACCGGCGCGTACACCAGATCCTCAGCGGACGATCCATCCACATCGCCAAGAACTACATCGGCGAATATGCCACGAGCCTTGAGATGGCCGGAGCATCGATTTCGCTGTTGAAGCTGAACGACGAACGGCTCAGCCTGCTCAACGCCCCCGCTTCCTCCCCCTTCTTCCTGGAGCCGTGATCACATGCACTCAGAACTCATCAGCACCATCCAGAACTCATTGGCCGAATTGACCACCTATGCGGACGAACTACGAGACCTGGACCAGGCACTAGGCGACGGCGACCTCGGCATCACCATCACTCTCGGCGCGAATGCAGTCATCGAAGCCCTCGATGACTTGCCGGAAGGAACGTCCCCAGCAGACATCGCCCGAACTTGCGCCAAAGCATTCGCCAACGCCAACCCCTCCACGATGGCCGCCCTCGTCGCCGGAGGCCTGCTGGCAGGCTCCAAGGCTTGGGCAACCGTAGATACGGTAGACGTCCACGCCGCCGCAACTTTCCTGAAGGCAGCCGGCGCGAACATCGCCCAGCGCGGCAAAACCGAGGTCGGTGACAAAACGATCCTCGACGCGATCGCACCCGCAGCGGAAGCCCTCGCCAACTCCGACGATGCCCGAAACGGACTTAATGCCGCCATCGAAGCTGCGGAAAAGGCAGTCGTCGACACGCGCGCACTGCAGTCCAGACGAGGGCGTGCGGCCTGGTTACAGGAACGCAGCATCGGCCTGCAGGACCCTGGCGCAACGGCCTTCTGGCGCTTCCTGCAGTCCTGGGCCAAAGCGAGCGTGACCGCATGACCCGGGTCGCCATCCTAGGAACCGGCACCATGGGCGCCGGAATGGCAGCCAACATCACCGCTGCCGGCCATAATCTCACCGTCTGGAACCGCACCCCCCGCCCGGAAGCGATCCCCTCCGGCGCGACAACCGCCCCCTCCATCGCCGACGCAATCAAAGGCAGCGACGTCGTCCTGTACTGCCTCAGCGACGATGCCGCCGTCGAACAGGTCGCGCTCGGACCCGGTGGTGTGCTCGAAAACGTTAGCAAAGAATCCATCGTTGTTGACCTGTCAACGATCTCGGTGGAACTTTCGAGCAGGGAAAGTCATGCGTACGAAGAAAAAGGAATTCGTTTCCTCGACGCCCCCGTCTTCGGGTCAAAAGCGGAGGCGGCAAACGGCGGACTATGGACAGTCGTCGGCGGCGATCAGGCAGCGTTAGAGGAGGTCCGGCCGGTCCTCGAGGCCATCAGCGAAAGTGTGCATTACATGGGCCCGGGCGGATCCGGTGTCAGGATGAAGCTCGTCGGAAACCTCCTCGTTGCGGCCCAGTTGCTCTCCCTTGGCGAAGCCATGAGCCTGGCCGCTGCAAGCGGGCTGGATCTGGACAAGATGCTCGATGTCGTTGCCGTTACCGATTTCCGCACGCCCATATACAGCGGGGTGGGAGCTGCCATCCGGCAGGACGACTTCACACCGTCCTTCGCGCTTAAGTTAATGCACAAAGACGCCGGCCTGATCCGGCAGCTCTCTGCCGAGGTCGGCGCCTCAATCCCGGGCACCGAGGCCGCGGCCGGAATTCTCGCTGAAGCACTCGAGCAGGGTTTGGGCGACCTGAACGCATCCGCACTGGCCCGCGTTCTTGCCCAGCGAGCTGGTGTCAACCTCCACTCCTAACCGTGGGAACAAAACATCGGCGGTAGCGTCAGCCTCACGGGCTACCGCTACCGCCCATTATTTACGCCATCAAGTCCTCCGCTACCCGGCGAACCAGCGACGACCGGTGCCGAGTCCTTCCCCCGTCGTCCGTGCCTCGCGGCTTTGAAAGCAACGACCAGTCCGAACCAGGAGAACAATTGGGAAACCCTGTGTACTTAGGCTTCGACGTGGGAACCTCCAGCAGCAAAGGAGTACTCGTCACCCCCGGCGGAACGGTGGTACGTTCTGTAATCCGCGAGCACCAGGTGTCCCGCCCCCGTCCGGGCCATGTGGAGATGTCAGGCGAAATCTGGTGGGAAGAATTCACCCAAGTCGCTGCAGAACTGACCTCTGGTCACGACGAGACGGTGGTCGCGGTCGGGGTCAGCGGTATGGGCCCCTGCGTACTACTCACCGACGCCCACGGTTCGCCGTTACGCCCAGCTATCCTCTACGGCGTAGACACCCGCTCCACGAAGCAGATTGAAGAAATCACAGCTGAGCTCGGAGCCGATGCCATCCTGAGTCGCGGCGGATCACACCTATCTACTCAGGCTGTGGGACCGAAGCTTGCATGGGTGCGCGAACAGGAACCCGACATCTTCGCGCGCGCAAGGCGCCTGTTTATGCCTGCTTCGTTTCTGGCTTACCGGCTCACCGGGCAGTACGCTCTGGACTTTCATTCGGCCAGCCAATGCTCACCCCTGTTTGACGCACGAAGCCTGTCCTGGTATCGGCCGTGGACGGAACGCATCTGCCCGGACCTGGAATTGCCGCCTCTGCTGTGGTCCGACAGCCCGATCGGCAAGGTAAACGTGGCCGTTCCCGGCATCCGCCAAGGCACCCCGGTCATCATGGGAACCATCGACGCGTGGGCCGAAGCGGTCAGCGTCGGGGCCCAAAACCCCGGCGACCTCATGCTGATGTACGGCACAACCATGTTCCTGGTCTGCACAGTGTCCCAACCCATCTACACCCCTTCAATGTGGGGCACCATTGGAGCCCTCGAAGGCACTCGCAATCTCGCTGGGGGGATGGCAGCCTCTGGCGCCATCACCGCGTGGCTGCGAGAAATGTTCGGATCCCCCGGCTTTCCCACCCTGCTAGGGGAAGCCCAGACATCCGGAATCGGCGCCCGTGGGTTGTTGATGCTCCCATACTTCGCCGGTGAACGCACCCCGATCAGCGACCCCAACGCACGCGGCGCGATCCTGGGCCTCACCCTAATGCACCGCCGCGGAGACCTATACCGGGCAGCGCTGGAAGCCACAGCCTTCGGGGTACGGCACAATATCGAGGTCATGCGAGACGCGGGCGCGCCAATCGACCGGGTAGTGGCAGTCGGCGGCGGCACCCAAGGGACTCTGTGGACCCAGATCGTCTCCGATGTCACCGGACTTGACCAGACCATCCCCACCACAACAATCGGAGCCAGCTACGGAGCAGCACTGCTCGCCGCCCGCATCGATGGTAGCCCCGACATCGACACTTGGAATCCCCCCGCGCACCGGGTTCAACCTGATCCGGAAGCTAGAAACCGCTACGACCGGCTCTACAACCTCTACCGCGACTTCTACACGTCCACCATGGAAATCGCCCACCAACTCGCGAGCGAACAATCCATCCCCTGAAGGTTCGGTCAGGGGGCCAAAAGGTTGCCCGCTGGCCATCCGGCTCTATTGCCCGCGGGTGGCGGCCAATTGAGCCACGTGGTAACGGCAGTTGGGAAGGCAGCTCTTATTGGATGCTTCGTCGGTACGGTGCGTGCGGAGTAACCGCGGCGGGGCAGGAAGTGTCTGAGTTCCTTGGTTGAGGAACAGTCCCAGCGGCTGGCGGCTGCGTGCCAGCAAGTTCTCTTTACGGTTGGAATGTTGAGCCGAGGTGTGCGGGCTGAACCTGAATCTGACCCCCGGACGGAATGTACCCGCTCGCGTGGGGTTGGGCCATGAACACTTCGATGTCATGGACCGAAAACGAAGAGTTGACCGTTACTCATGAAGGGCAGACCATTGCCGCCTCCGGCGAGGAGTGGCTGCATTTGGCTGTGGGCGCGCTGAGGTTTCTAACGGGCAAGCGCAACTCAGACGGCACAGGCTTCTGACTCGTCCCCTACGGAACAGACCCGGACATGATCGGTCAACTGGTCGCAACAATGCTTAAAAGTCAGCCGCCGAACAACAACGGCTGACGTCCAATACGGCTACTTTTCGCCGCCCCATATGGAGGTACTTATGGCCGTAACAGCTAGCGAGGCTCGGCGGAACCTCGGCCGTCTCATTGTAGGGGTCAACCTTGACCACGCCGAGATCGTGTCCAAGCGCGGATCCGCAGTCTTGATGTCGAAGGACGAGTACGACGCCTTGGCGGAAACAAGCTACCTGCTGAGCTCCCCACGCAAACGCGCACCGACTCATGTCCGCTCTGCAATCTGCCGCTGATGGAGGCCGCGCCAGCATCGACGACGCCTGGGCGACCTTAGAGCGAGGCCCGCTGATGCGAGCCTTGCTTTTTACGATGATGCTCTGGGAGTAGGAGCCTCCCGTTCCTGATCAAGCCGGGTGGGCAAGCCGTTGTCGCGGTCGATCAGTGCGGCGAGGTAGTCGCTCAATGAAAGTCCGTGTCGTGCTGCCTGTGTCGTGGCACGGGCGTGCTGCTCCGGAAGGACACGGCCACGCAAAGCGACGCGGTGGCCGTCTAGTTTCGGAGTTGCGTACGTCCGGTCCATGGAATCACCCTTGTCCAGGAATCGCTTCGTTGCCGATACGGAGACGTTTCGGGGTGTAACCGGAAGTTTGGTCACCCTATGAGAAGGGCCTTCGTCCCGCTGCCTCATGTCGGCAACTTGCTCGGAGAATCTCCCGGCGTCGATCTTCCGCTGCAAGGCCGTGTCGAGGATCTTGTTTATTGCCCTGAGCCCTTCAGGGTCAAGAATGCCCAGAGCCTTGGTAGCGAAATCGCGTACTTCATAGAGCCTCTTTATCCGCACTTGCGAAAGCATCACTTCCACGTTCGCCGGAAGCTTGGCGTCCTCACACAGCAGGTACTCCGGGTCCACGCCGAACACTGTGGCGATGGCGCGGAGGCACTCGTCGGGGACTACCTGAAACTGGCCGTTCTTGAGCATCGACCAGCGGGTGCGGGATATGAAATAGCCGGTCTTTTCAGCGGCGGCCTCGATCGCCGGGTAGTCGTAGGGCCGCCCTGCCTCGTCCACTAGGGCGTCGAGAAGCAAATTGATCTTCCGGGCAAGTATTTCGGCCCGTCGAGCCTTCTCCTCTTCAGTGAGCATTCGTTTCACAGAGTGCGGGAGGTGGAGATCGTGCTGGTCTTCGCGTCGGCTCCCTGAGCCCGTCGTGGCGGGTTGCCGAGCTGATCGAGGTCGATGGCAACGACGTGCGCCTCTATGATTGGCGCGAGATCATCAATCCCATTCATGTCAACGCGTTTGAGAATCTGGACAAGCTTTACTGCCCGGTTCATGTCGGGCTTCACGGAGGGTGATTGGCGCTCATCCTTCGAGAGCTGGCCGGTGCGTGGGTGCTGGATAGATGCCATGAGGCGATTATGCCGTGGGGGTTGCGTGAAAATGCTTCCGCCTGAGAGCTGGTAACAGAACCACCTCATAAACCAACACAAATTGCATTAGTAACATTTCGGCATATACGAGGGACGCGTTCCAATTCCCCCAACCTCTAGGAAGAGGGGCGTCGGCTGTTATTGCTGGTCCGCGTGGTGTCAGGGTGCCACCTCTCATAGTCGGCGTCGTCGCACTGGCGGTCTATGTCGGCAATCTGGTTCGATAACTTCGACCCCTCGGCCATTCTTTGCATCTCCAGTCTCCCCTCGTTCCACTACTCGTAGCTGGGCCCGCTGTGTCCCTGCACGCCAGAACGTTCAGAAGGCGCGGCGAGCCCGCTTCCTACGAGGCGTAGCCTTATCCACGAGTCGCCAGCCGAGGATGTCCAGTGCCCGGAGTGGGCTTATCGCCGGATCGGCCGCCAGGGCAGCGAGATCGTTCCAAATCTGGGATCCTTCCTGCAGGTCCTTGCGGACCTCCGGAAGCCAGACGAGCATTCGGTCCCTATCCTTCCGCCGTTTCACCGGCACAACGCGGACAGGATCGCCGAATTCGAAGTAGCAACGCCGGATATTTTCGTCGTACAGGGGGAGAAGGTCCGGTCGTTTTCGGTGCAGAACCTTGGAGAGCTTCGTCAGCTGAACCTGATGCTGCGGTTTCTCGTCCAAGATGCCGTACAAGTCGGCGATCGCTTCAAGTGTGTCATCATCGGCTTCTTGCAGAGTTCCCTTCAGCCTGGGATCGGCGAGGCGCCGGTTGATTTCAGGGAGTATCTTCAGTAGCCCATAATAGGTTGGAATGGCCTGCTGACCGGCGTTTAGCAGAGTAATCGCGAGTAGGTCCTGCTGAAGGACTTCCATGGTAGGGGCGTCCCGGAGGTAGCCGTCATAAGCCGGATAGGACCATTTGCCGTACTCGGTGACATATTGCCGGACGAGGCGCTCGGCCTCGTGAATTGGCTCAGTAAACCCACCAACGGTGATCGTCTCAGTCATGTACTTGAGCTTATCTTGGCGCCATTTCTTCGAATCCGGCGGGGTCGAGCCGATTGTCAGGCTATCGATGGACACGAACGTAATATAGGGACTCCGCTCAGCGCTGGGCGCCCTGCGCGACGACTTTTCACAGTGGTGATTGCCCTGGGTTCCGTCGACTCTGCGACTTTTCGGCTGAAGACTTAGACTCGTGATCAGCAACGCAGCAGTCTGCACAGACTTAGGAACTGCACACATTTGACTGCTCTCTCAACTGCGGGAGAGTATTCCTTTTCGAGGATACGGGGGTATGCGTGACGACTATCTATAGGACCCAAGAATGGAACGGGTACGGAAAGCAGAACTACTACTGGAACGAGTACAGGGTCGATGGTGACAATGTCTTAAAATACAAATGCCACAAACAGAAGTTCTTCGACGGCAAGGAAAGCACTTGGCAGGAAGACGAACGGTTAGTGGACACGTGGACGATTGATGATCCCAACATGCCTGACTGGATCAGGCAGCATTTCTGAGCGCAACCTCAGCCGGATGCATCAATCTGAGGCAACCAATGGCGCACTTACAGATCAGGCATGCTGACTTACGTCGTGACGTAGCAAGGCACTTCTTGGCAGGACGAGGAACAGACAATGGCCGATCCCGCGGGACCTTTCGACCCGCGCGAAACGGCTTCCGCCATTACCGCTGGACTGGGTAAGGCACCGGTGGAATGGCGCGATGAAACCGAAGCCGTGCATCGTCGATGATGCATGGCGAATGAATCGAAGGTTGAGCGGCCGACGAACAAAAGTGAGTCCGAGATCCGGTTCGCCTCAGTCCAGGAACACACATCACCAGTCGTGACCTTGTTCAATTGGCAAAAGTGACACCATGATGGATCTATCAGAAACTCTTCTCCATGAGAAGAAAGGGCGATAGAGCATGTTCACTGCAGAACACCCAGCGTCGGAGAAGCAATGACTATGCCCCATGAAGCGGTCTCTCCCCCGATGGCTCGGAGTCTCCAGGCTGCGGAGAGCATCTGGCGCACCATCGAGCAGGAATTTGGGCTGCTCACCAGCCGCGACGTAGCCGAACTTCTCGGATCCAGAAAACCTAGTGGGTCGATTGCGTCAACCCTGCGCAACGACGGGAGCATCGCCGGCATCATGCGAGGAAACTCCTACAGATTCCCAGGGTTCCAATTCGACACTGACCACGGCAGTGTTGTGCCTGTCATGCGGGATCTTATTGCTGTGGCCCGAGAGAACGAACGCTCCGACGAAGACCTGGTGTACTGGATGACCTCCCCGAGCAGCTTCTTCCACGAGCAGGACCGGCCGGTTGACCATCTTCATGACAAGGAACGCTTGCTGGCCGCAGCCAGGGACCAGTTCGAGGGCACTTTCTAACCACACCCAGGGTCCAGGCCCTGCTGGATGAGATGGTTCGAATCCGCTGCCGTTATGCGTCGAGACATTACGTTTGAGGTGTACCAATGTTCTGGGACAGCGATTGACAGTATTGTTCTTTCGTCCTCTAGACCTTTCTGTCGCGATGAGTTCAAGGTTAATGCCGTCGCGCTGGCCGGCCTCCCTGCCCTTTGTCCGCCCGATGACCAGGGCACGGCGGCGCATCCGGCCAGTCCCCGATAAGATCACGGAGGGGCAGTGCGCTCGTGCACTGCCTCGGTGAGGAGTAACAACGTGCGTGAACCGGGGGCATCTGCCGAGGGTACTTCAGCCTGCCCCAGCGGAAAGCACATAATCACCAATAGCAGGATCACATTCGCGAAGGAATCACATTAATGGCGAAGCTCAACCTGAAGGCCGTGGAGGAACGCGTTGCCCCTCTCGGGGGCCGTGAATCCTACGATCGGGAGTTCATCTTCAGTTTGCTGCTGGCCTACGGCAAGCCCCAGGGCAACGTCACCAGGTTGCGCAATGGCTCACTGAACGTTGCTCAGGACCCGTCGACTGAAGTGGCTCAGAAGAACGTCGTCTACTTCAAAGAGACGACTGGGGATCCTCTCGCGGTCATCGACGAGTTGAAGACCTCACCGTTGGTCGTCCGGTACAACACCCGCTTCGTGATTGTCACCGATTACACGGAACTCCTGGCCATCGACATGAAGACCGGCGAGAACTTGATGATCCCGATCCGGGACATCCATCAGCACTTCACGTTCTTCCTGCCCTGGGCCGGTATGGAGAAAGCACAGTACGTCGCCGAGGCGCACGCAGATGTCAAAGCCGCCGAACGAATGGGCAAACTGTTCGACGAGCTCCTGTCGGCGAACCCCGAAATGTTTGACATGGCACATGGGCGTCATGCGCTCAATGTGTTCTTCACCCGGCTGTTGTTTTGTTTCTTCGCCGAAGACACCGGCATCTTCGAAGAGAACCAGTTCACCAACTCAGTGGGATCTCATACGCAACCGGATGGTTCCGACGCAGCAGAGTTTCTTACCGACGTTTTCACAGCCCTCGACACGGAAAACGACAGCGACAAACCCGCGCACCTGGCCGGGTTCCCCTACGTCAACGGCCGGCTATTCACAATGTCACCTGAGCATGTGGTGCCGCAGTTCACAAAGAAGGCCCGAGATCTACTGATCGAATTGGGAACATTGATCTGGCGGGAGATCAACCCGGACATTTTTGGCTCAATGTTCCAGACCATCGTCACCCCGGGCAAACGCAGTAACTTGGGTCAGCACTACACGTCAGTGCCGAACATTCTAAAGACCATCGAACCGCTTTTCCTGGATGATTTGAAGGAACAGCTCGATGCGGGGTTCGACTCCGTAAAGAAGCTTGAAGCACTGCTCCAGAGAATCAGCACGATCAAGGTATTCGACCCTGCGTGTGGGTCCGGCAACTTCCTCGTCATTGCGTACAAGGAACTGCGCCGTCTGGAACACGCAATCCTTGAACGCCTCTTCGAGATCGATCCGAAGCATCAGATGCTGTACGCCGAGTCGAAGATCAACATCGAAAGGTTCTACGGCCTTGAGATCGACGATTTTGCGGTCGAGGTGGCGATCCTGTCCCTCTGGATCGCTAAACACCAGATGAACACCGAGTTCAAAGAGAAGTTCAACCTCTCCATTCCATTGATCCCGCTAAAGGAGACTGGCCGGATTCAGGCAGGCAACGCCACGCGCGTCGATTGGAACAGCGTCTGCCCAAACTACGGCAACGAAGAAATCTATCTCATCGGTAACCCGCCTTATAAGGGTGGGAAGTCCCAGAACAAGGAAATGAAGGCAGATTACCCCTTCGTATTCGGAAAGCGGCCCTACTCCAAAGATCTCGATTACATCGCGCTGTGGTTCGTCAAGGGAGCAGACTACATCGAAGGTACCCGGGCGGAGCTTGCGTTTGTGACCACGAACTCAGTATCCCAGGGAGAGCATGTCGGTTTGATGTTCCCGATGATCTTCGGCAAAGGTATTGAGATTGGGTACGCCTACACCTCGTTTAAGTGGGAGAACAACGCCAAGCGCAACGCTGGCGTTACTGTCGCCGTCATCAACCTTCGCACGGCGCGCGCCGGTGCGAAGTACATATACACAAATGACCTCAAGATTGAGGCGTCAAACATCAACGGCTACCTGGCCGATGCCCAGAATGTAGCGATGAAACGGCAGAGTAGGCCCCGATCACAAAACCTCCCTGTGATGTCACTGGGGTCAGTGCCCAAGGACGACGGCGCGCTCCTCCTTGAGGCGCGCGACGTAGAGAAACTCGTTGATGAATACCCTCAAATCAGACCTTTCATCAAGCGGTATGTGGGGTCAGCGGAGTTCATCAACGACAAGGAAAGATATTGCCTCTGGATTGCGCGCGACGACTGGTCCATTGCCTCGTCGATTCCCGACGTACAACGCCGTCTACAGCATGTGTCAAAATTTCGTGCAGCGAGCACCTCTGTGAACACGAGCGCTCTTGCTGACGCGCCGTTCCGTTTTTGGCATATTGCGTACAGGAAAACGGATTCCATCATTTTCCCGATCGTTTCGTCAGCTCGACGCGAATACATCCCGATTGGTTATCTTGGCGATGACTCGGTAATTTCGAGCTTGGCCTATGCCGTTTACGATGCCGAGCCCAGTGTTTTCGCTTTGCTGACTTCGGCAATGCACATGGCCTGGACCCGCGCCGTCGGTGGCCAGATGAAGACTGACTATCGCTATTCGAACACGATCGTTTACAACAACTTTCCAGTCCCGCCGATAAGTGATGCTGTGAAGGAACGTCTCACGTCTGCAGCTTTGCGCATCCTCGACGTCCGCGAGTACCACTGTGAACGGACGCTCGCTGAACTCTATGACCCGGACCTTATGCCCGACGATCTTCGCCAAGCCCATGCCGAGGTTGATGCCTTGGTGGATTCGATCTATTCCAAGCGCGGTTACGAGACTGATGAGCAGAGATTGTCTGACCTCTTTGCTATGTATGAGGAAATGGTAGCCGCAGAGTCTGCAAAGGGGAGCAAGAAGAAGTGAACAAGCCGGTCAACATCGTCGACGTGACGTATGCCCGCACTAAAGCGTCGGTCAACACTGATGCCATGGGTATGCGAGAGATGCAGCAGCGAGTCTTCGCTAAACGGGACGCGCAGCATCTCCTCGTGAAGGCTCCCCCAGCCTCGGGTAAGTCACGTGCGTTGATGTTCGTGGCGCTCGACAAGCTCTACAACCAGGGCCGCAAGAAGGTCATCGTCGCCGTTCCCGAGCGATCGATCGGGGCATCCTTTTCCTCGACAAAGCTCACCTCGCAGGGGTTCTTCGCGGACTGGGACATCAAGGATGAGCACAATCTGTGCGATCCTGGTTCCTCTCAGGGCAAAGTTGGAGCATTTATCGACTTTCTCAACGGTCCCGACGCCACGCTGGTCTGTACGCATGCGACTCTTCGGTTCGCGTTTGAAAAGCTCGCACCAGAAGCGTTCAACGGCACGGTGCTGGCGATCGATGAGTTCCACCATGTCTCCGCTGACACGGAAGCCAATCGGTTGGGTGCGCTCCTACGCGAGGTCATGAACGGCTCGGATGTCCACATCGTCGCGATGACTGGCTCATACTTCCGCGGAGACTCCGTGCCGGTTCTTTCGGCTGAGGACGAGGCACTGTTCACGCCGGTCACGTTCAACTACTACGACCAGCTCAACGGCTACGAATACCTGCACTCGCTCGGCATCGGACATCACTTCTACCAGGGCCGCTATACCGATGTGATCGGCGAGGTATTGGACCTGGACAAGAAGACCATCGTTCATATTCCGAACATCAACTCCGGTGAATCCACCAAGGACAAGATCGAAGAAGTCGGATTCATCATCGATGCCATCGGTCATGTCGAGAATACTGACCCGGAGACCGGAATCATCAATATCCGTCACAAGGACACGGGTGAGATTCTTCGGGTCGCGGATCTCGTGGATGACACAGATCAGAAAAAACGCGCTGACACGCTCCACTACCTCACCAAGTTCGCCTCGAAGGATCGCGATGCAGTGGACATCATTATTGCCTTGGGCATGGCCAAGGAAGGCTTTGACTGGCCCTTTGCCGAGCACGCCCTGACCGTCGGGTACCGTGCCTCCCTGACTGAGGTTATCCAGATCATTGGCCGTGTCACCCGCGACAGTCCCGGCAAGGACCATGCCCAGTTCACCAACCTCATCGCCGAGCCCGACGCCTCACAGGGCGAGGTAAAAGTCTCAGTGAACAACATGCTGAAGGCCATCACCGCGTCGCTGCTGATGGAGCAGGTACTCGCACAGAACTTCACTTTCAAAACGAAGAAATTCGACGATGACGACTCGAAGATCCCGGGTCAGCTAAAGATCAAGGGCTTCAAGGAGCCCTCGACGGAACGTGTCAAGCAGATTGTCGAGACGGACATGAATGACTTGAAAGCTACGATCTTGCAAGATGACACGTTCACGCGTGCAGCAGCGGGCTCGATCGATGCAGAGACGACCAACAAAATACTGATCCCCAAGATCATTCGGGAAAAGTACCCGGACCTCACCGAATCTCAGGTCGAGGAAGTGCGGCAGCAGGTCGTCGTGGACTCCGTGATCAAAAACGGTGAAGTACGCGAAGTCGGTGACAAACGGTTCATCAAGATGGCCGAGAAATTCGTCAACATCGACGAGCTCACCATCAACCTCATCGACTCGGTAAACCCGTTCCAGCGCGCCTTCGAGGTTATGTCGAAATCGGTGACTCCCTCGGTACTGCGGATCATCCAGGATCAGATCACTGCCACCCGCGTGGAATTCACCGAGGAAGAGGCCCTAGCACTCGTTCCCAGGATCAAGAGCTGGATCAAGGTCAACGGTCGGCGACCAGACTCTCGGGCAGAGGACCCGACAGAGAAACGGTACGCCGACGCACTGTTGTGGCTCCAGCGGGCCAAGCAGAAGCTGGAAGCCCAAAAGCGCTCAACTGAAATGGTGATAGACGAATGAGCGAGACCGACGATATCTTCGAGCCGGCACCTTCCTCCCTCCAGGATCTCATCGACAACGACCTCGACGGGCTCCTTGACGCTCCGGAAAAGCCCAAGAAGGTCACCTCGTCCGACCGGCTCGAGCGTGCGTTCCTGGAGATCGTTGAATTCCGCCGCGTGCATGGGCGTCAGCCGAGCTCCACGACACGGGAGATCGCCGAACGAAAGCTCGGGGCCCGACTCGATGGCATCCTCACGAACAATGAAAAGATCGCAGTTCTCAGACACCTCGATACGGAATATGACCTGCTGGCTGTAGAGGCGGCTCCTGAGTCACTCGGTGATCTTCTCGCGAGCGATGAACTGGACGATCTATTGGGCGATGAGAGCGGCATCCTTGACGTGTCGGATCTGCCCGTGATCAAGCGTCCGGAGGCGCCAGACTCAGTAGCTCACCGGGTGAAGGCCCAGGACTTCGGCCAGTTCGTGCCGCTGTTCAAGGCCAAGCACGCCGAACTCGCCGAGGGAACCTACAAACTGATGCCTTTCACCGGCATGGATCTTATCCGCGAGGGTGCGTTCTTCGTGCTGAACGGCGTAATGTGCTTCGTGGCTGAAGTCGGCGAGGACGTGGACCTGATCGTCGGTGGGAAGCCCAGACAGAAGCAGCGCCTGCGCGTCGTCTTTGAGAACGGCACTGAGTCGGCAATGTACCGGCAAAGCCTCATGACGCGCCTGTACGAGACCCAAGGCCAGGTGCTGGCCCGGACAAGCCACGATGCCAGCGAAGTCCTCGATGCTGATGTGGAAAGCGGTCACATCTATGTACTGCAGTCGCTCAGCAAGGATCCTCTCGTTGCCGGAATGAAGGATCTTCACAAGATCGGCTTCTCCACCACGACCGTCGAGACACGCATCAAAAACGCTGCGAACTCACCGACCTACTTGATGGCACCCGTGAAGGTCCTGGCGGACTACCGGCTCTACAATGTGCGTGCGTCGTGGCTCGAGCACCTCCTGCACCGCGTATTCGCCGAAGTGCGGCTCAACCTGACACAGGTCGACCGCAAGGGACGCGACTACGACCCCTCCGAGTGGTTCGTCGTGCCGCTGGAGACCATCAACAAAGCCGTAGCAATGATCATGTCCGGCGAGATCACCGAGTACGTCTACGAAAAGGCATTGCAGCGACTGGTCGAACGGGACTGAGGCTCTTCTCAAAGTGTCTTTAGATCCACAACGTTGGCAAGAGATTGGTCAAGGCCATAGATACCTCCCAAATCTGCCTTTGGCACGTGAGTCATCCTTGCGGCACAACGTCGGCGTCTTCGCGGGCGGTGCGACTGGTGACGGCACAGCCACCGCTGCATCGGCCAGCTGCTCTGACTCTCAGATTGCCGTCGGTAGAAGGTATTGGGATGCTTAGACTGGGCATCGCCCCCTATGATTCATTAATGGGGAACCAGTCGCCGCGGAGTCGGCAGCTATTCAAAGTTTTCGCAAGCCAAGATCGTGAAAGCCTCATCGTGCGCTCTCCATATCACCACGCCCATGGCAAGCGTAAACGGCAGGATGTTTGCACCGCTGAGGGTCCGCTTCCCATTGGAATGCGGACCCTCAGTTTTTTCTGCGGGCCGTCTATCAACGCGAAAGATGCCCTGGCGCTCAGGGGCTATGCAACCCCCCGATTGCGTCGAGCAATCCGGAGGGCCGCTTCCTCAGAAGTCATCGCTTCGAAGTCCTTGTCGACGTCCGCACGGAATTCTTCTACTAAATTCCGATCGGGAAGATAGACAACCGCTTGGGATCCGTTCAGTTTCTTGACCTCAGGATTCTGTTGTTTGAGTAGCCGCTTAGAGGGAATCAGCTTTACATCGCCCCTCACAACTGTCTGCTCTTCCTGCAGTGTTTCTGTGGCCTTGCGGTTGTAGAAAGAGCGGCTGGCCATGAGCAGATTCCCACGCGCCCACTCCACAGGGATCAGCAGAAGTTGTATACCATTGGCAAAGGGCAAGAACACTTCCTGATCGATCCAGTCAAGTGTTTGTGTGTCCCAGATGCGGACCATCCTGCTGACAGCTCCCACCGCCAGCGATGGATACAGTTGCATTATTTCCTGGGTGAACTCGACCAACACGCCGATGATCACGCGAGTGGTCATATCTGATGTGAGGTCTTTGCCCACCCCCGTAACAAACAGGGCGAGGTCTTCCAGCTTGGAAAGAGCAGCGCTACGGCAAACAGTAGTCCGCAGTTCATCCCAGAGGAGTTGGCCCATTTCGGGTCCGAACCCTTTACCCCGGCTTCCTTCTGCCGTCAGGCCCAAGCGCGTTTCGTTGGGTTCGTGCAGTTCCTGGAGGAGCTGAAGGCCACGGCGCTGCTCGGCCGGAATGGCGCTGTCCCTGCAACGGAGAACCTCCCTAAAGAAGGAATGGAGGCAGTCCCGGGCCCTCGGGGCACGGGGGTGACTGCTGTTGCGGATGGCGCTCGGGTCCAGGATGAGAGGGTTATCCGTATCGATGCAGACATCGAGAAACGGAAGCTGAGATGGTAGGCCAAAGGCCGTGGATATAGGAATCAAGGTCGTGCCTCAACTCTTTCCGGGACCCGCGGGCCCCATAGTTCGGTGCCGCCGGGACTGGTGTCCGGCGTCATGGTTTTGGACACAAATGCATGTCCGAGGACCAGATCCGATGTAGAGTTGATGCATATTCGCCCTCAAAAACGAATACATCAGCCCCGCTCGGATCACTCTTTCGTCAAAAAGAGCTGTTCTCCAGAGCGGGGTTTTTTCGTATTCCCACCCTTACCTAACATTCTACCGCACGGGGAGGACACTCCTGCGGGAATGGGCGCCAAAAGCCCGTGGGTGGCCCTGTGGATGGCGATCGTGGCCTGCTGGTAGAAACTGACCATCTAGCTGCCTGTGGCGCCTCAGAGGTGCATTCTATGGCCTTAGAAAGCCGCTCTGTCCCCTTGACAGAGATTTTGTTTTATGTTTCTGCAGACGTGCCACGGAGACTTACATCCCTGTAATTCCGCGGTTTTGAGGTATGCCCGAATCGAAATAGCGAGTCTTCCCTGACAGCATCAGCGTCCCGTCTATCTATAAACGACCCTAGCTTCGTGACTCAGGTCTTAATGCTTCAGATTCGTTACTTGTCTGTGGATAACTCCGATTGAATTGACTGCTTCGAGAACCAATTTCTTCACAAAAATCATGACCAAAGGCGGAAAAGCCAGAAAAACGGGTTACTCCATGCCGTGGTTGCTCCAAATCCCGTTTGCTATATGCCTACATACCAAGCATCAGCGAAACGAAGATCTCGTTGAAAGCAGAAATCGTCGTTTCTATAGGGCATGGACTCGTGGACCCCTAGATCTACAGTCTACAAAGGACTCATAGCAGGGGATCGCTGCAGATCTCGCAATGAACAAACCTCCAACGGGAGAAGCATCATTTCTACGAATATACGAGGTGCTAGTAGCCTCGGCCGCGCCAGCCGGGGAGGAGCTTGCCCAACTCGGCGAGCTGATCGGCCGGTAGCTTGCCGGCGTTTTTCTTCTGTCGTTGCATGTGCAGCCAGACACCCAGGCCGTGCTCAGGCTCCGGCGTGCCTACTTTGTACAGTGGCCAGCGGCCGGTGGCACGGTAGAAGGCCAGCAGAGCCTGACATTGCTCATGCCAGCGCTGGTCATCGCGAGAAGCTTTCTCTGATTGATCCCAGCGACCCAGAGCATCAAGAGCCGCACGAACAGCGTGGGGGAGTTCGTTGGTCTTCGCCAGATGACGCTGCTTGCTGAGCCAGAAGCCTAATCCGAGCTCATCTGCTGCATGCTCGCCAGAGGTAGCCGGGAATCTGGACTCCCTGGCAACGAACTCAGCAAGGTCGCTCAGACGTATCTGCTCGCCCGGTGTGGGGCGCCGGTCTAATCCCCGCAAACGGTTGGCCTCATGGACCGCCAGCACACTGGGGTCTTTGTCGATGCGACTTTTGAAGTGTGCGAACACCGTGCCCCGTTTCGCCTGGCATAGCTCAGCTATCTTGGGCCGGGGGATCCCCGACGCAAACATCAGATCCCACTCCGGGTGCCGTGAATCAGCCATGCTCGCATCCTACAAGGCCAGCTAAAACATGAGCCGTTTCCCGTGCCACTTCTCGTCGTCGACGCGTTGAACCAGTTCTATGGGCCACCATTCACAGTGCACTACAAACTCATCATCCTGCCACTGCACATCGACCGCGTTGTCGCGGTAGGAGCGTGCGTAACCATAGATAGAGCTGGCCTTGACGAAGGGCCAGTGGCCCCGCTCATACTAATGCAGCTCGCCGACAGGAGTGATATCTGGAATTTCCATACATCCATTGTGAACCGCGGTAGGTGGCTGGCAAGATCCGTCATGGCTGGGTGGCAGGTGTCCTACTGATGATTGAGCTGTTCGTCTGGCGGAGGCCATCGCAATTGCTGAGGTACTCCACATCCCGCTGGCTGCATTGTTGCGGGACAGGGCTGCGATCGACGATGAAATCGATGAGCTGGGACGCGACCTTTCGATCGAACTATCTCGCGCAAGCCAGGCCCAGGACGATCTCGACATGGCACGAGCGGCTGCACGAGCCATTGAGACACGCATCGCTGAACTCGAGGCCATCCGTCGCAGCTGAGCATCATGAACTGATTGCAGAACATGAGGCAGTGGATAATTTCCGAAGCACCAACGTTGGGACAAAAGGGACGCCGCCAATACATTCTTCCCATACGCCCGGGAGTGGGTAGATAAGTTTCCTAATGTCCCAAGTGTCCCAATGAGACTGGCACCCTGATTCCCACCTCATTCCAAGTATTTCTGAGCGCTGGCCGGCGTGCGGAACTCTCCTTTCCAGCAGGTATGCGCAGGCTCTAGGGCGGTCCCACAACGCTCAGTCAGGATGATTGCTGATGACCGGCTGCTCAGTGGTGGAAGAACTGCATGACTGGAAACAAGTTAGCATTTGTGCCATTTGTGCCATTTCTCCAAAAAAAATATGGCACAGTTCCAAAAAGGCCGCTCATCCTTGGATTGGCGGGGATTTTGAGGGGCTCAAAGGGGTGGTGTGCCATATTTTTATAGATCTATAAAAAGTAAATATGGCACACCCTAAAAGCCCGTGTTTACAAGGGAATACGACCCTATGAGCCCTGTTTGTGCCATTTGTGCCACCATATTTGAACTTGCTACACGCGCACGCGCACGCGCACACACGCACGCGCATCAACTTGAAAACTCGTGGCACAAATGGCACAAAGGCACTTGGAGGGGCCTGCTTCCCATACGGGACAAGGAAAAAGCCTGTGCCATTTCTGTTTTTAGAAATGGCACAGGCTTTTGGGAAAACAGGTGTCTGGAGGGGTGTTTTCCCGCATGATGGCGCTGATTTTGATGGGTGTGCCACGTTTTTTGAAGAAATGGCACACATGCCCTGGAGAGCGGCGTTTTAGGCCTTTGGAGCGGGGCAGTTGGCCCAGATGCCGTCCTTTTGATCGACGGCCCCTTTGGCGTACGAAGTGTACTGTGCAAACACCGCTGGCTCTCTTTGACCCTGAGGGTAGGACGCCGCGGCGAAGCCTTCCTTGACCATCCGCAGGCCAATGTCCTGGGTCACGCCGGCACCCGTGATCACGTACGCCAGGGTGTTCCCGTCTTTGTCCTTGGTGGTGGTCAGCAGTGGCTCAGCGGTGACTTTGACCAGCTCATTGGGGCGGAACAAGCGCTTGAGGTTGGCGATGGACTCGGCGCCTCCACACTCCGTAGGGGCCGGCGCAGCGGTGCCCAGCATGTGCACCGTGAAATTGGGGGCACCCGTTGGTTGCGACTTGTCATCTATCGGCTGGACTTCGATGGTGCTGCCATCAATGACACGGACGAACCGTGTGGCGAGCGGGGTCTGGGCGGAACTCACGACGTAGGTCGGTGCGAAAATCTGATCGTTCTCGCCAGGGGAACGCTCCTGACTACGGCTCAGCTCCAGACCAGTTCGACACATATTATCGATCATACGTTCTCCACACGTTTTCAACATGTGGATATGTATTTGATGCACCGCTGCACCGCGAAAGAAAATGCCTCTCACATCTGAAGAAAAAATAGACAAGGCGCGAGGTACCGGGGCATCGCCAAAAACGATTCAGAAGACTCACGAGGGCCCATTCTCAGAGCGACTGTATTAACCCCGTTGTCGAGATCGGGCGCACTCCGGGCGCACCTTGATAAGTGGGTGCAAATATTCTGCGGATTCCCGGGGCACACAAGGCACACCAAACTCAACACAAATTGATACTAAAATTTACCATTTTACTACCATCACGAATTTTCTTCGTGTCATCGTATGCGCGCAGATGATCAGCATTCCCTGGAAAAATCCGCGTATTTCCGGGCAAAACAAAAGAGCCAAACGTTTTAGACGCTTGGCTCTTTCGATATTCGCTACGGTGGAGGCACGGGGACTCGAACCCCGAACCCCCTGCTTGCAAAGCAGGTGCGCTACCAATTGCGCCATGCCCCCATAAGAAGCAACCCGTCAATCATACCCTAAGTTTTGGACGCAATGTCCAATTCCCTATGAGTTCTGAATCACTCTACCGAATCGGTGGAGTTGCTCCAGATTTCTTTCCGAGCTTCGGATTCCTGCACTTTCTTGTAAACAAGAACACCTGCGATCGCCGCTGCTATTACTAACAACTTCTTCACAAACACCTCGTTCCGAAGCTGCGATAAACAGCTTCCTTACTTGAACCTGTGCAGGTTCCGTGGGCGTACCTGGACTTGAACCAGGGACCTCTTCGTTATCAGCGAAGCGCTCTAACCGCCTGAGCTATACGCCCCGATGCCTCATCGGGCCGAGATATGACTTTACAGCACATCCCGGCCCGATCCAAAATCGAGCAGATTAGTCGTCTGTCAGAGTGACCCCAATGCCACCAACAAGGGTCGCAGAGAGGTTGTACAGAACGGCTGCAAGCATGGACAACGCGGTCAAAAGAACCACGTTGATTACGGCAATAATCGTGGCAAACGAGGCAACCTGGCCAAGGGACGCGATCTTCTTCAAATCGAATCCGCCACTTTCGGAACCGGCAACTTCTCCCAGGAGCTTGTTGACCTGATCAAAAATCCCCGTGAGATCCAAAACAGTCCACAACACAATCGCTGCCACCACCGTGACAATACCCAATGCCACAGAAAGCAAAAAGGACATCTTGAGCACGGACCACGGATCAACCTTGCTGATCAGCAGACGAGCACGGCGAACTTTGGCACGAGGAGCCGGCTTTACCAGATTGGGCGTACCCGCGCGCTGCGCGGCAGTACCCGGACGAGCAGTACCGGCAGCAGCCGGACGCTGGCCTTGAACTGGACGCCCCGCACTAGGAGTACCCGGCCGCGTTGCACCAGAAGCGGCTGGAGCCGGACGGGAAGCACTGGGGCCAGTGGCGCCTGGGCGAGAGGACGGCGTTCCGGCGGAAGACGCCGTCGGACTTGCTGTCCGCGCCGCCTGAGGTGCCTCCGGGCGCTGAACCGGCTTTGCCGGCGGCGTTACACCCGAGGATGCGGGTGCGGTGCGTGGCTTTTCAGGATTGCTCTCAAACGGGCTCGGGTTGGAGTTGGGCGTGCTCACTCGTTACCTCCGGTGTTTTCGTCGCCCGGTTCCGTGGCGTCGTTCGCTTCATCAGCGCTTGTGCCCGGTGCCGTTGCCTCGAGCGAACCCTCAGCAGCGTTGTCAGTTACTTGGCTCAACGTTACGTCATCGCCTTGCTCGAGTACGGACGCGTCAGCATTTTCCTGCGCATCAGCGTCCTCATCGGCAGCTTCCAAACCGCGTTCAGTGTTCTTTGCAACACCAATAATTCGGTCGTTCTTGTCCGGCTTGGCAAAGATCACGCCCATGGTGTCGCGGCCCTTGGCAGGAACACCCTGGACTGCTGAGCGGACTACCTTCCCGCCTTCCATCACCACAAGAACTTCGTCTTCTTCGTGGACAATCAACGCGCCCACCAAGTGACCACGCTCCTCTTGGTACTTGCCCACCTTGATACCCAACCCACCACGGCCCTGGAGTCGGTACTCCTCAACCTTGGTGCGCTTGGCGTAGCCGCCTTCGGTAACCACAAACACAAACGAATCATCTGTCACTACGTCAGCAGCAAGGAGTTCGTCGTCTTCACGGAACTTCATACCTGTCACACCTGAGGTTGCACGGCCCATGGGGCGTAGTGCTTCGTCGGTGGCCGTGAAGCGAATCGACTGGCCCTTACGGGAAACCAGCATCAAATCATCAGTATCGGACACCAATTGAGCCGAAACGAGCTCATCGCCTTCACGCAGGTTGATAGCAATCACACCGGCAGAGCGGTTGGTGTCGTAATCCTCGAGGCGGGTCTTTTTGACCAAACCACGCTTGGTAGCCAGTACCAAGTACGGAGCCTGCTGGTAATCGCGAAGATCCAGCACCTGGGCAATGTGCTCATCCGGTTGGAACGCCAATAGGTTTGCAACGTGCTGGCCCTTGGCATCGCGGCCAGCTTCAACCAGCTCGTAAGCCTTGGCGCGGTACACACGGCCCAAATTGGTGAAGAACAACAACCAGTGGTGGGTAGTGGTCACAAAGAAGTGTTCCACAACGTCATCCCCACGGAGCTGTGCTCCACGGATTCCCTTGCCACCGCGCTGCTGCGAACGGTAGTTGTCGCTACGCGTGCGCTTGACGTAGCCACCACGAGTGATCGTGACAACCATTTCCTCTTCAGGAATGAGGTCTTCCATGGACATGTCGCCGTCGAAGCCCATCAGAATCTTGGTGCGGCGGTCATCACCGTGTTTGGCAACAATCTCACCAAGCTCGTCGCTGATGATGCCCCGCTGAAGTTCTTCAGACGCCAGGATCGAGTTGTACTCAGTGATCAAGGCTTCGAGCTCTGCGTGACGATCTTGGATCTTCTGGCGCTCCAGTGCAGCCAAACGGCGCAACTGCATTTCCAGAATGGCCCGAGCCTGAAGCTCATCAATGTCCAGCAACTGCATCAGCCCATCACGGGCCGCTTCAGTGGTGTTGGAGGCACGAATGAGTGCAATAACCTCATCCAGCATGTCCAAAGCCTTGAGCAGTGCGCGCAGAATGTGCGCTTCTTCCTCGGCCTTACGCAGACGGTACCGGGTACGCCGGGCAATAACATCCATCTGGTGGGTTACCCAGTGGCGAATAAACGCATCCAAGCTCAAGGTACGCGGCACACCGTCAACAATCGCAAGCATGTTAGCGGAGAAGTTGCTCTGCAATTCCGTGTGCTTGTAGAGGTTGTTCAAAACAACCTTCGCCACAGCATCACGCTTAAGAACAATAACCAAGCGCTGACCGGTACGGCCAGAGGTCTCATCGCGGAGGTCAGCAATGCCGGCAATCTTGCCATCGCGAACCAGTTCTGCGATCTTGATGGCCAAATTGTCCGGGTTGGCCTGGTAGGGAAGTTCAGTGACCACCAAGCAGGTACGTCCCTGAAGCTCTTCGACGTTAACCACGGCACGCATGGTGACGGATCCACGGCCAGTCCGGTAGGCATCCTCAATACCCTTGTGGCCCAAAATCGTTGCGCCTGTGGGGAAATCAGGTCCCTTAACTCGCAAGAGCAGCTCTTCGAGAAGTTCCTCGCGGCTTGCCTGCGGATTGGACAAGTACCACTGCACACCATCAGCAACTTCCCGCAGGTTGTGCGGAGGAATGTTGGTGGCCATACCCACGGCAATACCTGAAGAACCGTTCACCAAAAGGTTGGGGAAACGTGCCGGCAGGATGGTGGGCTCTTGGTTCTTGCCGTCATAGTTGTCCTGGAAATCGACGGTTTCTTCGTCAATATCGCGGACCATTTCCATGGCCAAAGGAGCCATCTTGGTTTCGGTGTAACGCGGCGCAGCGGCGCCGTCGTTACCGGGGGAACCGAAGTTACCTTGGCCCAAAGCCAACGGGTAACGCATGGTCCAGTCTTGGATCAAACGAACCAAAGCATCGTAAATAGCTGTATCACCGTGCGGGTGATACTGACCCATCACTTCACCAACAACACGCGCGCACTTGTTGAAGGAGCGGTCCGGGCGGTAGCCGCCGTCGAACATCGCGTAGAGCACACGGCGGTGCACTGGCTTCAACCCGTCGCGTACATCCGGGAGCGCGCGGCCCACAATAACGGCCATAGCGTAGTCCAAGTAAGAGCGCTGCATTTCTGTTTGCAGGTCTACTTGCTCGATGCGGTCGGTCAAAGGATCGGTGATCACAGAGCCTTCGAGTACTACGTCCTGTGCTGCGGGAACCTCGGGGGTGCCGCTTTGAGGTGTGGCGTCGCCGTTGACCTCAGGAGTTTCGTCGCTCATAACTTAATAGTTTCCATTCCAGGTATATATCGGTTCGGGAATATTAGTGCGCGTGTGGCGCTGACTAGATATCGAGGAACCTGACGTCCTTGGCGTTCTGCTGAATAAAGTTGCGACGCGATTCCACGTCTTCACCCATCAAAATGGTGAAGATCTGATCCGCGGCGAGTGCGTCATCCATGGTGACTTGCAGAAGGGTGCGGTGGTCCGGGTCCATGGTGGTATCCCACAACTCGGTGTAGTCCATCTCACCCAGACCCTTGTAGCGCTGAATACCGTTGTCCTTGGGCAAACGCTTGTTGGAGGCAAGACCCTTGGCTACAGTGGCGTCTCGCTCGGCGTCACTAAACACGTAGTCGTGATCGGCATTGGACCACTTGATGCGGTACAGCGGTGGCTGGGCCAAGTACACATAGCCGTTTTCAATCAGCGGGCGCATGTAGCGGAACAACAAGGTCAGCAACAAGGTAGTGATGTGCTGACCATCAACATCAGCATCAGCCATCAAAACGATCTTGTGATACCGCAACTTGGTGATGTCGAAGTCTTCGCCAATACCCGTACCAAAAGCCGTGATCATGGACTGAACTTCGGCATTACCCAAAGCCTTGTCCAAGCGGGCTCGTTCAACGTTGAGAATTTTTCCGCGCAAAGGCAGGATGGCCTGGGTTTCCGGGTTCCGGCCTCGTTTGGCCGAACCACCTGCGGAGTCACCCTCCACCATGTAAACCTCACAACGCGAGGGATCCTTGGATGAGCAGTCGGAAAGCTTTCCGGGCATACCAAATGATTCCAGGGGACTCTTACGGCGGGCATTATCGCGGGCCTTGCGGGCAGCCATACGTGCTTGAGCTGCGGAAATGGCTTTGCGGATGACGTCGCGTGCCGGACCCGGATTCCGTTCCAGCCAGTCCCCGAGTTGATCGGTCACAACTCGCTGAACAAAACCCTTGACCTCGGAGTTTCCAAGCTTGGTTTTGGTCTGGCCTTCAAACTGGGGCTCGCCCAACTTCACGGAAATAACGGCAGTCAAACCTTCACGGATGTCATCACCCGTGAGATTTTCTTCCTTTTCTTTGATGATGGACTTTTCGCGGGCGTAGCGGTTGATGAGTGAAGTCATCGCTGCCCGGAAGCCTTCTTCGTGCGTTCCACCTTCATGAGTATTGATGGTGTTCGCGTATGTGTGAACGCTTTCTGAGTATGCAGTGGTCCACTGCATAGCCATTTCGAGGGAAATTTCGCGTTCTTTGTCTTCGGTTTCGAAGGAAATAACATCCTCGTGAACCAGCTCAGCTTTTTTGGAGGAGTTGAGGTGCACCACATAGTCCAACAGGCCGTTGTCGTACTGGTAAACCACCGAGCGGTGACCTTCGCCAACTTCACCTTCGCGAACCACATTGTCCAGGTCCAAGTCGGTGTCGGATTCGGTCAGCGCAGCGTTTTCAGGAATGCGCTCGTCCGTCAAGGTGATGCGAAGGCCCTTGTTCAAGAAGGCCATTTGCTGGAATCGCGCGCGAAGCGTTTCGAAGTCGAATTCAGTGGATTCGAAGATTGAAGCGTCCGGGTAGAAGGTCTGAGTGGTACCGGTAGCTTCAGTCTCTTCACCCTTGACCAGTCCACCCTGAGGCTTACCGCCATCGGCAAAACTCATCCTCCATGCGTGCCCCTGGCGGCGAACTTCAGTATCTACGCGACTCGAGAGGGCGTTAACTACTGAGATACCAACACCGTGCAGACCACCAGAGACCGCGTATCCGCCGCCGCCGAACTTTCCACCTGCGTGCAAAATGGTCATAACCACTTCGACGGTCGGCTTGCCTTCGGTGGGGTGGATGTCTACCGGGATACCGCGCCCATTGTCTACAACTTTGACGCCACCGTCGGCCTGGAGAGTGATCTCAATGTGATCGCAATAGCCAGCCAGGGCCTCATCAACGGAGTTATCCACTACTTCATATACCAAGTGGTGGAGGCCGCGAGGACCAGTAGAACCGATGTACATACCAGGGCGTTTGCGAACGGCTTCTAGCCCTTCAAGCACCGTAATATCGCTAGCGCCATACTCTCTCGGGGCGCTCTCTGGAGCGCTTTCTGCCGCTGGTACAACGGCCGGAACTTCAACAGCTGCGGCGCTTTCTTCCGGTTCCGAGGGCGTACTGGTGTCTGTATTGTCGTTAGCCACTGGCGCTTTCGACTCCTCTATTGCTAGGTGGCCGCCCGCCAGGCACACTCCGGGGTCCGGAAATTCCATGGTCAAGCTGGCACAAACCATCAGCGACGATGCCACGGACGCGGATTCGTCGCTTAGTTATCACGCCAATTCTACCGTGGAGTAGCCACTTTGCCCGCATTTTAGACCGCCAAATGGGACTAAACATAGCCATGAGAGGCCAATAAGTGCACCTGCAGCCGATTAAACAGACCTCGACTGGGGCCGGATACGCACTTCGGCGTTTTCAGGCGCTACACGCCCTTTGGTCAATTATCAAGAGTTGGCACCAAACGATGGAAGAATCCGGCTCTATCCGTAGGTATCTCGGGGACCTCTGCCATTAACCGTGCGGCGTCCCTTGCGCCAGGACGGTGCGGCGGGTCCCAGCACCTCGATTTTGGTCACCACACCTTCGCCCAGTTCCTTCCTGAACGATTCCAGGAGGCTTCCGCGCAGCAATCGTAATTGAGTAGCCCATGCCGTCGAGTCACAACGAACGTGAAGAGTGGTGGCTTCAAAACTTTCTGGAGTGCAATGTGCAGCAATTTCCGGGCCCACTAATGCGGGCCATTGCGCCATCACTGACCCAACGGCTACCGGGGAAGTCCAGCCGCGCTCTGCAACCAATCGCCCTACAACTTTACCCAAGCCCAAGGGGTCCCTCCCTTGACCGTGAAATTGCCCAAAACCTCGGGTGGACCCATACCTGCTGTTGCTGGTCTTTTTACTGGCTGCGGAAGTTCCAGGATAACGACGCCGGACCTCACCTCGTGCGGCGGCCGCATCTCTGACACGGTTTAGGGCAGCTTGGGCAGCGTCAACGTCCTCTGGTTCAGTGCTCATCTATGCCCCCGGGGATAACTTTTACCCGGCGGCCGGATAGCTCCGGCGGAATGTCTGCATCTACGGCCGCTGTGACAAGGACTTGTTCCGCGCCGGCCACAATAACGGCGAGTTTACGGCGCCTTTCAACATCCAACTCAGCAAAAACATCGTCCAAGATCAGGATGGGGGCAGCCCCAGGATCCATATCGTCATCCAACATCACGTAATAGGACGCTAGCCGCAGGGCCAAGGCCATGGACCAGGTTTCCCCGTGTGATGCGTACCCCTTGGCCGGTGCTGTACCCAACAAAACTTCGAGCTCGTCTCGGTGTGGTCCAACGAGAGACAACCCGCGTTCAAGTTCCCGACGACGTGACGCGGCTAGGGCGGCCAGGTACTGGGCAGCAAGCTCGTCCACGGATTTATTGGAAAGTTGCTCAGTTTCTGAGCCCGACGACGGTACTTCAGTGCCGTCGTCGTCCATGTGTTCAGGGAAGGAAAAACTCTCTGAAGGGCCCTGCGCGGCCGGCTCGATAGAGGAAATGTATCGCAGTCGGGCGATTTTGGACCCATCAGTGAGTGCCGCGTAAGCGGTATCCACGTGGGGCTGCAATAGCTCAACCAATTGCAAGCGAGCGTGCAATAGTGCTGCACCCGTCTGGGCCAAATGTTGATCCCAAACATCCAACGTCTCATCGAAGCCGCCGCGAGATCGGGATGCCCGCGCGGATTTCAGCAAGGCATTGCGTTGTTTGAGGACCCGCTCGTAGTCACTGCAAGTGGCCGCATGGCGAGGCAACAACGTCACCAGCAGTTCATCCAAAAAGCGGCGCCGATGTGAGGGATCACCCTTGACCAAGGACAAATCCTCGGGGGCAAAGAGAACGGTGCGGCACAATCCCAGTACATCCCGGGCCCGGACCGGATTAGCTCGATTAATCCGCGCCCGGTTGGCCCGTCCGGCATTGATCTCTACCTCAAGAACCAAGGATCGATTCCCGCGCACCAAAGTCCCACGAATCATGGCCCGTTCGGTGCCAAATCGTAGGAGCGGTGCGTCCGAGCTCACTCGATGCGAGCTCAGTGTGGAGAGGTATCCGATGGCCTCCATCAGGTTGGTTTTACCAATCCCGTTGGAGCCCACCAGAACCGTAACTCCTGGACCAAGCTGGAAATCTACTTCCGCATAACTGCGGAAATCCGTGAGCTGTAGGTTTTCTAGATACACGCCGTGTGCACGTTACTTAGCGCTTGTCTCGCCCGGCTTCTTAACCGCGTGGCCACCGAACTGGTTACGCAAAGCAGAAACCATTTTCATAGCGGGTGAATCATCTTGGCGCGAGGCGAAGCGGGCAAAGAGCGAGGCAGTGATAGCCGGGGCGGGCACCGAGTTGGCGATGGCTTCCTCAACAGTCCAGCGGCCTTCTCCGGAATCCTCAACGTACCCAGCGATCTGGCTCAATTCGGGATCTTCATCGAGAGCTTTGACCATCAGGTCAAGGAGCCAGGAACGGACAACTGTGCCCTTTTGCCATGCGCGGAAAGTACCAGGAACATCCTTGATGATGTCCTTGGCTTCGAGCAGTTCGTAGCCTTCGGCATAGGCCTGCATCAGGCCGTATTCGATACCGTTGTGCACCATCTTTGCGTAGTGGCCGGCACCTACGTCACCAACGTGAACAAAACTTTCGGCACGCTCGCCTTCGGGACGGAGTGCATCAAAAACGGGAAGTGCAAACGCGATGTCTTCGGCGGACCCGCCGGCCATCAGGCCGTAACCGTTCTCCAAACCCCACACACCACCGGAAACGCCACAGTCCACAAAACGGATGTTCTTCTCGGCAAGCGCTGTTGCGTGCTTTTGGTCTTCGGTGAAGCGTGAGTTTCCGCCGTCGATGATCATGTCACCAGCGGAGAGTTTGCCACCCAATTCGGTGATAACGGCGTCAGTAATTTCGCCAGCCGGAACCATAACCCACACCAAGCGAGGCGCGGGAAGAGCTGCAATCAGCTCATCGACGGTGGCCACGTCAGTCTTTTCCGGATTGCGGTCAAACCCGGTGACTTCAATACCAGCATTGCGCAGACGCCCACGCATGTTGAAGCCCATTTTTCCAAGTCCAATAAGACCGATGTGCACAGAAATCACTCTTTCCTGAATTGCTTGATGCCCTGTTGTTCGCTCGTGAGCTTGTTGTTGGTGCGGCGCCTAGGGCCTAGGGCGTCAACAAGCTAGTTGGGTAGACGTACCGGCATCACGAGATACCGGTAGTCATCCTGATCTTCGCCATCAATTTCTGCTTGGGCAGTGATCATGGCTGGCTTCGGGGCTGAGGTGAAGGAGAAACGAACAAACTTCGCTTCAATAACACCTAGTCCTTCAATCAGGTAGTGAGGGTTAAACGCTACGGTGATGTCATCACCGACGAGTTGTGCCTCGAGCTCTTCAGAGGCCTGGGCATCTTCGCCCGTTCCGGCATCCAAGTTGAGTTGGCCTTGAGTGAAGACCAGTCGGACTGGGGTGTTTCGTTCAGCAACCAGGGATACACGGCGCACCGCTTCAACGAGTTCTTGGGTGGAAACCGTTGCGTGGATGGGCGTGGAATCGGGGAACAGCGAACGAATCTTGGGGTAATCACCGTCAACTAGAAGTGAAGTGGTGGTACGTCCGCCACTTTCAAAACCGATCAAACGGCTGTCATCTTCAGCAATGGCTAGGTTGATGTCCCCAGCACCGCCAAGAGTTTTAGCTACTTCGTTGAGTGTTTTGGCTTTGACCAAAGCACTCGTAGAAATTCCCGGGGTGACCGGCTTCCAAGGCAATTCGCGCATGGCCAGACGGTAGCGGTCAGTGGCCAAAAGGGTGATGAGATCATCTTCAATTTCCATCCGAACACCGGTCAGGATGGGCAAAGTGTCATCTTTGCTCGCAGCAATGATCACTTGGGAAACAGCTTGTGCGAAAGCGTCGCCTGAGACGGTGCCACTCAATGTTGGCAGCGTGGGAAGTGTGGGGTACTCAGCTTCTGGCATGGTGGCCAAGTGAAAGCTGCTTCGACGGCAGCTCAAGGTCACTCGAGATCCGTCGGTTTCAACGTCAACAGGTGCTGAGGGAAGGCTTCGGCAAATATCTGCCAAGAGCCGTCCGGAAACCAACATGGTTCCTTCTTGGCTTACATCTGCGGCAATTTCCAAACGAGCTGAGGTCTCGTAGTCAAAGCTGGAAAGGCTAACGGTGCCTGCTTCGGCTTTGAGAAGGAGACCTGAAAGTACAGGAACTGGCGGCCGCGGAGACAACGAGCGGGCGGTCCAGCTGACTGCTTCTGCCAGGACATCCCGGTCCACTCTGAACTTCACGGAAGGGTGCCGCCTTTCATTACGAGGAGCTTGCTGCTGACAGCTTAGCCGGAGTTACAAGAATAAACCCATTGGCAAAGCTCGGTTGGTGGGGTTCCAGAACAGGTCCGGGGTGATCAAGTGAGGTTGTTATTTGAGGGATTTCATTTTCTTGGGATTAGTAGTGTTAATAACTGCTGTGGATACTGTGGATAACTCGATCTCACGGTTCGTTTTCGGGGTTAAGCCCTGTGTGTCTGGTGTGGGAAGACTGGGGTTTAAACAGGCTGTGGATGTGGGTAAAAATTTCCGTGTTTTCGGGGATCCACAGCAACCTTAAGGGTTTTAAGGGGGTCAAGGCCGGTTCTCCACTTAACTATCCACAGCCTTATCCACATGCTGCTGTTAATAAGGTAGAGAGAGCGCCTCAGGAATCTCGCTGCTGTTGTTTAATTCGGTTGGTTAGCTCGGTCACTTGGTTGTAAATCACACGACGCTCAGCCATCAGTTCACGAATCTTCCGGTCAGCGTGGATCACCGTGGTGTGATCACGTCCACCAAGTTCTTGGCCGATCTTGGGTAGGGACATGTCTGTCAGTTCGCGGCACAAGTACATGGCGATCTGGCGAGCGGTTACCAAGGTGCGCGTGCGGGATTTGCTGCACAGCTCTTCCATCGTGAGCTTGAAGTAGTCAGCCGTCTGATCCAAGATCTGCTGCGAAGTGATTTCTTGGGCTCCGTCATCAGTGATGAGGTCCTTCAAAACCATTTCCGCCAACCCAACATCTACTGGCTGACGATTCAAGCTAGCGAAGGCAGTGACGCGAATCAGCGCGCCTTCGAGCTCGCGGATGTTGCTGGAAATCTTCGAGGCGATGTATTCGAGAGCATCATCGGGTGCAGAAAGACCTTCGCTGAGAGCCTTTTTGCGCAGAATCGCAATACGCGTTTCTAATTCCGGTGGCTGAATGTCCGTTAGGAGGCCCCATTCAAAGCGGGACTTGAGGCGGTCTTCAAAACCTGCCAGCTGCTTGGGGGGCAGGTCAGAGGTGATAACCACTTGCTTGTTGTTGTTGTGCAGGGCATTGAACGTGTGGAAGAACTCTTCGAGCGTCCGGTCTTTGCCTGCCAGGAACTGAATGTCGTCAATGAGCAGGACGTCAACGTTGCGGTACGTGGTTTTGAAGCTTGCGCCTTCGTCGTCACGAATCGAGTTGATGAAATCGTTAGTGAATTCTTCGGAATTGACGTAGCGAACCCGGATTCCGCTGTACAAGCGCCGGGCGTAATGGCCAATGGCATGTAGCAAGTGAGTTTTACCCAGACCAGAATCGCCGTAGATGAACAACGGGTTGTACGCCTTTGCCGGCGCTTCGGCTACAGCCACAGCGGCTGCATGGGCAAAACGGTTCGAAGAACCGATCACAAAGGTGTCAAAAATATATTTGGGGTTCAGCCGGCCAAATTCGTGTGAGGTGCTGGGGAGCATGGGCTGCGGCTTGGGTTCGGAGCTTTCAGCAGCGTTTTTAGGTACGACGACGGGTTCCGGCTCCACATGGACGGGAACCAAGTCGGTGTCTACGTCGATGGCACAACGGATGTCTTCGGAGAAAACTTCTCGGAGGGCGTCGTCGAGAGCGTCCTTGACCTGGGTCTGCAGGACTTCTCGAGTGAGTTCGTTGGGTACAGCCACTAGAAGTGTTGAACCGATCAGACCCTGTGCTTGAGCCAAAATCACGAAGCCACGTTGTCGGGGCGAAACACGGTGGTCTTCTTCGAGAAGACGAATTACTCGCCGCCAGGAACTTCCCAGAGTGTTCGCGTGGTCGGCCTCGTCAACTGTCATCAAAAGTCCCTACACCTCGGTCATACGCATTTATTCGATCAGCCGGGTTCCTCGAGAGGATACCGGGTAGCCATTGCGGTCCTCACAGGCCCGGTATTCCACAGGTTTATGCACAGACCATGGATAATCGGCTACTGAGCAACTGTAAAGGATGGACTCCCTAGAAGATAGCTGGGATTTAGCCTGTGGAAAATTACACGGTTGTGGTTCTCTTTGGGCGCATCTGGATGTAGTAATCCACAGGTCTTAACGTGTTGATAACCACATGTGTGGATAGGCCAGTAGGGATGGTTCAGTTTGACTTGGCGCCTTGAATTGGCCTAACGTTGTGAAGTCCTTTGTGTCTACTTTCTGCCCTGGTCCCCGTTCGCCGAACGCTTGCGATTGGCCTGGTCCGGGCGGTGGGCACCAAAAAACTTAGCGCCGGCCTCTTCTTCCCCAAGTTGATATCGGTAGGCGCGCCATTGACCTACTGGAGCAACTACTGTGAGCAAGCGGACTTTTCAGCCGAATAACCGCCGTCGTGCCAAGAAGCACGGCTTCCGTCTTCGTATGCGTACTCGTGCTGGCCGTGCCATCTTGGCAGCCCGTCGTGGCAAGGGCCGCACCGAACTCTCGGCGTAAATATTGACCAATCGGTCTAGACAACTCTTTTGTATCTAAGGTGCTAGCCACCCAGAACCGATTGAGAACATCGGCCGATTTCTCAGCAACTGTACGTTCCGGCGTCCGCAATGGACGCCGGAACTTAGTGTTATATACGGCCAATATTGATTCCGGCCTGCCCAGCAAGATTGGGTTCATCGTTTCAAAGGGTGTTGGGAACTCTGTTGTCAGGAACCTCGTTAAGAGGAGACTGAGAGAAACAGCTGCCATTACCGTCAAGGAACATGGCACTGGTCTGAATATTGTGGTTCGTGCCTTACCGGCTGCCGCAGCGGCCTCTTGGCAGGAATTGAGTGCTGACTACAATGCAGCGTTGACCCATACCCTGCGACGCTTAGCGAATCCATCGGCCTCAAATTCCGGTGGATTTTCAAAGTCTCCGCGAAACGAAGGGAAACAGCATGACTGAGGCGCGTTCCGACGTCGTCCGTTTTGCTGTTCCCGAAAGCGGCGTGGGTAGCTTCATTTGGAACCTGCCGCGGAACATTCTTATTGGTTTGCTTAAGGGCTACCGTAAGGTGATTTCGCCCCTCTACGGACAGGTATGCCGTTTTTTTCCTTCCTGCTCGGCCTATGCGCTCGAAGCAGTCACGGTGCATGGCGCCGTTAAGGGTAGTTGGCTCGCCGTCAAAAGACTGCTGAAGTGCCACCCCTGGAATGATGGCGGAGTGGACCACGTCCCTGCTGGGCACCGTCACTGGTCTGAGGGAAAGACCCCCCAAATTGTTGTACTGAACAATCCGGACGTGTACCTAGGTGTTCAGTCTGATGAAGACGGCCGCAGCGCGGCTTGAGGAAATAGGGAAAATATATGGACTTCTTTGGAACAATTTTGTTCCCGTTCAAGTGGCTTGTGTCCATCATTATGTTGGGCTTCCACGACGGGCTGACCTTCATTGGTATGCCTGCCGCATCTGGCTGGACCTGGACACTGTCCATCATTGGCCTGGTGCTGGTGATCCGTGCTGCTCTGATCCCCGTGTTTGTTAAGCAGATTAAGGCTCAGCGCGGTATGCAGCTGCTTCAGCCTGATCTGAAGAAGCTGCAGGACAAGTACAAGGGCAAAACTGATCAGCTTTCCCGCCAGGCCATGGCCCAAGAGCAGATGGCGCTGTACAAAAAGCACGGCACCAACCCGTTCTCGGCTTGTTTGCCCATGCTGATCCAGATGCCGTTCTTCTTCGCCTTGTTCCAGGTTCTATCCGGAATTTCTCAGGCCAAAGAACAGGGCAATGGCATTGGTGCGCTGAGCCATGAGCAAGTGGTTCAGTTTGACCAGTCCTCAATCTTCGGTGCCCCACTTTCCTCGGCTCTGCTGCACGGCGGCGCCGGCAATGTTGCCGTTGTGGTGTTGTCCATCATCATGATTGTGGCCATGACGGCTTCGCAGTTCATTACTCAGCGTCAGATCATGGCGAAGAACATGTCTGAAGAAGCCTTGGCTAGCCCCTTTATGCGTCAGCAGAAAATGATGCTGTACGTACTTCCTTTGGTCTTTGGTATTGGTGGTATCAACTTCCCCATTGGTGTCCTCATCTACTGGACCACCACCAACTTGTGGACCATGGGTCAGCAGTTCTTTGTTATTCGTCGTATGCCCACTCCCGGCTCCCCCGCAGCGAAGGCACTGGCCGAGCGCCGTGCCGCTAAGGGCCCCCCTGCGTTGAACGCACTGGGTAAAAAGGCAGTGGAAGAAGAGACAGTAGTCGAGCAGCCTAAGGGCCAGCGGGTACAGCCCCAGCGCAAGAACAGGAAGAAGAAGTAATGACTGTTGAGAGCACCTCTGCCGTGGAAGAAGAAGCCACCGTTGATGCACCTGTTGATGCGTCAACGCCGTTGAGCCGCTTGGAAGAAGAGGGGGACGTCGCCGCCGATTACCTTGAGGAACTCCTAGACATCGCCGATATCGATGGTGATATTGACATTGAGGTCCGTAACGGACGTACCTACATCTCCATTGAGACAGAAGATGAAAACTCCAGCCTTGAGGCCCTTGTAGGTGAGGACGGCGAGGTACTGGATGCTCTTCAGGAATTGACCCGTTTGTCTGTACTTTCTGCAACGGCCAACCGGTCTCGTTTGGTGTTGGATATCAACGGCTACCGCAAGGAACGTGCCAGCTACCTGCAGAAACTTGCAGAAGAGGCTGTGGCTGAGGTGAAGAGCAGCGGTGCACCTAAGCCGCTTGAACCTATGAGCGCTTACGAGCGCAAGATTGTTCACGATGTTGTTGCTGATCTTGGTTTTGTGAGCGAATCCGAGGGCGAAGGCGCTGGCCGCCACATTGTGGTTTCGGCAGAGTAGATTCCGCTTTCTTCCGCGCACCTTGGTGTAAGGGAGTGCGCTACCGCTACAGCGAAGGAATGGATTAGTGGTTGAACTGACTGGTGTAGAGCTGGCTGGAGTGGAACTTACTGCGGCTCAGCAGATATTTGGCGAGCGTTTGCCTTTGGCTGTTCGCTATGTACAGCACCTCGCAACGTCCGGTATTGAGCGTGGCCTGATTGGTCCGCGTGAGGTTCCGCGTTTGTGGAGCCGCCACGTCTTGAACTGTGCTGTGATCGAATCTGAAATCGCTCCCAAGGCACGAGTTGCCGATGTTGGTAGTGGGGCCGGTTTGCCAGGTCTTTGCTTGGCGATCGCCCGCCCTGATCTTGAACTGACCTTGATTGAGCCCCTTGAGCGCCGTTGTATTTGGCTTCAAGAAGTGGTGGACGATTTAGGACTTGAGAATGTAACTGTCCTGCGTGGCCGGGCTGAGGCTTTTGTTGGAAAGCTCGACGTCGACGTTGTCACCGCCCGCGCGGTGTCGGCACTGATTGGTTTGGTGGCACTGACCATTCCACTCTTGGGTGGCAAGGGCGAGGTCGTGGCTATTAAGGGCAAAAGCGCCGCGGAAGAAATTGAAAAAGCCGCCAAGGTGATCAAGCGTATGGGCGGCGTTAAAACTTCCGTAGAAGTAGTGGGCGAAGGCCTGTTGGCTGAGACCACCACAGTGGTGAAGATTGTGGTCAATAAGTAGCTTTGCTTAGTGCGGGGCCGGAGAGCAGGGGTCCAAGCAGTTAGGCTAGATAGCGGCAAGCATGGCCAATTGAGAGTGAGAGTGGCACTTTGAGCAGCAGTGAGGCATCTGCCCAGCGCATCCCTCCGTTTGTATCGTTGGGATCCGCACGGGCAATGACCAACCCTGTTCCCGTGCCCAAATCCACCCAAACCCAACCTAAAACGGTTGTGCGAGGTGGAACATCTGCGAATGTTTCACGTGAAACAACTGCAGGGAAGCGAGGCACGGTGATCGACAATATGGACGATTCGAGTCCCATTGCACGTGAGTTGGCCAGTGAAACACGGCGACGAGAGAAGCTACTAGGGCGCCCGCTCCCCAGACCTGCCCAGACCCGAACCTTTACGGTCTCCAATCAAAAGGGTGGTGTTGGTAAAACCACCACCACTGTCAATATTGCTGCAGCTTTGGCCTCGGCTGGCTTGAACGTGCTGGTCATTGACATTGACCCTCAGGGTAACGCTTCCACCGCGTTGGGAATTGAACACCACGCCGAAGTTGATTCAATCTACGATGTTCTGATCAACGATGTCCCCCTGGGTGAAGTTGTAGCCCAGTGCCCGGACATTCCTAAGCTCATTTGTGCTCCTGCCACCATCCACCTTGCCGGCGCCGAGATCGAGCTGGTCTCTCTTGTGGCCCGCGAACAACGTCTGCGCCGTGCCATTGATGTTTATGCCAAGGAACGCGAAGCTAACGGCGAAGAGCGTTTGGATTTTGTGTTTATTGACTGCCCACCGAGCCTTGGTCTGCTCACGGTTAATGCATTCTGCGCAGCCAACGAGGTATTGATCCCCATCCAGTGTGAGTATTACGCACTAGAAGGTTTGAGTCAGCTGCTCAAGAACATTGAGATGATTCAGAAACACCTCAATGCTGACCTTCGTGTTTCAACGATATTGCTGACCATGTATGACGGCAGGACCAATTTGGCGGCCCAAGTGGCTGCAGAGGTTCGTGAACATTTCCCGAAGGAAGTTCTCAAGGCCGTTGTACCGCGTTCGGTACGTATCTCTGAAGCGCCGAGCTATCAGCAGACGGTTATGACCTACGACCCGTCTTCAAGTGGCGCGTTGTCCTATCTTGAGGCCGCAGCGGAAATCGCTGAACGGTAGAATCCAACACGTACTTTCATTCCATTCAGCTGGGCACCGCTTGGCACTTTCTTTGGAGGAATAGCCCATGAGCGAAAAGCGACGCGGTCTTGGCCGCGGTCTTGGCGCACTCATCCCCAGCGCACCAGCGTCGGAGAACGAATCCGCGCCGGCCAATGCTGCTCGTCCTGTGGACTTGTTTTTCCCGGATGCTCGAAAGCCCAAGGGACGTTCTGCTGCCGAAGGTACGGAGGAGTCTGCTGCCAGCACTGCCCGGCAGGCTGGTGCTAGGAGTACTGCTGCTTTGTTAGCTGAGCGACCGGCTAAGCGTGCTTCCAATGGGCGCGCTCCTGCTCGTTCAGGTTCGGCTGCTCCTAGCAAGAGCGGAACCAAAGCTGGGGGTGCCGCTACCAAGAACGCTGGGACCGCAGGAGCCGCTAAAGCAGTCGCGTCGAAGAGCGCATCCAAAGTCGATGCCGCTGAGGCATTGGAAGCCGCGGCCGGCAAGGCAGCGACTTCCGCTAACGCGGCCACAGATGACGCTGAGATCGCTGCTTCACAGACTGCCGATCTTCAGGGCTCCAAGGATGACGGACCCGATCTGGTAGAAGTTCCCGGTGCACGTTTTGCCGAAATCCCGGTCCATGACATTCATCCGAACCGAAAACAGCCTCGCCAGGTTTTCGATGAAGACGAGATGGCGGAGCTGGTCCACTCCGTTCGTGAAATCGGCGTCCTCCAGCCAATTGTTGTACGTTCTTCAACCGAAGAAGGTGGAGAACCGTACGAGTTGGTGATGGGTGAGCGTCGGTGGAGGGCAACTCAGGCCGCCGGGCTCACTCATGTGCCAGCAATCATCCGTGACACCACAGATGATGATCTCCTGCGTGATGCTTTGCTTGAGAACCTTCACCGCAGTCAGCTGAACCCGCTTGAAGAGGCAGCAGCTTACCAGCAGTTGCTCGAGGACTTCGGAACTACTCATGTGGAGTTGGCTGACCGTATTGGCCGATCACGCCCTCAGGTCTCCAACACTCTTCGTCTACTCAAGTTGCCGCCACTAGTACAGCGTCGTGTGGCCGCGGCAGTATTGTCGGCTGGTCATGCCCGCGCACTCTTGGCTCTGCCCGACGCTGCGGCCATGGAACGGCTCGCCCAACGCATCGTTGCGGACGGTATGTCCGTACGTGCCACTGAAGAGGCAGTGTCCATGTATCAGGATCCAGCAGCGCCTCAGAAGAGCGCTATTCCCAAGCCGGGTGCTCGCCATGAACGGCTGGACTTCCTTGCCTCATCGCTGTCCGACCGTTTGGACACCAATGTGAAGATCACTTTGGGTGCCCGAAAGGGTAAGGTCAGTATTGAATTCGCCAGCGTTGAGGACCTGAACCGTATTATGGACGTTATTAATCCTGGTTCTGGTAACTGACGCTGTCCCCCCGTTTTAGGCGGTGCATGTTTCACGTGAAACATGCACCGCCTTTTTGGTACCGTCATGTATGTTTCAGTGCTGCACTGTATGGACGCTCCCCGAAAGGTGTTGCTGGTGCGGTCTGAGCGCAATGTGGGGTTCCTTCTACGGTGAAAGTTAGTCCGATCCTTAGATCATTCGTCCCTCACCCGCTCAATCTCCTTCAAATTTGAGGCCTAGATTGCACCGATTGAGAGATCTGCGGCTGAAGGGATTATATTTCTAGGGATCCGTGGATTCGTGACTACACTTCGTCGCGGGATGTTAATTAGGAATAAGTTGCTGTTGTACAGGCTTACTCTTTACCCTGGGAAGCCATCCAGGGCCGGCGGGAGATCGCTTCCGTTCGTTTGTAAGGTGCCGTTCCTCGCGTGGACCCGCATGCAGACCATAGTAGTTGGCTATGGGCGCGAAGGTGATTTTATAGATGGTCTCTGCTTCGTGCGGCCGACCTCGCCACATTTATATGAAGGCTGCGGTGCTCCGTGGAGGCCTACAGACCGAAGTGATCGGGGCACGTGGGATTAGGCGTGTGTTTCACGTGAAACGCGATAGGGCAGCCGGGATCTACGTGGTGGATGGACGCCCGCTAATGCGCAGTTTGGTTGGCCCCAGGCTAGGCAGGACGGGTCTTAGCCAATTTCCCTGCGCTGGTCCCTACTAAGGGCCGAATTCTTGAGTCACACGTGCCGTCTATCTGGCTTAAGACTTTTCTCTGGACTGCACGTGCTGGTCCGACACAACTCAGCAAGCCACGCGCAGAGCACATGACTAAGCATTCTGGAGGTTCTTCTTAGGAGCGGCGGCCAAGAACCATTGACGTTTCACGTGAAACCTAGCCGCCTAATCGACAGAAACTACCGCTACGAGGCGGCCATTGCGCCTTTTAGACCAGCAGACGCCGGTAACGCCCATTGTGGCTGGTGCGGTTTCACGTGAAACAAAGGATGGCACCCGGAAGTCTTCTGTAGTTCATACAGCCTCTCCCCTACCCGAGGCAAGGCGTGCGGAGTCTCGTCGAATTGAAGTGGACGTTTCACGCGAAACAATAACTCTCGACGACCGTGCTTGCTAGTGCATTTTCTCCGTGCCCTTATTCGCACAGAGCACCCATCCTTCGCACAGTGCACCCATCCTTCGGCGCGTGGGGCCCTTGTACTGCGGCGACCATTCGACTGTGATGTTGAATCTCTTGAGTAAGGTGGGTGGCAGTGATTGCTGGCAGACGCCATAAATGGAGTTATGAGGGTGCGAGCCCTGGGGCAATACGAGCTCCTCAGGGCTGCTGGCTGGCTGTGTCATAGGGCAACCGTGGGATCCGGCACTGTGAACGACACAGCCGCCTACATCCTAGGGTGTCAGGCCGCCTTGAAGCCTTGACCTTGCGTTGCCAACAACGTAAGTACCGTTGTGCGCTATGCCGGTTCCAGGACTGTAACAGGAGGAAGGGCAGTTGAGAATCTGATCTGGCTACCGTGCAGGCGGGCCGTCGTCAGTGGCTACGGTTTTGTGTGGTATTGATCATCAAGGCAACAAGCGGGGGCTCGATCTGGCAGCTGCTGTGGCAGGTGTCTTGCCCAAAATGAATTTCTCTAGAACACCAGTGTCTCAGCTACTCGAATCTCTGGCCTAACCGTTTTCTTGATCGGGCAGGTAGGCGGCACATGGGTGCAGGGAGCCTGCCGGGAAGCACGTATGTGGGGAGGGTTCCCCATTCCATGCCGCGTGTGGCAGCTGTGGATAACTTTGTGCATATCGTCGCTGGGTTTAGTGACAGACCTGTGCACAACTTCGGATGTCGATGACTATTGCGGCCCGTCAAGGGATGTATCGCCAGCTGATGGATTAAAGGTGGCACTACGGTTATCTGCGTGGCGACGATGAGTCCCTGAAAGCATCGTTTCACGTGAAACAGCGGAGGTGGACGGAAAATTGGCTCATAGAATAGAAAATGCTGCGCAAAATCACTCAAATGTCGCTTATCCATACGCATTTACGGCCGTTACTGGCTAGTACGTCCAAAGAGAGCGTTATGTGCATTGCCTGTTCGTTTGGCGGTACCTCAGGCTGCGGCGGATGATGGCGTTGAGTCTTGACTCGGAGTACACATGAATTAACCTTCAACAAATGACCGACTTCGGCACGGTGAAAGTTCTCCACAGCAGCAGACTATTCTGTGGATAACTGCTCCACGAGTCTGTGCACAACTTGACGGTGCCTTTATGGAAACTTGTAGCTTGCCGCAGACGTCTCATTTCTCCCGAACTGGGACACGCGCTTCTTGCCTCGTGTGGGTCATTCTCGCTAGCCGGCGACATTTCATTGCTCAGTAACTCTCTATCTGCGTTTGTCCTTGTACCTGAATCTGTGACTGATCGTGTGGGACAGCTCCGGATAGAGCAATGACCTGGGTGAAGGATTCATGGTGAAGACGTCCATGTGAAGACATCAATTGGGCGGTAGCTCGTTAGCGCAAGCACTCGTTATAGTTCCGGGACATGAGACCTCATCGTTCAATGAGGAGTGAATCAAATAGGTCGTTTCCGATTCTTGAATTGGCGAGCGTCCGCCGCTGTGCACATCGAGCTCAGCCAGGGACAGCCGGTCACCTGAGGCCACAACGTTTCACGTGAAACAAGAAGTGAAGAATTGATAGATCTACTTGTCTGCACGGGCTATGGGGTGGGTTGTGTTGGACCTAGGTGCTCATCATTGGCGATACCTAGGGCCGGAACGATGCCCACTTATTGGATCGGTGGACGCTGGCTAATTTTAGGCTCGATACTTTGGACTTCTCGTCATGGCTTTTCGTGTTCCCAACAAAGCGTAGAGACGTGAATGAGCAATCAAAATGCGCAACCATTCTGAGCCATGGCCGTGGAAGGAATGCACCGGTGTAGGGCGTTTCACGTGAAACAGTATGGGCTGCAGCAGAAATACCTAGCCGCGGGTTCCTATGGGTCTTTGTTCCCCGATTAGCTAAAAGTGTTACGAGTCGACGACACGACCGGACCCATTACAACCGGAAGCTTTGACGAACAGATCGTTCCGCATCAGCCTAAGCGTCAGGAATGCGCGGGTCGTCCGCCCAAATGCGGCTGAATGTTTGCTTCATTAGCGGTTGAAGTCTTCGTGGGCCACACAGACCGCGGAGGCCCACCTGGGAGCCTGCGCGAGGCTCTTAGACGGTCATGTGGAGTGGAGTTGGACTGTGTGCGCTTGAACCGTGTGCGCTTGAACCGAGAGCCGTTCAGGAGGAGAGACGCTGACATGCTCAGGGCGCGGACCGTGGGATTCCAGCGGGACCATCAATGCACTCCGGCTGCGGTTGGCCGCTACAGGGCCGCTAGAAGCGCTTCTACGGCTGTTATGCCGGTGGGCTTACGCCGTGGACCGTAACGCTGATCGGAGCCTGCAGGCAGCCATAGGGGCCACCAACAAAAACGGCCGGTTGCTCCATGGGCAGGAATGCCCGGTTGAGGTCAAAATGTCCGACTGAAATCAGCCATGCTTTTGCTGTGCGGTATAGGTCGGGTGAGGCAGGTGGTGGCAAATTGTGGATGAAACGGGCTCATCGTAGGGACCGGCATCGGTGGGTTCCGACCTAGGAAGTTATCGCCCGAATGGACTTCGGAGGGTTGGATTCGTGCTTGCCCACTGTGCATTCTGATGCATTCAGCGACATTGACATGACGAAATTTGGCAAGATCGCTGTTTTTTGTCAGAACACATAGGGCCAAAGCGAGTGTTCGCTTATAGTTGCGCCTCGTTCAAAAGCCGGATTTTGGACGATTCTAGGTCGCCGCCATCGTTTGCCAGACTTCTCGGCTGATGTTTCACGTGAAACAAGCCGCACCATTACCGGCGTGGAGTTCGCGAATAAGGATCTATACCAGTCGGTACTGATCAAGGAGAATCTCTGACCATGAGTACGCCCACGCGTGAGACCTGACCGATACCACAACCGAGACTAGAGCACGAGCGAGAGTACGTCCACGTTCGGGCGCACTCCCACAGTCGAGATTATTCACACCTTCCATAGTATGTACACCTTCGAGACGAGGAGGAGAGGGGGCTTTGGTCGGTCCGTGGTGGCTGCCTGGTGACAGTGGAACCCGCGCCCGTGGCCGTGTGCGTGGTCGTAGGGTGCAGAAGGAAGGCCGAAGAGGTCTATCGGCAGAGTTGAACGAGCCCCTCTATGGGGAAGTCCGGGTTCATTTCGCCCTTACCCCAGCCAAGGAAAAGCGTCGCACCGATTTGGAGGACGGTGAGCTAAACAAATGGAATGATGAGATCAGTAACAGTTGCATTCAAGATTTATCACTTCGACTTCACGGACTCTGGCAGTTCACAGGCGCTGACGAGTGTTTCACGTGAAACCAAGACTCAGGCAAAAGAAAAGTCCGGACCCACACGCAGTGGATCCGGACTTTCGAAACCGTACCTAGACCCGTGAAGGCCGATCGGTCTTAGGACAGAACGTCAGAGAATTCCTTCTCGAAGAACTGCTTGGGGCGTGCACCAATAACGGTGTGCTTCACTTCGCCACCCTGGAAGAGGTATACGGCCGGGATTGACGTGATACCAAACTGGGCTGCGATGGCAGGGTTGTCATCAACGTTGACCTTTACAACTTCAACCTTGTCCCCGTACTCCACTGAAATCTCGTCCAAAATGGGGCTAAGCTTGCGGCAGGGACCGCACCATTCTGCCCAGAAATCAACAATTACAGGTTTCTCAGATGCCAAAACATCGGTGCTGAAACTAGCGTCGGTCACATCTTTTGCGTTGCTCATAGTGTTCTCCTTAGCGGTATTCGAAACAGGTCTTAGGCGCCGTGGTTGGCGAGGTAGTGCTCAACATCCAAGGCGGCCACACAGCCCGATCCTGCAGCCGTAATGGCTTGACGGTAGCTCGGGTCAATAACGTCGCCGGCAGCAAAAACGCCCGGCAAGCTGGTCTTGGAAGAACGTCCATCTACAGCGATGGTCCCCTGCTCGGTGAGTTCAAGTACGTCCTTGACGAGGTCTACGCGAGGATCGTTACCGATCGCCACGAACACACCAGTTACGTCCAACTGAGACTCGGTGCCATCAACAGTGCTCCGAAGTTTCAGCCCAGTAACTTTGTCCTCGCCCAAAACATCAGCAACTGCACTGTTCCACACAAACTTGATCTTTTCGTGTGCCAAAGCGCGGTCGGCCATGATCTTGGAGGCTTTGAGTTCTTCGCGGCGGTGAACCACCGTGACGGACTTTGCGAACTTTGTCAGGAACAAAGCCTCTTCCATGGCGGAGTCACCACCACCGATCACGGCGATGTCCTGGTCCTTGAAGAAGAAACCGTCACAGGTTGCGCACCAACTAACGCCGTGGCCGGAGAGACGCTTTTCGTTCTCCAAACCTAGCTCGCGGTAAGCAGAACCTGTGGACAAAATAATCGCCTTGGCGCGGTAGGTATCGCCGCTTCCGGTGGTCACCGACTTGATGTCGCCGTCGAGCTCTAGAGAAACAACGTCCTCGAACTCGATTTCGGTACCGAAGCGTGCTGCCTGCTTCTCGAAGTTCTCCATCAAATCAGGGCCCATAACGCCTTCAGGGAAGCCAGGGTAATTCTCAACGTCGGTGGTGTTCATCAACTCACCGCCGGCTGTGACAGAACCAGCGATCAACAACGGCTTCAGGTTAGCCCGTGCCGTATAAATCGCGGCCGTGTAACCCGACGGACCCGAACCGACGATAATAACGTCGCGGACGTCGGCTGTGGTGCTTGCTTCAGTGCTCACAGAACGGTGAACCTCTTCCTTTGTTGACTCGCCCGCATAAATGCGCTGGCATCATGGCACAACTATCTAGAGCGCGGGTCTATTCCACAAAGTGACGGAACACAACCTCGCCCGTATCAGCGTACCGAAAGGAACGGAACTACTGGACTTTGATTTCGGCCAAACGAAGACCATAACCAAAGCGAGTCTTCGGTGCTGCCAGCTTGGGCAATGCCGTGATGTCAACAATCACGTACTGAGCCTTAGTAGGCTGGCTCAGCGTCATGTTCAAGGACGGGCCTGTGAAGCTGTTGGTGGCTTGCTGCTTAGCCCCATCCATGGTTGGTTTGTCATTCGTGTAGATCGAAACGGCACCACCAGAGCCACCCAATTGCTCCAGGGTCACAGACTTGATGTCAGAGTTCGCTTTGAGTTTAACCACCAAGGGAACGTCACTCGCGTATCCGCCCCAGGCGTCGTTGGCGAACTCCATGTCAGACCAGTAGCTGGCGGCATTTCCGTCGTACGTGGCAACCAAATCACCGTCGTAGGTGGCGGCGAACTGAAAATCGCCTTCACGGGTTACGGTTTCAATGGCCGGAGGCACAGTCGCGGGAGTTGTTGGCGTAGTGCTCTGAGTAGCCGTAGAAGGCGCAGTCGAGGTGGTTTGAGACGTGGTTGTATCCGTAGCTGAAGGCGTACCACCAAAGATGTTGCCCAAATTAGTGACAGCGAAAATCAGCGCTGCAATCAATACGGCAGCCAAAACTCCGCCAACCAGCCACCGCGTGGAGCGGTTCTCTTTCTCTGGCTCGTCGTCGTATTCCTCCGAGTAGTCATCCTCTGCCAAAGAGTTCTGACGGGCGGCAGCGGGGAAAAGGCCAGCAAGACGCCCAGCGGAATGTTCACGCTGAGGCTGATCTTCAGCCTCTTCCGCCTGCTCAGGCTCACCCTGCTGAAACTCCGTGTGGTGCGCCTCATTAACAAAGTCGTAGTCCTCATCTGACCACAACGAAACTTTGGGATCGCTGGCCGGCTGGGCCTGCGTTTTAGGCTGGGCGGCCGCAGCAGAAGCAGCCCCGGCAGCCGCCGTAGGCACCGCGGCGATATTCGTCGTCGCGCTTTCAGACGATGCACCCTTAGTCGGTGAGGAAGCAGCGGGAAGTGTGCTCTCAGGTGCACTCTTGGTGGCGCTCACTGTGGGGGTATTCGCCCGGGTCTCGGTGGTGGATGCCTGGGCCGGCGTTTCGCTGTCCTTGTGGACGGTTGGAGGCGTTGGGGGAGTTTTCGGCGCGGTGGCACCATAAGCGACCGCGCCCGCAACGGCAGCTGCAGAACCTACGACGCCGGCACTAGAGTTCCGCGAGTTACTAGCCTGGGTGCCGCTCGGTTCAGCTGAAGGCTGTGCGGTTGCCGGTGACTGCTCCGCAGTTGAGGGTTCAGCGGCTGGCGTTTGGGGGTACTGAATATACGCGCCCTGATCCTTCAGATCATCATATAAACCGTCATAGGTTTCCGGTTCGCTTGAACGCGGTTGGCCAAAAATTTCACTGCCCAAAGTGTCAGTAAAAAACGGCTCAACATAGGGCGGGTTGGTAGCCACCACAAGATCCAAAAGATCCGGGGCTGAACTGTGATTTGTGATCAGATACGTGGTTCCATCGCTCACACCCAGATCTAGAATCTGCATGGAGCCAGGACGCTCGCCAGTGGCAACTTCGCGCGCACTCTGGGCTACCTGATCGCCGTTACCGGGACCGGCCACAAGAATGCTGACCGGGCGGTTCAGAACCTGATCAATACCGTCCAGCACCAAGTCCTGCTCGTGCGAGACCAAGACATTGGCGGTGACTTTGTAACGTCCGCCAAGCACGGACCCAACATCGATCTGCGTGGTCACGGTTCCTCCTGGTCCACCCGATGAGCGGGGGCTTTATTGCAACTCAACCGGAAGCCCAATTGCTCCGGCGGTGCAGAAATGGTCAGTACTAGCTTCTGATCCTAGCGGATTTACTATCCCAGACTGGGAAATTCACTACTTTGCGAACAGGCTTATTCTTCCCCGGAATCCTGCGGAAAATGAGGGTTACTTCCGGGCTTGCCCTGATAACCATGGCGGCCCACCCAAGGAGCAGGCTCCTGCTCTACCTGAACGGCCGGACCGGCGCGGAAGGACGAAGCATCAAACTCCCCCGAGATCCGCGGAATCAGGCCGGTTTCATCCGAGACGGTTGCGCGTTTGACCTCAGGTGCGGATGCCGCCGAAGTGCCGGTGGAACTAGGCCCAGCAGTAACCCCTGCGCCGCGGCCAAAGCGCGAAAGTAAGGGCGCCAACAAATCGCGTAATTCGTGCACGTGCAGGGCCTTGAGCAGCAGTAGATAAACCACCAACATCACAGGCCCGACGACGACAATTGTCACGAGCGCCGCAGGCCGGGAACTCCACACAAAACCATCGGCCCGGTAGCTGCCCAAAAGCCACAAAGCCAAGCTGCCAGCAATGGCCGATCCCAGAGCCGCGTAACCCATCCGAATGTAAGAATTGGCCACCTTCGGCCCGTCTAAGTGACCCAAAAGCCGGCGCAAGAAGTACGCGCTAATAATCACGCTCAGAATGTTGCCCACCGCGTACAGCACGGCAATGGCAAAAATGATGCGCTCCGCGGGCAAGAACTGAATAATCGCTGCCCCCACCACGTTCAGAACACCCAAAGCCAATTGAATGAAGAACGGAGTTTTGGCGTCCTCATTGGCGTAAAAAACCCGGGCCATCATAAAGTTGGCGCTCATAAACGGCGTGCTCAGAGCCAAGATGGAGAGCGTCTGAGCCAGCATGGCACCATCCGGGCCCACCCCGCCGGAAAAGAACATCCCCAAAGGGCCAGCCAAAGCGAAGAGGGCCAAAGCGCTGAAAACTGTGGCCACGGCCATGGTTCGCAATCCATGCGAAAGCGCATTGCGAAGGCCAGGCTTGTCACCGTCAAGTGATGCACGAGTCATCCGGTTGAACAAGACTGTGGCCAGTGAGAGCGCAATGATTGAATGCGGCAACAAGTACAGCTGACTTGCGATCTCCAGTACCGCGTTGCCCGGAATATTCTTGTACCCCGGGTCCCCGGCCTCCATCAATTGCTGCCGCGCACCACCGGGGATCGAGGCAATTTTCATGATGTACAAAAAGGTCAGTTGGCCCACGGCCGCGGTCAGCAAGGTCCATAAACCAAGCTTTGCTGCCTGACCAAGACCCACACCGCGCCAGCCGAACTTAGGCCGAAGGCCTAGCTTGAGCCGTGCTACGGGGATCATCAAAACAGCCGTCTGGATGATCACACCCAGGGTGCTCATCCCCGCCACGAGCAAAGTCTCCGTGGTGCCCCAATTGCCAACTGTGTGAGGGTTGCTGGCGTTGTCCCCCATCAGCCAAATAAACATTCCTAAGCCAGCAATGGCCACGATGTTGTTAACAATCGGCGCCCACATTGCAGGGCCAAAAGCGCCGTGAGCGTTGAGGACTTGAGTCAACATGGCGTACAAGCCGTAAAAGAAGATCTGCGGCAAACAGAAATAGGCGAAGGTTACGGCCAACGTCATCTGTGGACCGGTGTAATTCTCTGTGGTGAGTTGCATCAACAACGGCGCCGCAACCGTCAACAAAACGGTGAGCCCAAGAACCACAATCACAGCGAGAGTCAACAGTCGGCTGATGTAGTCAGCACCGCCGTCGGACGCTTTGCTCGCCTTAATGATTTGCGGGACCAAAACCGCGTTGAAAACCCCGCCAGCGACCAACAAGAAGATCAGGTTAGGCAGGTTATTCGCGTTGACGAAGGTATCCGTCACGGTGGAGCCCAAGCCCAGGGCGGCGATCAACATCCATGACTTCACAAAGCCTAGAACACGCGAAATGAGCGTCCCTGCTGCCATGATGGCGCTGGAACGACTCTCGCCGGCAACTACGGCCGGTTTGGATATGGCGGGGCTGGGTTTAGAAGCTGACATCAGTCCTATGCTCTCACTGCCGACTGGCAGGAGCGTTAAGGCGCCTGCTCAGTTCTTAAGATGCTCCGGAAGAACCTCACGGGCAAGGTCTGCGATTCGGCGCTCGTTGGGAAAGGATAACTTCTTGGCAAGATCGGCTAAGGGAACCCACGCCACATCAACGGCTTCGTGATCAGGATCATTTTCAATGGTCAATTCGCCGCCCGTGGCCCGCAACAAATAATGGTGCACGGTCTTGTGCACACGATGGCCACTGACCGTAAACCAATAATCGATGCTTCCCAAGGGCGCCAAAATTTTGCCCTCAATACCGGTTTCCTCGGCGATTTCCCTGACCGCGGCTTCCTCGTTGGACTCCACACCCTCCGGGTGGCCTTTAGGCAAACACCACTCAAGTCTGCCGCCACGATTGTGCCGAGCAATGATCGCAACCTCGAGGGCCGGAGAAGCGATATTGATCACCACGCCACCAGCGGAAACCTCTTCAACAGTAGGCAATTGATGGGCCAAAGAATGTCCAGCGAGCGCCACATGGGCACCGATTGCCGAAGGCAACGGTGCGCCACTCCCCCTATTGGGAGCGCTCGGAACTGGATGGGCCATGATGAACACTCTAACGACCTTTGGCCGATGATGATGACCGGAACATGACCTCAGGGTGGACAGGAGGGGTGCCTGTGGCGCATTGGTGCGGGAAATCTGACAAGCTTAAGAAACTATGGCGCACGAAGAGAACACGATTGACTCCCAGACGGTATCCGATGCCGCCTCCCACACTGTCGATTTCACCCTCGACCCGGTGGTTTTGGAGTTGGGCAAACGATTCGTTGCCGCCGGCTTCGAGCTATCCCTAGTTGGTGGACCGGTCCGCGATCTGTTTATGGGCCGTAGCTCCTTGGACATGGACTTCACCACAAATGCCACGCCCGAACAGATCTTGCCACTGATCAAAACTTGGGCTGATACCTACTGGGAAATTGGCCGCGAATTCGGCACCATTGGCATGCGCAAATCTGGTCTCCAGATTGAAATCACCACCTACCGCGCCGAAGCGTACGATCCCGAATCACGCAAACCCATGGTGGCCTTTGGCGATTCGTTGATCGAAGACCTCCAACGCCGCGACTTCACCATCAACTCAATGGCCCTGCGCCTGCCCTCGTTAGAACTGGTTGACCCCTTTGGTGGTGTGCGGGACCTCGCCGCCGCCCAACTGGCCACCCCGGCCTCACCAGAAGCGTCCTTCTCAGATGACCCGCTACGAATGATGCGCGCCGCACGCTTTGCCTCACAACTAGGTGTGGACGTTCACCTGAACGTCAAAAAAGCCATGACAGATATGGCGCAACGGATCCAAATCATCTCCGCTGAACGCGTCCGCGACGAACTCGTCAAACTCATCAACGGCAAACGTCCCCGAGTGGGGATTGACCTCCTGGTGGACACTGGCCTGGCCGAGTACGTGCTTCCCGAAGTGGCTGCGCTGCGGTTGGAACTCGATGAACACCACCGCCACAAGGACGTCTACCAACATTCGCTGCAGGTTCTGGAGCAGGCTGCCGACTTAGAAACCGACGCCGATGGCGCAGTGCCGGGGCCGGACTTTATTTTGCGCTTCGCCGCTCTAATGCACGACGCCGGCAAGCCAGCCACGCGCCGATTCGAGGCCGGCGGGGCGGTCAGCTTCCGCCACCACGACATGGTGGGGGCCAAACTCACTGCCAAGCGGATGAAAGCCCTACGCTTCGATAACGAGACCACCAAAGCCGTGGCCCGCCTGGTTGAACTGCACATGCGCTTCTACGGCTACGGAGAGGCAGGCTGGACCGATTCTGCAGTACGCCGCTACATCACTGATGCGGGCCCTCTCCTAGAGCGTCTGCACCGACTCACCCGCTCAGACGTCACAACCCGTAACCAGCGCAAAGCCGAGCGTCTCGCCTTCGCCTACGATGACCTAGAAGCACGGATTGTCTCGCTCAAGGAACGTGAATCCCTCGAAGCCGTCCGGCCGGATCTAGACGGCGCAAAAATCATGGAGCTCTTGGGACTCGCCCCCGGCCCCATCGTGGGACGGGCCTACAAATTTCTACTCGATCAACGTATGGAACATGGTCCACTTGAGCCCGCCATTGTCGAAGCCAAGCTGCACGAATGGTGGGCCCAACAGCCCGAGGCAAGTGCCGGCGTCGACCCTGTTTCTCCAACCAACCCAACCACTCAGGAGTACTAAGTGAACGCCCCCGCCAACACGGCACGCCCCCAGCTCTGGATCCTTCGCCATGGCGAGACCGAATGGTCCAAAAGTGGCCAGTACACCGGCCTCACGGACCTTCCGCTCACCGCCGAGGGCGAGCGACAGGCCGTAAGCGCACGCAAGGTCTTGGATGAAGTGGACTTTGACCTAGTCCTGACCTCTCCGCTGCGCCGCGCACGCCGCACCGCTGAGTTGGCAGGCTTCCCTGACGCCGAGGTGGAACCACTCGCCGTCGAATGGAACTACGGCGACTATGAAGGCGTAAGTTCTGATCTGATCCGTAAGGACAATGCGGACTACTTGATCTGGACCAGCGGTGTTCCCAACGGCGAAACGCTTGAAGAAGTTGCAGCTCGTGCGGACGCAATTGTGCAGCGAGTTCTCAATTCAGGCCTGGAAAATGTCCTGGTCGTGGCACACGGACACTTCTCCCGAATTCTTACGGCCCGCTGGTTGCAACTGGCCCCGGTAGAAGGACGGCACTTTGTCCTGGGCACCGCCAAAGTCTGCACCCTTGGTTGGGACAAAAAGACTCCGGCAGTTGTTCGTTGGGGACTGTAGAAAGTCGCTCTCGAAAATATTTTTAAGAAAGTTTGGCTAATTAGTAGTCAACAACCTTATTTATGAGGTAATTTATTTATGAGCCCCAGAGCGATTCGCCGGGGCCGAGGCGTTCGTACAGTCGACTAATCACCGATTGGCGGCAGAATAGAAAAGGAGGTTGGGAAAATGATTACTTTGACTAGCGGATGGAAGTTTGACTCCACGCGAAACCCGGCCTTCTTTGCTGCCCAGCGCCCGAATCACACAATTCTCGGCGTTCGATAGTAGAAGGCCGGGCCAGCGCCCGGATTCTCGCCATTCTTGTGAACTAGCCTCCACCGGACATCCCTCTTTGCTGCCAACCTAGTGGCGCTTCTCTTGGCGTTCCTGCGTCCTGTATAGCCGCAGCTGCTCTTGGAGGACTTCGAGGGCTGACAGTTGCCTCAATGTCGCCAGCAGAGTCACATCACAAGTCTCCGCAATTCTCTACCCGCTATTTACCTGACTAAATTGCCCTGCATTTGCATATCCGAATGGGGCTCTATTTGTTGCGCCTAAATTCAATTAGAGAATGCGCTAACTGCGCCAAAAACAAATCAAAAGGAGGTGAAAGCCTTGGAAAAGAAACTCCGCAACTCGCTCGTGTACTTAAAGCGTTCCATGCCCCGTGAAAGCACCAAGTACGGCACGGTCAGCATCGAACAACAGCGTGAAGACGTCTTCGTCGCCATGTACAAGCTCAACGTCCTCCGGTGATTAACCACCATTCCAACTCTTCAACCAGGGAGGTACGGATGGCTACGCATCACGCCACTGCGCCAATTGATGTCTGCGAAGCCCACGCTGCACAGCGTGGGCTTCGTCCTTTAAACGCTGGGATCTGACTTTTGAGCGCTTAGTGCCGGAGTGAGTACTTGCTACCGCTACTTTCAGTCGCTCCACAGGATCACTGCCATGGGCAGGCAGGTTCGCCGGTAAGCTCGACCTCATGCAGGAGACGCCCAATCCTCACGCCCGGCGTGCCCGGTACGATGTGCCCAGCCGAAGCGATTCGCTCATGAGCAAACTCACCGAAGTAATCGGCGGGGACCTTGGCCGCCGCACGGCGCCGGGGATCCTAGCGCCAGGGTTCTTCACACCCGAACGAGTCCTCATTCTCCTGACCGTCTTTGCCGCACTCCTGGCACTCCTAGTGAAGGGCTATTGCCGCGTCAACGGCTGGCAGACCCCCGGGCAGTTCTACGCCACGTGCTACTCCGACTTCCCAGAACTGTTCCGCAACCGCGGTATAGGTGACGGAGCGTTCCCGTTCATCTCCACTGGATCCCTCTTTGAATACCCCGTGATCATGGGCCTTATTGCCGGCGCCACGGCACTAGCTATCCCCGGGAGTGGGGCAACACCTGAGCGCACACTGGCCTACTTTGACGTCAACGCAACACTCATCTTCGCCGTATGGATTGTTACCGTCCTAGCAACGGCGCGGATGGCCCGGCGTCGGCCGTGGGATGCCGCCATGGTGGCCGTAGCCCCTGGAATCATTCTGGCCGGAACCATCAACTGGGACATGTGGGCCGTTGCGCTGCTTGCCGTTGGAATGTTCTTCTTTTCACGCAACAAGCTGATCTGGGCAGGTGTTTTCTTTGGCCTAGGAGCAGCCACCAAGGTTTACCCCGTGCTTATTTTGGGTGCTGTTTTAGTCCTCGCCCTGCGAAGTGGCAGATTCAAAGCCCTCGCCATCACCTTTGCCGCAACTGCCGGAACCTGGCTACTGGTGAACATCCCCTTTGCTGTGGCGAATCCAAGCGGGTGGCGGTACTTCTTCGAGTTCACCCAAGAGCGTCCCGCCGGGTACTCCTCCCCATGGTTTGCCTACAACCTTGTTGCAGAGCGGCTGCAATGGACTCAGATTCAGGCAACGGCGATCAACAACGGCGCCACCATATTGTTCGTGGCAGCGTGTGCCCTCGTGGCCTTTATAGCGCTCACCGCGCCGCGCAGGCCACGAATGGCTCAGCTCGCATTCCTGATTGTGGCCGCCTTTATCCTGACCAACAAGGTCTACTCCCCTCAGTTTGTCGTCTGGCTGATCCCGCTCCTGGCGCTCGCGCGGCCAAGATGGCGCTCCTTTTTAGTCTGGCAAGGAATTGAAGGCCTGCACTGGGCTGCAGTGTGGTTGTACCTAGGGCAGGCAACTAGCAGCGGGGCCACCCAGCACAACATCGACATGCCGTACTACGTGGTGGCTGTACTGCTACATATGGCCGCAACGGCATATTTGATGGTGCGAGTGGTTTGGGAAATTTACTTCCCGGAATATGACGTTGTCCGGCGTCATAACGTGGATGATCCACAAGGCGGTCCGTTTAGCGGCACGAACGACTGGCTGGCGATTAACCTTGCCCAGCTCAAAGACTCTGTTCTCCCCTGGCGGCACCCCCGGCAGGCCGATCGCGCTGCAGCAGTTCCTGGGCCCGAGGACAGCTGAGAACGCTAGGCACATGGATAGCAACATGAGGGGATGGGCGTGAAGGAAAGGTCAACCGCGGATGCCGCTGTAGTTGGATCGGGGCCTAACGGTCTAGCCGCAGCAGTGACTTTGGCTAGGGCCGGTCTGTCCGTAGAGCTATTTGAAGCCGCGGAAGAAATTGGTGGTGGCACACAAACCCGCGAAGAAATACTCCCAGGCCACTTCCACGATGTTTGTTCAGCAGTACATCCAATGGCCGTAGCATCCCCCTTCTTTCAAGCTTTTGAGCTGAGCCAGCGAGTAGATTTCTTCACTCCAGATATTTCCTTCGCTACGCCCTTGGACTCCCCAGCTGGGTCCGGGCATTCTGCTCTGGCTTATCGATCCCTGGACCGCACGGTCGCTGATTTGGGGATCGATGGCGCTGCCTACGGGAAGCTGCTGCGCCCCTTAGTTGAACACCTAGATGGTCTTCTGGATCTCAGCCTCAACCAGCTGATCCGTGTGCCTAAGGACCCCAGCACCGCAGCTGCATTTGCGGCGGCAACCCTGCGGCAAGGCACAGGATTCTGGAACGTGGGTTTCCGTGAAGACTTAGCTCCGGCGTTATTAACCGGCGCCGCGGCTCACGCCAACACTCAACAACCAAGCCTTACTTCGGCCGGGGCCGGTCTGATGCTCGCCGCGCTAGGACATGCTGCAGGCTGGCCCATTCCTCAGGGCGGCTCAGCGTCTATTGCCCAAGCCATGGCACAAGACTTTCGGGCCCACGGCGGTGTTATCCACGCTGGGCGCCGGGTGGAATCACTTTCTGAGCTGAGCCATACCCGAGCGGTGCTATTGGATGTGGCGCCGCCAGCTTTCGCGAAGATGGCGGACGGGCGCCTAGACGCAAAATATGAGCGCCAACTCGAAATATTCCGGTTCGGGAATGGAGCGTGCAAGGTCGACTTCATCCTGAATGGCCCAGTTCCATGGCAAGATTCACGCCTCGCTAACGCCGGTACCGTCCACGTGGGCGGCACTCGCGCCCAGATGGCAGCAGCCGAGAATGAGATTGCTCGCGGCAAACACCCAGCACAGCCCTACGTTCTAATCTCGCAGCCCTCGACTTTTGATTCCACCAGGGCGCCAGAAGGCTCACACGTTCTCTGGAGTTATTGCCACGTGCCAGCGGGATCAACAGTGGACATGACCGAGGTGATCACAGCGCAAATTGAACGCTTCGCGCCTGGCTTCCGCGACGTCGTCGTACATTCAAAGGTGCGGACAGCGGCAGGGCTCCAGGCCCACAATTCAAACTATGTGGGCGGCGACTTTGGTGCTGGTCTGATGGATCTGCGTGGGCTGATTCAACGCCCGGTGATCTCTTTGGTTCCGTGGCGTACGCCGTTGGCAGGCGTTTACCTTTGCTCGGCGTCAACCCCGCCCGGACCAGGCGTCACAGGCATGCCGGGATTCCACGCCGCAAAATATGCCCTCAAGGACATATTTGGGCTCGAAGTTCCCAATCTGGCTACCAATAGTGGCTCCGCACAGCCATGCGACCAACCGTAAATGCGAGTCAATCGGGCAGCAGAACGGGGCTTAGGGTAGAAGCATGGAAACGGGTGGAGGTGCAGAGGGAACAGTGCAGGCAACAGGCTCGGCCGTGATCTTACGAGTACTTCGCGTGGCTCTCCACGTAGGATTCGCCGTGCTCCTAGCCGTTGCCATGGTTCGCCAAATCCTTGGCGCCTCCGGCAGTACAGACGTTGTAGCGCTGATTCTGGCTGTGATTCTGGCCGCCGTGTACCTGACCGGAACCATCCTTGAGAAGCGATTTACAGCCGTTGAAAGCGCCTTCAATCCCCACCCCTACGCACACTGGTGGCTCACTGCAGTCTGCGGACTTTGGCTTGCCCTGATCTGGGTGAGCGCCGATTTTGTGTGGCTCGCCTTCCCAATTTTCTTCCTCCAACTTCATCTTCTGCCACGCAAATGGGCGCTGCTCGCCGTGGCCGCGAGCACCCTGCTGGCCATTGCGGCTTTGGGTAATCACAGCGGCGGATTTACCGTGCCCATGGTGCTGGGACCGGTGTTTGGTGCGGCGTTCGCAGTGGTGACCGGGCTGGCCTATCAGGCGCTCTACCTCGAGGCTGAAAACCAGCGGCTGGCCGCCGAAGAATTGCGCCGAACCCGCGCCGAGCTGGCAAGCACGCAGCACGCGGCTGGTGTCTTAGCTGAGCGTGAACGGTTAGCTCGGGAAATCCACGACACCTTGGCCCAAGGGCTGTCCAGCATCGTGTTGATGGGCCGTTCCGCCGAGAGCTCCCTAGCCGCTGGCGAGCTTGAACAAGCGCGGGCCAGGCTGCAAACAGTCCAAAGTACTGCGTCAGAGAACCTAGCCGAGGCGCGAAATTTTGTCCGCGGCCTCCAATCCCCCCAGCTTCAAGCACGTTCCCTTGTGGATAGCCTTGAACGGCTCTGCGCGCGGACTCAGCAAGAGGCACATGCGCGCGGCAAGGACCTCGAGTGCCGATTCCGGCTTGAGGGCATCCCCATCGAGTTACCCAACCCATCCCAGACCACTTTGCTCCGGGCAGCGCAGGCCTCGCTCGCCAATGTGTGGACGCACGCTAAGGCCAGTGCCGCCGTTGTCACCTTGTCCTTTCTGGACACTGAAGTGACCTTGGACGTGTTCGACGACGGCGCTGGCTTTGATCCCTTGGCGACGGCCGCAGAGGTGGCGCGGCGAGCAGACGGCAGCGGAGTTGGGCTGGCGAGCCTGCGAGAGCGGGCCAAAGCTTTGGGCGGTACTTTGAATGTTGAATCCTCACCCGGTGAAGGCACGGTCATCGCCGTGCGGCTGCCGTTAGTGGATGGTCCGGCTGAGGAACACTGCGGCCCAGCCGCCGACGCAGAAGAAGTGAGCAGATGAACAGCATTTCCGTGATGTTGGTGGATGACCACCCCGTGGTTCGGGCAGGGCTGCGCGCCATGCTGGGCGAATTTGAGGGCGTTGAAGTGGTGGCTGAAGCAGCCGATGGTGCCGAGGCGCTGGCCACAATGCGCAAGCTGCTCACTTTGGGTGAGTCGGTGGATTTGGTGTTGATGGACCTACAAATGGGTGACGGTATGGACGGCGTCACGGCTACCCGGAAGATCCGTGCCGGTGAGGGTGGAACACCTGCTCCGCCTGTTTTGATTCTCACTACCTATGACACGGACGCTGACATTATGGCGGCCGTGGAAGCTGGCGCCAGCGGGTACATGCTCAAGGATGCCCCGCCTGAACAGATCCGGCAGGCCGTGGTGTCCGCTGCTGCCGGGCAGACGGCTTTGGCGCCTGAGGTGGCGGCCCGGCTGATGGGCAGAATCCGCAACCCGGAGCCGGCATTGAGCGCCCGTGAAGTTGAACTTCTGGAGTTGTTGGCCACAGGTCTGGCTAACCGGGCCATTGCCAAGAAGCTGTTCATTTCAGAGGCCACAGTGAAGACTCACCTAGTTCATATCTACTCGAAGCTCGGAGTGGACAACCGCACCGCGGCCATTGCGGCAGCGGTGCAACGCAGGATCATCCGCGGTAACTAGTCCCACTTTTCCTGCGGTCTGACATCGAGTTCAGGCCGTTCGATGCCGTATGCCCACAGCAGCGCTAGGCGTCGCCCACACGAGCGTTAGGAGACGTCCAACACCCTTGGGATCTGCGTCTATCCGGCGTTCTCAACGAGACCAATGAGCGGGATGTTCAACCTGTCATGAACCTATAAAAATTTGACAGACTCTTGACCACAGCCATTCCGGCTGTGACGATTGGTGAGATCAATCACATCAAAACAATCACAATCACTCACCTATCCCCGAGGTGCCCATGGATATCCGCAAGCTCGGACCGTTAGCCAGACCAGCACTCCACCCAACAGAAGGTTCCGTATCGCGGCGCCAGAAGAATCGCCGTCGTGCAGCCGCAGTCGTGGCCGGAGCGGCGCTGCTCCTGAGCGCCGTCCCCGCATTGGCGTACCCCGCCCAAGCCACGCCAGAGGGCCAGGTAGCTACGCAAACACCCACAACGGCCAGTCCCATCAAGGCCGTTACCCAGAAGTTCCCGTGGACACCACCGGGACACCACTAGGGAAGATCACAGCATTCACGCAGGACAAAAACGTTGTAAACCTGACCGGCGAGCACGGCGGAGCACGAATAACGTTCCTGGATGACAGCACTTTCCGGGTAGAAGCGGACCCCAGCGGAACCTTTACGGACCCGGCTAACACCGACGAAGGCGATCCCGCCCGCACCGCCAACATTGTGGTTGGTAAAGAGAAGTTCTCAGGCGCCACGCCCACGGTGACCGACGGCGCAACTATGGTGTTCAAAACAGCAAAAATCACGCTCGAGCTGAACAAGGCCACAGCCACTTTCCGGGCTCTGCGGGCCGATGGCTCCCTCATTTTCGCCGAGTCTTCAGCCATCACTTTCGGCAAGGACTCCACTACTGAGCACCTCCAACACCAAGACGGCGAGCAGTTCATTGGTGGCGGAATGCAGAATGGCCGTTCCGTCCACACGGGCGCCATCATCAACGTGGCACGCAATTATGACTGGGACGACGACGGCTACCCCAACGCCGTTCCCTACTACATGTCCTCGAAGGGCTACGGCGTTCTGCGGAACACCTTCGCCCCGGGTTCCTATGACTTTGGCGCAAACCCCACGGCCACTCACCGAGAAAAGCGTTTTGACGCGTACTACTTTGTGGGGGATTACAAGCAGTCGCTGAACGCGTATACCACGCTCACGGGCCGCCCGCTGATGCCACCGGTTTACGCACTGGAGTACGGCGACGCAGATTGCTACAACCGCTCAAACCCTGACTATTCCTCCTCCGGCTTCGGCGATCCGGACGGTGCCAAGCAGCGCACCCCGGATGCCATCAAAACGGCCAAGAAGTTCGTGGAAAACGACATGCCCGCAGGATGGATGCTGGTCAATGACGGCTACGGTTGCGAATACCAGCAACTGCCAGAAGCCGTCGCTGACATTAACAAGCAGACCGGCTTGCAAGTGGGCCTGTGGACGCAGCGTTCCCTGTCCAACCAGGCTTATGAGGTTGGTGAGGCAGGGGTTCGGATGCGCAAGCTGGATGTCGCGTGGGTTGGCGAGGGGTACCGTCAGGCGCTGACCGGATGCCAGTCTGCACACGACGGAATTGAACAGTATTCGGATGCTCGTGGAACGGCACTTATGGTTGAAGGCTGGGCCGGCGCCCAGCGTTGTGGCATGCAGTGGACCGGCGACCACACAGGAAACCTGGACGCCATCCGCTGGCAGGTTTCTGCTCTGACAGGTGCCGGGAACTCTGGTTCGGCGTTCACCACCGGTGACGTCGACGGGATCTTTGGTGGTTCGGCAGAGTCCTATGTGCGCGACTTGCAGTGGAAAGCCTTCGCCCCGGCACTGTATTCGATGTCTGGTTGGGCTCAGACGGACAAGCGTCCGTGGCTTTACGGCGATGAGGCCACCAAGATCAACCGGAATTATCTTCGATTGCGCCAACAGCTTATGCCGTTTATTTACACGCTTGCCCAGGAATCCTCCGCCACGGGTGTATCGATGATGCGGTCCATGCCGTTGGAATACCCGGAGCAGGAGCTCTCCTACGGTGCTGAGGCCAACAACCAATTTATGTTGGGCGATGACTTCCTGGTGGCGCCTGTGTTTACCGATTCCACGGTCCGCAACGGTATTTTCTTGCCAGCCGGTGAGCAATGGGTGGATTACTGGAGCGGCAAGGTCTATCAGGGCGGTCAGGTCCTCAATGGATACAACGCTCCGTTGGATACGCTGCCAGTGTTTGTGAAGGCTGGCGCAGTGGTTCCGCAGGGAATTGTGGCCCGCAATGCCTCACTGGTTCCGGAAAACTCTGCGATCACCCTGGACGTGTACGCCAAGGGGAACAACAGTTTCACCCTCTACGAAGACGACAAGGTCACCAGAGCCTACAAGGTCGGTAAGGCATCTCGCCAGCAGTTTGACGTTTCTGCACCCGGTGACGCTAACGGGGCAATCTCCGTGACGATCGGCCAGCGAAAAGGCGATTACGCGGGCAACTCGGCCTCCCGGCCCTACGAACTGAAAGTTCACGCCGGTCCCGCACCGAAGATGGTCAAGGTGGGCGGCACCAAGCTGAGCCAGTTCAGCAGCAAAGCAGCGTACGACGGCGCTAGCACTGGATGGTTCTTTGACCCGTCCAACGCTGGTGTCATCTACGTCAAGGCCGGCTCTGTTGCTTCCGGCACCAGCGCCACCGTTCAATTGCTTCAGGCGGGCCCGCTGGGCGGCAAGAACCAAGAAGACACTGCCGCGGAATTGCGCGTGACCACGGCAAAGCAGGTGTTCCAGAATCAGGACACCACCTTTACCGGCTCTTCCGAATCCAGAGTGTAGTCAGCGCTGCCGGGTGTGAAGTCCGGGGCGGGGAACTTGGTTCGGTGTAGGTGAGGGCCTTGGTAGAGAATCAGATTGTCTAGATCGAAATTTTCTACAGCAAGGCCCTCGTGTTCAACGCTACCTTTCAATGCCCTGACCTGACTACTTTTTGCCGTCTTGATGGCCTCGGACTCGAGGTGACCGGGCAGTATGTCCGTCCGGATCGTGCTGTTCTTGCTTGCCGTGTTCTCGCTCCTGATCAGTGGTGCCACAGGTGCGGATGCCAGGGCGTCTCCCGGGATACTGTGACGCGCGAACTGGGTCATGAACCTTTCGGTTGGCGACCCACCACGTTGCTGGTGCGTATCCGCCGTTACCAGTGCACCGGTTGTGGGCATGTGTGGCGCCAAGACACCACGAAAGCGGCCGAGCCCAGGGCTAAGCTCTCCCGTCGAGGGCTGCGTTGGGCGTTGGAAGGGATCGTGTGCCAACACCTCACCGTGGCCCGGATCGCTGAAGGCCTTGGCGTCACCTGGAACACCGCGAACAAGGCTGTTCTCGCCGAAGGAAGACGTGTGCTGATCGATGACCCACACCGCTTTGACGGGGTGAAAGTCATCGGTGTTGACGAGCATGTTTGGAGACATACTAGGCGCGGGGATAAGTACGTCACCGTCATCATTGACCTCACACCGATCAGGGACGGAACCGGTCCTTCCCGCTTGTTGGACATGGTCGAAGGACGTTCGAAACAAGTCTTCGCCACGTGGCTGCAGGGACGCCCACAGGCATGGCGAGACAGTGTTGAGGTCGTCGCCATGGATGGGTTCTCCGGCTTCAAGAGCGCCGCGGCCGACGAGCTGCCCGACGCTGTCCCGGTCATGGACCCCTTTCATGTCATACGCCTGGCAGGGGATGCGTTGGACCACTGCCGCCGACGCATCCAACAGGCAACGTGCGGGCACCGCGGACGTGCTGGCGACCCGCTCTATAAAGCACGACGCACATTGCACACCGGTGCAGATCTACTGACTGAGAAACAAAAAACAC
>NZ_JBNPEO010000005.1:67035-157044 GCF_050490315.1 Pseudarthrobacter sp. J1738 | reverse complement strand
TAGGGCCCGGATCGTCGTGTTGACGGTCCGGGCCCTACGCCCACTGTGGAACTTAGTGGGAAGCTTGCTCCTGCTCGGAAGCGTTCTTGGTTGCCTTCTGGCCAGCTTCACGCAGAGCCTCGGCTACCTTAGCCAAAGACGGTACGTGGTGTGAGGACCATTCGTTACGGAAACGGTCAGCGTCCGGGCCCTTCCAGTCGGTGGAACCAAGGATCTTAGTCAACGTGGTCTTCTGCTCAGTGATCGCCGTCGAGCCAGCCTGCAGCTTCGTACCGAGAGTCTTGAGCTGAGCAATATCTGCACCCCAAATAGCCATAACATTCATATCTGCACCCCAAATAGCCATAACATTCACTCCTTCATCATCTGCGGAACCGAACTTTTCCTGCCGGTATCCCCCATATACGGTTCCCGGCGATTTCCGGAAGAACCATTACCTAAAACCTACCCAGCCCCTCACACACTGTCGATGGGAACCACTACCCATACACAACAACCCATCACTTGGCAGTGCTGCCGGCAGTCACGCCAGCATCCTTGGGGACTTGGCTCTTCCATGCGTGGCCTCGCTCGCGGTCTAGGTGCGTTTGGCCCTTGTTTTTCAGGGCGAAGATGTAGACCAGTAGCGAGATACCAATAGCCACCGTGACGTAGGTGAAGAGGTAGTCAACATGCCCGGCCTTCTGCAGCGCTGCACCAATGAGTGGCACGGTTCCGCCAAACAGTGAGTTAGCGATCGCGTAGCCAAGCCCAACACCGAGCGCGCGGACGGAGGCGGGGAAAAGCTCAGCTTTAACCAGTGCATTGATGGAGGTGTATCCGCCAACAATCAGGAGCCCACCCATCATAAGGAAGAACGCGAGCACGGGATCCTTTGTCCCACCGAGCGCGCTCATAAGCGGCCATGTGCACAGCACACCGAGGATCCCGAACCACAAAAGCAGTGGCTTGCGGCCAACACGGTCTGAGATCATGCCGTAGACGGGCTGCAAGAACATAAAAATCAGCAGGGCCCAGAAGTTGATCCAGGAGGTCTGTTCCTTGGGGATGCCGGAGGTGTTGTTCATAAAGGTGAGAACAAAGTTGGTGTACGTGTAGAACGCAACTGTTCCACCGAGAGTCACGCCAATGCAGATCAAGAGCGCACGCCAGTGTTTGGTCAGCAGGAATTTCATGGATCCCGGACGAGCCTCGCCAGCGGTTGGGGCTTCGGCGGCTGCTTTCTGCTCGTCGGTGACGGTTTCTTCCATGGACCGGCGGAGCCACAAAACAACCAGGGCTGCTACACCGCCGATTGCGAAGGGAATACGCCAACCCCACTCACCGAGAGCGTCTTTACCCAGGGATTGCTGCAGTACAACCAACACCAGCAGGGCCAGCATTTGCCCACCAATGAGGGTCACGTATTGGAACGAGGAGAAAAAGCCGCGGCGTTTAACGGTGGCAGCCTCGGACATGTAGGTGGCACTCGTGCCGTATTCCCCGCCAACGGAGAAGCCCTGGACTAGGCGTGCCGCAATCAACAGCACTAGCGCCCACACTCCCAGCACTTCTTTGGTGGGCAGAATAGCGATGAAAAACGAGCCAGCGGACATCATTGTCACGCTCAAGGTCAGCGATGCGCGGCGGCCGTAGCGGTCTGCGTAGCGGCCAAAGAACCACGATCCGATGGGCCGCATCAGGAAGGTCACGGCAAAAACGGCCATCGATTCCAAGCTGGACTGCAGCGGGTCCTTGGAGCTGAAGAAGTGCGATGCAAAGTAGACCGAGAAGGCCGTGTAGATGTAGACGTCGTACCACTCGACCAAGTTTCCGGCCGAGCCTTTGAGGATATTCGCCACAGCGCGGCGGGTCTGCGCTGCTTCGAGGGTTTGGGTGCTCATTGAGTGAACCTTCCTGGGACGGAGTGACGGTGGCCACACCGTGGGTCACCATATCTGATACCTCGAGTCTCAGTCACTTTTTGGTCATATTGTTCACGCTCAGATTTGCCTGAGATATGACCACCACAAAGCACAGTGGCAGGATAGTTGTTATGACCTCCTCAGCCACCAACACCAACTCCCCCGCGATTGCCCTGACCATTGCTGGCTCCGAAGCCACGGGTGGCGCAGGCGCACAGGCGGACTTGAAAACATTCCAAGAACTCGGCGTTTTTGGGATTGTGAACCTCACCTGCATCGTCTCCTTTGACCCCAAGGACAACTGGAACCACCGTTTTGTCCCGGTGGATCAGCAAGTGATTGCAGACCAACTGGAAGCGACGACGGCGGCATACGGTCCTGCTTCCGGGGCACCAAAGGTACTGGACACCGTGAAGATTGGTATGTTGGGCAGCCCGGCCACCATCAGCACGGTTGCCCAGGCACTCACAGACACCACCTTCAAGAACGTGGTGCTGGACCCGGTATTGATCTGTAAGGGCCAGGAACCCGGCCACGCGCTGGACACTGACACAGCGCTCAAGGAGAGCATCCTGCCGCTGGCCACGTTTGTCACTCCGAACCACTTTGAGTCCGAGTCGCTCTCCGGCATGGAGATCAAGGACGTTGAAGATCTCAAGGAAGCAGCCCGCAAGATTCACGCCATCAGTGGCGCCGCGGTTTTGGCGAAGGGTGGCGTCAGGTTGGGCGGCAGCGACGCCGTCGACGTCTTTTTTGATGGCACCACGCTGGAAGTTCTGAGTGCCCCGAAGGTGGGGGAAGTTGCAGTGTCCGGCGCGGGTTGCTCGCTGGCTGCGGCCGTGGCTGCGGAGCTCGCCAAGGGTGCTACCCCGCTGGAAGCTGCACGCACGGCTAAGGCGTTTGTCACCGAAGGTATCAAGAATCGCGTCACCTCCGGCGCACCGTTCACCGCCCTGTGGCAGGGCGGCGCGGCCAAGTAATACCCGCCGAGGTCGGTGCATCCTTTCAACGAACGCGCCGAGGTCGGTGCTGCGCGTCGTTTCCCTAGGTAATTTCCTAGGGAAACGACGCCGTGCACCGACCTCGGCGGTTGGAACTCGGCGGTTGGAACCCGGCGGTTTTGGTTACGCAGACCGGCGGCTGAGCTCACCTGGCCACCAAATCTTGTCACCCAATTGGTAGCAGAGCGCCGGGACCAAGAGCGTGCGGACCAAGAAAGTATCCAGCAGCACACCGAAAGCCACGATGAAGGAAATCTGCGCGAGGAACATAATCGGCAGAACTCCTAGTGCGGCGAACGTTGCGGCCAGGACAATACCTGCCGAGGTGATCACACCACCGGTGGCGGTGAGGCCACGCAGCACACCAGTACGGGTTCCGTGCTTGATCGATTCTTCGCGGACTCGGGTCATCAGGAAGATGTTGTAGTCGATCCCCAAGGCCACAAGGAACACAAAGCCGAACAATGGAACCGAGGCGTCTGCGCCGGGGAAGTTGAACACGTGGTTGAACACGAGTGCGGAGACACCCAGTGCTGCGGCGAAGGACACTACTACGGTGCCAATCAGCAGCAACGGCGCCACGATGGAGCGCAAGAGCAGCATCAGGATCAGCAGGATCACTACCAGCACCACGGGAATGATGAGGTTTCGGTCGTGAATGGTGGTCTCGTTGGTGTCGATGGCCACGGCTGTGGTTCCGCCGATCAGCACACTGTGGTTCCAGTCGCTGCCAGCGAAGACCTCACGCAATTCCTTCACAGCGTTCTCAGCCGCGTCAGATTCCGGGGCGTCCTTGAGCGTTGCCTGCAGTATGACCTGGCCATCCACCACCGTCGCAGCAGGAGCCGGGGTACCCGGGCGTCCAACTGCCTGAATTCCCTCAGCCGTGACCGGGGCTGTGCCGCCGGGCGCTTCCTTGGCCAGCACGCTGACCGACTCAACGCCGTCGTTCTTGGACAGGACAGCGGCCGCTTCGGCGAGCCTATCCGCCGGGGCGAGTATCACAGCCGGTGATCCGGATCCGCCCGGGAAGTGCGCGCTCAAGACGTTCTGGCCGTCCCGCGCGTCGGACTTACCGGTAACAAAATCGCTCGTGGGAACGCCGTCGGCCTTGAGTTGAAGCATTCCAGCACCCGCAGCGAGCAGGACAACCAAAGAAAGTGCCCACACCGTGCGCGGCTTCCCGGAAACCAGGCGAGCAACCTTGGGCCACACACCCTTTGTGGCACCTTCACGGTTGGGGTGTTCGGAGCCAAACTTGGGTTTGACCGGCCAAAATGCCACACGGCCAGCCCACAGCATCAATGCTGGGAGCAGCGTCAGGGAGGCGAGGAACGCGAACGCAATACCGATCGCGGCCACCGGGCCCAGTGCCTTGTTCGAGTTCAGATCGCTCAGCAACAGGCAGAGCAGGCCAGCGATCACGGTTCCGGCAGAGGCAGCAATCGGTTCAAAAGCACCCTTGAGCGTGGCCAACGTGGCATCCCATTTGCTTTCGCGGTCCCGCAATTCCTCGCGGTAACGCGAAACGTACAGGAGCGAGTAGTCGGTTGCCGCGCCGATCACCAAGATCATCAGAATGCCCTGCGTCTGTCCGCTGAGCACCAACACGTTGGCTTTCGCGAGCGCCACCACAGTGAAAATCGCTGCGGTCAGCGCCACCATGGACGTTCCCAGGACAATAAGCGGCAGCAACGGCGAGCGGTAAACGATCACCAAAATCACCAGTACGACGGCGAGCGCCACCAAAAGTAGCAGACCGTCCAGTCCGCTGAACGCGCCGGAGATGTCTGCCGTGAGTCCCGCGGGACCCGTCACGTGAGCGTTAATGCCCGACGGCGCGTGGTCCTGAATTTCGGCTCGGATCGACTTCACGGTGGTGGCGATTTTGACGGTCTTGTCGAGGGGAACAAAAGCCTCGGCGGCCTTGCCGTCCTGGCTGTACACGAGCGGCGAGATCGAGTCTGGGACCACACCTTCAAGTCCTTGGATGGACTTGAGCTGATCGTTCAGGGCCGTTTTGTCCTCGGCGGTGAGTGCAGAATCCTTCGCGAACACCAGAGTGGCCGGGACAATGTTCTGATCCCGGAAGTTTGCCTGGGCCTTCAGCACCGCCGTGGCATCCGCGCTGGCCGGCAGCTGTTGGGCCTGATCATTCACGGCAACCTTATTAACCTCGCCAAAGGACTTTCCGCCCATACCGAATACAGCCAGCCACACCACAATCAGGACGGCGGGGATCAGGATTCGCAACCACTTGGGTGGACGGGATTTTTTGGTTCCCCGAGGTGCTTTTCCGCCTCCGTGTGCGTCTGATCGACGTGCTACATCCGCACCTTTTTGGTGCGGATCCTGTGCTGGCTCTACTGCCTGCCGAGACATAAATGCCCTTTCGCTCGTACGTATAGTTTGACGCTACGTGCGGTTTGGGGACAGAGCATCAACCAATTGGTTGATCGTGGGATCAACCGGCTTAGTTTGGTTACAGGCCTGCAATACAATCCAGTATTCGGAACATAGGCTATGCAATCCTCTCTAGCGCGGTGTGGAATCAGATGATTTACTGCCACTATGACCGAAACAATGCAACATCCCGCCCGTGAACCGCACGACAGCAGCATCGCTGCCCGGTTGAACTGGTTGCGCGCTGGCGTCCTAGGCGCCAACGACGGCATCGTCTCCGTTGCCGCCACCGTTGTGGGTGTTGCTGGTGTCACGAACGATCTCACTCCCATCCTGATTGCTGGAACCGCTGCCGTTGTGGGTGGCGCAGTGTCCATGGCCTTGGGCGAGTACGTTTCGGTCAGTAGCCAGAGCGACAGCCAGCGTGCGCTCATCGAATTGGAGCGCCGTGAACTCGCCGAGGACCCCGAAGGCGAACTTGCCGAACTGGCCGAGATTTACCAGGCCAAGGGCATGAGCGAAGCAACGGCGCGTCAGGTGGCTGTTGAGCTCACCGAGCACGACGCACTCAAAGCGCACTTATCAGCCGAGCTGAACATTGACGAAGAAGAAGTTGCGAGCCCTTGGCACGCAGCCCTCGCCTCAGCCGTTGCCTTCACCGTTGGCGCCATCCTGCCGCTCTTGACGGCGGTGCTTCTGCCGGCGTCGATCCGTATTCCGTTTACCTTCGTTGCCGTGATTCTGGCCCTAGCACTCACCGGTGCCATCAGTGCCCGGGTGGGTGGAAGCTCAAAGCGCAAAGCATCAATTCGTTTGGTTATTGGTGGCGCCCTTGCCATGGCCTTCACCTATGCTGTGGGGCTGCTTCTGGGCACCACAGGCATTGTTTAGGACCCATCTCATCCGCTTTGTTAGTCCAGCCCTTTGAGGAGCTTCTTGTGATCGAAATCGGTGGCTTACCCGCACACATTCTGCTGATCCATGCAGTGCTCATTTTTGCCCTTTTGGCGGGCGTAGGCGCCGTGGTATTCGCATTTTGGCGGCGTTCCCGGAAGTACCTTGCGTGGCCCTTGGGTGTGCTGTCGGTGATTCTGGTGCCGCTGGCTGTGATCACGGCTGAGGCTGGGGAACAGCTTGAGCACGCCTTGGGCGCCTCTGAGGCTGTTCGGATTCACGCTGCCCAAGGAAGTGCTTTCCGCGTGGTGGTGTTCATCTTCTTCCTAGTGGTGGTGGCACAGATCTTGGCAGCATTCCCAAGCGTTTTGCAGCGCTGGGATGCCTTGCGCGGCATACAACGGGTGCTCGAAATTCGCTGGGTGGGGCCCGTTACGTCCGTCCTTGGCGTTGCTGCCGGGGCTTTCCTGATCTACGACACGATTCTGACTGGACATTCTGGCGCTTCGGCAGTTTGGCTGGGCCGGTAGAGAGCGCGCCGTCCGTCAACAAGCTTGTGACAATTAAGTCACAAGCCCTCTTCCGTTTTGCAGTAGCTTGACTCATACTGTCATCAATGCCTCGTTCTCGTGGGCAGGATCACTCTTATCGAGGAGTCAGGAATGACAGCAAAATCCATCCTTCACGGCGCAGCGGTGACCGCACTCACCTGTGCCATGCTGTGGCCGATTTCGGGGGCAGCCACCGCCGCCCCGCCGTCGAACAATCTCGGCACCCACGCCGTGGACGTCGCAACCGTGGCGCCCAAGGCTCAAGCAGCTCTCACGGCCAACCGCGGCCTTTTGAAGGATCCCGGGCTCGCAGCAAAAGCTGTGGCCGCCTTGCAGGACAACAACGGTGACACCCACGTTCGAATGAACCGCACTTACCAAGGTCTACCGGTCCGGGGCGGCGACTTCGTTCTGCACTTGGATGCCAAAGGCCAAGCAACCGGGCAGGACCTGACCCAGCTGACCCCCATTTCCGTGTCAACCAAGCCGACTGTTGGCAGTGCAGCAGCCACCAACGCAGTAGCCACGAAGGGCCGCGTCGCAGCGGGCTCGCCAGTGCTCACGGTTGATGCAACAACTGCGCAGCCCCGCTTGGTATGGGATGTGACCACCACCGGTTACCAGGCCGACGGCCAGACGCCGAGTCGACTCCACAGCTACGTAGATGCGAACAGCGGAAAAGTTGTAGCGACCGCCGAAACGATCACCACTGTCAACGCTGTTGCACCAAATACCACCGCAGCCCCCACTAAGACGCCGACCAACCCCACACAAACTGCCTTTGGAACGGGCAGCTACACCGGCACCGGCAACAGCCTCTACGCAGGTTCCGTGGCACTCACCACCACGTCTGCAAGCGGCAAATTCCTCCTCGAGGACCCAAGCCGCGCCGGGAACTACACCGGCGACATGAACAACGGCAAGGACTCCACCCGCTGCCAGAACACCGGCAGCGGCTGTGTCACCTTGTCGCCGATGTCCGACGCCGACAACACTTGGGGCACGGGCACTAAGGCTGACCGCGCTTCTGCAGCAGTGGACGCTCAGTACGGAGTGGCTAAGACCTGGGACTACTACCAACAGACTCACCAGCGGGCAGGCGTTTGGAACACCGGTAAGGGCTCGTGGAACCGCGTCCACTATGGCGTGAACTACGTCAACGCTTTCTGGGACGGCAGCAAGATGACCTACGGCGACGGCGATGGCGTGAGCTATGGCGCACTGACTTCACTGGACGTGGCTGGTCACGAGATGAGCCACGGCGTCACCGGTTCCACAGCCAACCTCACCTACAGTGGCGAGAGCGGCGGCTTGAATGAAGCAACTTCTGACATCTTCGGCACCATGGTCGAGTTCCATGCGAACAACACCACCGACCAAGGCGACTACTACATTGGCGAGCAATTCGACCTGAAGAACCACCTCGGTTTACGTCGAATGGACAACCCGGCTTCTGACGGTTCTTCAGCGAACTGCTGGAGCTCGAGCGTTGGCCAGTTGGATGTTCACTACAGCTCAGGCGTGGGAAACCACTTCTACTATCTGCTGGCCGAAGGCTCTGGTGCAAAGACCATTGGTGCCAAGGCGCACAGCTCCCCCACCTGTGATGGTTCGGTAGTCACTGGCATTGGCCGCGACAAGGCCGAGCAGGTTTGGTACCGCGCATTGACCGTCTACATGACTTCTAGCACCAACTACTCTGGCGCACGCACCGCCACCATTAAGGCTGCAGGGGACCTCTACGGAACCACTTCCCCCGAGGCCGCAGCAGTCGCCTCGGCATGGAACGCCGTTTCCGTGAAGTAGCTATTCTGCATCCCCGTCCTGCCGAGGTCGGTGCATAGCGTCGTTTGCCCCGTAATTTTCCTGGGCGAACGGAGCTATGCACCGACCTCGCGGATTGGAGGAGCTAGGAACCTGAGTGAGCTTGCAGGAAGGAGTACACCTCGGTCTCGTCCACGCCGGGGAATGCACCCGGCGGCATGGCGGCCAACAAGTGCGAATGAGCTCGAGCCGAGGGCCACGCATGCCCGGACCACTCTTGCGCCAACTCCACGGGTGGGCGTTTGCAGCAGCTCGGATCCGGGCAAGTGGACTTTTCGCGGGCCGTGGTCTCGCGGCCGCGGAACCACTTCACATGCTGATACGGCACACCAATTGAGAGTGAAAACTCCCCCGAAGCAGATCGTTCAGTGCGTGCCGTGCACCAGAAAGTGCCCGACGGCGTATCGGTGTACTGACTGTAGGCACTGAACTTATCCGCCACATCAAAAACGGCCCGCGATGTCCAGGACTTGCACGAAGGTTGTCCCTCAATGGCGCCGGTGTGATCCATCGGGAACGTCACGCCGTCGTTCTCATAAGCCTTGTAAATAATCCCGCTCTTGTGCGTTTTCTGGAAGTGCGTGGTGAGCCCCAAGTGCTGTGTGGCGAGGTTAGTGAATCGGTGCGCAGCCGTCTCGTAGGAGACGGCGAAAGCATCACGAATGTCCTCCACAGCAATTTCCTTGGCCGCCTTGGCCCGCTGCAAGAACTCCACGGTGGCCTGTTCAGGAAGCAAAAGCGCTGCTGCAAAGTAATTCGTAGCCACGCGTTGCATCAAGAAGTCGCCGTAGTTAGTGGGCGTCTGGTGGCCCATAACGTAGTGCCCCAGAGCTTGCAGGAGCACCGATCGGGGGTCGTGATCAGTGCGCTGGCTCTGCGTGAGGTAAATTCTGCGATTCTTCAGGTCCGTCACAGAGCGGGTGGAATGGGGCAAATCATTCACGTGCTGCAGGGTAAATCCAAGTTTCCCAGCGATGTCTGCAATCACGTGCTGACTGAGCGGACCTGAGGTGTAGCCCACCAGCGCCAGTATCTTTTGCGCCTCGGCTTCATACTCTGGAAAGTAGTTGCCTCGCTCTCGCATCATGGCCCGCAATTCGCCGTTGGCCCGGCGGGCTTCCTCGGGCGTAGCAGTCTGCTCATTGAGTTTGCGTTCAAGCTCATGAAGCAGCCCCACTTGCGCCTCCAGGACGTCTACCGGAAGCCGCGAGCTGATGCGGATTTTGGGCAGATTTAGCGACTCATACAGCGGCCCTCGCTGATACCGTTCCAGCTCTATTTCCAGTGCCGCGCGCCGGCTCGGCGGCTCAGAACCCAACAGCTCATCGATGCTCACACCCAGCACCTTGGCCAGTTGTTGGAGCATGCTCAGCTTTGGTTCTCGCTTACCGTTTTCCATCAGGCTCAGCTGGCTCGGCGCGGTACCAACAGCGGCACCGAGATCGTCAAGAGTCAGCCCCGCGGTTTTACGCAGGTGCCGCAGACGGCGGCCAAGACTAATCGCGTCCAGTCCCCCTGATTGATCGGACGACGGCGGGACGTTGACTTGAGTATTCCAGCTCACACTAGGCATTTCTTGAGCATACGCGAAGAAATGCGTTTCTTTCCATCAAAAACCTCTATTCACCCCCTTGCAAGTAGTGAAAAGTTGATTTCACAGCAAGAAAAGCTCACCGACGAGCGATTCACCAAGGAGATTGAAATGACTGCATCATTTGAGCCAGCACAGCAGACACCCGAACAGGCTGCACAGGCAATGGAGCTCGAGTGGGCTGCCAACCCGCGCTGGGAAGGCGTCCACCGCGACTACTCCTCAGCCGATGTCATCAAACTGCGTGGACGGGTCTCCGAGGAATACACCTTGGCCCGCCGCGGTTCGGAAAAGCTCTGGAAGCAACTCACTGCGGAGAAGACTAACGGCGGTTACACCAACGCTCTTGGTGCGCTGACCGGAAACCAGGCAGTACAGCAGGTCAAAGCCGGCCTGCGCGCCATTTACCTCTCCGGCTGGCAGGTTGCTGCTGACGCCAACACCTCAGGCAACACCTACCCGGACCAGTCGCTCTACCCCGTGAACTCGGTGCCCACAGTTGTTCGCCGGATCAACAACGCACTACTGCGCGCCGACCAGATCGAGTACTCCGAAGGTAAGCAGACCGTTGAAGATTGGCTCGTCCCGATTGTTGCCGATGCCGAAGCCGGCTTCGGTGGCCCGTTGAACGCTTTTGAGCTCATGAAATCCATGATTGCCGCCGGCGCCTCGGGCGTTCACTGGGAAGACCAACTCGCCTCGGAGAAGAAGTGTGGTCACCTCGGTGGCAAGGTGCTGATCCCTACCCAGCAGCACATCCGCACACTCAACGCAGCCCGCCTGGCGGCGGATGTCTCTAATACGCCGTCGGTCATTATTGCCCGCACGGACGCTGAGGCAGCAACCCTCATCACCTCAGATGTGGACGAGCGCGATCAGGAATTCATCACCGGCGAGCGCACCCCTGAAGGTTTCTACAAGGTGCGCAACGGTATTGAACCCTGCATCGCTCGCGCCAAGGCTTACGCACCGTACTCTGACCTCATCTGGATGGAGACGGGAACCCCGGATCTGGAGCTTGCACGCAAGTTCGCTGAGTCGGTCAAGGCAGAGCACCCGGACCAGATGCTCGCCTACAACTGCTCGCCTTCATTCAACTGGCGCAAGCACCTGGATGACGAGACCATCGCAAAGTTCCAACGTGAACTCGGCGCCATGGGCTTCACCTTCCAGTTCATTACCTTGGCTGGATTCCACGCCTTGAATTACTCGATGTTTGACTTGGCTCACGGTTACGCCCGTGATGGCATGAGCGCATACGTTGAGCTCCAGGAGAAGGAATTCGCCTCTGAAGATCGCGGTTACACCGCCACGAAGCACCAGCGTGAAGTAGGCACAGGCTACTTCGATCTGGTCTCCACTGCCCTGAACCCGAACGGCAGCACACTCGCCTTGGTGGGATCCACCGAAGAAGGCCAGTTTCACTAACCCCGCTTCCCCAACTGACTCGCATTTGTGATTCTTCTCAGCCCTGAGAACAGCCACAAATGCGAGTTGGTTGGGTTGGAAATTCAGGAGAGATCGCCATGAACAGCTTCACGGACAACTTCACTATCAACGGCATTACCATCACTGCTCAGCCCATCCACCGCCAGGACGAGGTTCTCACCCCTGACGCACTGGAGTTTGTTGCCAAACTGCACCGTGCGACGGCGGAACGTCGCCAAGAGCTGTTGCAGGCTCGCCGGGAGCGCCGTAACCAGATCGCCGCCGGCCAGGACCCGCACTTCCTCAAGGAGACCGAGCACATCCGCAACGACGACAGCTGGCGTGTGGCTCCCCCTGGCCCCGGGCTCGAGGATCGCCGGGTGGAGATCACGGGACCTGTTGACCGGAAGATGAGCATCAACGCTTTGAACTCGGGCGCTAAGGTGTGGCTCGCTGACATGGAGGACGCTTCAACGCCGACATGGCGGAACGTTATCCAGGGCCAGCTGAACCTCACCGACGCTATGGAACGCCGCATTGATTTCACATCCCCTGAGGGCAAGGAATACAAGCTGCGTCCGGCCGAGGAACTGCCCACGATTGTGGTTCGACCCCGCGGCTGGCACTTGCCGGAGAAGCACATGCTGATCGACGGCGAAGCGATTGCCGGCGGAGTTGTGGACTTTGGTTTGTACTTCTTCCGTAACGCTCGCCGACTGATCGCCGCAGGCAAGGGCCCGTACTTTTACCTGCCGAAGATCGAGAACCACTTGGAGGCTCGCCTCTGGAACGACATCTTTATCCAGGCACAAGATTTGCTGGGCATCCCGCAGGGCACCATTCGGGCCACCGTTCTGATCGAGACCATCACTGCAGCATTTGAGATGGAAGAGATCTTGTACGAACTGCGCGATCACGCAGCCGGGCTGAACGCGGGCCGTTGGGATTACTTGTTCTCCGTGATCAAGAACTTCCGCACCCGTGGCCCCCGGTTCGTGTTGCCGGACCGCAACCAGATCACCATGACGGCGCCGTTTATGCGGGCTTACACCGAGCAATTGGTGCGTGCTTGCCACCGGCGCGGCGCTATGGCCATTGGTGGTATGGCTGCAGCCGTTCCAAACCGTAAGGACGAGGCCGCAAATACCGCGGCGTTCGAGAAGGTTCGCGCGGACAAAACCCGCGAGGCCGGCGACGGTTTTGACGGTTCCTGGGTTGCCCACCCGGATCTGGTTCCGGTTTGCCGTGAGGTGTTCGACGGCGTACTCGGCGACCGCCCGAACCAACTGGATCGCAGCCGCGAAGATGTGACCCCGGACGATCGCGCTCTGATCGATATTGCCTCCACCGAGGGCAACATCACCGAGGCCGGTATCCGCAACAACATCGAAGTTGGTATCCGGTACATCGAATCCTGGTTGCGCGGCAATGGTGCTGTGGCCATCCACAACCTCATGGAAGATGCAGCTACAGCCGAGATCTCCCGCTCACAGCTGTGGCAATGGATTTACGCCAAGGCCATCACTGACACGGGTGAATTGATCACTCGTGAATGGGTGACTGACTTGTTGGAAGAGGAGTTCGCCGGGCTGGAACGCTTTGACGATGACCGGTTCAGAGACGCACGAACCATCTTTGAAGAGGTCACCCTGGCTGAAGAGTTCCCGTCCTTCTTGACCATTCCGGCGTACTGCCGCTTTGTTCACGAGGCACGCTCTAACGCTACTGAAGCTGAGCTGGCAGCAGCCTAGGTTTCATTGCACCGAGTTGGCACTTGACGCGCATGTTCCTCACAAGGATCCGCGTCAAGTGCCAACTCGCGTTAAAAAAGGCTCCGTTTAAGGGGCTAGGCGCCGCGCGGGACCTTACGTACTGAAAGCACCGTGGCAATAAAGAAGAGCAGGGTTGAGGCCAGCAAGAGTAGCAGCGGCAAGAACCACGAATGGCTCTGATCGTGAACAAAACCGATCAGCAGGGGCGAGACCGCAGCGGCCGCATATCCGCTACCTTGCACCACAGCAGACATCCGTCCCGCAGCAGCCTGGTCCCGGGCCAACTTGATGATGGCCAAGAAGATGATGGTGATTCCGCCACCTTGAGCCACGCCACCCAGCGCTGACCACAGCCACCACAGGTTCGGCGCCAGCAGGAGGCCACCGGGAACCGTCACCCACAAGGCACCCAAGGTGATGGCGACCGTCGTCGTACTGGCAAAGCGTGCGGCGAGCGGGACGCCAAGGCCGCCCACAATCGCCAAGATTTGAAACAGAGACGAGCCTGCACCGGCGCCAGCGCGGGACATTCCCAGTTCGTCGCTCAGGAAGCTCGGGAGCCAGGCGGTGACGCCGTAGTAGGAGAACGCCTGGCCAGCGAAGCCGAGGGTCAGGCCCAAGGTGATGATCCCGGAGCCGCTGTGTGGTGTGGGTGGTGGTCCGTCTGGCAGTGCCACTGCCTCTGGTATCAGAGCCCTGCGGGGGCCAATAACCCACAGCCATGCAACCAAGGCTGCCACGGCGAGGAGCCCACACGACGCGAGTGAGATCCGCCAGCCCAGCCACTCGGCGAGCGGCGCCGTCGTCATGGAGGTAATAAAGGATCCAATGTTCAGCGCCGCTGTGTAGATGCCCATCGCGGAACCTTGCCGGGCCGGAGAGAAATCACGGCGCACAATCAGCGGGACGGCGATATTGCCGATGGTGATAGCCACACCAATCAGGATGGTGCCCACAATCGCCAAACCGGAGCCACCAGCCGAACGCAGCACCACACCCAGGAGAACACCGGCGAGCGTCAACAGGATGGAGAACTCTGCACCGAACTTCCGGCCGGACCAAGAAGCGAACGGCGATGCCACGGCGAAACACAGCACCGGAATACTGGTAAGCAGGCCGAGTTCGACGGCGGAGAGGCCAAGTTCGCGTTGCAGGTCTCCGACCACTGGGGCTACTGCTACGAACGGTCCGCGCATGTTCATGGCGATGAGCGCTACGCAGAGGACCAGTAGCCAGGCTCGAGGTTTTTTGTGCAGGGGCACTGCGGAATTACTCATAGCTTGGGCCGGAGTCCGCCAAGCAAGGCAACTAATAAATAAGATTTCATCACTTCATTGCTATCACGGACTGCTACCCTGCCGCTTGCAATGAGGCCTCAATCACAGCTGGCGAGAGGACATATTGCGTCACCAAAGCGCTCGCCCCGAGGATTGCAGCCTGCTCCCCCGCCATCGAAAGACCAATGCGCAAGTGCGAGGTAGCCAAAGGTAGCGAGCGCCGATAGACCACTTCCCGCACCCCGGCCATTAGGTGTTCGCCCACTTGGCCAAGGCTGCCGCCTATCACAATCATGGAGGGGTTCAGCAGATTCACCACGGTGGCCAAAACATCCCCCACGTCCCGGCCTGCTTGCCGCAAAGCGTGGATCGCCTGCAAATTTCCCTCAGCAACTAGGCGAAGAACGTCGTCGCCGTTAGTCGCGCTAACGCCAGCTTCGGTGAGGGCTTTGGCGATCGCGGGGCCGGATGCGATCGCTTCGAGGCAGCCGTAGTTTCCGCAGCGGCACAGCACTGTGTCCCCACGCGGGACCCGAACATGGCCTAAGTCGCCAGCCGTTCCGTTGGCACCACGTTGGAGTTCACCACTACTGATGATGCCCGCACCAACACCCGTGGCCACTTTGATAAACAGAAAATTTGAGTGATCGGGCCAGAATGCGTTGCGCTCTCCTAGCGCCATGATGTTGACGTCATTGTCCACAAGGACCGGCACGGGGAAGGTTTGTTGAACAAAGGAGACCACGTCAAAGCCGTCCCAGCCGGGCATAATCGGCGGTTTTACTGGCACACCAGTTGCGTGTTCCACCGGACCCGGCAGCCCGATTCCAATACCGGCAAGTTCCTTTGGAGACCGGCCAGAATCGCGCAACAAAGCAGAGCCAGCGTCAACAACCTTCCCCAGGGCCACGTCTGGACCCTGCGCCACGTCTTGCTTGAATCGGCTCTCCGCTAGCACCGTTCCACCGAGGTCCGTCAGAGCCAGATTGACGTGTGTTGCGCCAACATCTGCCGCCAAAACCACGCGAGCTGAGGGTTTAAAAGCTATGCGCGACGGCGGCCTGCCGCCACTAGATGACGCCTCGCCGGCCGGGCCAACGAGACCGGAATTCATCAGCGCATCAATGCGAGCGGCAATGGTTGATCGGGCCAGACCTGTGGTGACTGCGAGCTCCGCGCGGGTGCGGGCCTTACCGTCCCTGAGTAGCTGAAATAAGTCTCCGGCGCGGGACAAGTTGACGTCGGCAGCGTTTTCGCGGTGCGGATCGCTGGGTTCACTCGTGCGCGGGGAGGCAAGGGACATAAATAAGTGATAGCACGAACCAGTTCTGCGTGTCACGCCATAAAAGTATGACGACGACTTCTCAACTTTTGCTTGACGTTCGGCAAAAGTCCCTCTAGCTTGATTGTGAGACAGATCAGTGGCGAGGCCATCCCCTGACGTGGAACACACACCCTATTCTTTGAACTACTAGTCCCCTAAAGGAATCCGATGACGTACTCACTTCAGCTCTACACACTCCGCAACGCGATCGCCGAGGACCTTCCCGGCACCATCGCAAAGGTGGCTCAGATTGGTTACACCAAGGTGGAGCCGTACAACTTCGTTGCCACAGCCAAGGAGCTTGGCGCAGCCCTGAAAGAAAATGGGCTCACAGCCCCTTCCGGCCACGCTCCCCTGTTAAGCAAAGACCAGGATGAGATCTTTGCCGCCGCCAAGGAACTGGGCATCTCAATTGTGATCGACCCTTTCCACCCCGCCGAGCATTGGCAAAGTGCCGAGGACATTCAGGCCACCGCCGCGAAGCTCAACCAAGCTGCCAAAAAAGCCGCTGAATACGGAATCCGGGTGGGCTACCACAACCACGAATGGGAGCTCTCTTCCAAGATTGAGGGCCAGTCGGCGCTCGAGTACTTCGCAGGACTCTTGGACCCCGAAGTGGTCCTTGAAGTAGACACTTATTGGGCCTCAGTAGGTGGCGAGGACCCTGTGGAGTTGTTGGCCCGTTTGGGTGATCGGGTGAAGCTCATTCACATCAAGGACGGGCCCGGTAACCGTGACACCAAGGCCCAAAAGCCCGCCGGCCAAGGCAGCATCCCCGTCCTAGACGTGATCAACGCCGCGAAGTCGCTCGAAGTGGGTGTGGTGGAATTTGACGACTACTCGGAAGACATTTTTGAAGGTATCGCCCAGAGCTTGGCCTACCTGACCGAAGCAGCAGGAAAGGGTTCCGAGGCATGAGCCAGGATTACTTAAACACCCCGTCCGCCCGCCGAGGCCCCGTTGGAGTTGCTGTAATTGGCGCTGGCAACATTAGCAAGCAGTATCTGGATAACATCGCGGTGTTCCCAGACCTCAAGGTATTGGTGATTGCTGACCTCTTTGAGGAAGCCGCCCAAGCCCGCGCCAAGGAGTACAACATCCCCGAATGGGGCGGCGTTGACAAGGCACTCAACCACCCAGACGTTGAGCTCATTGTGAACCTGACCATTCCGGCAGCGCACGTTGAAGTGGCCACTGCAGCAGTCAAGGCCGGCAAACACGTTTGGACAGAAAAGCCTTTCTCGCTAGACCGTGAATCCGGGCTGGAACTGCTCAAAACCGCGCAAGAAGCAGGCATTCGTTTGGGCTGCGCCCCGGACACCTTTTTGGGTGCCGGTATTCAAACTGCTCGCCGGATCATTGAGCGCGGGGACATTGGCACACCACTGACCGCATTGACCATGTTCCAAACGCCCGGACCTGAGTCGTGGCACCCGAACCCGGCCTTTTTGTTCCAGCACGGCGCAGGCCCGTTGTTCGATATGGGCCCGTACTACGTCACGGCCCTGGTCCAAGCCTTTGGTTCAGTCCGCAAGGTGGCCGCTATTGGCTCCAAAGCCAAAGAGACCCGCGTGGTTGGCTCCGGGCCCAAGGCTGGCGAGGAATTCGCCGTCGAAGTTCCCACCCACGTTTCGGCGATGCTGCAGTTCGAAGGCGGCGCGTCCTCGCACAGTGTGTTCAGTTTTGAATCCCCACTCAAGCGGGCAGGGTTTGTGGAAATCACCGGAACTGAGGGAACCCTGGTGGTTCCTGACCCCAACTATTTCGACGGCGAACTGAAGCTGTGGCGCGCTGACGTGGACTCGCCTGAGGTCATTCAGGCGACGGGACCAGCCGTGGGCCGCGGAATGGGCGCCCTAGATATGGCGCGTTCCTTGCGCGCCGGTGTGCCGCACCGCGCCCCGGGTGAACTCGCGTTCCACGTGGTGGACACCTTGGTGTCCATCACCGAGTCAGCACAACACGGCGAATTTGTGGCGGTGGAAAGCTCCGCCACACAAACACCAGCCCTGCCTGAGGACTGGGACCCAGCGGCCGCCACCCTTGAGGCTACGTCGTGAGCACGGAGGCCTCCCGGAGTTCACCGGGCGGCTCAACGCTAGGTGTGGCGATGATTGGTTACGCGTTTATGGGTAAGGCTCATTCGAATGCGTGGCGGAATGTTGCCTCCTACTTTGACGTCCCGGCCGTTGAGCAAAAAGTTTTGGTGGGCACTGATCTTGAACGTGTTGCGGAAGCTGCCCAGCGTTATGGTTGGGCGGAGTCGGCCACGGATTGGCGCGAGGTCATTGCCCGCGATGACATTCATATTGTGGACATTTGTGCCCCCGGTTTTTTGCATGCCGAGATTGCTATCGCGGCGCTGCAGGCAGGTAAGCATGTGCTGGTGGAGAAGCCCTTGGCTAACACGGTGCGTGAGGCTGAGGACATGGTGACCGCGGCAACTGCAGCCGCGGCTAAGGGCGTGCAGTCGATGGTGGGTTTCACGTACCGGCGTGTCCCTGCCCTGGCCTTGGCCAGGGAGCTCATCAGCGAGGGCCGGCTAGGAACCATCACGCAGGCACGGGTTTCATATTTGCAGGACTGGCTTTCCGATGCCCAGGCACCCATGACGTGGCGTTTACGCAAGGACACTGCCGGTTCCGGGGCCCTGGGAGACATTGCCTCTCATGCCGTTGATCAGGTCCTTTACCTCTTGGGTGAGGACGTCACCGACGTTAGCGGACGCTTACACACCTTTACCGCTCAACGTCCTGGCCCGGACGGCCTTGAAGAGGTAACAGTCGATGACGCCGCGTGGGCCACGCTGACTCTTACCTCCGGGGCTATCGCCTCAGTGGATGTTTCACGGGTAGCCACGGGCCGGAAAAACGCGTTGAGTGTGGAGATCTACGGGGATAAAGGCGCGCTGAAGTTTGATCTTGAACGCCTTAACGAGCTCGAATTCCTTGACGCCACTGCACCAGTACGCGAGCAGGGATTCCGGAGCATTCTGGTCAGCGAACCCGCACACCCTTACATCCAAGCATGGTGGCCTCAAGGCCACTTCCTGGGGTGGGAGCATGCTTTTACGCACCAACTCAACGACTTCCTCAGGGGCGTTGCGGACGGAACTGCCCCCACGCCCTCGTTCCTTGACGGGCTAAAAGTTCAACGTATTTTGGCTGGTATCGAAGAGAGTTCAGCGGCTAAAAGTTCACTCATCCAGCTCAACGAATCCCCTACCGAAGGAGCCTGACATGCCCCGCCCGTACACACTTTTCACCGGCCAATGGGCTGACCTTCCCTTTGAAGAAGTAGCCAAGCTCGCTTCCGAATGGGGTTATGACGGACTCGAGATCGCTGTCTCTGGTGACCACCTAGACGCCTGGCGTTGGGATGAGCCCGGCTATGTAGAGTCAAAACTGGCCGTGCTAGAGAAATACAACCTAAAAGTCTGGGCTATTTCTAATCACCTCAAGGGCCAAGCCGTGTGTGATGACCCCATCGACTTCCGCCACCAAGCCATAGTGGGATCCAAAGTCTGGGGCGACGGGGACCCCGAAGGAGTCCGCCAACGCGCTGCAGAAGAAATGAAACAAACCGCACGCCTAGCCAAGGCACTCGGTGTGAAAACCGTGGTCGGGTTCACCGGATCCTCGATCTGGCAATACGTTGCCATGTTCCCGCCCGTCCCAGCCTCAGTGATCGAGGCCGGATACCAAGACTTCGCAGACCGCTGGAACCCGATCCTAGACGTCTTTGATGAGTGCGGAGTGCGTTTTGCCCACGAGGTTCACCCATCTGAGATCGCTTACGACTACTGGACCACTGTGCGGACACTTGAAGCGATTGGCCACCGCGAGGCGTTCGGTCTGAACTGGGACCCGTCCCACTTTATGTGGCAAGGCATTGACCCGGTCTCCTTCATCTGGGACTTCAAAGACCGGATTTATCATGTGGATTGCAAAGACACCAAGCTGCGCCCCACCGGCAGGAACACCATCATGGGGTCTCATTTGCCGTGGGGAGATCCGCGCCGTGGTTGGGACTTTGTCTCGGCAGGCCGCGGCGATGTTCCATGGGAATCATCCTTCCGGGCTTTGTCCGCGATCGGCTATAACGGCCCCATCTCAATCGAATGGGAAGACGCCCGAATGGATCGGCTCCACGGAGCCCCCGAAGCGCTTGCAGCACTCAAAAAATTCGACTTCCCGCCCTCACAAACCAGCTTCGACGCCGCATTCAGCCACCAGGACTAACACAGCATGCTAGAAAACACGGCGCCTAACGACGGTTTCGTCCCACTATTCAACGGCACAACCCTTGACGGATGGCGGGCCGTGCCCCGCATCTATGGGACGTTGTACCCCGGCGGCCCCGGTGTGCTGGACATCTTCGCCGCGAACGGCCGCGAAGTCCCAGTGGACCCTGAAAAGCACCCCGCCCGGTGGTTCGTACAGGACGGTGTCTTGGTTGGCGAGCAAGACACCCCCGGCAGCGGATACGGCGGATATCTAGTGACCGAGCAGGCCTACGACGACTTCGAACTGGTCTTGGAGATGCGGCCCGATTGGCCCGCGGACACCGGCGTAATGCTCCGGCGCCGCCCGGAAAGCTGGGAGGGTTTCCAGGTCTTGGTAGACCACCGTCCTTCCGGTGGCATCGGGGGATTCTTCGGCAACGGCCTGGCCAGTTTCTCGGCGGTGCCGTTCGCCGTCGATGCAGACACCGATGCGGACGGCCGCCCTACCGGACTTATCGCCGACAATCCGGAAACATCTGTGGAGCCAGTGACGGAAGAGAAGCGTTCCCGGCTCAGCTACGCCGCGGACGTCGACGATTTCCTCAAAGTTTGGCGCTGGGATGATTGGAATGAACTCCGGATCCGCTGCGTCGGTGCACTGCCAGTCATTACTACCTGGGTTAACGGGCTGAAAATCGGGGAACTGAACACAGCTACCCTAGACTCGCCGGATTACAACCCGGCGGACGTCTTGGAAGCACTCGGTGAACGCGGACACATTGCTTTGGAAGTGCACGACAACGATTCGTATTTCGGGGAAGCCCGCTGGGGCCGAGGCGCACAATGCCGATGGAGGAACATCCTCATCAAAGAACTGACCCCTACTGAGGAGGCACTGTGATCCGCAGACTCAACGCCGATGGTGGTGCCACCGTCAAAGTTGACGTGGGCCCGGGCCACTGCGATGGCCCAGAATACTCCCCGGACGGCAAGTGGCTTTACCTGAATACGGAATCCTTCAGCACAGAACCCGGCCACGCCCAACTGGCCCGGATCCAGGCAGATGGCAGCGGATTCGAGCAGCTGCTCAAGTCCAAGACCGTCGACTGGTTCCCGCATCTTTCCCCCGACGGACAATACGCCAGTTACATCCAGTTCCCCAGTGGCACGGTGGGCCACCCCGCTGACTTGCCAGTCGACGTCGTACTTGTCTCGACCCAGGACTGGACCACTTCCCTCCAAACATGGCCACTTTTCGGTGGTCAAGGTACCCTCAACGTCAACAGCTGGTCGCCGGACTCCGCGCATTTTGCATTTGTGGCGTACCCGCTCACTGACTCAATAAAGGACTAACTACGTGATCCCTAATACCGGCACCTCCGACGGAACCATCCGCTGGGGCATCCTTGGCACCGGTTTTATTGCCGGGCTGCAAACGAAAGACTTGATTGAGAACGGCTTTGCGGTCCAGGCCGTGGGGTCCCGCAGTCTCGAATCAGCTCAAGCCTTCCGTGAAGAGTTTGGTATCCCCACCGCTCACGGTAGCTACGAAGATCTGGTGGCAGACCCTAATGTGGACGTGATTTACGTTGCCACGCCGCACCCCTTCCACCACGCAAATGCGCTCCTGGCTCTGCGCGCTGGGAAACACGTGCTGGTGGAAAAATCCTTCACCATGAACGCCCGTGAAGCAGAAGAACTTGTTGACTGTGCCCAGTCCAATGGTCTGGTTATTCTCGAGGCCATGTGGACGCGCTTCCTTCCGCACATGGTCCGGATTCGCGAGATCATCAACGCCGGGACCATTGGCGAGGTCCGGAAAGTGGTGGCAAGCCACAACCAGAGCCTGCCTCGCGATCCTGCCCACAGGATTAACGATCCGGCTTTGGGCGGCGGAGCTTTGTTGGACTTGGGTATTTACCCGATTTCCTTTGTTTTTGACATTCTGGGCGCCCCTGAACAGATCCATGCCAGCGCCACAATGACGGAAACCGGTGTGGACGGGCAAACTGCTGCGATCTTTGACTACCCGGACGGTGGGCAGGCGGTGGTGGATTGTGAGCTAGATGCTGCCGGGCCCAACCGAGCAGTGGTCATTGGTAGCCAGGGCTGGATCGACATCGAATCCACCTGGTACGTACCAACACCGTTTAAGGTTTTTGACCTCGACGGCACTGAGCTAGAGAGTTTTGATCAACCGGTGAAGGGCCGGGGTATGCAGTTCCAAGCCGCAGAGCTGGAGCGGTTGGTTAGCACAGGTGCCACCTCCGGGACCATTCTTCCGCCCTCGGAAAGTGTGCAGATTATGTCCGCCATGGACGAGATTCGCCGCCAGATTGGCCTGAGGTACAACGCTGATAAGGAGTTGGGTTCCAATGACTGATTCGGCCCGTTTCACCGAACTGCTACGGCAAGAGGACGAGCTAGTCTTCCCCCAGTTTGACCATGGTGATGCGTGGGAGCTGGGGTCATTGATCGCCAACCGCGCCATTACCCTGGATGCTGGCGTGATGATCGATATTCGCCGGCACAATATGATCCTGTTCCGCTGTGTTCTGCCTGGTGCCACGGCGGATCAAGAGGCGTGGGTCCGCCGCAAGTCCGCCTCGGTCCTACGCTTTGAGCACAGCACCGCGTTGTTGTCTGAGCAGTTTTCGGCCCGGAGTCCCTTGGGCGGCGGTTGGCTTGCACCCGAGGAGTACACCTTGGCTGGCGGCTCCTTCCCCATTCGGGTCCGCGGCACCGGAGTTATTGGGGCGATAACCGTTTCTGGGCTGTCCTCGGAGGAGGATCACCAGCTGGTGGTGGACAGCATCCGGACGTACCTCGCGGGGCAAAGCCGAGACTAAAGTTTGACTTATGACGTACACCATCCGCCCGGCAACCACGTCCGACGCCGAGGCGCTGGCTGAGCTGGCCGCCGTCACCTTTCCGCTGGCCTGCCCGCCCACCTCCTCACCGGCCGATATTTCCGCGCACATTGCCCGAACCCTGAGTGTGGGGTCTTTCGCGGAGTACCTCGCGGACGCTGGGGTAACCATCACCGTCCTAGAAAACGAGGTTGGTCTACGGGCTTACTCGCTGATGGTGAACCGCCCCACCACTGACCCAGACGTTGCCGCAGCCCTGACGCTGCTGCCTTCGGTGGAGTTGAGCAAGTTTTACGTCCACCCCGATTTCCACGGCCAAGGTGCTGCGGCGAGGCTGATGCAGGCGAGCCTAGACACTGCCGGGAAGCTTGCGGGAAATCCGGCCGGAATATGGCTCAACGTCAACCAAAACAATCCACGCGCACTCCGCTTTTACGGCAAATCAGGGTTCACCCAAGTGGGAGTCAAAACCTTTCACTTGGGCGACTCCGTGGAAAACGACTTTGTGATGGAACGCCCACTGCAATGAGGGAATGTTCCGTTGTCTGTCAGGGTTTGAGCCAGTATGAAGATTGAGATCTGGTCCGATGTTGCCTGCCCGTGGTGCTACATCGGCAAACGCCGTTTTGAGTCCGCCCTCGCCGAATTCCCGCACAAGGACAAGGTTGAGGTGAAGTGGCGCAGCTTCCAGCTGGACCCCACACTCCCGGAACACTATGACGGCACCGAACTGTCCTACCTCAGCGAGCGCAAGGGCTTGGACCCCGAGCAGGTCAAGGGTATGTTCGCCCATGTGGCCCAGCAGGCCGCCGGCGAAGGCCTGAGCTATGACTTCGATTCCGTGGTGGTAGCCAATAGTTTCACCGCCCACCGGTTGATCCATTTGGCGGAGGAGTCCGGTAAGGGCGCCGAAGCTAAAGAGCGCCTGTTGAGCGATCACTTTGAGCACGGCAAGGACATCGGGAACACCGAGCACCTGCAGGAACTTGGCACCAGCTTGGGTTTGGTTGCGGAGGACGTTTCCGCCATGTTGAACTCGGACCGTTTCGCTGAGGACGTCCGTCACGACTTCGCCGAAGCCCGCGCTTTGGGTGTGAGCGGTGTGCCGTTTTTTGTGATCGACCGTAAATACGGGATCTCCGGAGCTCAACCTGCCGAGGTTTTCGCCTCCGCTTTGGAACAGGCATGGGCTGAAGCCAACCCCTTGATCAATGTTGGCGCCACGGATGCTGAGGCTTGCGGCCCGGACGGTTGCGCCATCTAGCGAGCCGCCGTCGTCGTTCCCTCGATGCATACTTTGCTGACATAAACAGCTAATCTGTCTTTATGCCTAAAATTTCCGCGTCGAGTAACGTGGCCCAGCGTGCCGAAACTCAGCGACGCATCCTCACCGCCTTCGGCGAGCTCCTATTTACGCATGGACTCCCCGGACTGACTATGACGGATGTGGCACGGCACGCTGGTGTGGGGCGGACGGCCGTGTACAACTACTACGCGGACATGGAGCAGCTGCTGATCTCCTACGCGCTGGACGAGACGGAAAAGTTCATCACTGAGCTGCGCGCTGACCTCAACGCTGTGGCGAACCCGGTGGGGAAACTGGCCGTGTACATCCGCGCCCAAGTGGAGGACCTCACGCGCAGGCATTTACCGCCAGGACCAGCCATGGGCGCTGTACTTTCGCCGGGTTCTTTCGCGAAGTTAGCGGACCACGTTTCTGATTTGAACTTACTTTTGCAAGAGATCCTGCAGGATGGGATTGACCAGGGCTTTTTGCCGGAATCCGATGTCACGGCCACCGCGCAGCTCATTCATGGCACCCTCGCCTCAAGCGCATCGCGCGGCAAGGCCAGCGAGCCGGGCTCCCCCGACCTCGAGCGGCACATTGAGTCCACCGTGCGCTTTATTCAGCACGGCGCCGGTGCCATGTTCGACGCCGAGGGGAACCCCATGGTGATCGCCGCACCTGACGCCGTGGCTGAAAAACCTGCGGCTGAAAAAGCTGTGGTTGAGTCAGCAGCCTGACTTACTTTTTCGCCGCGGGAGTGGCCGGGATCGTGGCAACGGGTGTGCCGTTGGAAACCCTGCGCTCTTCGCGCGGGCACTGTAGTGCACCGGGGGTTTGGTCAACTAACTCCGTTTTAGTCAGAGCCTTGAAATTCGTGCTGACAATCAGATCAACACTGGCGTCCGTGCGGTTGTCCTGAACATAGTCTGAACCAGGGGTGTTGCGCTGGACATTAAAGGCACCGAGCTGGCCCGTGGCACCGGAGACCACTACCGCCGTTCCTTGGTAGTTGATGGCCTTGTTACCCACTTCGCCAAGTTTGTACTTGCGCGCCCTCAATTCCGCTGCAACCTTCGAGGCCAGCCCGGGGATGTTCGTGGAGTTGTAGACGTTGACCTTGATCTTGTCATTGGGCTGGTAGTCAAACTTGGTTGCCGGGCAAGCCGAGCTAAATGTTGGGCTGGGCGTGCTGGAGGGGAACGCAATGTAGCCCTTCATAATGGCTAATGCCCCAACAATGGCGGCCACTACAAGGCCCACCAATAGTGTCAGAACAATCCCGTGAACCAACCTCCGGCGGTACCTTCCCGGGTTTTCCTCAGCTTCATCATCTGGGACAAAAGTCTCGCGAAGGTCATTCCCGCTGATCACCCGGTGCCCGTGAAGGTGGGACGGGTCCTTAGCCATCGATGACCAAAACTCGGGCATGGATGGCCGTGCGCTGATGCAGAGCCGTCCGCACTGCCCGGTGCAGGCCATCCTCAAGGTAGAGGACACCTTGGTATTGAACAACGTGGGGGAACAAGTCGCCAAAAAACGTCGAGTCCTCGGCGAGGAGGGCATCTAGGTCTAGGGTGCGCTTGGTGGTGACCAGCTCATCCAGGCGAATGGGGCGCGGCGCCAATTTCACCCAGTCTTTAGGCGTGTTGTATCCATGGTCGGGATAAGGGCGCCCGTCGCCCACGGCTTTGAAGATCACCTATCCAGCGTAGAGACCCGCGGCCATCCTGTGAACGACGCGCGCAGTGTCCGGTGTGTTTGTAGCCAAATGGTGATCATTTGTCCGCGCCACTCGGCGGGGAGAACAATGGGAGTATGACTGCTCCCGCTGCGCACGCCGCCCGCCCGCCACTCGCCCTGCTCCTTGACGTTGACGGTCCGGTGGCTAGCCCGGAGACGAGGCAAGTGAAGCCGGAAATCATTTCCGAGCTGATTGCATTGGCCACCGCAGGGGTTCCGGTTATTTTCAACACCGGCCGCTCCGATTCCTTTATTAAGGAACAGGTGATGACACCCATGCTCGCTGCGGGGATACCGGAGGGCGTCACCATTCATGCCATTTGTGAAAAGGGTGCCGTGTGGTTCAGCTTTGATTCCAAAGGGGACAGCCAAATACAGGTGGACCGGGAGCTGGCGGTACCGGCCGCCTACGCTCAGAGTGTTCTGGAATTGGTGGAGCGCGAATTCACCGATCACATGTTTTATGACCACACCAAGCACGCCATGGTTTCGGTGGAGCAGCGCACTGACGTCAGCAACAAGGACTATCTGGCCGTTCAGGGCGCTTTTGATCAGAAAGCGCTTGAGTTGATGGGCCAACACGGGCTCAGCGCAACCATTTTGGACCACACAAAGAGTGCCTCTGTGGCTGAGTTAAGGTCCGACGACGGCCCGGACTTCCAGCTGGACCCCACCATTATTTCCACCGACATTGAGTCGGTGCACTTGGGTAAAGACTTGGGCGCCTCGCGCGCCGTCGAACTTTTGACTGCTGCCGGGATTGCGCCACTGGCGTGGCGGACAGTGGGCGATTCACGCACTGACTACGCCATGGCTGACTGGCTTCACCACCACAATCACGAGGTCAAGCACGTTGATGTGCGTCCGGCAGATGGCGTTCCAGAGAAGCCGTATCAGGTGCTGACTGCCTCGGATTTGGGCCTGGGGCCAGAGGTTATTCATGACCACGCTGGTGGGGCTTTTTTGCGGCGTTGGCGTGAGGAATTTGCTGGCTGAACGCAGGTTTATAGCGTGGCGAGTATGCCGGCAGCGCTTTCCATAGCGCCAGGAACCATGGAGTAGTAGGCCCACGTTCCGCGCTTTTCGCGGTGCAGGAGGCCAGCATCAACGAGAATTTTAAGGTGGTGCGAAACCGTTGGCTGACCCAGTCCTAAGGGTTCGGTGAGGTCGCAGACGCAAGACTCGCCTGAACTTTCGGCTTTGACGATTGAGAGCAGCCGCAACCTATTGGGATCTGCCAAGGCTTTGAAAAGTTGCGCCTTTTGCTGCGCTTCTTCCGCACTCAAGGCTGGCTTTGCGGTGGGCACACAGCACGCAGCCGCCGCCTGAGGCTCAAGAGTTTGCACAGTGTTCACGCTTCCCATTATGCACATATATTGACATTCATCGATACAGCTGGTGATACTTCCTATATCGATCTTCATCAATTTACCCCGATCCACTCAGGAGCTTTGTGAGCATCCCAACCCAAACGCCACCACGTGAGCGCGGCGGACCTCAAGACAGCAAAGCTACCGTGGTGGGCAAGCTCTCCACACTTGATCGGTTTTTGCCCGTTTGGATCATCGCGGCCATGGCCTTAGGGCTCCTCTTGGGCAACCTCATCCCCGGGCTAAACACGGCACTTGAAGCAGCCAAGATGGGCCAAGTGTCCCTGCCGATTGCGGTGGGTCTGCTGGTGATGATGTACCCGGTTCTCGCCAAAGTCCGCTTTGATCAAACGCACCGCGTGTTAGCTGACCGGAAGTTGATGATCACCTCACTGATCCTCAACTGGCTGGTGGCACCGGCGGTGATGTTCGCACTGGCGTGGATCTTTATCCCGGATCTCCCCGAATACCGCACCGGCCTGATCATTGTTGGCCTGGCCCGCTGCATCGCCATGGTGATGATTTGGAACGATCTTGCCTGCGGGGATCGCGAGTCAGCAGCAGTTTTGGTATTTATCAACTCAATCTTCCAGGTCATTGCCTTCGGTGCGCTGGGGTGGCTCTACCTCCAGTGGCTGCCAGCACTTCTTGGTCTACCCACCACCAGCGCTGACTTCTCTTTCTGGGCCATCACCACCTCGGTGCTGATCTTCTTGGGCATCCCGCTGATCGCAGGATTCCTCACCCGCACCCTTGGTGAGAAAGCTAAGGGCCGCGACTGGTATGAGGACACGTTCCTCCCAAAACTTGGCCCGTGGGCTCTCTACGGGCTGCTGTTCACCATCACTTTGCTCTTCGCGTTGCAGGGCCAAAGAATCACCGCCCAACCACTAGACGTAGCCCGCATCGCCTTGCCCTTATTGGTCTATTTTGTGGTGGTTTTTGGTGCAAGTATGTTCCTAGGCCGCCTCTTGAAACTGGGCTACGCAAAGACCACCACACTGGCCTTTACCGCCGCCGGCAACAACTTCGAGCTGGCCATCGCTGTGGCGATTGGCACCTTCGGAGTGGCTTCCGGCCAAGCCCTGGCCGGCGTCGTCGGGCCTTTGATTGAAGTCCCAGTGCTCGTGGCCCTTGTCTACGCCGCCCTGTGGGCCCGCAAACGTTATTTCCCCACCACATCACAGCTCTAACTTGGAGAACATTATGACTACTGAAACCACCAAAAAGCCGTCCGTCCTGTTCGTCTGCGTCCACAACGCTGGACGCTCACAGATGGCAGCTGCGTTTCTGACCACTCTCTCCGCCGGCACCATCGAAGTCCGGTCCGCCGGCTCGCAGCCAGCCGATCAGGTCAACCCGGCAGCCGTGGAAGCCATGGCCGAGGTCGGGATCGACATGTCAGCCGAAATCCCCAAGGTCCTCACCACCGAGGCCGTTAAGGAGTCCGACGTCGTTATCACCATGGGCTGCGGCGATACCTGCCCAATTTTCCCCGGCAAACGTTACGAGGACTGGGAGCTCGAGGACCCGGCCGGCCAAGGTGTGGAGTCCGTTCGCCCCATCCGCGACGAAATCAAAACCCGCATCGAAGCCCTCATCGCCTCCCTCGCCTAGCCACTCCCTTCTGTACCTACCACCTCTATACACAGCACTTCTTTACACAACCCCATAAGAAAGAATCGGCACCATCATGGAGTCAGCCAACCAGGTTCCCATCGCCGTCATCGGAGCAGGTCCAGTAGGGCTCGCAGCCGCCGCTCATTTGCTGGAACGCGGCCTGGACCCTATTGTCTTCGAAGCCGGCTCGACGGCGGGTGCAGCCATTGAACAATGGCGACACATTCGTTTGTTCTCGCCGTGGCGGTTCAACCTTGACGCTGCTGCCGTCCGACTTTTGGAGGGAACCGGCTGGGAGTCTCCACGCCCCACGGCGCTCCCCTACGGCGGGGAATTGATCGAGAACTACCTCACACCACTGGCCAACACTCCAGAGATCGCCTCGCGCCTGAACACTGGCGCCAAAGTGATTGCGGTAACCCGTCAGGGGCTGGACAAAACACACTCCCGCAACCGGGAGACCACACCATTTGTGGTCCGGGTGGAAGACCAAGACGGTAGTGTTCGTGACCATGTTGTGGCAGCTGTCATTGACGCCTCCGGCACCTGGTCCACCCGGAATCCCTTGGGCACCTCGGGGCTTCCCGCCTTAGGCGAAGCCGCAGCTTCCAAGCATATTTCCGCGTCCCTTCCAGACGTTGTGGGACGGGACCGGGCTGCATTTGCTGCTCGCCGTGTCCTAGTGGTTGGCGCGGGTCACTCGGCGGCAAATACCCTGATCAACCTAGCCGCGCTGGTCCGCGAGGAACCGGACACCACCATCCTCTGGGCAGTGCGCGGTCCCTCCGCTGAAAAGGTTTACGGTGGCGAGGATTCTGATGGCCTACCTGCCCGCGGCCAGCTAGGCTCACGCCTGCGGCGCTTGGTGGAGGCCGGAACCATCGAATTGCACACCGGCTTTGGCATCCGCTCTCTCAACACCGTAAACAACGGAGTTGTTATTGACGCTGTGGACGGCCGCACTCTGGAAGCGGACATAGTTGTCCCGTGCACCGGGTTCCGGCCGGACTTGGACATCTTGCGCGAGCTTCGCCTAGACCTTGACCCGGCTGTGGAAGCACCTACTCAACTTGGTCCACTGATTGATCCGGAGTTTCACTCGTGTGGCACGGTGGCACCACATGGCGCCAAAATGCTCGCCCACCCCGAGAAGGACTTTTACATCGTTGGGATGAAGTCCTACGGACGCGCACCAACCTTCCTTCTGGCCACCGGCTACGAGCAAGTCCGCTCAGTGGCGGCTGCGCTGGCAGGTGACCACGCGGCGTCGGACGCTGTTCATCTTGAATTACCGGAAACCGGTGTCTGCTCTGCTGGCGCGGGAACCAGCTGCGACGCCCCCAGCTCTGCAATACCAGAAGCGGCAGAGCCGGCGTCGAGCTGCTGCGCTCCTGCCGCCGTGACAGTGGCCTCCCTCCTCTAGGCCTTCCAGCCCAGTTGCTCGCCTTCCTGCCCAAATACCCTTTCCGCAGGCGGGCCAAACCCTTGAAATCTAGGGGAATTTGCTGCCAAATAATCTTGCACCAACGCAGCAACTGGGCAGGAAGGTCACGCCGACAACGGGGTTTCACAGAGTTTCGCGGGGTTCCCCCGTGCCCGAGATCGGATTAGGGGGCCGGGTTATCATTCAAAGAGCACACTCCCCCAACTTTTCTGGAGATTTACCATCACTAACGCGCCCACGCAGCAGCAAGAAATCCACTACGGTGGACCTGCCTCCGACGAGGAAACTAACCTTGTCCGTCCCATTTCAGCTGCTGCGGGTGCCCGTCTCAAAAACCGAACTGACGTGGTTCTAGACGCGGGGCGTTACTCGCTCCTGAACCAAGACCGCACCCCGTACCAGGCGATGGTGGAGGACCTGCTGTTTATTCGTAAGGTACTGGCCGACGCCGATCTGCCGTACCTTTTGGTGCGTGGCAACAGTGACCGCCCGGTGATCGCAGTGGACTGGAAGAGCCGCAAAAAGATGCGTGCTGCGCTGGTTGCTGCCTGCCTCAATGAGCCGTTCTACTCGATGACGGTTGATGCCAAACAAAAAAGCTCACTGCTCGTTGCGGATGGAAAGCTCTCCACCAACCCCAAGGCACGGATCTTCCGCCTCTACCGGCCCAGCATCGAACCCAAGGGCGGGCTGCGGTACGGCGCGGCCCTTGGTGTGCAGCTGGAATTGTGGAGCTTTGAAGGCGAGCAACTGGTGTTGCCTATAGAAAACTCCCTGACCCGGCGCACCATGCTGGCTCAAGATGCAGTTCGCGGCACCGTGGACCGCTACGGCCACTCTTGGCCCACCATTGAAAATATGTTCGCCGATCACGCGAGCGACATCCGCTTCGACGTGGATATGGTGTTCTCTTGGGTAGACGGCTCCTCACCCGAGTACATAGCCGCACGCAAAGCACGGATGACGGATGTAGTGGTGGGCGAAGGCGACGATCATGAGGCGCGCTTCCGCCAGATTGACGAGCTGAAATACGCGCTCCGCTCGGTGTACATGTTCGCCCCTTGGGTGCGCCGGATCTTCATCGCCACAGACTCCCCCGCCCCGCACTGGCTGGCCGAACACCCCGGCGTAACCATTGTGCGTAGCGAAGAATTCTTCGCAGACACCTCGGTGCTACCCACTCACAACTCACAAGCTGTGGAATCCCAGCTTCACCGAATTGACGGTCTATCAGAGCACTTCTTGTACTCCAATGACGACATGTTTTTTGGCCGGCCCATCAGCCCAGACATGTTTTTCACCCCGGGCGGCATCACTAAGTTCATCGAAGCAGAAACCCGGATCGGGCTGGGTGAGAGCGACACCGAGCGCAGCGGCTTTGAAAACGCGGCCCGGGTTAACCGGAAACTCCTCTGGAACCGCTTCGGCCGGATCACCACACGCCACTTAGAACACTCCGCTGCACCACTGCGCCGCAGCGTCGTGGAGCAGATCGAGAAGGAATTCCCCGAAGAGTTCCGCAAAACTGCGGCCAGCCGTTTCCGTGCAGCTGACAACATCTCCGTGACCAACTCGTTCTACCACTACTTCGCCTTGCTCACCGGGCGTGCAGTGACACAAACCAACGCCAAGGTTCGGTACGTAGACACCACCATGCGTTCCGGCCTGAAATATCTGCCCAAGCTCTTAGCCAAGCGGAACATGGATTTCTTCTGCCTGAATGACGGCAGTTTCCCCGAGGTCCCAGCCGATGAACGCGAAGAAAAGGTTGTTGAATTCTTGGAACGCTACTTCCCGATCAAAGCACCCTGGGAGAACTAGTCCCGGGAGAAACCGTCCGCATCATGCCAGTTTGGGCTGCGCGTTCAGGAATCCGAATTCCTGCCGCGGCCAGCCTGCGCTGAGTTTCGGCAGCATCCACATACTCGCCCACCGTGACACTGCTTCCCAGTGGCACCACTGAGTGGACCACAGTGTGCTCGTAAACGTGTACCAAGTTGAACGCCTGCGCACCATCCTGCCCGCGTGTACCGCCCACAGCAACAGTCAGGTCTTGGGTGTAACAACTGGCCGAGGCCACTGAAACCGGAATGCCGGCGAAGCTCGCCGTCGTCGAATAATGCAGGTGACCAGCCAAAATGGTGCGGACATCCGAGTTCCGCAACACCTCTGCAAGGGCTGCCTGGCCGCGCAGCTCCACCAAAACTGCAAGGTCCAAAACACTCGGCACCGGCGGGTGGTGCATGGCCAAAATGGTGCCGTCCGGGGCTGGAGTTTCCAACTCGTGGGCCAACCACTGAAGCTGCTCGGTACTAATTTCGCCGTGGTGAAAGCCCGGAACTGTGGTGTCCAAAGTGATCACCCGCAGGCCGTTGACTGAATAGACGGCGTCCACCGGGCCACTGTGGCCGGGTTCATCCAGGAGCTCAGTACGGAAATTCGCCCGATCGTCATGGTTGCCCATGGCCAAAATCAGGCGGGCCCCGGACTCTTGGCAAACGGGATCAAGGATTCCGCGCAATTTCCGGTAGGCAGCCGGTTCTCCCTTGTCCGTCAGATCGCCGGTAAGAATGATGGCTTCTGGCCGGAGTCCTGAGGCAAGAAACTCGCCCATCAACTGCCGTAACCGGCCCTCGGCGTCCACCGCTCCGTAAAGAGCTTCCGGACCGCCCACCAGGTGGGTGTCGCTGAGGTGAACCAAAACATGGCGTGGCCGTGGATGTTCGGCCTCGATGAGCTCCATTGCTGCCCTTAGCACTCGTGAAGAGACGGCGTCTCCTCTGTACCCCCAGTAACCCTTATCAAACCAGACAAAAGGCAAACAACATGCAAAGTTTTCCCGGCATGTTGCGGAAAGGGGCACGAATTGATTCTCGCCTTAGGGCTCTATGCCAAGGCGCTTTCGACGGCGGCGATCAACTCGGGTGCATCCGGCTCCACCTTTGAGCCGAACCGGGCCAGGATCTTGCCGTCGCGGCTGACAAGAAACTTTTCAAAGTTCCATTTGATGAGCCCCGGCAGGATGCCGTTTTTGAACTTAGTGAGCTCAGCGTAGAGCGGGTGCTGGTCCTTGCCACGCACGTTGGCTTTTTGAGTTAAGGGGAACGTCACACCGAAGTTGACCTGGCAGAACTCTGCGATCTCCTCATCGGTGCCCGGTTCTTGTCCAGCGAACTGGTTGCAAGGCACTCCAAGGATGTCCAGGCCTTGGTCCTTGTAAGTGGTGTACAGCTTCTGAAGTCCCTCGTATTGCGGAGTGAAGCCACATTTAGATGCGACGTTGACTACCAGAACGGCTTTGCCTTCGAAGCGTCCGAATGTGGTCTCGGTGCCGTCGCTCATAGTCAAGGGTGTGCTGTACAGGGAAGTCATGGTTTTCCTCACGGTCGATGGAGCTACTCACCTAAGCCAAACACTTTTAGCTGGGAATTACTTCGTGGGTGTGGTTGCAATAGCCGTAGCGCTCTCTAACGAGCTCGTCGACTCGCTAGGTGCCGTGGTGGGTGAATCCACTGGGGATGCTGTCAGCGAAACCGTGGGTGATGCGCTGGGTGACGTGCTCGGCGATGTGGAGGGCGTAGCGGACGGCATGTCCGTGGGTTCTGCTGATGGTGTGACAGTACCGGGTAATGTCGCCGTTGGTGAGGCGGGGGGCGAAGCGGACGGTGAGGCACTCGGCGTCGTGGTTGGTTTTGTAGTCGGTGATGCGGTGCTTGGTGACGCTGTGGACGAATTGGTGGGCGCAGTTGTAGGCGTCTTCGGCGGGACGCTCGGGTGGGCGTCGTCATCTTTGATGACCCCAGGGGTACTGGGTTTCACCACCGGCTCTAGGACCGGGACCGCCCAAGCGGGAGTCGCGTCAGGTTTCTTCCCGGCTCCTGGCGAGTAGTCAGTCATGGGGATATTGCCAAGGCGGTCCACTTGTTTGATGGCGATCATTTTGTAGCCGAGCGGGTCACCATGCTTGCCATTTTTGATGACTTCAAAGTGCAAGTGGCAACCCGTGGAAGATCCAGTGGTGCCAACTTTTGCGATGACCTGCCCCACATCCACCGAATCGCCTTTGTGAACGGCAATCCCTTGAAGATGGTTATACGTGGTGATCAGCCCATTGCCGTGGTCAATCTCCACACGGTTGCCGCCGCCCCACAAGTGCCAACCAACCGCCCGCACCACACCGGCGTCGGCCGCATAAACCCGAGTTCCGCAGGCCGCAGCATAGTCCTGGCCCCAGTGGAATTCGGTGGGGTCACCCGTAATGGGACTAATCCGGCTGCCGAACGGAGAACTTGGAACCAGAGCTTCGAGCGGGGCTGAGAATGAACCTACCGGTGGGCGGCGAAGTTGTTTGGAAGCTACGTTGAGTTGGCGCTTCCCAGAGGCACTGACCGATTGAATAGAGGACCGATCAAAAGCGACCAGCGCATAGGGCCCCGCTGCCACCGGAACCGTTGCGGCGTCGTTGACCGCTTGAAGGCTTGACGGTTTTGTACTGAGTGCCGGGGATTCGGAACCAAGGGCGCCAAAGAGCAATGCGGTAGCCAGCACCGAACCTAGTGACCTAGCCATGACTTTGGGCCATTTGCGGACGAATCCCGCATTTGGCCCGTGCTTGCCTCTCAAGGCTGACTTCCCAACGTTGACAACTTGGGGCCGATAAACCACCCCTTCCAGTGTGGCGAGACTCACGTCAGCATGCAAGGGATTGTGGCAATTGGGCAAACAAAAAGGAGCCCCGAACCATAGTCCGGGGCTCCTCATTTGGCGGAGAATGGGGGATTTGAACCCCCGAGGGCGTGAACCCAACACGCGTTCCAGGCGTGCGCCATAGGCCGCTAGGCGAATTCTCCAGTTGCTTCTGAATCAAAAGCAGATACTAGACTACCGGAACTTACCAGCACTTCCCAATTCAGCAGCTGCGCATACACTCTGAAGCCGCTGATGCGCCGGACTCCATGAGCCACTCCCAGCAAAATCTCAGCAAAATGGGCGCCCCCAATGCGCCCATTTTCCCCAAGTGCCGCCACCAACCAGGCCGCTTGAGGAGTGCGCGGCCAGCCCGGCAAATGCTTATGCCGGTTTCAGAAACCCAATCGGTGGATATATTTATAGTGACAGGGTGTCAGCTGAAGCGCAATGGGGAGGACTTCCCCGTTGCGCCGTGAGACACACTCCCCCGAGTGGCGCCGGATGGCCGGACGATTCGAGCCACCGCCGATCTTGGGCTAAACTTGACGACGGCCCCTCATGTGGCGTCATCCTGTTGAACTCCCCCAGGACCGGAAGGTAGCAAGGGTAAATGGGCTCTGGCGGGTGCATGAGGGGTCTTTTAGTTCCCTATAAAACTGTCGGTGCCGATTGATAGGGTTTTCTCTGTGACTGTTACTACTGCTCTTTACCGCCGGTACCGCCCGGATTCTTTCGCGGACGTGATCGGGCAAGAGCATGTCACGGAGCCGCTTATGACGGCATTGCGCAAGAACCGCGTTAATCACGCCTACCTCTTCTCCGGCCCTCGCGGTTGCGGAAAAACCACCTCGGCCCGCATCCTAGCCCGCTGCCTCAACTGCGCTGAAGGCCCCACCGACACCCCTTGCGGAAAGTGCCCCAGCTGCGTTGAATTAGCCCGCGGCGGTTCAGGCTCCCTAGATGTTATTGAGATCGACGCCGCCAGCCACGGTGGTGTGGATGACGCCCGTGATCTGCGTGAGCGCGCCACCTTCGCCCCAGTGCGGGACCGCTACAAAATCTTTATCATCGACGAGGCCCACATGGTCACACCGCAGGGCTTCAATGCTCTGCTGAAAATCGTTGAAGAGCCGCCGGAACACATCAAGTTCATCTTCGCCACCACGGAGCCGGACAAGGTCATTGGCACCATCCGCTCCCGCACGCACCACTACCCCTTCCGTTTGGTGCCGCCCGAGCCGCTGATGGCCTACTTGGAGTTGCTGTGCCAGCAGGAAAACGTACCGGTTGCCCCGGGCGTGCTTTCTCTTGTGGTCCGAGCCGGTGGCGGTTCAGTGCGTGACTCACTCTCCGTTTTGGACCAGTTGATGGCTGGCGCAGGAGAGGACGGGCTTAACTATGAGCTGGCCGTCGCGCTTCTTGGCTACACGCACGCCTCATTGTTGGATGACGTGGTGGATGCTGTTGCTGCGGGCGATTCAGGAACGGTTTTCCGCGCCGTTGACCGGGTTATTCAGACCGGTCACGATCCGCGACGCTTTGTTGAGGACCTGCTGGAGCGCTTCCGCGACCTGATCATTGTTCAGGCTATGCCGGAGAGCGCTGCCGCGATTTTGCGCGGAATGCCTGCGGATCAGATCGCCCGTATGCGTACTCAGGCGCAGAATCTTGGCGCGGCTGAGCTTTCCCGCGCGGCAGATGTCACTAACACGGCGCTCACGGACATGACCGGCGCCACCTCACCGCGTTTGCACCTTGAGCTGCTTTGCGCCCGCATCCTCTTGCCAGGAGCGGACCAGAGTGAACGTGGATCCGTTGCGCGGATTGATCGCCTGGAGCGGCGTTTGGCTTTTTCCGGGAACGACGCCGGAACCGCCACCACTTCTCCGCCACCACAAGCGCCAGCAACGTCCGGTGGTCAGGGCCCGGCAGTGCGGGAAGTTCAGCATCCCGCAGTTGCTGAGGTCCAGGCGCACGCTGCTACTGAGACCAACGTTCCAGCTGCGCAGTCGGCCCAGGCGCACGCGGTTGTAGAACCAGTAGCAGCCGAGGCAAAACCTGTTGTTCAAGAGCCGACTGCCCCGGCCGCGGATCATGTTCCTGCTCAGGTTTCCGCTCAGGCGGCATCCGCTAACAAACCCCAGTTGGCGCCCGCTCAGCCACCTGCTCAAGCACCCGCTCAGGCTCCTGCCAGCAGTCAGGCAGGCGGCTCGGGTCAAGTTGAGATGATGCGTCGTGCTTGGCCAGAAGTTCTGGACACCTTGTCCAAGATCAAGCGCAGTACGTGGGCCTTGGTGGCTCCGAACGCACAGGTTGGTGGCTTCGATGGTGAAGTGCTGCAGCTAGCGTTCACCACCTCCGGGCTCGCTGGCGCTTTTAGCCGAGGGGATCATTCAGAGAACCTGAGAAGAGCCATCTCCCAGGTTGTTGGAGTCGACTGCCAAATTACGCCCATCGCCGGCGCTACCAACGGCGGATCGAGCTCTGAGCCAAACCCAAAAGCACCCGCTAGCCGGGAAGCTCCGGCGGACGCGGCACCGCTAAACGTTGCGGCAGCTCCGGTTCAACAGAATCTGGTGGAGCCAGCTTCTGTTGCTCCAGAAGTCCCTTCTCCGGAATCTTCTGCAGCAAACCCTGCGCCCGCCGTCGAGATTGTCCTCGACGATTGGGGGCTGCCAGTGGCAGCAGCTGTTGAGCGCCCGGCAGAAACCACTGCTCCTTCTGGCACCCTGTCACGCGAAGAATCCGCGGCCGACGACGATGAACCGCAGGTAGCAGCATCGTGGGCATCAACCCCCTACGATGACGTTCCGTATGCGGACGAGGAACCTCCCAACGAAGACGATCTTCCGCCCGAGGGCTGGACTCCCCCGGCTCCGCGCTCACTCGCCACCAGCCAAGCGGCAGCAACGGTGCCGGCATCAGCCCCGGCGCCTGCATCTGAACCTGCATCTGAACCGGCACCGGCACCGGCTAAGCAGGCAACCACCAAGCCCGTGTCAAAACTGGCCGCTGCCAAGGCCAAGCTTGAAGAATCGGGCAACCCCGGCTCAGGCGTGCCCAACAAGGACGATCCTTGGGAACGCGCGCGCGAACAATCGCCCGGCGTGTGGATAGTTGGGACTGAAAGCAACGTCGGAACCCAAGCTGTAGCAAACGCCGCGGAACCAATTCCGCTCGCCACAACCAACTACGCTCCTGCCACAGCACAGTACCCAACCCCTGCAGCACCAGCGCCAACGCCGTCAAGCACGGCGGCGCCAACGCCTGTGGAGCCAACCCCTGAGTCAGGTAACCCGGGTCCCCGCCCAAGCCTCTACCAACGTCTGTCCAACAGTCCTGAGGCGCAGGCGGCGCGCCTACAAGCGGCACCCAACCGGACGGCGTCGGCCCCTCAAGGCCTAGTAGACGAATACACCAGCGCGGATGACGTCACTATTGAGGAGTCTGGCCTGTTTGGCCGGGCCGCTGTGGAGCGTATTCTGGGCGGAACCCTTGTAGCGCAGCTGAATCTTGACGGCAGCCCAGTTATTCCGCGCTAGTAGCTCCCCCGCTGAACTATCCACCCGAAGAATGAGGAAATTGTGTACGAAGGCGCAGTTCAAGAGCTGATTGACGAGCTTGGACGTCTCCCTGGCGTTGGCCCAAAATCAGCGCAGCGCCTGGCGTTCCACATTCTCGAGGCGGACCCGGAGGACACTAAACGCCTTGTTGCGGCGATCACCACCGTTAAGGAACGGGTGAAGTTTTGCACGGTGTGTGGCAACGTCACCGAGCAAGAACTGTGCAACATTTGCCGGGACCCGCGCCGGGATCCCAGCGTCATTTGTGTGGTTGAAGAGTCCAAGGATGTGCTGGCGGTGGAACGTACCCGTTCCTTCCGCGGCAGGTATCACGTGCTCGGCGGGGCCATTAACCCGATCGCCGGGGTTGGCCCGGAGCAACTTCGAATCCGTGAACTTCTGACCCGGCTCAATGACAGCTCCATCCAGGAAATCATCATCGCCACCGACCCCAATCTCGAAGGCGAAGCCACGGCGACGTACTTGGCACGTATGCTCAAAACCATTGGGATCACCGTTACGCGTTTGGCCTCTGGTCTTCCCGTGGGCGGAGACCTCGAATACGCCGACGAGGTAACTTTGGGCAGGGCCTTCGAAGGCCGCCGCAACGCACTGAATTAGCAGGCGTTAGCTAGTCAGCCGCTCCACCGGCGGACCCCACAAGGGATCTGCGTGCCAACCGCATCAGATCCCTCACGGGCGCTTCCACCGGGCGGGCTCCCCCACGCCATACAGCCGTGAGCTGGCGCCGGAGGTCCACGCCGGCCACTTCAACCACCACCAGCCGGCCAAGGGTGAGGTCGTCCTCAACGGCCAAAGAACTCAGCACCCCCGGCGCAACGCCGGCTGCAATGGCAGTCCGCACGGCTGCAGTGCTCGCGTGCACTTGCCGAGGAGGCACAACCGCCTCGGCCAAGAAACCAGCCTTCACAAACATCTGCTCCAAGACCTTGCGTGTCCCGGAGCCTTCTTCCCGCGTGATGAGGCCAGTCTGGGCCAATTCAGCAACCGTCACGGGCGTTCTGCGCATAGCCCACGGATGACGCGGAGCCACAGCAATAACTAGCGAATCGTGACCCAGCACTTCGGTGTGCAAATCTGTGGGGAGATCCGGTGTTTCAAGAAAACCCAAACGAACTTCACCGCCCCGCACCAAAGAAATAACAGCCTCACTATTCACGGCTTTGAGGCCCACCTGAGTGACTTCTCCGGCCAGTTCTTCTTGCCACTCGCGAAGGGCTACCAACCAGCGAGGCAAAAGATATTCGGCAATCGTCAGGCTCGCAGCCACGTCAAGGCGCTGGACTGCGCGGTGCTTGATCGAATCGATCCCGGCTTCCAACCGGGCCGCGGCAGAGAGCACTTCCTGTGCCCACGCAGCAACCATGGCGCCCGAAGTGGTCAATTCTGAACCTCGCGGCGAGCGCACAATCAGTTCCGCGCCCACAACTTTCTCCATCGAACGAACTTGCGAGGAAACAGCCTGCTGGGACACCCCAAAAAGCTCAGCAACTCGGGACAGGCTCCCTAATTCACCCACTGTCACAAGCGTTTCCAGAGCAGCCAGACTCGGCACCTGCGGACCTAACACGGAAACCTCCCACAAGAATTGCTTGTACCCTCCCAAGGGTAGGCCCTCTACCGGCGAGTAACGAGTTCGGGAAGCATCAATATATGAGCTTTCCTCAAATGAGGGTCCGTGCGCGCAGCGTCACCCCTGGCGTCCTGGCTGCACTAAGCGCCGCGCTCGGCGCCGCCTTGCTGCACAAAATCTTCCCAGCGCTTCCGGCGCTCACCGCGGTCATCGCCGTCGGGATTCTGCTTGCTCAAATCCCAGTCACACGCCGGGCCCTGACTCGGACTCTCGCTCCCGGAACAGAACTGGCCGCAAGCACTTTCATGCGGATCGGCGTCGTACTCTTGGGATTTAAACTGAACCTGCACACCATCGCTGCACTCGGTTGGCCCGTCTGGCAGGCCGTACTCTCGATCCTCTGCGTGACGTTTCTACTCACGTGGTCACTCGGCAAGCTGCTCCGGCTCCCCGGCAAACAGCCGCTACTTATGGCGGCAGGGTTCTCGATCTGCGGTGCGTCAGCGATCGGCGCCGTGGCACACGTGTCCAAAGCCAACGACGACGACGTCGCACCGCCCATCGCGATTGTCACCCTCTGCGGTACGGCTGCTATGGCCGTTCTCCCGTTGCTGTGGCATCCGCTGGGACTTAGTAGCGCCGGGTTCGGACGCTGGGTGGGGGCGAGCGTTCACGACGTCGGACAGGTTGTAGCCGCGGCAAATGTTGCCGGTGCGGCCGCGTTGGCGACTGCGGTGCTAATCAAGCTCATCCGTGTGCTGATGCTCGTCCCGCTCATTTCGCTCGTGGGCTTGGCCGAATGGCGTGCCAACCGAGGCGCGAGCACGCACAGGTCACTCGCCACGGTGATGCCATGGTTTGTCCCGGCTTTCCTTGCTGCGGTGGTGATCCAAACATTTGCACCATTGCCCCAATCCCTAGCCAATGGCGTGGACACGGCGCAGCTAGTGCTGCTTTCAATGGCATTGTTCGCGTTGGGGACCAGAGTCAGGGTCCAATCGCTGTTTTACCAAAACTGGAAAGCCCTTGTGGTGGGTTTGCTTGCGTCAGTAGTGATGGCCATTCTGGCGCTGATCTTGCTTCGTTAGAACAGCCCTCGTCACCAATGCGTCCTGCCATGTGGTCACAATTCCGTACCCCAGCTCCCCGGCGATAAACTGGCACCAGAAAAACCGTCCGCGTCAGCGAAGCCGCCGGGCTATCGAATTTTCCCCAACCAACCAGTGAGGGTGCACGCATGAGTCTGCCCAGTTCCGATCTTTCCCAACAGTTGCGCCCAAAGTCCGGCGCGCCTGAAGGAATGCCGGAGAAGCAGTTGATTGTGCAGAAATTCGGCGGTTCTTCGGTGGCTGACGCTGAAGGTATCAAGCGAGTGGCACGCCGAGTGGTTGATGCTCACAACGCTGGCCACGAGGTAGTTGTGGTGGTTTCGGCTATGGGTGACACCACCGATGAACTGCTTGATCTTGCTGCTCAGGTAACTGACCACGCCCCGGCCCGGGAGATGGACATGCTCCTCTCCGCCGGTGAGCGTATCTCCATGTCTTTGCTCGCCATGGCCATCAACCACTTTGGCGCTACCGCCCAGTCGTTCACCGGCTCTCAGGCCGGTATGGTCACGGACGGCATTCACGGTAAAGCACGCATTATTCACGTTGATCCACACCGCGTTCGTACCTCTTTGGATAAGGGTCACGTGGCGATTGTTGCAGGGTTCCAAGGTGTTAGCCGCGTCACGAATGAGATCACCACACTGGGTCGCGGCGGATCGGACACCACAGCTGTGGCACTTGCCGCCGCCCTCGATGCAGACGTGTGTGAGATCTATACCGATGTGGACGGCGTTTACACAGCGGATCCGCGCGTGGTGGCCAGCGCCCAGAAGATTGAGCGCATCTCGAGTGAAGAGATGCTCGAATTGGCGGCCTCTGGCGCCAAAATCCTACACTTGCGTTGTGTGGAGTATGCCCGCCGTTTTGGTGTGCCGCTGCACGTTCGCTCCTCATTTAGCCAACTTGAGGGAACTTGGGTTCTGCCCAGTCCCGAGGACAAAATCACCATGGAAGAGGGAGTCGCTTTGGAACAGCCCATCATCTCCGGAGTTGCCCATGATCGCTCCGAAGCTAAGGTCACCGTTGTGGGTGTTCCGGACATTCCTGGCAAGGCTGCTGCAATCTTCCAGGTCATTGCCAAGGCTCACTCCAACATCGACATGATTGTGCAGAACGTCTCCACCAAGGGCACAGGTCACACCGATATTTCCTTCACTCTGCCCATGGTTGAGGGTGCCGACGCCCTGGACGCTCTGCGCGCGGCCCAGCCGGAAATTGGGTTCGAGAGCATCGATTACAACGATCAGATCGGCAAGTTGTCACTGATCGGTGCTGGCATGCGTTCCCACCCTGGTGTTTCGGCCAAGTTCTTTGAGGCGCTGTCCACCTCGGGCATCAACATCGACATGATCTCCACCTCGGAAATTCGCATTTCAGTGGTAACCCAGGCCGACCTCCTTGATGCCGCAGTGCGCTCCATCCACAAGGCATTTGACCTCGACGGCGAATCCGAAGCTACGGTTTATGGCGGCACCGGCCGCTAAGGCTCACTGAGCTGACATCCCAAACGAAATCGGGCCCCGAGACACTTTGTCTCGGGGCCCGATTAGTTAAGGGTCGCCTTCCGCTCACCACGAGCGCTATGCGAGCGAGAGGAAGAGCTTTTCCAAGTCCTTGGTGTTCATACTTTCGTCGCCGCGGAGCAGGCATTGCTCCAGACCGCTGGCGATGACCGCAAATCCTGCGCGGTCCAGAGCCTTGGATACAGCGGCGAGCTGAGTGACGATGTCCTTGCAGTCACGGCCCTCTTCCAGCATGCGAGTCACCCCAGCAAGCTGCCCTTGAGCGCGCTTGAGGCGGTTAATCACGGGGGTCAGGTCTGTTGCATCAAGTTCCATAGGATCTCCCAAAGTGGCGGTGTTCTAACATTAAGCCTATACCCCTGCCGGTATTATCGGCGACTCCATGACCGCCTTCGCTTCGTCACAAAACTGCATTTGCTCGATACCCCCTAGGGTATTATTATTTGACGTAGAGACCCCACCTTGGCGGACACATCTCAACCGCCAAACCCGGGAACCAAACAAAGGAGAGCGATATGTTGCTCGAGCGCATCTACGACGAAGACCTCGCCCAAGCGAGCTACTTCATCGGCTGCCAGGCGAAGGGCGAAGCCCTCGTGGTGGACCCCCGCCGCGACATCGCCGTCTACCAAGACCTCGCGGCCAAAAACGGTATGAAAATCACTGCCGTGACTGAAACGCACATCCACGCGGACTTCCTCTCCGGCACCCGAGAACTTGCCGCAGCCACCGGGGCCACCGCCTACGTTTCGGGCGAGGGTGGCGTCGATTGGCAGTACGGCTTCGAGGCCGAACGCCTCAATAACGACGACGAAATCCCCTTGGGAAACATCATCATCAAGGCTGTACACACCCCCGGCCACACCCCTGAGCATTTGTCCTTCCTGGTCACCGATGGCGCGTTCGCTAATCACCCCGGCTACCTGCTCTCGGGAGACTTTGTTTTCTCCGGAGACCTAGGCCGGCCTGACCTTTTGGACGAAGCTGCCGGCGGCGTGGACACACGCTTTGAAGGTGCCAAGCAGCTTTTTACTAGTCTGCGGGACAAATTCCTCACCTTGCCCGACCACGTCCAGGTCCACCCAGGCCACGGCGCGGGAAGCGCTTGCGGTAAAGCTCTAGGCGCCATCCCGTCGTCGACCGTTGGATACGAACGCCTCTACGCATGGTGGGGCCCTTACCTCGAGAACAATGACGAGCAGGGTTTTATCAATGAGCTTCTCGACGGGCAGCCTGATGCCCACGCTTACTTCGCTCGGATGAAACGTGAAAATCGCGAGGGCCCGGCCGTTATGGGCGAACGCGCGCCACTGCCCGAGCTTTCTGCTGCCGACGTCTCAGCGGATCTTGCCGCGGGGAACATCATTTTTGTGGACACTCGCGCTAACAACGAGGTCCACAAAGGCACCGTTACCAATTCCCTGAACATCCCGGCCGGAAAGTCCACAGCGAGCTTCGGCGCTTGGGTAGTGAATCCCGAAACGGATAAAAACCCGCTAGTGCTGTTGGCCTCCAGCCAAACGGTGGCTCAGGAAATGTGGGATCACTTAGTCCGAGTTGGGATCGATAATGTTGGTGGTTTTGTGACAAACCTTGAGGGTTTGCCGCAAAGCATCCCGCCGCTGCTTCGTCCTGAAGAGCTGGGGAGTTTCAATTCCGCCGTGGTTTTGGACGTCCGCAATCGCACTGAATTCGCCGCTGGCCATATCCCCGGCGCCTACCAGCTCAGCGGTGGTCGCGTGATGTGGCACTTGGACGAACTTCCTCGCGAGGGAACTATCGTCACGTACTGCCAGAGCGGGGTCCGGAATTCCGTTGCGGCAAGCGCTTTGCGCCGGGCCGGATACAACGTCACCGAACTAGACGGCAGTTATGCCGGCTGGTCCGCTTGGCAGCAATCGCTCTAACCCTTTCACCAAAAAACCAGTCCCCTTGGAATAACCAAGGAACTTCCCAAAGACATCTAAGGAGCCATCAAATGTGCCGTGCAGTAACTTGCAAGAAGTGCAACAAAACAACCTGGGCGGGCTGCGGTCAGCACGTTGACCAGGTGATGAAGGGCGTACCGGCATCTCAGCGCTGCCGTGGCCACGAAAACGAGAAGTCCACCAATAAGGGCTTCTTTGCCAAACTCTTTGGACGCTAAACCCTACTTCTAAAACACAGGGGCTTCGGAGAATTGATTCTCCGAAGCCCCTGTGGGTCACTTAGCATTTGCGAGTCACTCGCTGACCGTTTGCTAGCGGAGAGATTGGTCCCCGGGATTCTTGGGCACAACATAAGTGCTGCCGTCAGGACGTGTGATGGTTTCCCACTGCTGGGTTTCGGCTTCGCGCTGTTTGAGGAGACGTTTGTTTTCCTCAGTCATCTCGTGATCCAAGGAACTGCGGTTGGCAGGCCCAAAAATGAGGCGTAGCTTGTCCGTGCTGCGCATAAAACGCCGAGCAAAATTTTCCTTTTCCATCGCTTCTCTCCTCGAGTAATTGACTCCCTCCAGCTTACTTTGGCACCGCGACTAAACTAGAACTACACCTGAAGGGAGCCCGGAGCCATGACCCGTAAATTGCGCGCCGCAACGACGCTCACTGCAGTGTTGCTCTTGACCACTGTTTCCGCTTGCGCAACTCCCGGTACTAGCCAACCCACAGCCAGTACAACGACGACTCCCGCGCCCAGCGCCACCAGCTCGGCAAGTGGTACCTCCAACCCGTCCACCCCTGGAAGTTCAATCTCTCAAAGCACTCCCCCTACCGGGGCTGTGGCCACTCCGCCGAGTGGTCCTGGCGATGCATCATTGACTATCACCCTTGTGCCCCAAGCTAATGCCACTGCGGTGGTTAGTACTCTTGAATGCTCTGCCGGCGCGGTGTCCAGCTCAAAACCGTCAACGGTTTCCAACCCTGCGAGCGCGTGCACCTTGGTCAAGGACCATGCCAATTACTTCGTGCCACGGATCACGTCAAAAAACGTTGCCTGCACGCAGAATATTTCGGGTCCCGAGACCGCAACTATCACAGGCACTGTCAACGGAACCGAAGTTAATCTGTCCTACAACCGCAAGGACGGCTGCGGTATTTCTGCGTGGAAAGCCATGGAACCTCTCCTCGGCCGAGGCGGAGCGGTGTAGTGCAGAATAACCTTTTGAAATCTGGCGAAGTAATGTCCCCACACGACTGGCTTGCGGCTGAACAAGCACACCAAGACCGCGTGGACCGGTACGCCAAGCCGTACCTTGCGCGCCGTTCCGCCGGGCAAAAGCACCCTGTTGAGGACTTTCTCTTTACGTATTACACACAGAAACCGGGCCAACTCTCGCGGTGGCACCCCGGTGCTGGTGTGGTGCTCACCGGGCCGCAAGCGCAAGAGCGTCTAGCGTGGAAGTATTACCGCCCAGCCACAGCAGAGGAACTCCGCGAGATGGCTAGTGAAGGTGCGGCTGTTGAAGGTGTCACTGTGGATGTGGACAAGTTCCTGAAGGACCGTCGCGAGGCCGTGGCCTTTGCGCTGATTATCCTCGCCGGTACCGCTGCACGGCCGGCCCAATTTGGGTGCTTTGGCCTGCACGAATGGGCCATGGTGTACCGGCAAGACAAGTTCGATCTCCGCCACGAATACCTCAACCTTCGTCTGGGCAGCACCGGCACAGATCAGGTGATTGAAGAGAACAAAATCCGTTGCACACACTTTGACGCCTACCGTTTTTATACACCAGACGCGATCCCCCGCAACGAGCTCACACTCAGCCGTGAGAACCAGCGCACCATGGAACAACCCGGCTGCCTCCACGCCAACATGGACCTGTACAAGTGGGCCTACAAACTTACGCCCTTGCTCCCGAGCGAATTGGTGATGGATTGTTTTGAGCTCTCTTGGCGCATCCGAGCCATGGACATGCAAGCCTCCCCCTACGACCTCCAAGACTGGGGCTACCCGCCCATCCGGATTGAAACGGCGGAAGGAAAAGCCAGCTACGTGGCATTGCAACGTGGCTTCGCCGAGGAATCCGCCCAGCTGCGGGCAAAACTTTTGGCCGCGCTTGAACCCTTCGCGCGTAGGCTCGAACCCAGCAGCTCCGTCCCCACCAACTAGGAGTTCCGGTGCCACACGAATCCCCCAGCATTGACCTGACGGTGACCCTCGTTGAGGCGCCCGGCGCACCGGAGTACGTTTTCCGGCTTCTCACAACGGCCGACGGCGCTCCGGCACCGGAGTGCACGGTGAGCGACCCGCCCGCGGCGCTTAACGCCGTCGTACGTTTTGGCGATGAGATCTTTTTTCCGCAGCCTGGTCCGCCGAAGCTGTGCACGCAGCAGTACGGCGGTCCCGCCGTAGCCACCGTAACGGGCAGCTTTAACGGCCGAGACGTCAACTCAACCTTCACCCGAACCGACGGTTGTGAGATTGCCCGTTGGAAGGCTCTTGCCCCGCTGCTGCAGTCGGGCGGAAACAGCTAGCTGTAAGGCATCGGCGGTACTTGGCAAAGTTTGTCAAGGAACACAAAGGGTCCAAAGGAACAATGTTCCTTTGGACCCTTTGTCTCTGCCCTAGAGTGCGGGGACTGCAGGGACTAGACGGTTACTAGTTGAGCAGGCTCGGTCCGTTGTTGACTTCCTCAGACTGACGCTTCTTCTTTTCCTTCTTCACTTTGTCTGCTTTGTCTTTCTGAGCGGGCGTGGTGCCTGACTCTTCATCAGACGGAACAACAGCAGTTCCGCCCGGAGTCACCACAACACTCACAAAGGTCTCAACTGCCGACCCGGCATAGGTGAGCCGCCCAATGTAAGAACCAGCTGCCAAGTTCTTCCACGACAAGGTCAGGTTGCTGCTCTTACCGTTTTTGAGCGAGAGCGGGTTCGGCGTCACTGTTGCGTTGCCAACGTTGGCACCCAATACTGCAGCATCAACAGAAGCCTTGGTGGGCTGGCCATTGGGGCTTGCATAGAGGTTCACAAACATGGTGTACGTTCCCGGCCTGGGGTTTGCCACCGAGAGCGACTCGCTAGCCGAGGCCGTTTGAGCCAGCAGCGGCTGACCGGACGGGTCAAAAACCACCAGATCAAAGTCGGCCGTGTCATCCGAGGAGAACACAGAGAACTTGGCCAACGGAGAGCCAGCCGGAACGGTAACTTCCTTAGCAAAGTTGGAAGCGTTCGTCTCAAGTGCCAGCGGGCCCGGAACCAATTCCGTGGCCGAGGAGTCAGCCTTGGACAAACCGTCCAAGGTGATGGCGATCGGAGAGTTGGAACCAGAAGTTACCGGGATAGTGCCGGAACCAGTGCCACCGGTGGAGGAGAACGAAACGTTCTCAGGAGCCGAGACTGCCTGAGGCTGGATGGCGATAGGGCTAGTCACGTTCTTACCAGCACCCTGCCAAACCAACTGACCCATGGCGTACTTGCCAAAGGCTGCACCGTTGTTCTCAAAGCTGACCTTGAAGGTGCGCTTCTCGCCAGCTTGATTGAAGTTCAGCACAGACGGGGTGACCTTCACCTTGATACCCGGAACGTTAACCGTGGCGCGGTACAAACCTGGGGTCAGAGCCGTCACGGTTCGCGTGACCTCAATTTTGCCGTTGAGGTTACCCAGTGCAAAGGACGGCAAGTTCATGTCACGAGCTGCGGTGCTGCCCAAACCTGGGATACCCAAGTCCACGCCGGTGCCCTGGATGAACTTGAGGTAGTCCTCATCGTTAGCGTCGTAAACCAAGCCGGGGTTGAGCACCTTGGCAGGATCAACTTCGCCAGCACCGGTAGCGAACAAGTCGCCATCCTTGGTGCCATCAGCCTTCTTTAGATCACCAGCAGTGGTCATCATTGCGGACTTCACCGTGGCCGGGGACCAGAGTGGGTTTTTGGACAGGATCAAAGCACCAAAGCCGGCAACGTGCGGTGACGCCATGGACGTACCGGACATCATGCCGAAGCTGGCACCGTTGGAGCCGATCGGAGAAACACCTGCAAGAACTGCAACACCGGGAGCAGCGACGTCGGGCTTGAGCAAATCACCGTTGGAGGCTGAGAGCGGTCCGCGTGATGAGAATCCAGCAATCTGTGGCTGCGGTTCTGCAGGAAGACCGGTGGTGTCCTTGTTGACCAGGGCAGCCTTGATGTTGGGGTTGGCCGCGAGCTTGGCTTTGATGGCTTCGGTGGCCGGCGGGTTGACGTGCACGGTGGGTACTGAGTGTTCGTCAACATCCTCGGAGGAGGTGGTCAGGTTGACCAAGATCATGCCCACACCGCCGGTGCGCTTTACTTCGGCGCTCTTGGCAACACGGTCCACTACGCCACGATCACAAACCACAATCTTGCCGGTGACTTTGGCCGGGTCAAGTGTGTTGGGACCACACAGCGCGGGGCTTGCTGCACCGGCTGCGGCTGCGTTAGCGGCCAAAACGAGGTTGCTCGCCGGGACGTTGTGCGCCATGAGGCTAGCACCACGGAACTTAGTGCCGTCTTCGAATTCAACGGTGCCCTGAAGTTCCGAGGTGAAGGAACTTGCAGCCACCGTTGTCAGCCACGGTGCCCCGTGATTCACTGTGCTCGCCGTGGGACCGGAGTTACCGGCCGAGGCCGCTACGAAAATACCGGCGGAGGTGGCGGAGAGGAACGCCAAAGAAACCGGATCGGTGGTGGTGTTGGTGCTACCAGAGATCGAGTAGTTCAGTACGTCAACACCATCCAGGATGGCTTGGTTGATGGCTGCCACTGATGCTGAGCTGTAGCAACCACCCGTTGCCGGGTCATCGTCTTCCCAGCAAACCTTGTAAACGGAGAGCTTCGCAGCCGGGGCAATACCACCGGTGATTCCCATATCGCGGGCGCCCAAGTTGGCGCGCACGTTGGCGTTACCTGCTGCGGTGCTGGCCGTGTGTGTGCCGTGGCTTCCCACATCCACCGGAGAGAGGAGCTCTTCAGGTGCGCGGTGTTCGGGTGCAACGTATTTGATGTAATCATCAGCGAAGTAGCGGGCACTGAGCACCTTGGTGTTACAGGCTGAGCCGTCAAAGTCCTGACCAGTCTGGCATTCGCCCACGAAAGTGTCGCCGTCGGCTTTCAGCATGGCGATTTTGCCATCTGCTGTGCGGTACGGCTCGCCAACTTTGGCATCACCGGTGAGCGGCTTGACGTCATCACCAGCAAAGAAGGCGCTGGAGGGAGTGTAACCGGAGTCAATCACACCAACCACAACGCCCTTACCAGCGTTCGCCGTACCACCATACTGGGTGTTCCATGTGCCTTGTGCTCCGCTGAGTTTCAAGAAGTCAGTGGTGGAGTAATCCGGTGCGTGCTCGGTGTCCGGAGCAACCACCAAAACAGTGGGGTCCTTGGCGAGGCTTACTGCCTGGTCTGCCGTAAGGTCCGCGGAGAAACCATTCAAGGCCGCAGTGAATTGGCGCTTGATCTGAATGTTCTCAGCTTTGGCAACACTGTTCTGCTTTTGTTCCAAGTGAGCTTGGTACTTCTGAACTTCGGGGCGCTTAGCGTCCAGCTTTTTACCCTTGGTGGGTGCCGTGGCTGGCAAGCCTGCCGTGCCACCGGTGTACGTTGCGGCCGGCTTTTCAGCGAGAACAACAATGTATCGGCCAGCCGGGTAATCGGCGGGATTGATTTTCTGGTGGGCAACGGTGACTGCTGGGGCCTGGGGAGTGGCTTGGGCGGGAGTGAGCGCAACCGTCGAGAGCAGAAGAGGAAGACCAACGGTCAGAGCCGCTACCTTCCTCATTCCCCCGCTTCGAAGGAAGCTATTTCCTGATGATTTCACGAGTGATTGAACCTTTCACGGGTGTGTTCCCGGCACATCAGCCGGGTAACGTGCCACATGACAGCGTTTGTAACGCTTGTCACACGCAACACTTCCCCAGCGTACAGAGCAACAGGCCGTTATGACATACTTCACAATCATTTGTTTTTATTATTTCCACCAAGGGCCATGTGACTCGACAGAACTCCCTAAATGTGGTGCGGGCGGAGGTCATTAAATACGGTGCGGGCGGAGCCGAGTTTTCGCTCCGCACCGCCCGCACCATCAAGGTGTGTGCTCTCTCTATTCCACCCGCCGCCACAAACCCCGCGAACCTCGTGCACCGCGGCTCAACTTTCACGGACCTGAAAACGGGAGCTGCCGGAACAAAACGGAACTGGCAGGCAGATTCCCTAGGTCGAGTTTCAAAGTTGAGCTGTGATGCACAGCTCGCGAGCTCTCATGTTCATGAAGCTTCACAACGGAGACGGTGTTTGAGCCACGGCTAGCCAATGATGCTGATTTGATCCCAGCCCAACAACTGGCCCGCCTGGTCCAGCACCACCACATTATTGGCCCCGCTCTTCGCGTCAGCCGGCAAAGTGGCAGTCAGCGCTGCCCCTGGCTCGGCATAGAACCAGCCCAATTTCTGCTGCTTTTTCTCGAGGTACACGAAGTACCACTGCCCGTCTGGGACATTTTGCAAAGTCACGTCCTGACCGGGCAAGTACCCAGCCGGGTTCACCATCAGATCTACCGGGGCTGACCCTTTGAGTTTGGTACTAGAAAGTACCGGGTCGCTCGTGGGCTGAGCTGGTTTAACGCTGAGAACTAACGGATCTCCTGTAACGGTGATCGTTTTGGTGCTCTGGCCAGTCGCCACCACCGTCCATGTAGATGACGGAACAAAATAACCTTGAGCTACTTCTTCTGCGGTTACCGTATGCCGTGGTGTGCCACAGTTGTAGCTTGCTCCGGCAGCGAGTGAACGCCAGCGGGAATTGCCCGCACCTTCAGGAACCAGTGGGCTGAAATTACCTGCCGTTGGAACCAAATCAGCAGTAATGGGGCTGGTGTTGGTGACCGTGAAGTTGTAGGGAACCTGCTCTCCTGCCGTGTATGGATTCGCGCTCAGGTCTCTAGACGAATCCGTCCGGTTGCCCACGATCGTGGCCGAGAGGACGCCGTCTCGAAGTGCAACGTTTGCGCCGGTAAAGGTGACATTTTTGGTGAGTGTAGAGTCCGCGCTAGACGTCACGCTAAAGGTTGCCGTCGGGCTGAAGTAGCCCTGAGTCACTTCAGCCGCCGTCACGGTGTGCTTGGCGGTGGTACACGTGTAGCTGGCACCCGCGGCAAGGTTGTTGTAGCGGCAATTCGGCGCTGTTGGTGGCAAGAAACCTGAATCGAAACTTCCCGAGGTGGGCACTGCATTGGCCGTCACGTTGGAGGTATTTTTGACCGTCAAGTTGTAGCTGAGCACCTCACCGGCAACGTAAGGATTCGCCACAACGTCACGGGCCAGCGCGGATCCGCTAATGGTCAACCCCACTTGATTGTTCACCGGGGCATTGGCGGAGAACGTACCTTGCGAGACTTTGCCTTCTGCGGTGATAAACGCTGCGTTGAGCTGCGTGCTACCTGTAGCGGACGACGGCGAGGTGAGGGTGACGTTGACCGTCACCGATGCGCCGGGAGCCAAGTCCGGGACCGGGACCGTGGTCGCGCTCCAGCCTGCTGGGGTGTAAATGGTGGCGCTCGCACCGCTGAGCGTCACTGCTTCTTGGTTGGTGACAGTGACCGGAACCTGCTGCGCAACGCCAGGTACAACGGTCTGGGCAGGGATATTCAATGGCGCACAAACGTAATTCAGCCACCCGTCGTCGAACTTTGCGAAGACCATACTGTCCGTGTAGTTACCCTCGTAAAAGACGCCAAGCTTTCCATCTTCCAAACGCGTGGCCGTGGAGTAAGCGGAGAAGCCCTGGTGAATACTGCGCACACCGGGCCACGTGGCACCGTCATCACACGAAACCCTGGCGGAGACGTTCTCTCGGTTTACTTGTGAGTTCGAGTTGGTGAACATCAGCTTTTTGGCGTCAGCGGAACCTTGGGCAGCAGCGGGAAACAAACGCGTTATGGAACCGTTGTTGGTTGGATCAGGCAACTCTGTATCCACAGTAACCGGACCGTAGCTTTGGCCACCGTCCGTGGAAATCGCCACTTTCCGGTAGTGGCCGTTTGAGCTATCGCGGGAGTTGAGCATCACGCGACCATCGGAGAGCTCAACAACCTTGTTCTCATCCATCGCCGCGCCCACCGGCTGGCCTTTCTGCCAGGTTGCGCCGTGATCATCTGAGTACACACTGTAGGCCTGAATCACTTCACTGCCGTTACTCTGGCGGACATATCCGGCGTACTGCTGGATAAGGCGACCTGCATATTGCCCGTATTTGAGTTGAATGCCTTCGCCGGAGGATGCGAAGTTAGTCCGAACGTCCCCTGGCTGGGGATTTGTTTTGCTTCCAGGCTTGGTCACGTTCGTGATCAAGCGTGGCGCGCTCCACGTGAGACCACCGTCTGAGGATTCAACTACGGCTGAGGAGATGACGTTCCGATCAGCACCGTCATTGCCGTATTCGCTCGAAGCAAAGCCAGCGTCTTTGGAGTAAACAAAAAACGCGAAGACTTTGCTGGCCTGAGCGTCATAGACAAATGATGGGTCGCTGTAACCATATTTGGGCCCGCTTGCATCGGCAACATGACCGCGGGCAATAAACGAAATGTTGCTCCACGTCTGGCCACCATCGGTACTACGTCGCATCGCAATCGAGTTGGGGTTGGGTGCATCAGCGCTGCTGCCCGGGCGGGCGTCCCATGCTGAGAGAACCACGTTGTTTCCCAAGTAGGCAAGGGCAGGAATTCGGTAATAGAAGTTTTCTGGGGTGCGGTCAGCGCCTAGGTTCTGTTCAGAGAATTGACCTGGTGCTGCCGTAGGGTCGGCCGACGGAATCGGTGCTGCTAGGGAGAGGGCGCTTGCCGAGACGAGCATGGTTAGCCCAAGGGCGCCGACTGCAGCTGTACGACACAGGGATTTTATGAGGGGACGAGTGATCGAGGAAGACTTCACATCTAGGTCCTTTCTGATGACCGCCGACTGCGGTCATCGGGGAAGGGTTAGATGTGGCGCCCCTATTTGCCGCGCATGGCCTCGCTGATTTGGTCTTGGACCTCGGGCTTGAGGGTGGCATCAGCACCCGGTAGGCCATCGGCGAATTGGCTCGCGAAGTTTTTCTTGGTGTTGCGGTCTGCCTTGAGCTTCTGCAGCACCATCCTGCCCAAACCAGCGGCTACGGCAGCAATAACGACGGGCAATACAAAGGATTTTCCATTCTCAGCCATGGGCTCAGCCTAAACGAAGATCACTGCCCTGGCTCCACGCCGTCGAGATAAAACCACTGACCGTCCTCCCGGACAAAGCGGCTCAACTCTTGCTGCACACCCTTCTGACCGTCAAGGAGGTAGTAGGCACTGAAAGTCACAGTTCCTTGTGTATCAAACGGCCCACCAGCAGAAGCGTCTTCAATCACTAAGCGGCGCCAGATCATCCCGGCTTCCAGCTCCAGCTCATCTGGACGGGTGCTGGGGTGCCAAGACTTCATCAGATACTCCACGTGACCACAAGCGAAAGCGGTATAACGCGATCGCATCAGCGCTTGAGCCGTTGGCGCAGATTGGGTTCCATGCAAAAAACGGCCACAGCACTCGGCAAAAATGTCGCCGCTATTACACGGGCAACGATCAGCGTCTGCGAGGGGTTTCATGCCACCAGATTACGTGGCCCCGGCCGCTAATCTAGCAAACAACAAGACTGCAACATACGTTGCTCTGCAACGCTCACGCGGGCCGGTAGAATGGAAGCGCAAGCTCGCGGAGCGCCGCTTTATGTTGCTTCCCGGAATTGAAAACCACCCCATGTGGCCCCAATCCCTGAAGTACTCGAAGCGCGTGAGACGGCAACTCTCCGTGGCAGCCCTTTTAAGGTTCACCCACCGCTCACGCACAGGAGTTGCCGGATGCCCCGGATCGTTGTTGATGTCATGCTTAAGCCCGAAATTCTTGACCCGCAGGGTAAGGCGATCGTGGGAGCACTCCCCCGGCTCGGATTCACTTCCTTCAGCGCCGTGCGCCAGGGAAAGCGCTTCGAACTGACCGTGGATGGTGAGGTCACCGAGGAAATCTTGGCCCAGGCCCGCGAAGCCGCAGAGACTCTCTTGTCCAACCCGGTGATCGAGGACGTTGTTAACGTCGAGGTAGTCGAGGCCTAAGCATGACTACCCTTCCCTTGATCGGCGAGGCAATCGCCGTCGCCGCTGACTCGCGCCTCGCCGGCGCCCGAATCGGCGTCGTAACCTTTCCTGGAACACTTGATGACCGCGACGCCGCCCGTGCTGTCCGCTTGGCCGGCGCCACTGCTGTGCCACTCTGGCACGCCGACACCACCCTTGGTGACGTGGACGCCGTCGTAATCCCCGGTGGTTTCTCCTACGGAGACTACCTCCGCGCCGGTGCCATCTCCCGCTTTGCCCCGTTGATGGGCAAGATCGTGGACGCCGCCAACTCGGACGCCAAACTGCCCGTGTTGGGTATTTGCAACGGCTTCCAGATCCTCACCGAATCCCACCTACTCCCGGGATCGATGATCAAAAATGATCACTTGAAGTTCATCTGCCGCAACCAGATCCTCCGAGTGGAGAACAACACCACCGCGTGGACCTCTGACTATGAGACCGGCCAAGAAATTACTGTCCCATTGAAGAACCAAGACGGCCAGTACATTGCGGACGAGAAGACCTTGGACGCATTGGAAGCCGAAGGCCGCGTCGCATTCCGCTACGTCGATTTCAACCCGAACGGTTCCCGTCGGGACATTGCCGGGATCACCAACGCCGCGGGCAACGTGGTGGGCCTCATGCCGCACCCCGAGCACGCCGTGGAGCCAGGCTTTGGCCCGGAATCGGCTGACGATTCCAATGCCGGGACTGATGGCTTGGGCTTCTTCACGTCCGTACTGAACCAGCTCGTGGGAGGAACCAAGTGAGCACCGAGACCACTACTGCTGGCCAGAAAAAGTTCAATATCGACACCGTTGAGAACGCCGCGGAAACCCCAAACACGGAACTGCCCTGGGCCGAACTCGGCCTGAAGCAAAACGAATTCGACGAGATCGTTAAGGTCCTTGGCCGCCGCCCCACCGGCGCGGAACTGGCCATGTACTCCGTGATGTGGAGCGAGCACTGCTCCTACAAGTCCTCCAAAAACCACTTGCGCCAATTCGGCGACAAGGTCACGGAGGAAATGAAAAAGGACATGCTCGTGGGCATCGGTGAAAACGCCGGTGTGACCAACCTTGGGGACGGCTGGGCCGTGACCTTCAAGATTGAAAGCCACAACTCGCCGTCGTTCGTGGAACCGTACCAGGGTGCTGCCACGGGCATTGGCGGTATTGTCCGCGACATTATTTCCATGGGTGCCCGCCCGGTAGCCGTCATGGATCCACTGCGTTTCGGCGCGATTGATCACCCGGACACTGCCCGCGTGATGCACGGTGCTGTTGCCGGCATCGGTGGCTATGGAAACTCCTTGGGCCTGCCGAACATCGGTGGCGAAATGGTGTTTGACTCCGTCTACCAGGGAAACCCACTGGTCAACGCACTGGCTGTTGGCGTGATGCGTCACGAGGACATTCGCCTGGCTAACGCCTCGGGCAAGGGCAATAAGGTGGTCCTGTTCGGTGCACGCACCGGCGGCGACGGCATTGGCGGCGCATCCGTGCTGGCCTCTGAGTCCTTCGACTCCACCAAGCCCTCCAAGCGCCCCGCCGTTCAGGTGGGTGACCCCTTCGCTGAGAAGGTCCTGATCGAATGCTGCCTAGAACTGTTCAAGGGATCCCTGGTTGAGGGTATTCAGGACCTGGGCGCCGCAGGTATTTCTTGTGCCACCTCGGAACTAGCTTCCAACGGCGACGGCGGTATGGAAGTTGAGCTGACCTCCGTACTGTTGCGTGACCCCACCCTGACCCCGGGCGAGATCTTGATGTCAGAGTCGCAGGAGCGCATGATGGCTGTTGTCACGCCGGAGAACGTTGCAGCGTTCGAAGCTGTGATGGACAAGTGGGCTGTTGAGTACTCGTGGTTGGGTGAAGTTACTGACACTGGCCGGCTCATCATCACGTGGGAAGGCGAGGTCATTGTTGATGTTGACCCGCGCACCGTTGCCCACGACGGCCCCGTTTACGATCGCCCGTTCGCCCGCCCCTCGTGGCAGGACTCGCTGCAGGCTGACACGTTCACCGGTTCCGTTCAGGATGCCGGCCGCCCGGCAGCACCGTCAGAGCTCGCGGCTGCTGTGACCGAGCTGGTTGCCTCGCCGAACATGTGCTCCAAGGCCTGGATCACCAACCAGTACGACCGTTACGTGGGTGGCAACACTGCCATGGCGTTCCCGGATGATGCTGGTGTGGTTCGTGTGGATGAAGAAACCGGTTTGGGTGTTGCCCTCGCAACCGACGCCAACGGCCGCTACACCTACCTGGACCCTTACCAGGGTGCGCAGCTGGCCTTGGCCGAGGCGTACCGCAACGTGGCCACCGCTGGTGCTATCCCCATGGCCGTGAGCGACTGCTTGAACTTCGGCTCCCCTGAGGACCCGGACGTGATGTGGCAGCTCGCCGAGGCGATCCGTGGCCTGTCCGACGCCTGCATGGAACTGGGTATCCCGGTGACCGGCGGTAACGTTTCGCTCTACAACCAGACCGGCACTACGCCGATTCACCCATCGCCAGTGGTTGCGGTTTTGGGTAAGCTCGACGACGTCGCCCGCCGGACGCCCTCCGGCTGGAAGGAAGATGGCCAGGCCATTTACCTTTTGGGCACCACGGGCGCCGAGCTAGACGGTTCCGAATGGTCCAACTTGCGCGGACACTTGGGCGGCCAACCTCCCAAGGTTGATTTGGCTGCCGAGCGCCTGCTGGGTGAACTACTGATCAACGCTTCCCGCGACGGCATGATCGACGCCGCACACGACCTCTCTGAGGGCGGCCTCGCGGCTGCTCTGGTGGAGTCCTCGCTGCGCTACGGCGTAGGCGCCCGGATCTCCTTGGACGAGGTGATGGAGCGCGACGGCGTTGACCTGTTCACTGCACTGTTCTCCGAGTCTCAGGCCCGCGCAATCGTGTCTGTACCGCGCTCTGAAGAAATCCGTTTCAAGGACATGTGCACGGCCCGCGGCTTCGCCCACACCCGCATTGGTGTGGTGGACGCCGAAGGCAAAGCACTCGAGATCGGCGGCGTGGACACACTCCCCCTCGACGCACTGCGCGAAGCCCACGAAGGCACACTGCCGAAGTACTTCGGGTAGTTTCAGCTAAATAACTGAGCCACATAACGACGGCGGGGTCCCCACTTGAGTGGGGACCCCGCCGTCGTACTTTTATGGGCCGTGACGCCCGAAGGCGTGCACGACAGCTCAGTTTTCCAAGCCAAGGCTCAGCCGGTCCGGCGAAGATCCGCTAATTTCCGGGGAATGCTGTTTTGGGCGGTTGCGAAAGTTGAGCTCCCGTGCACGAGTTTGCTTTAAGCTCTGGTTTAGAGCCGCTGGTAACGGGAGCGCAGCACGGAGAAAAGCCCGTAGGCAATCAACCCGATGCCGATAAGGGCAACAATCCACACCCCAAAACTCTGCGCCAAAAATGCTTTGAGCGCCTCATCCAGGCCACCCGACTTGGACGGATCGTGTTTGACCGTGGCCACCACAATCAGCAGCCCAACTGCGGCGAGCGCCACCCCCTTGGCGCAGTAGCCAGCCACGCCGAGCCAGATAAATGCTGTGCCAGTTGTGCCGCTCGGTTGCCCACGCAGATGCTTTTCGAAACCTCTCCGGACGCCAATCACCACAAAAACTACCCCTGCCACCATGAGGCCGGCCCCAATCGCCGCCAGAAGAACCGTGCCGGGTGTGCTACTCATCAGATCGGCACTGAGTTTTTTGGAGCTCTGACCGCTATCGCTGCTTTGCCCCAGCGCGAAGCCGCCAAAAGCTATTGCTGCGGCAGCCAAAACAACCGCCTGCCCGCCAGCCTTGAGTCTGTTCTTGACTTGGTGCTTTGACGCTCCAAAACGCCAACCCATCAACGCCTCGCTTGCCAAGTACAGTGCCAACACAGCGCACACAATAAACCCGGCCCACAGCAACGCCAGCGAGAACGGGTTTGAAGCCAACTGACTTACCGCACCGCTCTGATCGGCGTCGCCCTTTTCCCCCAAAGCCAAGCGCAAAGCAGTGACACCAATCAGCACGTGAACCAGTCCAATGGCGGCATAGCCTGAACGGGCAAGGACTCTGACAACCTTGCTGTCTTTGATGTCATCGACTGCGTCGTCTGCGGAACTCGCAGCGCGCGATACTGCATTACCCATGCACAAATTCTATGGCTGCCCACTCGAAAACAAGGTACGACGGCGGGGTCCCCCACTCAGTGGGGCCCCGCCGTCGTACCTTGTAAAGGCTAGTACTACTTCAATGTTCCTTGCGATACGGAACCCTGCAATTGGCGCTGGAAGATCACGTAAACAACCAGTACCGGGAGGACAGTTACTGTCACTGCCGCGAACAACGCACCAAAGTCCACCGCGTAACCCATCTGGCTTGCGAAGGACGCGAGGCCTTGCGAAAGCACCTTGGGGCCACCGGCGTTCAAAGCAACCGGAATGAGGAACTGGTTCCACAAACCCAAGAAATTGAAGATCGCCACAGACGCCAAGCCAGGCTTAGCCATGGGCAACATGATTTGGAAGAACGTCCGCCAGTCACCTGCACCATCCAAAGATGCTGCTTCGGTGATCTCGTGCGGCAAGGACTTGAAGAAGGAGAACAAGAAAAACACGGTGAACGGCAAAGCGAAGCCCACATAGGTGAGGATCAAACCGAACAAATTGTTCAACAATCCCATGCTGCGCAAAATACCGAACAACGGCACCATGGCTAGGAACGGCGGGAAGGTCAGGCCAGCAAGCATCAAGTAGTAGATGGCGCGGCTACCCGGGAACACAAAGCGAGCCAAAACGTAGGCACACATGGCGCCGAGCAGCATCACCAAAACCAATGCCGAACCAACCACGATCACTGAGTTCAGGAAGTAGCTGCCAATTCCGGCCTCAGTCCACGCCTTCGCGTAGTTATCGAACCGCCACACTGTTGGAAGTGAGAACGGTGAGGCAAAGATCTCCGAGGAGCTCTTGAACGAGGACATGATGGTCCACAAGAGCGGCAGAATCACGATCGCTGACCAAATGACCAACACTATGTGGGAAACAGAAGCAACAGCTTTGTCCCCCGGGGTGGATTCAACCTTGCGGTGTTCAAAGTTTGCCGGAGCGCTACGGCGTCCAGAAGTTTTAGTCATTGTCATGAAGACACGTCCTCAGTACCGCCCGTCAACCGGTTCACAAGGAACACGATCGCGGAGAAGATCAGGGTGGCAATTGCGAGAACTACACCCATGGCAGTGGCAAGACCGAACTGGCCCTTGTTAAAGGCCGTGAAGAACAATTGCTGTGCCATCACCAAGGTGGTGTTATCCGGACCGCCAGCATTGGGGAACAACGCTGCCATGTAAACGAACGCATCCAAGGCCAAGATGCCCATGTATATGTAGGCCGTCTGGATGTTGTCTCGGATCATCGGGATGGTGATGGAAACCGCGGTGCGGAACCGCCCTGCACCATCAATGCGGGCCGCTTCAAATAGCTCAGCGGGGATGCCCTTGATACCAGCAATAAACAACACCATGTAGAAGCCAACAAATCCCCATACAATCACAAACATGGAGGCACCCATGGCGGTTTCAGGGTTACCCAACCAGGCAAAGTCCTTGAATCCACCCATGCCCAGGGAGGTCAAGATGCCGTTAAGGAGACCGCCTGAGGGATCATAGATCTGGCCCCACATAATACCGATGGCGATTGCCGGGATTGTGTAGGGGAAGAACGAGACCACACGGTAAAAGCTAGATCCTTTGAGGCCTTTGACTTGCCCTTTGCTGCTGCCGCCCACTGTTACAAGGGTGGCGAAAACGAGGCTCAAAACGATCGTGACGATTGGCAAAACCAAAAGCAGGAGAAGGTTGTTGCCCAGCGCCTTCATAAAGATGTCGTCGCTGAATATTCGGCGATAGTTCTCAAGCCCTACAAAGTTGCTTTTGGGCGAGAAGCCGGACCAGTCTGTCAACGAATAGTAGAAAGCCTGAACGAACGGAGAGATCACAAAGACCAGGTAAATCACTAGCGGCACGCCAAGGAAGACGGCCATAAAGCTCACGCGGTCCCAAGTGAGTTTCTTCCGGCGCGGCCGGACGGCGGCAGGCGTGCTGCCACCGTCCAACTGCGTCTTTAATGCGGGTAGTGTCACTTCACTTCAATCTTTGTCACCGAGCTGTCGTTACGAACCTTGTCCGTGATGGACTGCAGAGCCTTGGTCAAGGTAGCAACGTCAGACTTACCGTCGAGGAACGTGTTCCAGACAACCAGTTGGTCCTTGTTGGTGCCGTAAAGGTCAACAAAGCCCCACGTAAAGATGTCCTTGCCCGCTTCGTCAAGAAGCGTGGTCTGGGAGACCAGGGCAGTGGAACCGAAGCCATCAGCCGGAACGGTGTCCTTGACAATGGTTGGGGCCAGTTTGGTCTTGGCGAAGTTGGTGGCTGCATCCTTGGAGAGCATCACACGCAGCAGTTCCTTACCACCGGCAACGTTCTTACCCTGGGACGGAACCACGAATGGCTCACCAGCGGTCGAGTGCAAACCAGCCTGAGAAAGCTTGCCGTTAGCGGAGACCGAAGGTGCCGGCATACCCATCATCTTGAAGCCAGCCTTGGTCTGGTCCTTCATCTCGTTTTCAATCCACGAACCGGACGGGTAGAGCAGAGCTTCCTGAGCGTTGCTCCACTGTGCCTGGGCTGCGGTGAAAGCGGTACCCGAGCCACCGGGCTTGAAGTGACCGGCCTTAACGTGCTTTTCCAGTGCTGTGAATACGGACTGAACTGCCGGGAGGGACCAGCAGCCTTCCTTCAAGTTGTCCAAGGCGAGACGAACTTCGTCGCCGCCTTCCTTGATAGCGGAGGCAATAGCCATTTCCTGGTAGTACGTGGCAGCTTCCTTACCCCAGACGAACAAGTACTTGCCCTTGGCCTTAGCCTTTTCGCCGAGCTCGAAGGCCTCGTCCCACGTCTTGGGCGGGGTCCAACCGTTAGCTTCAAACAAGGATGAGGAGTACCACACTGCGTATACGGTCAACACGTAGTTGATGGCAGCGAGCTTGCCGTCGAAGGTTCCCGGAGCCAAAACGCCGTCGTAAAGGGTGTCCTTGATGACCGTGCCTTCAAGGTTCTTGGCCTCAATAACGCTGGTCAAGTCTTCGAGCTGCGGCAGGATCGTGTTGAACCCAATGGACTTTGCACCGGAGTTATCGATCAAGTCCGGCGGGTTTCCACCGGCAAAACGCGGCTGCAGTTCCTGGGAGATGTCCGTTGAGGGGGAGATCTTTGCCGTGGAACCGGCCTGAGCCTTCTCGAGGCCCTTGCCTGCAAAGTCTACGTAGTCAATACCGTAGCCACCCTTGAAGATGACTGCATCAACGGTGGACTTGTCTGCCATACCAAAGGGGTTGGTATCGGATACGGCACCCGTAGGGCCGCTTGTGGTGGTGCCTCCTCCACCAGCGCAAGATGCGAGTGCACCTCCTACCGGGATCAAAGCTGCGGTGGCTAGTGCGCCGCGAAGGAATCCACGCCGTGCAACCGGCTGACTCTGGATTTTCATATCGTTACCTTCCGATGACTGATGAGAGCTTTTGGGGGCGTAAGAACGGTCCGCCCTCGCATTTGGGGAGTCAAAACGACGCCACCGCCTGTGTGATATACAACACCAAGTATGCTCGAAACGCAACATTTCAAGGGAGTTTCAATCACATTCTTTCATTAACAACATGTAACGGGCATCACATGCCGATTGTCATCATGGTCTTTTCCCCGGTCAATTGCCAGAGGAAAACCTCAACCGACACTCAAACGAGGCCTACCGTCAACCGTTTGCTCTGCCTCCCATCTGCGTGCCGTAAAATGCCTCTAGATATCACATAGCCAGTTCTATTTCCTGACGTTTCCGTCGCGGACTCCCTATGGTTGATAGCTAGAAGACTTGGGGGTCTCGGTGACTAGAAGTGCCTTGGTAGGTGAACTTCTCAGCCATGTGCGCGCGGGCAAAACCTACGGCGCTTTACTGGTTGGCGACACCGGCTTTGGAAAGACTCGTGTACTCAACGCGCTACGGACTATTCTGGCTGCCGAGTACGAAGTCATTCAGCTCTTCCCCAGCCGATCATTGACTCCCCTACCATTTGGGACCGTCGCTGCAATCATTGGTCACGGAGAAGGCAGCGCCATAACGTTCCACGAAGCCTTAGCCACGATCATGGGCAGGATCCGGGAAACAGCCCACCAAGGCCGTCGCACTCTGATCGTCATTGATAACGCATCTCTCGTCGACCAAGAGAGCAGCGCAGTCATCGCCCAGGCCGTACTGGCTGGCAATTGCCAAGTGATCATGGCTCAACGAAACCTCAGTCGAGAAACAGCTCTGACCCAGCTATGGCGCGATGGTCTGCTCACTCGTTTCCAAGTAGGCCCACTGACTCAGAATGAGGGTTTCGATCTCATTCTGAGCATGACTGGGGGGCGGCTCTCTCACGGTGCTGGGAACTACTTACTGCGCCGAGCCGGTGGAAGCCCAATGGCTCTGAGTGGCCTGGTTGCCGGCGCGCTTGAGGAGGGATCGCTACGTTGTGACGACGGCTGGTGGGTTCTAGATCATCCAACCGGACGCTACGGCGGGGAACTAACGGAAATCATTAATGCGGACCTGGCCGCAATGAATCCGGCTGAACGCAAAATCATTGAACTGGTTGCCCTTGCTGGCCGCGTCCGCTTGTGCGACCTCAACAAGTTGGTCAACAGCGCAGCATTAGACGCACTTCAAGAATCTGGGCAATTAAAGATCGATGCTTCGGGGGAACCCATCGTCCAAATGGCGAATAGGGCACACAGTGGCATGATTCGCCAGCTAGTCCCGATTGGACGCTCGCAGAGCTACCGTCACGAACTCGCCCAAGTTTACGATCCATGGAAAACCAAAGATTTCAAGGGCAAAATTCGCGACGTCACATGGGGGCTCGACTGCGGCATACTCCCATCCGACCAAAAACTCATCATCGCCGCCAGAATGGCCAACCATGAGTTGTACAGCGACGATGCGTTACGCATTGCCACGGCTGCGGTAGACGGTCCGCTGAGGGCTGCGGCCCTCGCCGAACAGGCACAGGCGTTGGTCTACCACAACGATTATCTCCAGGCAGAGCAGTTGGGCATAGCCGCCCTTGAGATCGCTACAAGTGCCGTTGATGGTCTGCGCGCGTTGACCGCTACCTTGCACGCCCAATTACCGTCCAAAGACGGCGAGGAGAAACTTGAACGCGTAGAACGCCTGTATTTTGACCGCTTCCCGGAGGCTGCAGAGTCAAACTCAGGTATAGCCCAAGCATCGCGCATTGTTCTGGCGATGGCTCATCTTAGCCTTGGCCACCTAGACGCAGCCAGAGAATCGTTCGAGAAGCTTCTGGCTGCCCCGGCCGACCTTAGTCCAGTGGCGGAGGCTATGGCCTCCGTGAGTTTGTCCGAAATTCTCTCCGAAACCGGAGACGTCCTTGCGGCCTCAGGCATGGCCAGAGCGGCTTTAGCGGCGATCGGGCGCCAAAGGCACGTAAGTCCCCACACTGCGATCTACATACTCACTAGATCAGCCGTGAATTTCCTCAATGAGGGTGATTTTGCCTCTGCGCGGCACTTGCTTCATAGGGAAGAACCCGAAAATTACAGCATCGAGCTACCAATCGGTGGTCTCAAGCACCTAGGAATTGGTATTGCGTTTATCCACGAGGGACGACTCGCTGAAGCAGCTGAAGAGCTGACCGCAGCTGCCGCTTCCTTAAGGGGTTACGATCCCTGGCAGATGCTTGGCACCGCTCTGAGCCACCTAGCCTACTCACAGGCTGCGAGCGGTCAACATGAAGCTGCACGCTCCCACCTTGATGAACTGGAGCAGTACCACCGTCGCTCTGGTGTGGTGCGCGAACTCGAAGCCCAAGCGATGTCAGTGGCCGCGGAGAGCCTTCTGACATCCACATTTGATGCCTCGCTACAACTACAAACACTGGCCAAACGGTCACGCGAACTAGGTTTGCGCAGCGTTGAACTAACCATTCACGAACTTCTAATTCGGCTGCGTCACACGGAATCGCTGCCGCGCTTTGTGGAATTAGCTGAATCCATGGAAGGACGGCGAGCGAGCCTCTTCCGGACCTTCGCCTCCGCTGTTGCCAGCAAAAGCGGCACGAATTTGGAGGAGGCTGCCGTGCACGCCCACGAACGTGGCTACGTCTTGCTAGCAGCAGAACTCCAGTCCATGGCCATTTCAGCATTTGACGCAGCCAAACGATCAGAACGGGCTCGCCGTGCAACTCAGCGCCTTGTGGCCATGCGCAACGAAATCCCAGACGTCGATTCTCCGTGGTTTACCAACACCGACATCCCGAAACTTACTGCACGCGAGAAACAAATCACCGATCTGGTCCGCGCCGGTCATGGAAACCGGGATATCGCAGACCTCCTGAACGTCTCCTTGCGCACCGTAGAAGGGCACCTCTATCGCTTGTTTATCAAATTGGACGTCTCATCTCGCGAAGAGTTGGCAGAGGTAGCTGCACTACTGGCCTAACAGTCGTTGGCCCAAACGCATCCCAAAACCGGGTAAGACCACCAGCGGTCTAGGCGTGATCTACCGCCTCCGCACACTGTGCCACTGCCGCAGCGGCCAGCTCTTGCTGTTTGGGTGTGCCGAGCCGTTGTGCCCATTGCTCTGCAAGCTGAAATTCCACGAGCGCCTTGGTGAACTCTTTGCCGTCGCTGAGATGCCAGCCAAGGTTGTTGTGCAAAACAATCAGCCAGCGCTTGGTCTGCTGGTCAGTCACAGTGGAGGCGTACTCAATGGCACTGCGGGTCCACAACTCGCAGTGCTCGGCATCGGCAATCGCGAGCATATGGAGCGCGTCCACGGCCAAGAATTCTTCGCCGAGGTGATCGCCCAGTTCGGCAGCCTGTTCAAACAAGGGAACTGCCATTGCGGCCTGACCGGAGGAGTTCAGAACCCTGCCCCGTTCCAGCAAGATCCGCACGCCGATCGTCGGATCTTCCTCGGCGCCCTCGATTGAGTCCAGGTACATGTCCGCTTCTTCGTAGCGGCCTTGCAACCCGATGGCGCGCCCTAGCTGCGTAGCAAGCTCGGCCCGCTCGCCGTCGTCGTATTCTGTGCTTGTGAGCGCCTGCCGGAAGTGTTCCTCGGAGGCGGCCGGATCGGAAAAATTCCAAAGATCGTCAAGGGTTTTTTGGTTCAACATGATCGCTCCCGCTCAGCTTGTGGCCGTGGTCAGTTGAGATGTGGGTCAATTCAATACCGGTCAATGCCAATCTAACGGCTCAAACGGCTCCAGCCGAGTTGTTCACGCTGGCGGCGTGGTAGCGACGCCACCACCAAGTCATAAGAATCTTCTACCATGTCCCGAATCATGGCGTCCGGGAGACCGTCTAAGATCACACCATTCCAGTGTTTTTTGTTCAGGTGGAACGCGCCGGTGATCTGCGGATGAGCTTGCCGCAATTGCTGCGCAAGCACGGGTTCGCATTTGAGGCTCACACTCAACGGTGAGGCCCGCAACGCGCTGAGGGCAAAAACTTTTGGCGGGTGCTTGTCCCCGTCAACGGCGGCGCCCACCTTATATACGGCAGTCTCTGGCCCAAAGGGGTAGTCCTCAAAAGCGCCCGGCAGAGTCAGGCAGAAGGCTCGGAGCGCGGCAGCGTCCATAGACTGTTCCTAGAGGCCAGTGCGGTGGATAACCCTATCCGGGCATTCGTCCATCACTACGTCCAGACCGGCGTCCTTGGCTCGCTGGGCTGCGTCCTCATCAATAACACCGAGCTGCAACCAAACTGCTTTTGCACCCACGGCGATTGCTTGGTCCACCACAGCTCCCACTCGTTGGGAGTTCACAAAACACTCAACGACGTCGATGGGTTGCTGGTCAGCGGGAATGTCAGCGAGGGATTTGTAACCCTTCTCCCCGTGAACGTCTACGCCTGCCTGGTTGATGGGAATGATGTCCATGCCCAGCTTGTCCCGCACAGTTAAGGAGACGTCGTATGCCGCCCGCCATTCGTTGTTGCTCAACCCAACGATTGCCCAACGCCCCTTGGTGCGCATAAGCCGTTGGATAACTGCTGGGTCATTTTGATGTGCCATAGGGAAAGGCTACCTCCATGATCTGACGGTTTTGGCGCTAGTGCTTCAACAAGCACAGCACGACGCCGGTTCCTCACCCACGTGGGGCAGTTACCGGCGCCGCGCGTACTGGAGTCCTACGGTGCGGTCCTATTCGGCGTCGACAGTCAGAATGATCTTGCCCCGAGTGTGACCGTCCATGTTCAGTCGAAAAGCGTCTGCTGCCTGATCGAGCGGGAAGGACTTGGCTACTTCTAGGCGTAGCCCGAGTTCATCAACCATCGTGACGAGTTCCTCCAGATCTGAGCCCACCGGATTGACCCACATCCAGGTGCCGCCGTGGGCTTCCACCTCGGCATCGGCAATCGAGGCATGGCGTCCACCCTGGACCAACACGGCGAGCGTCGCTTCGAGGTTTCCACCAGCGAAGTCCGCAACAACGTCGGCGCCGTTGGGGCTGAGTGCACGCACACGTTCGGCGAGGCCTTCACCGTAAGTGACAGGCTCGGCACCGAGTTCGCGCAGGTAGCCGTGGTTCTTTTCCGACGCGGTTGCAATCACGTGGGCGCCCATGGCCTTGGCAATTTGGATGCCGAGCGATCCAACGCCACCCGCGCCGCCATGAATCAGTAAGGTTTCTCCGGATTTCAAACCTAATCGGCGAAGGACTTGGAAGGCGGTTAGCCCTGCAAGTGGGAGGCCGGCGGATTCGTTCCAGTCCAGAGTTGTGGGCTTGGGGGCAAGGAGCCGCTCGGGCAAGGCAATGTATTCGGCAAAGCTACCGCCTTGGACAAAGTCCTTGCGTCCATAGGAGATTACTTCCTGGCCGGGCTTGAAGTTGGGGGCGTCAATACCTACCGATTCCACCACGCCTGCCACGTCCCAGCCGGGGATTGCAGGGAACTGGATGTCCATCAGCGGGTCAAGGTATCCGGCCATGATCTTCCAGTCCACTGGGTTGACCGAGGCGGCTTTGACCTTTACCAGAACCATTCCAGGCCCAACTTTGGGAAGTGGCTGCTCTGTGAGTTCAAGAACGTCAGGGTTTCCGTATTTGCTGTATGTAATTGCCTTCATAGCTGGTCAAACAGCGAGCCACTAGGGAGTATTCCACCACGTCTACGTCAAACCCTCCGCAGCCAAGTGGCTACAGAGGGTTTGATAAGGGTCTGTGCTAGTCGTTGATGAGGTCGTGAACCACAATGGTCTGGTCGCGGTCCGGTCCCACACCGATTGCGGAGAAGCGGGTTCCGGAGAGCTTCTCGAGAGCCAGCACATAGTTGCGAGCATTCTCGGGGAGATCCTCGAGAGTGCGGGCCCCCGTAATGTCCTCGGTCCAGCCATCAAAGTATTCAAAGATCGGCTTGGCATGGTGGAACTCGGTCTGCGTCATCGGCATTTCGTCGTGGCGCACACCGTCAACGTCGTAGGCCACGCACACGGGGATCTGCTTAATACCGGTGAGCACGTCCAGCTTGGTCACGAAGTAGTCCGTGAAACCGTTCACCCGCGACGCGTGGCGTGCCAGCACGGCGTCGTACCAACCACAGCGGCGCGGGCGGCCGGTGTTCACACCGAATTCGCCACCGGTCTTCTGCAGGTACAAGCCCATCTCGTCAAATAGCTCCGTGGGGAACGGGCCGGCGCCAACACGAGTGGTGTAAGCCTTGATGATGCCGATCGAGCGGGAGATGCGGGTTGGGCCGATGCCCGAGCCAACCGACGCGCCACCGGCGGTGGGGTTCGAGGAGGTGACGAACGGGTAGGTGCCGTGGTCAACGTCCAGGAATGTGGCCTGCCCGCCTTCCATCAACACAACCTTGCCCTCGTCCAGTGCCTTGTTGAGTACATAGGTGCTGTCAATGACCAAGGGGCGCAGTCGGTCCGCGAAGCTGAGGAAGTATTCCACAATCTCTTCGACATCAATGTCCCGGCGGTTGTACACCTTGACCAGGAGTTCGTTCTTTTGCTTGAGAGAGCCTTCAACCTTTTGGCGCAGGATGGACTCGTCAAAAACGTCCTGAACACGGATACCCAAGCGGGCCACCTTGTCCATGTAGGCGGGGCCAATGCCACGGCCCGTGGTGCCGATGGCGCGCTTGCCGAGGAAGCGTTCGGTCACCTTGTCCAGCGTCTGGTGGTACGGAGCAACCAAGTGGGCGTTAGCCGAGACGCGCAGCTTAGAAGTGTCAGCGCCACGGGCCTGCAGCCCATCGATTTCTTCAAAGAGCGCCTCGAGGTTCACTACACAACCGTTGCCAATGATGGGCACCGCGTTGGGGCTGAGGATACCGGCAGGAAGGAGCTTGAGCTCGTACTTCTCGCCGCCTACGACGACGGTATGCCCGGCGTTGTTTCCACCGTTTGGTTTGACCACGTAGTCAACACGGCCGCCGAGCAGGTCAGTAGCCTTGCCTTTTCCTTCGTCGCCCCATTGGGCTCCAACGATCACGATAGCTGGCATGGGATCCTCCCCCAGATTCACGGGCCGAACCACAGTCAGCTGGCTGCAGATCAGCGCCGTACATAAAAACGCCCCCATGTCCGCCGGCGCTCACGCTGCTGCGTGTACCGATGCAAGAGGCTAGGGGCTCTTACCTAGCAAGTTTAGCGGATAGGGCCCACATCACCTTAGCGGGCCCTATCCGTTCAAGGCAGTCGCGCCAGGTGCTTATCCGCCCAGACCTGCAAGAACAAACACCAAAGCTGCAATGGCGAAGCCCATCACACCGATCAGGGTTTCCATTACAGTCCACGTCTTCAGTGTGGTTTTGACGTCCATTCCAAAGAAGCGGCCAACCATCCAGAAGCCGGCGTCGTTCACGTGTGACGCAACAACAGATCCGGCGGCAACAGCAATAACCAGGGCGGCCAGCTGCATGCCATCGAATCCGGCGGTAGCAACTGCCGGGGCAATCAAACCAGCGGTGGTAGTTAATGCAACGGTTGCCGAACCCTGTGCAATACGCAGGATCGAGGAGATCAGGAAACCGGCCAAAATCAGCGGAATACCAGCATCACCAAGGACATCAGCCAGAGCCTGGCCAATACCGGAAGTACGCAGAACAGCACCGAACATTCCACCGGCACCGGTAATCAAAATAACCGAGCAGACCGGGCCCAATGAGGATTCCAAGAGGCGCTCGAGCCGCTCACCGTGCAAACCGCGGCGAACACCAAGAACCAGCACAGCGACAAAAACCGAGATCAGCAAGGCAACCGGGGTGTCACCTAGTGCGCGGAGGATCTGAAACCATTCCTGGCCTTTGACCGAATCAGGCAGAACGTGGGAGGACGCCAAGGTGTTCAGCCCGGTGTTGAGGAAGATCAAAACCAAAGGCAACAGCAGGACACTCACCACGGTGCTGAAGCGCGGAGGGTTGGATTCGGCTTCTTCAGATGCCTGTCCCAGAATTTCCGGAACGGGCAGCACCAAACGGCGCCCGGTCCACAGACCGTACAAGTAGCAGGTTAGGTACCAGGTGGGAATCGCGGCGATCAGGCCCACAATAACTACCAGTCCAACGTTGGCGCCCAGAATTGCGGAGGCAGAAACGGGCCCCGGGTGCGGCGGCAAAAACACGTGCATCACGGAAAAAGCACCAACGGCGGGCAAGCCGTAGCGGAGCACACCGCCCCCAAGGCGATGAGCCACAGCGAAGACCACGGGGAGCATCACTACCAACCCGGCGTCGAAGAAGATGGGGAAGCCGAAGATCAGCGAGGCAAGACCCAAAGCGAAGGGCGCCCGCTTTTCACCGAACACACCAATAAGGTAGTCGGCCAGAACTTTGGCGCCGCCAGAGGTTTCAACAATCCGGCCCAGCATCACGCCAAGACCCACCAGCAGGGCAACAGTACCCAGTGTGGTTCCGAAGCCGCTGACTAGAACACTGACAACTTTGTCCGCTGGGATTCCGGTAGCGAACGCCGTGCCAAGGCTGACGGTAATAAGAGCAAGTAGTGCGTGCACCCGGAAACGGATGATGAGGACCAGCAAGACGATGATGGCCGCCGCAGCGATCAGCATCAAGGGTCCAGCGCCCAGGGTTTGAGTCCATCCTTCGATGGTCATGATTCTCCTTTGAAACAGATTCGTGGGTGATGCAAAGCGGCTTTAGGCCGCGGAAAGATTCAGACGTTCGACGACGGCACTGACGATCGCTTCCGGCTTCTGGGAGATGTCCAGACGGACACTGCCTTGGGCCAGTTCGGCCTCGGTGAGCGGTTCGAGGGTGGCCAATTGGCTTGGCAGAAGTGTGGGCGGCATAAAGTGACCTTCACGCCCACCCATCCGTTCGCGCAGCAGCTCTGGTGAACCGTCGAGGTGAACAAACACCACTGTGCCTTCGGCTTCAGAGAGCAATTCTCGGTAGGTGTGCTTCAAGGCAGAGCAGGTCAGGACGGTGTTTTTCCCGGCCTTCGCCTCGGCGCTCATCCAGTCACGAATGCTACGCAGCCAGGGCCAGCGGTCCTCGTCTGTCAGTGGGGTGCCGGATTCCATCTTGTTGATGTTCTCAGCGGGGTGGAACTGATCGGCCTCGGCCATGTCCCAGCCCAGTTCTTGGGAAAGCGCTTCAGCGATCGTTGACTTGCCTGCGCCGGCAACGCCCATAACGACCACATGGATTGCAGATGACTTCATTGCCCTACCTCCGCAGGAAGACGTCGTTGGCTTCTCACGAAGCTCAGACCTGAAGCGGGATGCAAGAGGTCCGAAACAAAAAGATAGCACCATTAGAGCCGAATTGGTAGTACTTTATGTGGCTTTAGTCATACTTTTGACGATTTTGGCCTAGACTACTGAAGGAAATCAGGGGCGGTAGGGGCATCAATGACGACGGCAACACCAGAGGCGACAACACCAGAGGGCAGCGGCCTTCATCAACGCATGCTGGACACCTTGGGCGAGTCCATTGCCTCAGGCCAACTAGCCCCGGGGACCCGACTCACGCTGGATGATCTTCAGCAAGAATTTGGTGTTTCCCGCACCATCGCCCGGGACACCACCCACGTTCTGGAATCGATGAATCTGGTCTACTCTCGCCGGCGTGTGGGCATTGTGGTTCAGTCCCCTGAGCAGTGGAACGTTTTTGACCCCAAACTCGTACACTGGCGGCTCGCATCGAGCCGTCGCGAAGCACAATACGCCTCACTGACAGAGCTGCGGATCGCCGTTGAACCCATTGCCGCGGCAGCCGCCGCACGCCGCGCCTCACATTCCCAACGCGGCGACCTTTCAGCGCTGGCAGCAGAGCTGCGGCGCCTCGGCGAAGCAGGTGACCTTGAAGCATTTCTGGCTGCCGACGTCGCATTTCACCGGCTGTTGCTGCGAGCCAGCGGTAACGAAATGTTCGCTGCTCTAGATCAGATGGTGGAAGAAGTCCTCACCAGCCGAACCCGGCAAGGCCTGATGCCGTTTCATCCTCGTGAGACGGCGCTCCAAGCGCACGAGGACGTTGCGTCAGCCATCGCCTCCGGGGACACCAACAAGGCCGAAGAAGCCATGCACGAGGTGGTCTCAGAAGTCCGCCGAGCCATGGGCCTGGAGTAGCGGGGCGCCAAGTACCGTTCAGTATTTCCGCAAGTTCACCGGCCCTTGGCCAGACCATCGATTGCGAAGAAGAGTGCTGCAATCCCCTAATAATCGCTGAAGTTCCTCGGTGCTATTGGAGAGCGCACGCATCACTAATCCGGTGCTGCCGGCAATAGTTCGAGTCAGGGAAATGCCGGTGTGGGCCTGGTGTGCTGAGGCCAGCGTGTGCAGCTCATCGGCGAGCGCCTGATCCACGCGCGAGTCCACCACTAACAGCGAGCCCACATGGCTGAACCCCTCCATAAATCCAAGGCCTGTAACGTCAGCCAATGGGGGCCGGATCAGCAGGTTGTCGAGGGCCAGAAGATCGCTGCCGGCCTCGGTTTCAACATAGATTTCGGTGCGGAGCCGCAGCTCCTCATAACGGAACGTGGCGCCATCCGGCGACCACCCTGGCGTGACGATTTCGGCCATTACCAGGCACGACGACGGCCGGACAGTAATGTGCGTATTCTGCCGGTAGCTGGCCTCCCGATACGCAATAAGCTGGTCCGGCATCAGCTCCAGTTTGGCGCGCTCACCGAGCTGAATTCGCATTCGCTGCTCGGCAAAGGAATCCGGCGTCCGGTAAATTTTTGTGGCCGATTGTGTGGTCAACAGTAAATCAGCGCCGCCCTCCACCTCCACGTCAATCGCGTAAAGGTCAGCCCCCAAATAGGCCCCGCCAGGGTTGACCATCACATAACAAACCTGCCCCGAACCATCCAAGTAATGCGGCCGTAAAATCCGAAGCGCACCCTTGTGAAATTGCCGAGAAGCGACGGATTTCCCGCTCCGTTCACTGATCACAAGCTCAAGCTCACCCCGAGGCGCAACCACCGTCAAGATGCGAGGTCAAGCATCAGCACATCCCGACGCACCCATTCGATCACCGCGTCAAGGCCCTCGTCAGTTTTGAGGTTGGTGAAGCAGAACGGCTTAGCTCCACGGAATTCACGCGAGTCCCGTTCCATGACTGAAAGGTCTGCGCCAACGTGTGGTGCGAGGTCCGTTTTGTTGATGATAAACAGATCCGACTTGATCATTCCTTGGCCAGCTTTGCGAGGGATTTTCTCCCCCTGCGCCACGTCAATGATGTAGATAGAGAAATCCACCAGTTCGGGGCTAAACGTGGCGGAGAGGTTGTCCCCGCCGGATTCCACAAAAATCACCTGAAGGTCCGGGTGTCGGGCTTTGAGTTCTTCGATAGCCGCCGTGTTCATGGAGGTGTCCTCGCGGATGGCAGTGTGCGGGCAGCCGCCGGTTTCCACCCCAATGATTCGGTCCTCGGGAAGAATGCCGTTGGCGGCCAGAATCTTGGCATCCTCAATGGTGTAGATGTCGTTGGTAATGGCCGCCATGGAAATTTCCCCGCTCATGTGCCGGGTGAGGCGCTCCACAAGCTGGGTTTTTCCGGCGCCTACGGGGCCGCCAATGCCGATTTTGATGGGCTCACTCATGATGGTCTCCTACTAACTCATAAACATTCGAGCACGTTGAAATTCGTGCCTCATTTGCGAAATTTCCAGGCCGGGGCTGACCGCGCCGAAGTCGTCCAGCGTCAGGTGCATAACCTTCTCGACGGCGGTAGCAACGTCGTCGGACGCGGACCGGAGTAGCCGCTGCCCTGCGTTTTGCCCCAGCGGAATGGCGCGGACGGCGTTCTGGGTCAGCGACGTCACTGCGGCAAAAAGGTAAGCGGCTAGCGCTTCGGCAAGTGGGACACCGAGGGAACGGGCGACGACGGCGAACGCCAAGGGTTGGTGCCCTGCGGCGCGGCCGGTGGTCACTAGGTTTCGGTACCGTGCCAGCTCGGCCGACGCGAATACTTCGGCGCCGATCTCCAACAGACGGGTTCCCATTTTGATACTGGCTTGGCGAATCTGGCGGGGCAACAGGGACGCGCTGAGCAGAGTATCCAGCTCTTCCACCGCCGTCCCCTGGTAGAACAACCGAATAGCCAGGCCGTCAGAATAGCTCAGCTGCTGCGAAATAAAGGCGGAAAGCCACACCCTAAAGGAGCGTTCGTCGCTGATTAGTTCGCGCTCGACGTACCCCTCGAACCCCAGCGAGTGCGCAAACGCCCCCGTTGGCAAGGCCGAATCTGTCAGCTGCTGGAGCGCCAGCTGATAGCTAGTGGCTGTGTTCTGCATGGCGGAACGGTACGGGCATCACGCGTTCTTGACGGTTGTAAGGCACCTCAACGTGCTTAAGATAGTCCTCCACAGTGTGGTCGTAGGCGCACACCATCACCTCTGCTCCGTATTCGGAGGAAGCGTCGAAGAACTGGGCTTGGAGGTGCCGGTTACCCAGGGAGTGGGCCACAACGCCCATTTCGTGAATGGTCCGTGGCGCGATCACCAGAACGTCGGTAGGCAGAACTGAGACCACAATCAGATTGGACTCGGCGACGTGCAAGATGTCGCCATCGCGCAGATCTCCGGAGCCGGAGGGCAAGCGAATACCAATCTCCTTGCCGTGATCGGTGGTGACACGTTGAATGCGTTTGACCAGCTGGTTGCTGGGAAGCACCACCTTTTCGCGGTGCAGCCCAGCGTAGCTGGCAACTTGTTCGGGCGGCAGATCGTGCACATTGCCCAGTATTTTCTCGATGATCACGTCAGACTCCGGTGGTGGTTAGAAGAGGAAGTACCGCTGCGCCATGGGCAGTACATCGGAGGGTTCGCAGGTGACGTCCTCACCGTCCACTGACACTTTGTAGGTTTCCGGGTCTACTTGGATGTCCGGGGTGGCGTTGTTGTACTTCAAGTCCGCTTTACTTAGGGACCGGATGCCGGATACTGGCCGGATAACTTTTTCCAGACCTAGTTCCTCAGGCACTCCAGCCTCGATTGCGGCCTTTGACAGGAAGGTGATGGAGGACTTTTGAAGCGCCTTGCCAAAGGTGGCGAACATGGGGCGCATGGTTCGCGGTTGCGGGGTGGGGATGGAGGCGTTCGCATCGCCCATCAGAGCGTACGCGATCTGACCACCCTTGATCACTAGTTCCGGTTTCACTCCAAAGAAGGCTGGGTCCCAGAGCACCAAGTCAGCGAACTTTCCTTCCTCGACTGAACCGATGGAATCGGCCATTCCCTGGGCCAGCGCGGCGTTGATGGTGTACTTCGCTACGTAGCGTTTGAGCCGGAAATTGTCGCTTCCTTCACTGCCGTGCTGGGTGCCTTCCGGGTCCTTCAACACTCCCCGTTGCTTCTTCATCTTGTCAGCAACTTGCCAAGTACGGGTGATCACTTCGCCCACCCGGCCCATGGCTTGGGAGTCTGAGGAGGTGATGGAGAAGATACCTAGATCTTGGAGGACGTCCTCTGCGGCGATGGTTTCGGCGCGGATGCGGGAGTCCGCAAACGCCACGTCCTCAGGGATGTTGGGGCTCAAGTGGTGGCACACCATCAGCATGTCTAGATGCTCTTCGATGGTGTTGCGCGTGTACGGCAGCGTGGGATTGGTGGAGGCCGGCAGGACGTTGGGCAGCCCGGCGATTTTGATGATGTCCGGGGCGTGCCCGCCACCGGCTCCCTCGGTGTGAAAGGTGTGGATGACGCGACCGTTGATGGCATTGATGGTGTCTTCAACGAATCCGCACTCATTGAGAGTGTCTGTATGGATGGCCACTTGAACGTCAAATTCGTCAGCCACTTTGAGGGATGTGTCAATGGAGGAGGTGGTGGATCCCCAATCCTCGTGGACCTTGAGCCCAATGGCCCCAGCGCGGATTTGCTCGGTAAGCGGCTCCTGCGCGGAGGCATGGCCTTTTCCGAATAGCCCGATGTTGATGGGCAACCCTTCTGCGGCTTGCAGCATTCGCTGAATGTGCCACTTTCCGGGTGTGACAGTGGTGGCTTTGGTGCCCTCGGCAGGCCCAGTTCCACCGCCCACCATGGTGGTCACACCACTGGTCAGCGCGGTGGGTACCTGGTCTGGCGAGATGAAGTGGATGTGGGTGTCGATTCCGCCGGCCGTGAGGATTTTCCGCTCCCCCGCGATGATCTCCGTGCTGGCGCCAATAACGATGTCCACACCGTCGGTGATCTGCGGGTTGCCGGCCTTACCGATTTTGAAAATGTGCCCATCCCGCAGCGCAACGTCCGCTTTGTAGATGCCTGTGTAGTCAAGGATCACTGCGTTGGTGATCACGGTGTCCGGGACGTCTTCATCACGGGTTACCTGCCCGTTTTGACCCATACCGTCGCGAATGACCTTCCCACCGCCGAACACCACTTCCTCGCCGTACACAGTAAGGTCCTGCTCAATTTCGAGGAACAAATCCGTGTCCGCCAGACGGATGGAGTCGCCCGCCGTCGGGCCATAAAGCTCCGCGTATTGCTGGCGTGGAATCTCAAAACTCACTGGGCGTCCTCCTGGCGTGCGGTGACGGTTCCGGCGTCGAGCGGGCCGTTGACCGCATTGCTGAGGCCGTGAACTTCCCGCTTGCCGGCGAGTTCAATAAGCCTGACGGTTCGGCTGTCCCCCGGTTCAAAGCGTGCCGCAGTTCCTGCCGGAATATCCAGCCGGCAGCCGTGAGCGGCCTCGCGGTCAAAGGACAACGCCGCGTTCGCCTCGGCAAAGTGGAAGTGAGAACCCACTTGAACGGGCCGGTCACCGGTGTTAATAACGATGACGTCGCGCGCCTGCCGCCCCGCGTTCACTGAGATCGGTTGGGACTTGAGAATGTATTCACCTGGGATCATGGCCAGCCCTATCGAATGGGATCGTGGACGGTGACGAGCTTGGTGCCGTCCGGGAATGTAGCTTCGATCTGGACGTCGTGGATCATCTCCGGGACGCCTTCCATTACGTCCTCGCGGGTCAGAATGGTGGTGCCCCAGCTCATCAGCTCGGCCACTGTCCGGCCGTCACGGGCACCTTCAATCAGCTCGTAACTGATGATCGCCACCGACTCCGGGAAGTTCAGCTTCAGACCGCGGGCTTGGCGCCGGCGGGCCAGATCTGCGGCAACCACAATCATGAGCTTCTCTTGCTCGCGGGGAAGTAAATGCATGGATCCTACTTCTGGGCTGGAAGGACGTAGCGCCGCGTTTTGTCTGTGGACAGGGACAGTGAGGAGATGTATTGCTTCTCCCCGTCCGGACCACGTTCGGCGGAGAGCATCATGTCCGGGCGCTCGAATTCTATCCCAGTCACGTGGCAAAGGAGCTTGACGTCGCTGGGGTTCCCATCGGCGTCGAGCATTGGCAGGTCTATGCCGTCATCCGTGCGGCGGAGGTAGTAGCGGCCCTTGGTGATGAGGGCTAGGGCCGGGGTGGCAATGAGCGCAATTCCCACTGCGAAGATCGGCGAGTAAGGCTGTACCGCTGAACCGAAGGCGCCAAAGAAGATGGCAATGGAAATTCCGGCTGAGAGGAGCATGGAGACAAAACCCACCGGGTTCACGGCGTAGAGCATTCCCCGGCGGAACTCGGGGTGTTTGGGCGAGAGTTTGAGGACGTACTTGTTGATGGCAATGTCAGTGGCCACTGTGACCACCCAGGCCATGGCGCAGTTAGCGTAGAACCCCAGAATGGTGTTGAGGAAGCTGAACATGTTCGCTTCCATCAGCACCAAAGCGATCACTAGGTTGACCACCACAAAAACCATCCGGCCCGGGTAGGTTTTGGTGACTCGGGTAAAGCTGTTGGTCCAGGCGAGGGAGCCGGAGTAGGCGTTGGTGACGTTGATCTTGATTTGTGAGATGACCACCAAAACCACCGCGAGGGTCATGGCCAGCCATGCGGGCATCATTTCGCTGTAGACGCCGAGGAACTGGTGGACAGGCTCGTTGGCGGTGGCGGATGCTGCGGGGTCCAGCTTGGAAATCAGGTAGACGGCGATGAAGAGGCCGATTGCTTGTTTGATCGCCCCGAAGATGACCCAGCCCGGTCCAGCGATAATCACTGCGCGCCACCATGAACGGCTGTTGGCTGCAGTCTTAGGGGGCATAAAGCGCAGGTAGTCAATTTGTTCTGCGATCTGCGCCATTAGGGACAGGCACACACCTGCGGCGAGCATGATCGAGGCGCTGTTGGCTTCACCGTTGCCACTGGTCCCGCCATAGTTGAAGAACTGTTCCACTGAGCCGGGGTTGGTGACCATCAAGTAGACCAGCGGGACAACCATCAGCAGTAGCCACAGTGGGGTGGTCCAGACCTGCAGCTTGGACAAGGTCTTCATTCCGTAGATCACCAACGGGATAACGATGATCGTTGAAACGGCGTAGCCCAGGGCCTTGGGAACACCCAGTCCTAGCTCGAGGCCCTGGGCCATGATGGAGCCTTCAAGTGCGAAGAAGATGAAGGTGAAAGTGGCAAAAATGACGTTGGAAACGATCGAACCGTAATACCCGAAGCCGGAGCCTCGGGTGATGAGATCTAAGTCAATGTTGTAGCGGGCCGCGTAGTAGGCCAAGGGGAAACCGGTGACAAAGATGATGACGGCGGCCACCAGAATTCCCAGCAGGGCGTTGGTGGTGCCGTAAGCCATGCCGATGTTGGCTCCGATGGAGAAGTCGGCTAGGTACGCGATGCCACCGAGTGCGCTGGTGGCCACAATCCCGGGTGCCCACTTGCGGTAAGAACGTGGGGCGAAGCGGAGGGTGTAGTCCTCGAGGCTTTCCTTGGTGGCGCTCAGGGCGTCACGGTCGGGCTGCGCGCCTTTCCCTGCGTCCCGCTTTGCGTCCCGTTCAAGGGTTGCAGTTCCGGTGTGGCCAGCCTCAGTGGGGTGAGGAGGCCTGATGTCCTGATTGTCGTCTGACATGTTTCCCACTTTCGTTGCGGAACTCCGCTTGAACGTGCAGCGGCCGGGTGATCGGCTTGAGCACCAAGCAGCGCGCAAGACATTTCCAAACGAACGTATCGAGGCCACGAGTCAGGGGCGTCACCTCGCTGTTACGTCGAGGTAACAGATTCCTGTTCCGGGCCAAGCTGGGACGCTTTTTCGTGGACGTCGAGCTCCTCTGGGAACTCTTTCCAGTTCCGAATGGGGGAGAAAATAATTGGCAGAGCGGACGCCGCAGCGATGACGGCCCAACCCCACAACACAGAGGTAACGCCTGTCCAAACGGCCATGGCACCACCGGCGATGCTGGCGATGGGCATGATGCCCAGTGTGAATAGCCGAAACGTGGACATTACCCTGCCCATCAGCTCCGTGGGTACAAGCCTCGTGATGATTCCCGCTCCAGCCAAGCTGGTCAGAATGACAAAGTAGGACCACGCGAAGCCGGAAACTCCCACCCAGATCACAGGACTTAGGCCCAGTTGTGGTGTCAACGGGAGTACGACGACGGCGAGGCCGCACAGGAGGCTGGCTGCGATTTTAGTGATTCCCGCGCCGCATGCGCGAGTGACTTTGGCCGCCGTTAGTGCCGCGATCAGACCGCCGAGGGCAGAGAAGCTCCCAAGGAAGATGAATTGAGGCATCGAGATGTGCAGGACTTGTAGCGAATAGACGATCTTGGCTGACAGCCCGAACATGCTCGCGGCGTTAACGAGTGCAATGGAGACCATCAAACTGCGCACCAAGTGGTGCTTGAGTGTGAAGCTCATTCCGGCCCGGGCTTCAGACCAAAACTTGTCTGGCTCGGCGTCACGGCTGGGTTGATCGTGTGGCAAACGCCAGGTGGTAAAGGCTGAAAATAGGTAAGCAACCGCTGCTATCACCAGCATGGCCGGCGCGGAGATGACCCTGATCGCCAATCCGGATAGTCCAGGTGTGACGATCGCTAACCCACTCTGCATCCCTTGAATCCGCGCGTATCCGAAGCCAAGATCTTTCCCACTTAAAAATGTGGGCATAAAGGCTGATTGCGCGGTCGTGAAAAACACGTCCGCGGTGCTGATGATCGCCGCGACGATGAAGAGGTGCCAGATGCTGAGCACATTTCCCCACGCGGCAACCGGGACGGACACCGCTGCCACCGCTCGGACAACGTTGGCCAGCACAAGAGTGTTTCGCTTCGACCACCGGTCCACGAGCACGCCGATGGGCACACCGAGTAGCAGAAAAGCGGCCAGCCCTAAAGCGTTGAGGACGCTCGTTTGGAATGCACTCGCACCCAGCAACCCCACAGCGACAATCGGCAAGATGTTCTGAACAAGATCGTCACCAATACCGTCGCCGATGGTGGAGTGGAACAAACGCTTGAAGTTTGATGGCATCACAAACTTGTCTTCGGCGCGGCTCGCGCGCCGAGCTGCACGTGCTGAGAAGAACGATCTGAAGCTGGTAGTTAGTCGCAATTTTGGTCCCCTGGGTGATGGAAGCGAGTGAATTAATTCAACAGAAACCTCGCCACGATGGCACAGACACTACGCGCGGAGTCGAGGAACCCGCGCCTTAGTCGGAGAGGTTCCTCAGGTTTAGAAATAAAATGGAGTTCTAACTGGATTATTGTCCGGGCCTGCATCCGAAACGGTTCCGTAGCTGTACAGGGTGGAGACGAAGGTTCCTATCTCTCCAGCGAATGCTGCTTGTGGCCAGTTACCGGAGTCCAAAACACTCACACTCTCGTAGCCGCGTTCCTTCGCTACGGAAGAAACAACTTGCTGGATGTCCTGGCCAGGTGCCATGAACACGTCGCTGATCACGAGGTGCTTCAGAACCTCATGTTCGACGCCCCATCCAACTGCGACGTAGCCGCGTTCATCTTCCAGAGAGAAGTTAGTGACTCGAGAACCGGGAGCATAACAGAGCGAGTTATAGGTCAATGGATCAAGCATCAACGCACCTTGCACACGCGCGGCGAAATGATTCTGCAGATCGCAGAACAGATCCGCATCGGACTCCCGGACACGATGCTGCGAATCTGAGACATCCTCGAAACGGGGTTCAATTTTACGGTGCATTAGACTCGGACCTGCCGTCCACAGCGGCCCTGAAAGTCCTGCATTTTTGCCCCACGCATACACTGCCTTCGCGTCGTGGGCGTCCATAGATGAAGTCAAGATGCTTAGCAGGCGCTTCCCTACCCCTTGGCCACGGTAGTCATCTCGAACCGCCGTGCCGGTGTTGCAAAGAACCGTTCGAGTTTCTCCGGCGAACATTTGGGTGGCTCGCCCACACTGAGTGACTGCCACGATTTCGTTTCCCTCCATTGCAGCCAGGCTTGCTTGGAGATCCACCGACGCAAGCTGCTGGTCGATGTTGGGGCCACCTCCTACGGCTTCGTTGAACCCGTCTGCCGAGAATTGCAATGCTCGCAATGGGTCAATTTCAGACCATGCCACATAGCGCATTGAGGACCGCACTCCTTTCAATTGAACCGTTCAACTAAGCTGATGCGCCAAGAAAGCGGACACCCGCGACGGCGAGGACGGGAGAAACCGGAATGACCGCGCTCTTGAACCGCGGGAGCATCACCGAAGAGTTGTGCCGTAGGAACTCGACCATAGTTGAAGCAATCAGGAGTACTTCTCTCCAGAACCAACAGCCAGACCGCCCGAATCCAAAGGGGCAATAGTCGCTTGGCCAGGAACGGCGATTCGTCAGAACCCAATTCCCAGGATTGAACTCGGCCGGGTCGGCAAACGTTGAAGATCTGTAGTGAATTATCAAGGGGCTAATGAACACTTCCTGGCCAATCAGTTCCTCATCGACCAGCCCCACATGATCTGCGCTAAGGCGTCGGGGAATTAGCCATGCCGGTGGAACGAGGCGAAGCGTTTCTAGAACGACTGTGTCGCTCGACGCGAGTGATCCTCCGGACTTCTGCAAAAACCAAAGGGCACTAGACACAACCGCCGTCGTTGTTTCCAGGATGGCAGTTCGCAGCCTTTGAATAAACGCGGCTTCCCCCCGGTCAAGGGACATGTCGGCTGCATACCGGACTTCTATCCCTGTCAGCACGGGCGAAAGCAGCTGCTTCATGGTTGCGGCACTCGACAAGGCCCGGCGAGGGCTTCGTAATTCCATCACTTCCCTGCCGAAAGATTCAGTCAGTCGTTCAAGCGAATAGAAGCTTGCGAGCCGCTTCATGGTCTCAATCGGAAGGTCATGGCCGGGAACTGGTTTGAATACAGTGCGCTCGGCTGGGAACGCGGGCCTCACCTGAAGAATTTCCGCGGCAAGGCCCGCGTCGACCACAATCAGTCGCCCCGCCTTTGTCGGCAGCAAATGCCCTTCACCCCTGAGTTCATGGATGAATGACTTTAGTTGAGCTCCGAACGGGGCTGAGGTCACTAGTTTTGGTTATGGCTTGACGATGTATTTGTTCCAGCGGCCGCTGGTGGTGACATCTTTGGCGAAACGTACCTTCAAATTGCCAATAAATTTCTTCATGGGAACCCCTTCTGATCGGCATCGCGCCGAATGGCACGATGTAACCCTACGAAGGGTCGACAGGCGTGTCAAGCAATATTACTCAATCTGTAAGTTTTTCGTTAAAGAGAAATATCTATGTAGACAATCCGACAAGCTAATCCGGAACTCGGCTGCTCTTGCCGCCGAGGTCGGCCTTCGGGCTATTGAAAACCGTCGCCGAAACAGTCCATCTTTCGTCCAACCGCCCAAGAGCCCAAGAGCCCAAGAGCCCAAGAGCCCAAGAGCATGCTGTTCAATGATTCCTGAAGCTCGCATCAAAAAGTCGTTCCACACGCCAGATGCCGTCTACTTGCAGGAATCGCGGATCTGATGGCGATGGGCCAGATGAAACTCCGACGGCGCTACAAGGTAGTGCAACGCTTCCGGATGCCCACTGTTTACTTTTTTGACCGCTTTCTCCGCGACGGTATTGCTGGGGTGTTTTTCCAAAAGTTCGACGGCGGCAGCTGGCTCGCCGGTGTTTCGCAAGGAACTGGCAAGGTGAATGATGGCTTGTGGCAACGTAACGCCGTCGGGACCGTTTGCAAGCGCGGACTTATAGAGCGGGTTGTCCGGATTTGGCTGGGCCTTTTACAGATTTTGGAATGAAGACCGAGGAGAATTAATGTCGCTGTGGAGAAGGCGAAAAACTACCGAGAGGCCGGCGGCAGTGGGCGGTGTATGGATTGTGTTGCAGGACGATTCACCGCACAATACTGTCCTTGGAGCGTTCGCAACCCAGGTTGAGGCGTCTGATTTTGCCGAAGAGATCCGGGACCAGTTCGTGAACGGGGTTATTTATACTCGTTTCTCGGTTGGATACCGGTACAACGATGGTCCAGGCCACGTCTCTTATAGCCCTCCGGAGTAAAGGCATCGACGAGTGCCCGGCAGGAGCCCTCAGCTAGGCAGCCCCGGCGGCGAACTCAATCGCGGACTGAGCCAGCTCACCCCACTGCTCACTGTGCGCCAGCGGAACCTCAACCCAGTCCTTAAAGGGCCGCCCCATTCCCGAGGGGTCAAACAGTAAAGCCCCCTCCAAAGCCAGCGCGGAGGCATGTTCGGCCGAATCCCTACCCAATTTGAAAGACATTGCATCGCCATTCAGGCATGCGGTGGCTTTCTTGTTTAGCATGATCGCCTTGGCCCCGAAGGTGTTGCCCAGAACCGCCCCCGAGGCCGCTAACTCGGTAACTATCGCGTCAAATGCTTCAAGCGCAGCGGCGGAAGGTTCTCTCTTTTCCATGGGAAGAATCATCCTCCATCGTGTGAATCTCCGCACTCAAGAGCGGAGTTCACGGCATTCCCGGGCGTGGCGTCCTTTTGCGTTGGTAGACTGGAGTGATCGATCAGGCAGGGGCCCGGACCGGGACCTGCCATCTGGCAGCTCGTTCGTGCCCCAATTTCCCCTCTGGAGGCACTACCTTAATATGACAGCCCAGGCCCTTGACTCCATTCGTGAGCAGCTAATGAACCGTCGTTACGAACCCAATGTAGCTGTTGTCAACGAGCTCGCCGATTCCTTGCGCGAGCTAAAGCCCGGCAGTGAAGTGTCCTACGTGGACCCGATTCACGATGTCAATGAGTGCCGAATTGTCAGCCTTTTCTCCAGCACCGGTGAAACCCCGGATGGTGGGTTCATCACCCCCGGCGACGACGCCGCAGTGGCCCGCATGTTGGGGTTGCAGTGGCAGCTTGGTTTGCGCCCCGAATTCGTGATGCCGTGGAACGTACACCCGTGGTTTACACCGGGCGAACCTCAGAGCAAGCTCACTCCCGAACAAATCCAGGCCGGCCTCAAACCGCTCCTGCGTTTGCTGGTCCTGATCCCCCGAGCCTCCGTCATTGTGGCTCACGGCACCGAAGCCAACCGCCTGGCTGGCTTGTTACTCAAAACCGAGAACCAGCTCATCTGGCGCCGCGGCCTGAAAACATACAAGGTCCGTGCTTTGGGTGGCCGCTCCTTCGCTGGTACCCCCGCTCGTCAGGAGCAGTATCTCGAAGAAATGCGTTTCGTTTACGCCGACGCCATGGCCCGCACGGGACTGAACCCCGTTACTCGCTAGTCGTTTTTGGCGGGTCCTAGCTTGCCGCCTGATTCGCGCAAGTAACAGGACCCGCACAGCGACTCGTACCGAACTTCCGCCCCATCAATGGCGACCTGATCGCCGTCGAACACAAAACGGTCCCCCACCCGGCGCGTATTAAATACCGCCTTCCGGCCACAGCGGCAGATGGTTTTCAGCTCCTCAAGGGAGTGCGAAACTTCCATCAGCCGGGCCGAACCAGGGAACGCGCGAGTCAAAAAATCTGAGCGGATTCCGTACGCCAACACCGGCACGCCGTCCAGCACGGCAATTCGGAACAGATCATCCACTTGTTCCGGATCCAAAAATTGAGCCTCATCCACCAGCAGGCAAGCCACGCGCGGAGCATCAACGTGTTCAAGCAGTGCATCCGGATCATCGCCAGCAGCCTTCGCCGCAAACAGTTCCCGCACATCCGCGCCCTGAGGGATCACAAAATCCACTGTCCGGGTCACACCCAGACGGGACACAATCTGGTCCTCGCCCTTGGTGTCCACTCCGGGCTTGGCGAGCAAGACGCGCTGGCCGCGCTCTTCATAGTTGAACGCCGCTTGCAGCAAACCCGTGGACTTGCCGGAGTTCATGGCACCGTAACGGAAATAAAGCTTGGCCAAAAGGAACCTTTCGCAGCCATAAAAACTCGTGAAATAACGACGGCGGCCCGGCCTTTGGGGGCCAGTACCGCCGTCGTTATTAAATCACTTAGTGCGCCTCGATGGCTGCTTTCGCTGCCGGGTCCGAATCGTTGAGGAACTTCTCAATACGCTCCGGTTCCTCAGCTTCGCCAATGGCTGCCGCGGCACGGCCTAGCGCGTAGAGTGCGCGCAGGAAGCCGCGGTTCGGCTCGTGTGACCACGGAACCGGACCCACTCCACGCCAACCATTGCGGCGCAAGGAATCCAGCCCACGGTGGTACCCCACACGCGAGTACGCGTAAGAATCCACCGTCCGCCCTTCAGCCCATGCTTCCTCAGCCAAAATGGCCCAGAGCAGCGAAGACGTAGGGTACTGAGCCACCAGATCCACAGCTTCCTGGCCCAAGGCTAGGTGCTGGTAGATCTCTGATTCAGCCGGCAGAAGGGTGGGTTCAGGACCAATCAGCTGCTTACGGAATTCGTCAGACATTAGGAGAAGGTCTTGCCCGTGGAGCCCAGCTGCGCAGCAGCTTCCACCACACGTGCAGCCAAGCCAGCCTCAGCCGAAGCGCCCCAAACGCGGGGATCGTAAAGCTTCTTGTTGCCGACTTCGCCGTCTACCTTGAGCACGCCGTCGTAGTTGCGGAGCATGTGATCCACTACTGGGCGGGTGTAGGCGTATTGGGTGTCAGTGTCGATGTTCATCTTGATAACACCGTAGGAAACAGCATCAGCGATCTCCTTCTCCGAGGAGCCCGAACCACCGTGGAACACGAGGTCAAAGGGGCGATCCTTGCCAAGCTTGGCACCAATCTGGTCCTGGATGTCCTTGAGGATCTCCGGGCGCAGCTTCACGCCACCGGGCTTGTACACACCGTGGACGTTGCCGAAGGTCAGAGCAGTGATGTAACGGCCAAATTCACCTGAACCCAGTGCTTCAACAGTTGCCAGGGCGTCCTCGACGGTGGAGTAAAGCTTGTCATTGATGGCGTTCTCCACACCATCTTCCTCGCCACCAACAGCACCAATCTCAACTTCGAGGATGATCTTGGCAGCAGCAGCGCGCTCCAGGAGTTCGCGGCCAATGCGCAGGTTCTCCTGCAAAGTCTCAGCGGAACCGTCCCACATGTGAGAGTTGAAGATGGGGTCCTTGCCGGCCTTCACTGCTTCTTCCGAGGCAGCGAGCAGGGGCAGAACGAATCCGTCCAGCTTGTCCTTGGGGCAGTGGTCAGTGTGCAGCGCAACGTTGACGTTGTAGTTCTTAGCAACTTCGCGAGCGAAAGCAGCGAAGCCCAAAGAACCGGCAACCATGTCCTTGGTAGACGCACCGGACCAGTAGGCGCCACCGCCGGTGGAAACCTGGATGATGCCGTCAGATTCGGCTTCGGCAAAACCACGCAGGGTGGCGTTGAGGGTCTGAGAAGATGTCACGTTCACGGCCGGGAGAGCGAATCCGCCCGCCTTTGCGCGGTCAATCATCTCTGCATAAATTTCCGGTGTTGCGATGGGCATACTGACTCCTTGTGAATGTTCGCGAAGCAGGTCCAGAGGACCTTGCGGAGTAGACCTGTGCGGTTAGAACCCATCCTAGCCATTTCCGCGGACATCACCGGAAAGTTACCGTCATTTGGACGCCCCCTCCTTCCGCCGAGTTGGCACTTAACGCCCATGTTCCCGCTTGGGATGGGCGTTAAGTGCCAACTCGATCAGGGGTGAGAGGTACAGTCGCCGCTAGTACAACCAGCAGTTACTCACGGTCGGGGTTCCCGCGAAGCGCTGCTCAAGGAAGGCAAACGCTGCTGGGGCGGCCGCCACGTAGCCACCGATGTGAGTCGGGCCTCCGGTGGTGTCGAAGTACAAGTTGGCCCCTTGAGCACACCACCGCTTGGCAAGATCAACACCTACCTTGTACGGGATCACGTCATCCAACACGCTGTGCGAGAGCAACACTGGCACACGCGGCACACGCCGGTTGCCAATAGTTTGTTCGGTGATGATGCTGCTGAATTCCGCTTGCCCCACCAGGCTGCTGACCTTTTGCCCACTAACCGTCATGGTGGCTGTGTTCATAAAGGCATTGTTTGCCACAGCAGCGATGGTGCACTGGGTGGCGATGGCTGCCATCCGGTCCTTGCCCGCTTGGTTGAGGTAATTGTTGAAATTCACCCCGTAGTCGGCGCTGAGCCCAATCAGTGCGTAACCCAAAAACGCTCCGTAAGCGCCGCCGTCGAGGTTCTTTGCTACAGCACTCAACTCTGCTGGCACGGCACCGGCGTAGGCGCCTTTCAGGTTAATTTCTGGAGCGTACTCGGGGGCGAGTTCAGCTGCTGAGGCTGAGGCACCACCACCTTGCGAATATCCAGCGATCGCCACGGGCGCCGTGGGAAGAATGTTCGCACTGCCTAAGCGTTTGGCCGCGCGCGCAGCATCCAAAACTGCGTGCCCCTGTGACGCGCGGGACATGTAGTTGTGCATTCCATCGGTTCCAAGGCCCTGATAATCGGTGACAACAACGCTGTATCCGCGCGTCAGGAGGCCGGCGATGAACGTTCCTTCATACTCTCCACCCACCGCCATTTGCCGCGACGGGGCGCATGAATCGTTGAGTCCTTGGGTTCCTGCCGCGTAGCTCACCAGCGGGCGGGGGCCTTTGCCCAGCCATGCGGCCGTTGGAACCAAAACGGTTCCGGTGACAGCAGTGGCTTCGCCGTGACTGCCTGTGCTTCGGTACATAATGCGGGTGACCGAGGCTTGGGCCTTGATGGTTTTGAGCGGGTCAAGATAGAAGACGGATGGTTGCGTCCGAATAATGTCCCCATTGTTGGCAGGCAGCACGCTGGGGGTTGAGTAGAAATCCGTTGTCGTGGAATCTACAACCGCGGTGCTGGACTCCGCGCTGGAAACGGTAGTTGCGTTGGCCGCGCCAACGGCCGTGAGGCTGAGGGCTGCGATGAGTACAGCGGCTGCGCCGATGCGAGTGGAAGGGTGCTTCATTGAACCTCCAAGGGACGTACAGGCTCATCATTGAGCGTGTTACACGTCACAAGTTACCGGAGAGTAACCACTTCTGTCTGCCCCTCCCGCCTCCCACCTCTCCCCTCCCGCCGAGTTGGCACTTAGCGTGCATGTTTGAGCGAAACACCCGCGCGAAGTGCCAACTCGGCACGGGATTCGAGCGCCCGCCGCACTTTAAGTACGACGCCGGGCCGCTCACCCGTGAGGTCATGTTGCGAGACGCGAACCTCAAGCCAGCCGTGCGCGGCGGACGCTTCTGCCCTGCGGATGTCGCGCAGGTACTGCACCTCGTCACCGTGATGCCCGCCGTCGTACTGAAGAGCAACCCGATGCTCCAGATATGCCGCGTCCGGCCAAACAATCGGCCTGCCAAAATCGTCAAACACCACCAGGTTTAGAGCCGGTTCCGGCAAACCAGCCTGAACCAAAGCAAGTCGCATCCGGCTCTCAGGAGCGGAGTCGGCCCCCACTCGGACCAGATTCAGGGCCTCGCGCGCTTTGCGAATTCCACGTGCTCCCGGATGCGCGTCCACAACCTGCCGAAGGTCATCTATAGAACACACCGCCTCACGTGGAGCCGGGAACTCAGGGCCATGGCTGCACACCAAGTGATCTCCCATGACAACAAGGTCTTCCATGGTGGTTTGCGTCGACGCCATGTCCAGCCAGGTTCGCGGCGCAGAGGTGAGGCGGACGCCGTCGACCTCTGTATCTTCACCTGCCGCGAGCGTTAAAAGGTGGCCGACGGTGTTGGCTCGGCGCGGAACAGAGTGCACCGCCCTGCGGGCAATATGGAGGCGCCAATCTCCGCTCAAACTCGCCGGTAGGGGCATTTCCCAGAGACGAGCAGCTGATACATGGCTGAGGATTGAGGACTCGTCCAGCTCGGTGTAGGCACGAACGGCTGCTGCACCACGGGGCTGCGTCTGCGTCGGGAGCCGAATTCCGCGCGAGACCACCATAAGGTCCTTCGCTCGAGTTCGGCCGCGACTCACGCCCGACTTGTCCGAGGCCCGCAAGGCAAAGGACACGCCTTGGAGGTGTTCGGGAAGTTGGGACTTGCGCATGGGCCAATTCTTGCCCAATTCGGCCCACCGCCGCAGAGTTATCCACAGCTTGAGGCGTTCCTCCCCTGCCGAGTTGGGGAGGTGGGGGGGGGGGTTCTGGGAGAAACCAAAGCGAGGGGCAAACCAGAGGGGG
>NZ_JBNPEO010000005.1:17332-67025 GCF_050490315.1 Pseudarthrobacter sp. J1738 | reverse complement strand
CCCGTTGTATTCTCCCCCCCCCCGCTGGTTTGCCGCTCCACTCCCCTTCCCCCGCGAAACACCCGCGCGAAGTGCCAACTCGGCGGGAGAAAACAGGCACGCTCGAGAACGGGAGCGGGAGAAGGTGCGAGGGCGGGAGGAAACAGGGCGGGAGGAAACAGGTCGGGGGGTTAGATACTCTGACCGAAGTGGTGTTGGCGGATCCAGGCGTGCATCGCAATGGCCGCGGCCGAGGCTGCATTGATGGAGCGGGTAGAACCAAACTGCTCAATGGAGAGCGTTGCCTCCGCGGCTGCGTGAACTTCCGGGCTCAGACCAGGGCCCTCTTGGCCAAAGACCAGTACACAATCCCGAGGCAAAGTGTACGTTTCCAACGGCACCGAGTCCGGAAAAATGTCGATGCCAATCACGGCCAAGCCTTCGCCGTGTGCCCACTCAACAAACTCTTCAACCGTGGCGTGATGACGAACATGCTGGTAGCGGTCGGTGACCATGGCGCCGCGGCGGTTCCACCGGCGTCGTCCAATAATGTGTACTTCTTTGGCCAAAAAAGCGTTAGCAGTGCGCACCACCGTGCCAATGTTCAGATCGTGCTGCCAGTTTTCAATGGCCACATGAAAATTGTGACGGTGCTGGTCCAAGTCAGCAACGATCGACTCGTGCAACCAGTAACGGTACTTGTCCACCACATTCCGGCGGTCCCCATTGGCCAGCAGCTCGTGATCCCAGTGATCACCTTCCGGCCATTCACCCTCCCACGGGCCAAGACCAACCTGATGAGCGGGGATTTGGTGCTCTGAAGTTGAATCCGCTGTTATTGGTTCGACAGCGGGGGCCGGGGATTCTGGGTACTCAGTCACCCCTCAACATTAGCCTTGCTTCCACTTGTTGATGCGGTAGCTGTTGCCCAATTGCTGCATCAGGCCCGGGTGGGCATCCCAATAGTCTTTATGCCCTGAAACGCCCACACGTTGTGGAGTCCCCCAGGGTGTGATGGCAAAAATGTTCACACCCTGGATCTGGTCCCCAGCACCCGTTTTGCATTCGAACATCACCACAACTCCGATGCCCCGGCGGAACTCGCGCAGTTGAGGCTTGGATGAACGGAAGTCGCTGGCACATTTGTGGCCCACCAAGGTCTTGGGCAGATCAGCGGCTGGGAGCGCAACAAGTTTGGCTTCCAACTGCTTCAGAGCCGCCTGAACTTTGGGTACCTCGGCGGTGTGCTTGCCTTCCTGGGACTCAGCGAAGAACGCGAAAGCCGTGGAAATGCCGTCAGCGTCCTTAGTTTCCGTACCGTAGGCCTGCTGCTGCATGGCGGTTCCTGTCAGAGGATCCCGGCTCACACCAAAGGTTGAATCGTTGCTCCACTCTTTCAAATACTGGAAGGAGGATTCCCCGGTGACAAACTTTCCAAACTTGGGGTCGCCGTCGGCAGGAACGTTGCTAGGGCCAGCCAAAGCGGCCCAAACCGCCGGAAGTGGTGTTGCCCCGGCCGGGATTGAGGAGGGCTGCGCTTCCGGGGTGGCGCTGGTGGTTGCGGCAGTGGTGGTTGGCGCAGGAGACTCGGCAACCGGCACTGTTTTGGCCGGTGCTGGCGTGTACAGAGCGTTCATCGCCGGCACTACCCACACAAAAATGGCCACGATGACTAGTGCCAGCACGGCCGTGGCGCTTCCAAGAATGATCGCGAGGTTTTTGCCGCTCCTAGTTCGCGGCGAGACCGCTTCCGGAACACCTTGGTTCACCGGTTCGGGTTGGTAACGCAGCACTGTCTGATCTGCTGCGTCATCCGGGTGAGCGCTAAAAGGCGGCGCTGCTCCATAAGGCGGCATTACCGGCTGAGGCGGTGTCCCGCCGTCGTACGGCACGGGCTGTTGGTTTGGCGGTGGTGGCGGGCCAAAATTGTTGCTCACGTGGATTCCCCCTGGATTGTGACGCTCGGCGCGGATTCGCAGCCAAGTTGCCTCCCCCAGCCTAAAACAGGGGCTCGCAGCTTGAGTCAAAATTCGATGGGTAGCTGTATCCATCGCCGAAGAATGAAAGACTGTAAGCATGACTGAGAACAGCTCCGACTCGAACCCCACTTTCCAGACCAGCAAGTACCGTAGTGGCCAAGAAATCGAATGCTGGCTTACGGATATGGACGGTGTGCTGGTTCACGAAAACCACGCCATCCCTGGAGCAGCGGAACTCATTCAGCGCTGGGTTGATACGTCGAAGCGCTTTTTGGTGCTGACTAACAACTCCATTTACACCCCGCGTGATCTTGCCGCTCGTTTGCGCTCTTCCGGCTTGGAAGTGCCAGAAGAGAACATCTGGACCTCCGCGCTGGCCACTGCCCAGTTTTTGAAGGAGCAGGTGAGCGGTTCAGGCAGCGGAAACCGCGCCTACACCATTGGTGAGGCAGGACTTACGACGGCGCTCCACGAGGCCGGTTTTATCCTCACCGACCAGAACCCAGACTTTGTGGTGCTCGGCGAAACTCGCACTTACTCTTTTGAAGCGATCACTACCGCGATCCGGTTGATTCTGGACGGCGCCCGGTTTATCTCCACCAATCCCGACGCCACGGGCCCGTCCAAGGACGGCCCCATGCCGGCAACTGGCGCGATTGCCGCAATGATCACCAAGGCCACCGAGCGCGAACCTTACGTGGTGGGCAAACCGAACCCCATGATGTTTCGCTCAGCCATGAACCAGATCGATGCACACTCGGAGACCACGGCCATGATCGGTGACCGCATGGACACGGACATCATCGCTGGCATGGAAGCTGGACTGCACACCGTATTGGTTCTCAGCGGCATCACCCAGCCTGAGGACATCGCAGCCTACCCGTTCCGGCCCAACCAGGTCCTGAACTCCGTGGCCGATCTGATGAAGCAGATTTAGCTACTGGTTAACGCTGGGTAGGCCAATCGCGAGGGTCAATATTCCGCTCCATCGAGGGCAGCGGGTCATATTTGTCCAGCAGCTCTGTGATGAGCGGGCGGTACACGAGTGCACTCCACTGCGGGCTCGCGTGTGCCGGGGCTGCGCCCTTAGTCTGCTGATCCGCCGAGACCATATTGGACCTGTAGTTGTTGCGCCAACGCTCCCGTGCTGAAAAATAGTCAACCGTTCGGTCGGCCGGACTCCCGATGTAGATCATCTTGGTGTCGCTGATCAGCCCGTGATAGTCGGCGACTTCAAAGTGATAGATGTACGCCGATTCGGTTTGAACCAAAAGACTCGACGGCGCCAACGGTGAAAGCTCAGCCATGGACTGCTCAAAGACTTGCTTCCAACTACGCTCGTTCTTGTTGGCCACCCGCTCACCAAGTTCATAGCCTCCACGCAGCAGGCTCGGAATCCGCACACCGCGTTCATACAGGAACACCACATCGTCAAACCAACTACCGTCCAAGACGTCTTGACGGCTCGCAGGGCTCGAATCCAAAAGAATCAGCCGCACCCGAATGTTGTAGAGCCTGCGCAAGATTGCCGCCACTTGGGTGGCTAACATCCCACCAAAACTGTGGCCATAAAAGTACAGGGTTTTCAGCCGGCGACTCTGCACAAAATCTAGGACGGCGGCCACCACGTCTTCAACGCGCAAACCCAAATTTGAGTATCCGACGGCGGCCAGCTGGCCTCGCTGGTTCAAAGCATCACGCAGGGCCAAGAGGATGACCTGAGATTCCTCCCAACCCGTTTTGAACCCGGGAAAAAGAATCCACGCAGCATCCGGGAAATACGCTTCCGCGTAGCTGTCCTTCACGGTCAAAATTTGGGTCCGTCGTCGCTGCTCCGCCACGGCACGAGTGAAGGCCATGTCCGCGGCCAATATGGACGCTGAACCGGCGCCAATCACAAAGGCACGCCGAGAAAACCGGTGCATCCCGGTGGCGGTTTTAAGCGCGCTGGCCCACTCCGCCGTCGTAGTGTTCTGACCCCGGTTCATCTCCTCCCCCGCGGAGGTTTCAGGCAAGGGGACCTAGTTCAGACCCAGCTCGTCCTTGCCAAAAGCGAAGAGGTACGGGACACCGGTTTCGGCCTCAATTTTTTCCTTGGCGCCAGTGTCGCGGTCCACAATCACTGCCACTGCAACCACGTTTCCGCCGGCCTTACGCACACCCTCAACAGCAGTCAGCGCGGAGCCGCCTGTGGTGGATGTGTCCTCAAGAACCACCACATTGCGGCCCTCAACCGAGGGGCCTTCAACCTGACGGCCCATACCGTAAGACTTCTGCGCCTTGCGCACCACAAACGCATCTACGGGCCGGCCCGCATCCACAGCAGCATGCATGACGGCGGTGCCCACAGGATCGGCACCCATGGTCAGACCGCCGGCGCACTCATATTCGATTCCCGCAGCATCAATGAGCTCCAGCATCACCTGGCCCACCAACTTGGATGCCTCGTGGTGCAAGGTGATGCGGCGCAGATCAATGTAGTAATCAGCCTCGGCACCACTGGACAGGATCACCTTGCCACGCACCACCGCCAATTCCTTGATGAGCTCAAGCAGGCGAGCGCGGGCAGTTGCAGTGTCAACCGTGGAAGTCATGGTTCCTATTCTACGTAAGACTTCCACGCCACTGCGTTACCCGCGCCCTGAAACAGCTGACCCTTAGACAACCTGCGCGGACGCGAGCGACCGCGCAGTGGAGCGGGCCGGCACGCCGTCGTTATCTTGGCCGTACAACCAATCGTTGTGCTGGAAATTGCCGTCGGCGCGGCTCTTGAACAACAAGTTGCGGAGCGTACGTGCCAGTCCGGACACGTGCCAAGACTCACCCCAGACGCGAGCCGTACGTTGAACCCGAGCAGTCCGCTCGGCGCGGAGCGAGTTGAATTCCCGCATCGCCGCGTCCCAAGCCTCAGGGTTGGCGCCGTCGTCAGTAAAAACCGTTCCTTCACAGACATCTTGCAGAACTGCGGCATCTTCCAGCGCTTGGCAGGCTCCTTGCGCAAGGTACTGCAACATGGGGTGGGCGGCGTCGCCCATCAACACCATCCGGCCAGCAACCCAGTTTTGGATCGGGTCACGGTCATACATCGGCCAGCGCATCGCGGTACCCAGGTTTTTCAAGGCCTCTTGCACAGCGGGAACACAATCCTTGTAGGCCGCCTCCAGCTCATCTACACCGCCGTACTGTTCTTCACCACGTTCAAACGAGGGAGATTTGAATACTGCAACAGTATTCAGCAGCTCGCCCTTCCGAAGCGGGTACTGCACCAAGTGGCAGTTCGGCCCAAGATAGACGATGACGTCTTCAAGATCTGCTTGAGGTGTTTCCTCCGTGATCGGAACCGTGCCACGGTAAGCCACATAAGCCGAAGAGACGGGCTCATCGTTAGCGACTAGAGGCCGCAAGGTGGACTTCAAACCATCCGCACCAATGACAACGTCCGCCTCATAATCCACGCCCGCAACAGTGTGCGCAATCCCGCGCCCATTGATCGTCTCAACGCTCTGGACTGTTACATCGTTGACGAGCGTGACGCCTGCGGCTTGGCAACCCTCCAACAAGACTCGGTGGAGGTCGCTACGGTGAATCACCACATAGGGCGCACCATAACGCTCTTCGAACTCACCGCCGAGGGTCTGCCGAGTTAGCTCCTCGCCCGTGATGGCGTCGCGGAAGACCAGATGCTTAGGCTGAACACCAATCTCAAGCGCCTTCTCCAGCAAGCCCCAACGCTTGAGTACCCGTGAAGCGTTGGGCGCCATCTGCAGACCCGCTCCTACTTCGCCAAACTCCGGTGCACGTTCAACCAAGGTGACATTCGCACCGCTCTCACGCAGAGCGAGCGCGCCAGCCAAACCGGCCATTCCTCCGCCAATTACTAGAACATCAGTAGTGGATTTCACATCAGACATGGCTGACTCCTTGAGAGACTTTGAGTGTGGATTTGTTCTTGAGGGAAATGGCCCCCAGGAGCACTGCAGCAACGGCCGCCGCGCCTGCAAAAGCCAAGAAGTTTGAGTTGACGCCCAGCCCGGCAGCCAGCAATAGGCCACCTACCTGGGGAGCGACTACGGCGCCAATGCGCCCGACGCCGAGTGCCCAACCAAGAGCTGTCCCGCGCAAATGCGCCGGGTAGTGGTTAGCAACTGCCGCAATAATCAGGCACTGTGTGCCATGCGTTCCGACGCCTGCCAACACGAGCATCAGATAAACGACGCCGACCGAAGGCCCGGACACAAGCACTACGAGAGCCACTGCTGCGACGCCCGCGGCCGCGATAGCCGTCGGGATGGGTCCAAAGCGGGTCCCTGCCCATGCCGTAATTACCGAGCCAGCTACTGCACCCAAGTTCAGCGCAAGCGCAAAGGTAAGAGCCGAACCGAGGTTATAGCCAGCAAGCTGCATCAGGTTAGGCAGCCACGTTCCAAGCCCGTACCACGCAAAGAGAGTGGCTAACGTAGCAACGGCGTAAAGCACACTGAGCCCCAGAAACGGTGCCCTGAGCAAGGCGCCAAAGCCGGGACGCTGACGCGGTTCGCCGCCTAAAGAAACAGCATCGCCTTGGTGCACACCGTTCCCGCGCTGCCCCAACGTTTCAGGCAAATAGCGCAAGCCCAACGGGATAACAATCATCAAGGCAAGAACTGCCACCAAGAACATGGCTTGCCAGCCAAAAGCTGGAATCAGCGGAATACCCACCACCGCCGCCAAGGAACCACCAATCGGAACACCCGACATCATGAGCGTTGCAATAGTGGACCGCCACTTCGCCGGCACCAGCTCAGCCACGAGTGCGTTGGCCGAGGGAACCAGCCCGCCAAGGCCAATACCAGCAAGCAGACGCAGCCCACCAAACACGATCGCATTAGGTGAGAGTGCGCACAGAATAGTGAAGACGGAAAAGACTATGGCACAACCGATGATGGTGCGCCGGCGGCCCCAGGTATCTGACATACGGCCAGCGAATACTGCACCGATCATCATGCCAAGGAACGCCATCGATCCAACGGTTCCAGCGGTCGCCTTGGTCAGGCCCCATCCTGTTCCGTTGATAAGGGACGACTGGACTGTCCCGTAGACAATGAGGTCGTATCCATCAAAAACCACCAAAAGCCAACAAACTAGGACGGCCATGGCGGACGCTTTGGAGAAACTTTGTGCGGCGGGTTCGTCACCGGCGGCACGGCTGCGCTTTGGCAGTGGAGACTGCTGCGACGCTGCAGCAGGTTGCATGTGATTCATGCCACTACTGTCGTGGTGGAGCAACGTGATCTGCAATACAATTCTGATGTGCAGAATAAATTCGACTCGATCTCGCCGCCACCAACCTCTCTGCGGAAGCCGATGCAGAAGCGGCCCACTTACTCCATCGACGCCGTGGACAACGCTTTGCAGTTGCTGCAGTTACTGCGCGACGGTGGCGCGCTGCGTCTCAAGGATGCCGCCACGGAGCTCGGCGTCGCACCCTCTACGGCCCACCGGCTATTAGCGATGCTTATCTACCGGGGATTTGCCGTACAAGACGAACATCGGCGCTACGTTCCAGGTCCAGCCATGGGCATAGGGCCGGCCGGCCTCGCGTGGACTCGACTGCTCCGCAGTGTCGCCCAGCCACACATGGAGCTCTTGTCAGCGCGACTCAACGAAACGGTGAATCTGATGGTCCGCGTTGGTACCAAAGTGCGGTTCCTGTCGACCGTCGAAGGCGGTAACGTGCTGCGGATTGGCGACCGTCAAGGCGTTGTGCTGCCAGCCAATAAAACGTCAGGCGGCAAGGCGTTGCTCGCCGAGTTGGAGCCCGCCATGCTCGAGCAACTCTTTCGAAGCAACAACGCCGAGATTGGTGGAGACAACATTTCCGACGCCGAATATCCAGCATTTTTGCGTGAACTGGAAACCATTCGAGACAACGGCTTCGCTGCGAACTTCGAGGGCACTGAGGAAGGCGTCAGCGCCATGGGCGCAGTCTTACACAATAGGCATGGGAACGCCGTTGGGGCGCTCAGTGTGGCCACGCCCGCAACAAGGTTCCGGCGCTTGTTCGACGACGGACTGGTCACCGCCCTCCGGGAAACGTGCCGCCAGCTGGAGATCGACATCGCCGCCAACCCGGCAGGGCCGGAATAGGTTCCGAAATCAGTGAAATAACTCGAGAAAATTCTGCTTGACAGAATATGGTGGAGATCACATATGGTCCTCCGTAGGGTCGAACTACACAACAAGAGTTCTTCACCCCTCTAGGAGGTTTCCGTGTCCATCAGCGCCGAGAACACGACCCACGAATCAGTAGCGGCGGAACACGCTGCGCCTGAGCCAACGCCTGAAGAGGCCGCTGCGTTGGAGGAGCTTTACCGGGATTTTGAGAAAGAAAATCTGATCCCACTGTGGACCGAGATTGCCGACTTGATGCCGATGGTTCCATCCCCTAAGGCCGAGGCTCACGTATGGCGGTGGAGCGACCTCTATCCGCTTGCCGCCCGTGCCGGCGATTTGGTTCCCGTTGGCCGCGGCGGTGAGCGCCGCGCTATTGCCCTAGCCAACCCCGGCCTGGGCGGCACACCCTACGCAACCCCTACCCTCTGGGCCGCAATCCAGTACCTCGGTGGCCGTGAGACCGCCCCCGAACACCGCCATTCACAGAACGCTTTCCGTTTTGTCGTTGAGGGTGAAGGCGTGTGGACAGTGGTTAATGGCGATCCGGTTCGTATGTCTCGTGGTGACTTTTTACTGACGCCGGGCTGGAATTTTCACGGCCACCACAATGACACTGACGAACCCATGGCATGGATCGACGGCCTAGACATTCCGTTCGTTCACTACGCGGATGCAGGGTTCTTCGAATTTGGCACTGAACGTGTCACTGACGAGGCCACGCCCGACATCTCCCGCTCCGAACGCCTCTGGGCACACCCTGGACTTCGTCCGCTCTCCGGGCTCGAGGACACCACCAGCTCTCCTATCGCGGCCTACCGCTGGGAATACACGGACCGCGCACTAAGAGAACAACTACTCCTTGAAGATGAGGGTCACCCGGCCACTGTTTCCCAAGGCCATGCTGCCGTCCGCTACACCAACCCCACCACCGGCGGGGACGTTATGCCTACCATCCGCGCCGAGTTCCACCGTTTGCGCGCTGGCGCCCAGACGGAGCCGCTCCACGAAGTCGGTTCGAGCGTGTGGCAAGTTTTTGAGGGTTCCGGCTCTGTCATTCTGAACGGCGAAACCCGCACCCTGGCTAAGGGCGATCTCTTTGTGGTTCCTTCTTGGGCTTCTTGGTCGCTCCACGCCGACACCGAGTTTGATTTGTTCCGCTTCAGCGACGCCCCCATTTTTGAACGCCTGCACTTCAACCGCAGCTACTCCGAAGGACGCAAAAACGCATGAGACTACTCACCCTCCGCCTCGAAAACGGTACCGGCACGACGGCGGTACGCCAGGATGGCGACACCCTCACCCAGATCGACGGGTTCCCCGACGTCGGCGCCCTTCTGAAGGATGCCCATTGGGCGACCATCGCCCAGGCGGCTAGCGGCGCAACGTACCCTGCAGAGGGCGCCGATCTTGCCGCCGTCGTACCTTCACCGGGCAAAATCATTTGCGTTGGCCACAACTACCGCAACCACATCAAAGAAATGGGCCGGGAAGTCCCCAGCCATCCCACACTGTTTGCCAAATATCAGGAGTCTTTGATCGGCCCCAACGATGATTTGGCGCTGCCGCAAGAATCCGACACCGTGGACTGGGAAGCCGAATTGGCTGTTGTTATTGGGAAAACCGGGCGCCGTATCCCTGAAGGGCAAGCGGCAGAGCACATTGCAGGCTATGCGGTGCTGAATGACGTTTCTATGCGTGACTACCAGTTCCGCACCATCCAATGGCTTCAGGGCAAGACCTGGGAAAAGTCCACACCGTTCGGTCCTGCGCTGGTTACTCAGGATGAATTCACGCCCGGCCCGCTGATGACTTCAGCAGTGGACGGCGAGGTTCAACAGTCCACGCCCACCTCAGACCTCGTGTTCACGCCGGAATTCCTGGTCTCCTATATTTCGACCATCATCACGCTGAACCCGGGTGACGTGATCGCTACCGGAACCCCCGGCGGTGTGGGCCATGCCCAGGACCCCAAGCGTTACCTCCAAGAAGGACAGGTCTTGGTCACCACCATTGAGGGACTGGGGCAACTGACCAACCGCGTGGTCAAGGAAGCTTGATGGTTGCCCGTCACGATCAGACGACGGATGCGGCGCTGCTGGACGGGCTTCTCCAAGCCCGTCGCGGCACGGCATTCTTCGCACGAAAACTCAACGAACTCACCGATTCAGACCTCGACGGCGACTCGCTATTGCCGGGGTGGACGCGACGCCACGTTGTGGCCCATGTGGGCTACAACGCGCGGGCTATTGCGCGGCTTATAGAGTGGGCAGCCACCGGGGTCGAAACAGCTATGTACTCCTCCCCCGGGGCGAGGAATCATGAGATTGACTTCGGCGCCACCTTGCCTCCGATCGCTCTAAGGCACCTATTCGACCACTCGGCCGTCCACCTAAACGTCGAGTGGCGGGATCTTCGTGAGGACGCATGGCGCCATGAGGTCAAAACAGCACAAGGCCGGACGGTGCCGGCCTCGGAAACTGTTTGGATGCGTACCCGCGAAGTGTGGATCCATGCCATTGACCTAGACAACGGCGCAACGTTTGGGGACGTCCCCCAGCCGGTCCTGGCGAGGCTCCTTGCGGATATTACTGGGGCTTGGCACGCCCGCGGGACTGACGCTGGACTCGTGGTGAAAGTGGACGGTGGCTTGACCGTGGGCGACACAACTGCCAGCCACCCAACCGTGCTCTCCGGCCCCCTAGCCGCCGTCACCCAATGGGCGGCCGGCCGGGGTAGCGCTGGCGTAACTATAGAGCAGAAAGGGGCGACTTTCGGGGTGACAGAGGGCGAATTACCCGCTGCACCGAAGTGGATCTAAGCCCAAAAAGTGTCATGCCGATTACATCGCCGCGGGGGTCCATTGTCAACGGACTTCTTCGCTCCGAATCACGCCACTCGAGCTTGAAGGAAAGGTCACGGAGGAACAGCAACTAGTACTCTGGGAACATGCGAGAACTTCAGGCCACAATTATTGAAGAAATGGGCGTTAAGCCCTCCATCGATCCAGCCGCTGAGGTACGAGCGCGCGTGGACTTCTTGTGCGAATACCTCAAGGCAACACGCACCAAGGGATTTGTTCTGGGCATCTCTGGTGGCCTTGATTCCTCCTTGGCTGGGCGCCTAGCGCAGCTGGCTGTAGAGCAGCTCGCTACCGAGGGCATCGACGCCAACTTTGTGGCTGTTCGTCTGCCGTTCAACGTCCAAAAGGATGAAGAAGACGCACAGGCTGCTTTGGACTTCATCAAGGCCAAAACCGAGTGGACCTTCAATATCGCCCCCGCGGTCAACGGTTTTGAAGAAGAGTTCAAAGCCACCACTGGCGCACCGATCTCAGACTTCAACAGGGGCAACGTCAAAGCGCGCGCCCGAATGGTGGCCCAGTACGCTCTGGCTGGCGAACACAACTACCTGGTGATTGGCACCGACCACGGCGCCGAGTCAGTCACCGGGTTCTTCACCAAGTTCGGCGACGGCGGCGCAGATATCCTCCCACTCTTTGGCCTGAACAAGGGTCAGAACCGGGCGTTGTTGGCTGAACTTGGCGCCCCCGAGCGTGTGTGGAAGAAGGTCCCCACCGCGGATCTGTTGGACGGCAAGCCTGGCCGCACGGATGAAGACGAACTCGGCCTGAGCTACGACCAGATTGACGCCTACCTTGAGGGCCACGAGGTTCCGGACGAGGTAGCCGAATCCATCGAACAGAAGTACCTCCGCACCCGCCACAAGCGCACCGTCCCGGTCACCATTTTTGATACGTGGTGGAAATAGATGGACACGAAGGTAGCCCTCCACAGCTACTTCCAAAAACGCCGGGCAGAGTTACTCGGCAAACTGGACGGCCTTGACGAGTACCACATGCGCCGGCCCATGACCGGCACGGGGACTAACCTTTTGGGCCTGGTTAAACACGTCGCCAGCGTTGAGCTGGGCTATTTTGGCGAGACCTTCAACCGCCCCAGTGGCCGCGAACTGCCTTGGTATAACGAGGACGCCGCCCCGGACGCGGACATGTGGGTGCCGGCTGAGCAATCCTCACAAGAGATCATCGAGCTGCACCACTTTGCAGCTGAGTACGCTGACCAAACCATCAACGCACTCGAGTTGGACGCACCCGGCGAAGTGCCGTGGTGGGGGCCGGAAAAGCGGAACGTGACTCTCGGCCAGATTCTGGTCCACATGCTCTCCGAGGTTGCCCAGCACCTTGGTCACGCGGACATTATTCGTGAAAACATGGATGGGGTTGTGGGGCAAGGCCCTGGAGATCCCAACGTGTCCTTCTACAACCAAGAGCAGTTCAGTGAGCTCGCGGCCCGGATTGAATCCGCCGCCCGCGAAGCCCAGCAGTCACCAAAAATTTAGGAGCCACTATGCGCGCCACCATCATCCATGCGCCCGGCGATATTCGGGTTGAAGACCGCGACTACCCCACGGTCCAGCACCCCACCGATGTGGTGGTCAAGGTAACTGCCGCGTGTGTGTGCGGCTCGGATTTGTGGCCGTACCGCGGTGTAAAACCCGTGCACAAGCCATCCGCGATTGGCCACGAATTTATTGGTGTGGTGGAGAGTGTTGGCACCGAAGTCACTACCCTGACGGCTGGCGATTTTGTGATTGCACCCTTTGTGATCAGCTGCGGCAAGTGCCCGCCGTGCCTTGATGGTGTGACGGTGGCCTGTGAGCTTTTGGCCGGTTGGGGCGGCAAGGACAGCACCGGCTTGCCAGTGGACGGCGGCCAGGGCCAGGCTGTTCGTGTGCCTTTGGCGGACTCCACACTGGTCAAGGTTCCCGGCGTCACAGAGCCGGATTCCGCGCTCCGCAAATCACTGCTGACCCTCTCGGATGTGATGGCCACGGGCCACCACGCCGCCTTGAGCGCCGGCGTCACCGCTGGGAAAACCGTGGTGGTAGTGGGCGACGGCGCTGTGGGCCTTTGCGGTGTTTTGGCAGCTAAGCGTTTGGGCGCCGGCCGAATCATTGCCATGTCTCGACACGAGGACCGCCAAAAGGTTGCCACCGAATTCGGCGCCACGGACATTGTGTCCGAACGCGGCGAAGAAGGTGTGGCCAAGGTTCGTGAACTTTTGGGCGGAGTTCTGGCCGACTCGGTGCTGGAATGCGTGGGAACCAAAGAATCCATGGAACAGGCACTGCACTCGGTCCGGCCCGGCGGCTCACTCGGGTTTGTTGGTGTTCCCACCGGCGGCGCCGAGATCCCTTTGCGCTACCTCTTCGACTCCAACATTCACGTAGCTGGCGGAATGGCACCGGCCCGCACGTACATCCCCGAACTACTCGAGGACGTCCTCTCCGGCGCCATCAACCCGGGATTGGTCTTTGACGTGGAGATGCCGCTTGAGGAAGCTGCCGAGGCTTACAAAGCCATGGACGAACGCCGCGCCATCAAGGTGTTACTGGTTCCGTAGCCAGTTCCAAGGCGAGCACTAGTGCCAGGTGGGCGGTAGTGCGCGGAACCGCAACCGTGATCTCGCCGTCGTTGTTTTCCACGGGAATCACGACGTCGGTGCCCAGCACGCGCGCGCTGCGGACCGGCGTTGTGCTGCTGACAGTGAGGTCAAAGCCGGCGGTGCCGTCGGCGTCGCCAATTAAGGCGAGCGCAAAAATGGTGGAATCCGTCCGGGTGAAGTGCCACTCGTAGCCGGACCCGCCGTCGTCGAGCAGGTCTGCGTCTTTGCCGCCGGGAACGGTGCCGTAGATCGCCTCGCCGTTAACGTCCATCCACCCACCCACCTGCTCCAAGGTGGTCACGATGTTGCGGGAGATGGCGCCCGTTGCGTCCGGGCCGATGCCCAGCAGGTAGTTGCCGCCGCGGCTGACGATCCTGGCTAGCGTGGCGATCACCTCATGGGCTGGGCGCGTGGCATCGTCCGGGCGCATGCTGCACCACCCCGGGGTGAGGGTGATGCACGATTCCCAGGGGTAGTCCAGGGTCTCCGAGGGGATTTCCTGTTCGGGGGTGCGGTAGTTTTCGTTGGGCCCGTGGACCTCACGGTCCACCACCAGAATGTTCGGCTGAAGCTCCCGTGCCCGCTGGGCAATGTGGTCAATGCCAATTGGCTCATCCGGTTCGTTCACCCAGCCGGCGTCTAGCCACAGGACGCTGATGTCGCCGTAATTGGTGAGGAGTTCCTCGATCTGGCGCTGGGTGAACTGAACAAAACCGTCCCACGCTTGCGGGTCCTCGTCGATGTTGTAGTTGTGCAGACGGTTCACTGTGTTCCCGCCAGGCTTCCAATACCCCGTGTGGGCCCAGTCCGCCTTGGAGAAATACACCCCGGTTTCAAGCCCCTCGGCACGGAACGCGTCAAAAGTTTCGCGCAGGATGTCCCGGCCCAATGGAACGTCTGCGGCCGTGACCTTGTAGTCCGATTCCGCGGTATTATACATGGCGAATCCGTCATGGTGCTTGCTGGTAAAAACCAGGTACTTCATCCCGGCCTTGGCACACATGGCCGCCCACTCTTCCGGCCGGTAATCCTCACCCGTGAAGTTCTTGCGCAGCTCCTTGTAGAAGGCCTCGTATTCTTCCTCAGTTCCGGACCAACTGGCGGGCGGTTCCATAAAGGCGCCAATGTTCTCCCGGCACAAGGACCAACTGCCGTCCTGTCCAATGGTCGCGTACAAACCCCAGTGCATAATCACGCCGAACTTCAGCGAACGCCAGTGCTCCAGAGCCGTGAGGGTGCGCGGGTCCGTGGGCCACTCGTACCCTCGATCCTCCGCATACCCCAAACGACCAGCAGCTGCGAGGTTGTCAGGTGTGAAGTCCGGCTGGAAGTCAGTCATGTGTGCGGGTACCTCGCGTCCTAGCCGGGAGTATGTCCCTCGATTATCTGCGCAGGGTGCCTTAGACGAACGCGGACACTCCGGTGACGGCGCGGGCCACAATCAACGAATTGATCTCGTAGCTGCCCTCATAGGTGTACAGGATCTCGGCGTCGCAAAAAAGCTTGGCCATCTCAAAGTCCGTGGTGACTCCATTGCCGCCCAAGAGAGCCCGCCCCATTGCTACGGATTGCCTAGCGAGCCTGGTGGTGGTGGACTTCGCCAGAGCGGCTTGGACCATCTCCAGTTTTCCGGCCTCCTGGACGCGGGCTAGCTCAACCATCAGCGCAAGGGAGCAGTGCGCATTTCCCAACATTTCTGCGAGCTGCTGCTGTACCAGCTGGAACTTGGCCAGCGGCTTGCCGAATTGTTGCCGCTCCAGCGAGTATGCCCGGGCAATATCAAAGGCCCCCAACTGGATTCCTGCCGCTTGCCAGCCCACCCAGGCGCGGGAATCGCGCAGAAGCGAGTTGGCTTGGGAAAAGTCAGTCGCCCCGGGGAGTAGATTGCCTGCCGGGATGCGCACCTCATCAAGGGTGATGTCCGCATTTTGCATAATGCGTAAGCCGATTTTGTGCTCGATCTTAGTGGCCTTATAGCCGGGCCTATCGGACTCAACAATGAACCCTTTGACCTCGCCATCGGCCTCGTCCCTGGCCCAGACCAGTGCGAAGTCCGCGAGCGTTGCCGCCCCAATCCAGCGTTTAGCGCCGTTGATCACCCAGCTATCGCCGTCGCGCCTTGCTGTGGTGGCGAGCCCGCCAGCAATGTCCGAACCGTGCTCCGGTTCGGTCAGCGCAAAAGCGCCAATCGCATCAAATGTGCGCAAGGCAGGGAGCCAGCGTTCCTGCTGTTCAGCGGATCCAAGCTCGTGGATCATGCCCACAATCAGCTCATTGTGAATGCCCGCAAGTGCGGAAAGCGAGACGTCTGCACGGGCAATTTCTACGTACATCAGACCCTTAAACAGCTTCGATGAGCCGTCTAGCTGCAGTTCGCCGAGCCCAAATTTGGCCATTTCGGCCAGCAGCCCAAAGGCAAATTCGTCACGGTTCCAGTACTCGATGCTCTGTTCCCGAATGCGTTCTTGTAAGAACTCGCGAGTGCGTTGGTAACGCTCTTTTTCGTGTACCGGCAGCATGTCCACAACGTGGAAAAGGTCGGCATCAGGATAGGGAGGCAATGCTGCTTGTGGCATGCGGAGCTCCTTTGCTCTTTCAAACCATTGGATGTCCTAGTATATTGCCAAGTGATGCAGATCACTAGTTTCGATAGCTGAGAGGCCCCCATGACAGTCACCGACGACTTCCGTGCGGCACGCGACCACCTCCTTTCCCTGCGCGAGAATTACCAAGCGGCCAGGGACGGTTTCCAATGGCCCCGCTTCGAAGAGTTCAATTTCGCGTTGGACTGGTTTGATCACCTTGGCGCCGATCCTGCCACCGCCGATCAGCAGGCCCTGGTCATTGTTGAGCAAGACGGCAGCTCCACCCGCCGCAGCTTCGCACAACTGAGCCGCCGTTCCGCCCAAGTGGCCAACTGGCTTCGTGGGGAAGGTGTGCAACGCGGGGACCACATGATCATCATGTTGGGGAACCAGCTGGAGCTCTGGGAACTTATGCTCGCTGGCATCAAGCTCGGCATCGTGATGATCCCCACCACCACGCTTATGGGGCCAGCGGATCTGCGGGATCGCGTGGAGCGCGGCGGGGCATCGTGGGTTGCCGTAGGCAGTTCAAACATTGGCAAGTTTGCCGACGTGCCAGGCACCTACCGCCTGATCGAAATCAACGACGGCGGCAGCACCGGCGTCGGGCCCGTCATCAGCGGTAACTCTGCACTTAGTTACGCAGACTCTGCTGCGGCGTCCGAGTCTTTTGCACCCGACTCACCAACAAAGGCTGACGAGACATTGCTGCTGTATTTCACCTCGGGCACCACGTCCAAGGCGAAACTCGTGGAACACACTCACACCTCCTATCCCGTGGGGCACCTGTCCACAATGTTTTGGATTGGGCTGGAACCGGGCGACGTGCACCTGAATGTGGCCTCGCCGGGTTGGGCCAAGCACGCGTGGTCGAATGTGTTTACCCCGTGGATTGCCGGGGCCACCGTGTTTATTTACAACTACAACCGCTTCGACGCTTCGACCCTGATGGCCCAGATGGATGCCGAAGGTGTTACGAGCTTCTGCGCACCACCCACCGTGTGGCGCATGCTCATTCAGGCCGACCTGACACAGCTGAAGAACCCGCCCACCAAGGTTGTTTCAGCAGGTGAGCCGCTCAATGCCGAGGTTATTGACCAAGTTAATAGGGCTTGGGGCCAGACGATTCGGGACGGTTTTGGCCAGACCGAGACCACGGTTCAAGTGGCTAACACGCCCGGTCAGCGCATGACGATCGGCGCCATGGGCTTGCCACTTCCCGGTTATGACGTGGTGTTGGTAGACCCCGCCACGGGTGAAGAAGCGGACGACGGCGAAATTTGCTTGCGCTTAGATCCCCGGCCCGTGGGGCTTATGAAGTCCTACTACCAAGATCCGCAGAAAACAGCCGAAGCCTTCCGTGGCGGTTATTACCACACGGGCGATATGGCGAGCCGGGATTCGCGTGGTGTGATCACCTATGTGGGGCGCGGGGACGACGTGTTTAAGTCCTCCGACTACCGCCTTTCCCCCTTTGAACTGGAGAGTGTGTTGATCGAGCACCCCGCCGTGGCCGAGGCCGCCGTGGTCCCGTCGCCGGACGCCATCAAACTCTCCGTGCCCAAGGCCTATGTAGTCTTGGCGGGCGGGCGGGAACCTGGGCCCGAGTTGGCCGAGGACATCTTGCGGTACTGCCGGGAACACTTGGCGCCGTTTAAGCGGATTCGTCGGCTGGAGTTCTCCGAATTGCCTAAGACTGTTTCAGGCAAGATCCGGCGGGTCGAGCTGCGGGCGCAAGAACAGGCTCGGCATCCACTTGACGGTTCCGCTGGTGCTGCTGATTCTGCCGGGTTTGGCGTGGAGTATTCGGAAGACGACTTCCCCGGTCTGCGAGGGTAGCCGTGGCTGCACCCCTGCCCCGGGACCCCATTGCGGATGCCCAAGAGAACTGGGCCAAGCACGGCTGGGGTAACGTGGCCGAACCCATGGCCGCGATCACCGCGATCATGCGGACCCAGCAGATCCTGATGGCGCGGGCCGAATCGGCACTGAAGCCCTTTGGGTTGACCTTTGCGCGGTACGAGTTGCTGGCCTTGCTCAACTTTTCGCGCAAACACGAGCTGCCCATGAATAAGGCGAGCGCCCTGTTGCAGGTGCATCCCACTTCGGTGACGAACGCCGTCGACCGCTTGGAACAAGCTGGCCTAGTAACGCGCGAACCGCACCCAACAGATGGACGGACCACACTGGTTCGGCTGACGTCTGCGGGGAGTTCGCTGGTCCGCAGGGCGACGGAGACGCTAAATACCGAGGTGTTCGCAGACTCGGGATTCCCGCAAAAGGACCTAGGCCCGTTGATCAGAATCTTGGCTGACTTCCGCCAACAGGCCGGAGACTTCGAAGGTTAACTCCCCTCCCGCATTCTCCCTTCACCTCTCCCCGCTGTCCTTCTTCGATGCCCTTCTTCGCCGAACGGGTAGATAACGTCGTTTAGAACCCTCTCAAAGGGACGTTATCTACCCATTCGGCGGGAGGGGCATGGAGGGTTAGCGGTGTTTGAAGTCGGGGTCGCGCTTTTCGGTGAACGCTGCCATTCCTTCTTTTTGATCCTCGGTGGCGAAGAGCGAGTGGAAGAGGCGCCGTTCGAACACCACGCCCTGGCCCAGCCCGGTTTCAAATGCCGCGTTTACTGCTTCCTTCGCCAGCATTGCCGCCGGCTTGGACTTACTCGCGATCACTTCGGCCGCCTTGAGTGCCTCCGCCACAACGTCCGACGCCGGGACCACCCGTGCCACAAGACCGGCACGTTCGGCCTCTTCCGCGCCAATAAAACGCCCGGTCAGGATCATGTCCATCGCTTTGGCCTTGCCCACGGCACGGGTCAGCCGCTGAGAGCCACCCATACCCGGGATCACGCCGAGGTTGATCTCCGGCTGCCCGAACTTGGCGTTGTTGCCAGCAATGATGAAGTCGCACATCATGGCTAGTTCGCAGCCACCGCCCAGGGCGAACCCGGACACAGCCGCGACCACCGGGATCCTCAAACGCGTGAGATCCTCCCAATGACGGAACCAGTCCGACGCGTACATCTCGGCGTAGCCCTTAGACGCCATTTCCTTGATGTCAGCTCCAGCCGCGAAAGCCTTCTCCGAGCCGGTCAGCACCACGGCGCCCACACTAGGGTCAAGGTCCGCAGCGGAAACTGCCGCCACCACTTCGCCCATGGTGGCATGGTTGAGCGCGTTGAGCGCCTTAGGCCGGTTGAGCGTCACCAAAAGCACACGTCCGTGCCGCTCAACCAGGATGTTCTCAAATTGCTGCGTCAAAACATGCCCCTTACCGAAGGTTCAAAGTCGGTTGAAAAAAGTACTGCCACGCATCACGTTACTGGCCTGATTTGTCCCGAATCTCCGTGATGATGCCAGAGAAGTCCCGGCCCGCTCCCTCACCCGCCGCGAAGTCAGCATAGATTTGTGCAGCCAACGACCCCATTTGAGCCGCGACGCCGGTGCTCGTCAATGCGTTGAGCGCAAGACCTAGGTCCTTGGCCATCAAAGCCCCGGCGAACCCGGGCTGATAGTCGCGGTTGGCCGGGCTGCCCGGAACCGGCCCGGGGACGGGGCAATTGGTGGTCAATGCCCAGCACTGGCCAGACGCCGTGGACGCCACATCAAAGAGCGCCTGGTTGCTGAGCCCGAGCTTTTCACCCAGTACAAACGCCTCACTCACGGCGATCATCGATACACCCAGGATCATGTTGTTACAGACCTTCGCGGCCTGCCCCAGCCCGGATCCACCGCAGTGAACCACGCGTTTGCCCATAACCTCCAATAGCGGGCGTACCGTCTCAAAGTCGGCATCCGTGGCACCCACCATAAAGGTCAGAGTGCCAGCCTCGGCACCCACCACACCGCCGGAAACGGGCGCGTCCAAGGCATGGTGCCCCGCCGCTGTGGCGAGCTCGGCGGCCAGACGGGCCTCGTCCACATTGATAGTGGAACAGTCCAAAAAGAACGATCCCGCCGGCGCCACTTCGAGCAAACCGGCATCATCGCCGTCGCCCCGGTACGCCGCAAGAACGTGCTGACCACTGGGGAACATCGTGAGGATAATGTCCGCTCCAGTGGCGGCCTCAACCCCACTATTCGCGAGGCTGACGCCGTTGCCAGCCGCGGCTTCACGCGCCGCCGGGACCGGATCAAAGCCGGTCACTTGATACCCGGCCGCCACCAGATTCGCAGCCATGGGACCGCCCATGTGCCCGAGCCCCAAAAACGCCACACGCGGCAAAGCTGAAGTGCTATTCATGGCCTGACTCCTTGATTTCTACGCGTTCCAACACCAGTTCACGCTGACCCAACGGGGCAAAATATCCCTCAACTGTTGCCGCATCAACCTCGGCGAGGGTGGCCGGGTTCCACTGAGGGTTACGGTCCTTATCCACCACCTGCGCCCGGATTCCTTCACGAAAATCGGGACCCTCAACACACCGCAAACCCACCCGGAATTCCTGTGCAAGCGCATCCGCCAAAGACTTTCCCGTCACCCGCCGCAACGACTCCAGCGTCACCTTCACGGCCGTGGGCGACTTCGCCGCAATGGTCTCCGCTGCCCCAGCCGCGTCAGCATTTCCGGCCGCACCGGCCGCCCGCAGCGCGGCCAGAATTTCTTCGATGCTGCCAGCGGAATAACAGGCATCCAACCACTCACGCTGCCGTTCCAACGCAGATTCCGGGGCGGTAGAACTAAAACGCCCGACGGCGGCATCCGCGTCTTCGCTTTCCAGCGCGGCAGTGAGCGCGGCAAGATCCTTGGACTCAACAAAGTGATCTGCAAGCCCCAGGTAGATGGCGTCGGCACCGTTGAGGTGCGCTGCGGTGAGTGCCGCGTGGGTGCCCGTCTGCCCGGGTGAGCTGGAAAGCAAAAGGGTCCCTCCGACGTCGGGCACAAACCCGATGGTGGTTTCCGGCATTCCGGTGCGGGTCCGCTCGGTGACTACACGGTGCGAGCCGTGCGCCGAAATGCCCACACCGCCGCCCAAAACGAGCCCATCCATTAGCGCCACGTACGGCTTGGGGTACTCGCTAATCAGCAGATTGAGCCGGTACTCCTCCTGCCAAAACGCGGCGGTAGCGTTCCCGGCTTCGCTGCCCAACATGTCCTGGTAGATCGCCACAATGTCACCGCCGGCGCACAGCCCGCGCTCCCCCGCGCCGCGCACAAGCACGGTTTTGACGGAATCGTCAGTGGCCCACGCCTCAAGCTGGGCCAGCATGGCATCAACCATGGTGGAGTTGAGTGCGTTGACGGCCTTGGGGCGGTTGAGCGTCAGAATGCCCAGCTGGCCGCGCTGCTCCGAAATAACCGCGGGCTCAACGATGACCCCGGGTTCGTTAGTCACAGCGGTCATCAGCTTCCTTCCGGCATGACAAAGCTGGCACCTTCACGCACCCCGGCTGTCCAGCGGGTGGTGACCGTTTTGGTCTTGGTGTAGAAACGGAAGGCGTCAGCGCCGTGTTGGTTGAGGTCTCCAAATCCGGAGGCCTTCCAGCCGCCGAAGGTGTAGTACGCGATCGGCACGGGGATGGGGACGTTGACGCCCACCATGCCCACGTTGACGCGGGTAGAGAAGTCGCGGGCGGAGTCACCGTCGCGGGTGAAAATTGCGACGCCGTTGCCGAACTCGTGCTCGGAGCAGAGCCGTAGCGCTTCCTCATAGTCAGCCGCGCGCAGCACGCTCAAGACCGGGCCGAAGATCTCCTCACGGTAGATCTTCATGTCCTTGGTGACGTTGTCGAAGAGCGTGGGGCCCACCCAGAAACCGTCGGGATGCCCGTCAACTTTTAGGCCTCGGCCGTCGGCGATCAGCGTTGCGCCTTCGTCTACGCCGGCCTGAATGTAGCCTTCGATCCTTTCCTTGGCGCTGGCCGCAACCACCGGCCCGAAGTCCGAGGAGGCCTCGAGGCTGGGGCCCACTTTGAGATTCTTGACCCGTTCGGCCAGGGCTGCCACGAGGCGGTCCGCGGTTTCTTCGCCTACGGGGACGGCGACCGAGATGGCCATACAACGCTCCCCGGCAGACCCGTAGCCGGCACCGATCAGGGCGTCGACTGCCAAGTCCATATCGGCGTCGGGCATAATCACCATGTGGTTCTTGGCGCCACCAAAGCACTGTGCGCGCTTACCGTGAGCGGCGGCCGTGGCGTAAATGTACTGAGCAATCGGAGTGGAGCCCACAAAGCCGATTGCCTTGACGTCGGGATGTTCAAGCAGTGCGTCCACGGCGTCCTTGTCACCGTTGACCACATTGAACACACCATCCGGCAGGCCAGCTTCGGTGAGCAATTCGGCCAGACGCAGCGGCACGGATGGGTCACGCTCCGATGGTTTGAGGATAAAGGCGTTACCGGCGGCGAGCGCTGGCCCTGCTTTCCAGAGCGGGATCATGGCCGGGAAGTTGAACGGAGTAATTCCCGCGACCACACCGAGCGGTTGGCGCAGGGAGTGGACGTCAATTCCAGTGCCTGCCTCGGTACTGAATTCGCCCTTGAGCAAATGCGGGGCGCCGGCGGCGAACTCCACCACTTCAATACCGCGCTGAATATCACCCTTGGCGTCCGGGAAAGTTTTGCCGTGTTCGTTGGAGAGGAGCGTGGCGAGCTCGTCCATATTCTGGTTGACCAGGTCCACGAACTTGAGCAGGATCCGGCCGCGTCGTTGTGGGTTCATGGCCGCCCACACCTTTTGAGCCTTGGCCGCACTGGCCACCGCGGCATCCACCTCTTCGCGGGAAGCCAGCGGAACCTGAGCCTGAACCTGCCCCGTACACGGGTTATAGACGTCACCGAAACGGCCGAACGTGCCACCCTGAGGCTTCCCGTCAAGGTAATGCGAAAGCTGGCGCGGGGTTCCTGCGGTCATGTGAATGCTCCCTTGCATACAACCGAACGGCGTGCGACCCAGTGTGATCCAGGTCTCTCTGGTCCCGAATATACTCGGACTTCCTACTATTTTCCAGAGGTGATGGGCAGGATGTACGACGGCGGCTGGAACCTACCGGGACCCCGTCACCAGTGCGCGCGCCAGTACTGGGGCGCAAACGGGGTAACCTCCACGGATTCGCCGAGTTCGCGGGCTGCGAGCGCCGCCCAGTTCGGTTCCTTCAGGGCGGCCCGGGCTATGGACACTCCATCGGCCTGCCCATCAACCAGGACCTGTTCGGCCTGCTCAGCCGTAGTGATCATGCCCACGGCCGACACGAACGAAGTATTTTCTACGCCCCGCTCGGCAGCATCAGCAGCCAGCGCACTCTTCACTGCGTGGGCCAACTCCACTTGATACCCCGGTCCGGTGGGGCCGTGATATGCGCCAATTCCACCACTGGAAAGGTCAAACACACTCACGCCGAGCAAGCTCAGTTCAACAGTCAAACGCGAGGTTTCCTCAATGGTCCAGCCAGCCTCAACCCAATCAGAACCAGAGAAGCGCACACCCAGCGGCTTGGAGTCCGGCCACACGGCACGGACAGCGGCGACCACTTCGCGAAGGTACCGCGTCCGTCCTTCGAAGGAGCCGCCGTAACCGTCCGTGCGGGTGTTGCTTAGCGGTGACAGGAACTGGTGAATCAGGTATCCGTGGGCGGCGTGAATCTGGATGAAGTCAAAACCAGCCTCATCGGCACGCCGTGCGGCATCGGCCCACGCCAGTACAGACTCGGCGATCTCCGCCTCAGTAAGTTCGTGGGACTCTGCCAGCCCGTGCACCGTGGTGACGGACGGAGCCACGGTGACCCATCCGCCGTCGGACACTGGGATTGAACCCTTCAAGTCGCGGGCGGTGAACCGCGGAACGTTCCCGTACGTGGAGGCCTTACCGCCAGCGTGTGCCAGTTGGACACCGGCCGCAGCGCCTTGGTTCTTGATGAACTCAACAATCGGCTTAAAAGCTGCCACCTGTTCGTCATTCCATAGACCCAAATCCTCTGGCGAGATCCGCCCGTCCGGCACCACAGCGGTGGCCTCGGCGATCACCATGCCAAAACCGCCAGCGGCACGGGCCCCAAGATGAACCAGATGCCACGGGGTGGGGACGCCGTCGTGCGCTTCCACCGAGTACATACACATCGGCGCCAACATGGTCCGGTTTCGCAGTTCAAGTTGGCCAGCGGGGGCGGACAGTACGACGGGAGAAAATAGTGTGCTCACATTCGTGGGCAACCGGCGAGCCCGGCCGAGTATTCCAGAAGGCCCGGCATTGCGGATCGGCCCGCATTCCTTCAGCCACCAAAGGGACACACCCAAGCCAAGTTCGGTAGGTTAGTGACTGTGAAGATTGCAACTTGGAACGTGAACTCCCTCCGTGCCCGCGCCGACCGTGTTGAGGCTTGGCTTCAGCGCAGTGACTGTGACGTCCTGGCCATCCAAGAAACCAAGTGCAAGGACGAGAATTTCCCGTGGGAGCTCTTCGAACGGATGGGCTACGAGGTGGCCCACTTCGGCCTGAGCCAGTGGAACGGCGTGGCGATCGCCTCCCGTGTGGGGCTCGACGACGTTGAGCGTACCTTCCCCGGTCAGCCCGAGTTCGGCAAGGGCGGCAAGGACCCTGTTCAGGAGGCCCGCGCTATCGCTGCGACATGCAATGGCGTCCGCGTTTGGAGCCTTTACGTCCCCAACGGCCGTGCCCTCAATGATGAGCACATGCCGTACAAACTCAACTGGCTGGATGTCCTGAAGAACCAGGCCAGTGGCTGGATCACGGAGAACCCCGAGGCCCAAGTGGCGCTGATGGGCGACTGGAACATCGCCCCCACCGACGAGGACGTCTGGGACATCGACTACTTCGTCTCCGAAGGCCTCACTCACGTGAGCGAACCCGAGCGTGCAGCCTTCCGCGCCTTTGAAGAAGCCGGATTCAGCGACGTGGTGCGCCCTCACACTCCCGGCCCGGGCGTCTACACGTATTGGGATTACACCCAGCTGCGCTTCCCCAAAAAGGAAGGTATGCGTATTGACTTTGTGATGGCCTCCCCCGCGCTTGCTGCCCGCGTCACGGGTGCAGCAATTGACCGCGAAGAACGCAAAGGTAAAGGTGCATCCGACCACGCACCCGTGATCGTGGAGCTGGCGTCCTGATGCTTTTGCCCACAGCACGGCGCGCATAAATGGGAATCTACCGGGGTCAATCCGGCCTACCGTTTACCTCAATGCTGCGCGTCTACGAGCCACTCTCGGCGTTTAGCCCCGCACAGCAGCGCCTTATTATCGCCGCTCAGGAACGCGGCGAGACCCGGGACGACGTTGAAGAACGCGAAATCACTGAAGCGCTCCAACGCATCACCCGGCCAGCTGCCAATCCGTACCCGCTTGTGCGCACCGAAACGTTCCGGATCATGGCCGCGGCCAAAACTTCAACGCCCGACGACGCCACGAACCTTTACTGCCCCAGCCAACTGATGATTCGGGCCGGTTTAGCCGCTGACGCATTGGCGGTTGGGCCAAACTCGGGTCTGGCTGAACTGCTGCTGATTGAGGAACAGCGCGAAACGCACCGCGAACGCACCCAAGAAGCGTTTGTGGTGGAAGACTCCAGCGGCCGGGTACACACCCGCTCCTCCACGTGGGGCATCCCGTTTAGCTGGTTCGCACTGTTCCAAGAATCCGACCCCACCGAAGTTGTTGAGGTGGACGGAAAAATTGCCACAGTCCGGGTCCAGGCAGAACTACGCGAGACCCTAGAACGCGCACGGTACACGGTGGCCAACCTAGCCCTCGCCGCACCAGACTTGGACATGCTCGAAGAAGTCGCAGACATCATTCTGTGGCTCGAAGAGTTTGACCCAAACGCCCGGGTGGAACTTGATTACGGTTCTGTGGCAGACCGGGTCTTCCCCGATGAGTCCCCCATGGACGTGCGGTTGGGCATCGAATGCCTCGCCGAAGGGGACGTCACCGGGGCCGCTGCCGCATACCGTCGCTTGGCCTCCCGGTGGATCCCCATCCGGCAGCTGGCCCGCGCGAGCTAACCGCACCCGCCCGCGCGAAGCCGAACCGTAACGCTGCGAACTAAAGTCCGGGAGGCGCCGTCGTACTTCTTGCTAGAAGCCGGTGCGGGGCTATCACTGTTTTGATGCTCCCAGTGTGGCCAGCCAGCTCTGCAAGGACCATTTTCGTGGCCATCTCGCCTTGTACTTCCGGGCGTTGCTCCACAGTGCTCAGGCCCAGAGCTTCAGCGAATTCGTGATTGTCCATACCGATCACCGACAACTGGCCAGGTACCAAAATCCCGGCCCGGGCTGCAGCGAACATCACTCCCATGGCCATCTCGTCCGAGGTACAAAAAATGGCGGTGGGTTTTTCGCCGGGTCTGGCCCACAACCGCTCGAAAGCTTTCCAGCCGCTTTGCATGGTGTAGTCGCCGGTTTCGTCCCACTCAGGCCTGATCTCCAAATCGTGACGAACCATCACGTCTTCAAAGGCCTGACCGCGTGCCCTGGCCACAGTGAAGTTGAACTCTCGCTCATCTTGACCGTGCAGGAAGGCGATTCGCTGGTGGCCCAAATCCACCAAGTGATTCACAGCAACCGAGGCCGCCGCGTAATCGTCGATACCTATGTAAGGGCAGTGCTCGGCAAAACCACCCACCACCACCATGGGCAGGTCAATGTCGCGCATATGCTCTAGCTCTTCTGGGTTTAGCGCCATACACAGCACCAAAAGGGCGTCGATCTGCTTCTGAACCATGGCTTTGTTGAATAGCCGAGACCTGTCGCTGCCCTGACCGCCCAAGTTGAAGAGCATCAGGTTGTAGCCGTGGGCTTGGAGCTGTTTGTCAGCGCCTTCAATCGCCTTGGCAAAAAACCAGCGGTTTACAAAAGGTTCCAGCACACCGATGGTGCGGGTCCGCCCCGTCGCCAGCCCTGAAGCGGACGACGACGGGACGTAACCAAGCTCGTCGACGGTCGCCATAACGCGCCGTCGCGTTTTTTCAGAAACCCCAGGTAAGCCGCGAATGGAACGGGATACCGTGGCCGTGGAAACCCCTAAGGCACGCGCCACGTCCTCAATTCCGGACATGGCACATCACCCCTTGAGGCCACCTGCCAGTAGCCCACGAACAAAGTAACGCTGCAAGCCGAAGAAGACCAACAGCGGAACAATGATTGAGGTGAACGCCGCCGCTGGCAGCAGGTAATCCTTGTTGCCTCGGGTACCGGAAAGCTCAGCCAAACGCTGCGTTATGGGCGCAACGTCTGAGGTTCCTCCGGAGAACACCAAGGCCACAAGCAGGTCATTCCAGACCCATAGGAACTGGAAAATACCAAAGGATGCAAGTGCCGGAACGGAGAGCGGAAGGATCACACGGAAGAAGATCGTGGCGTGACCGGCACCATCAACACGTGCAGCTTCAATAACTTCGCCGGGAATCTCTGAGATGAAGTTGTGAAGTAGGAAGGTAGCCAGTGGAAGGGCAAAGATGGTGTGCGCAATCCACAACTGCAGGTATGACCCACCCGGCAACTTCAACACTTGTGTGAAGAGCTGAAGCAACGGAATCAAAGCCATCTGCAAGGGCACAATTTGCAAGGCGAAGACCAAAATGAACAGTGTGTCCTTGCCCTTGAACTTGCCCCAGCAGAACATGTACGCGGCCATTGCAGCGAGCACCAGCGGGAAAATCGTTGCCGGAATAACAATGGCTAGAGAGTTCAAGAAGTACTGACCCAGGTTAGGCGACTGCGAGCTGGCAGAGGACAAAACGTCAGCGTAGTTCTTGAACGTGAACTGCCAATCGGTGAAGGCATTCCACCAACCATTAGAGCGCGGGCCTTGTTGCATGGCCGCGGGCCTAAAGGATGAAACGAACAACCCGAAGGTTGGAATGGTCCATACAGCGGCGATCAGTACTGCAGCAACGGTGGCCCAACGGGAGGTAAGCCGGTTGCGCACACGGCGCATCACCTGCGGTTCTTCAGTGACGGTGCTCATCGGATCTCCCTCTGCTTGCGCAGAACTCGCGCGTTGTAAATGACCACTGGCAAGACCAAGAGGAACAGCACTAGGGCTAGCGCCGCACCGCGTCCTGGTTCACCGGCACGGAACGCCTGGGTGTACATCTCGTTGGCCACCACAGAGGTTTCGTAGTTACCGGCCGTCATGGTGCGGACAATGTCGAACACTTTCAGCGTGCCAATAGTGATGGTGGTGACCACCACCACCAAGGACCCACGAATGCCGGGAATGGTGATGTTGCGGAACTGCTGCAGGGCGTTGGCGCCGTCCAAGCGTGAAGCTTCCACGAGGTCCGCGGGGATGCCCTTAATGGCGGCGGAAAGTACCACCATGGCGAATCCTGTCTGGATCCACACCATCACTGCAATGAGGAAAAAGGTGTTGCCTGGCGCGTCCAGCAGGAACTGCAATGGCTTGGCACCAACTAGGCTGCGCAACTGGTTCAAAAGACCAGTCTGAGCAATGCCCTCGCCGCGGTAGTCGTAAACGAGCTTCCAAATGATACCGGCGCCCACGAAGGAGATGGCCATCGGCATAAAGACGAGTGCTTTGAGGATTTTTTCGCCGCGAGCCTTGTCAATAAAGACTGCGTAGGCGAGGCCAATTCCGGTGGAGAAAAGGGGGACAATAACTGTCCAGATGAGGGTGTTGCGTAGAGTGACCAGCGCTTCAGGCTGGGTGAAAATCCATACGAAGTTGTCTAAACCAACTACTTTTCCGCTGGAGTTGGTCAAAGAGAGGTACGCAGTTTGGATGGCTGGCCAGATCAGGCCTACGGCCAACAGCAGAAGTGCTGGGCCCAAAAACGCTACGATAAATCCCTTTTCGCGGATGCGCTTGGGAAGCACACCAACGGCTAAAACGATCACAACGATTACTGCCGCGAAGATCACCAGCGCCAGAAGGACTTGGAAAAGTTTGTCAAAAACGATGCCCATAACTACAGCTCCTGAGGTAGGGGCGAGGCCCGGGGTACTAGACCCCGGGCCTCAAAGAATTGACCGAACAGCTACTTCTTAGGCCAGCTGGACTCAATCTGGTCAACGACCTTGCTGGTGGGGGTGCCATTGACCCAGGAGACAATGCCCTTCCAGAACGAGTTGGAACCAACTGCACCGGGCATCAGGTCAGATGCGTCGAAGCGGAAGACCGTCTTAGGGTCCTGGAGCAGCTTGATAGATGCCTTGTCCAATGCGGTCTGAGCGTTGTTGGCGTCCAAGCCCTTGTTTGCGCTGATCACGCCGCCGAGCTTAACGCGGTTATTAGCGAAGTCTGCGCTGGCCATGTAAGCCAAGAAGGACTTAACTTCTTCAGTGTCTTTGTACGCGCCAACCATTTCGCCACCACCGGTGATGGCTTGGCCCTTGGACTCGTCCATTGGCGGTGCCATGAATGCCCAGACGTCGCCGTCTTCAGCAACCTTGGTGCCTTCCGGCCAGTTGGATGCCTGGAAGTTTGCTTGGTGGTGCATGGCGCAAGTGCCATCCAGAACCGGCTGGCCCGCCTGAGCGAAGCCTGTGGTCAAGATTGAACGGACGTCACCAAAGCCACCGTTAACGTTCTTCGGGTCCAGGATGATGGAACCAACCTTGTCAAAGGCTGAAACAATCTTGGGGTCGTTGAACGGGATCTCGTGAGATACCCACTGGTCGTAAACCTCGGGGCCGGATTCGCGCAGAACAGCGTCCTCAACCCAGTCGGTGCCCGGCCAGCCGGTTGCTTCACCGGACTCGAAGCCAACGCACCAAGGCTTCATTTTGCCTTCGTCAGCAATCTTTTTGGTCAAGGAGACCATGTCATCCCAGGTCTTGGGGATTTCCCAGCCGTTGTCCTTGAAAGTCTTGGGTGAGTACCAGACGTAGCCCTTGACGTTAGCAAGCATGGGTGCGGTGTAGAAGGTTCCGTCAACAGTGCCGTACTTCTTCCAGTCTGCGGACCAGTTCTTGTCTACCAAGTCAGAGACTGCCTGAGGTGCGGGCTTGAGGTAGCCGGCCTTGGCTTGATCTGCCATCAACCCGGGCTGCGGGAAGATTGCAACGTCCGGAGCAGTGCCAGCTTTGGCACGAACACCGATCTGGGTTTCAAATTCTTTGGAACCTTCATACTTGATGGTGATTCCGGTGCACTTCTCAAACTGTGACCAAGACTCTTCAAGGTTGGTGGCTTCTACGTCCACGATGGTGGAGTAAACGGAAACGGTTTTTCCGTCGTGCTTGCCGTAGCTGCTGTATGCCGAGCAATCATCACTACCGGCGCTGGAACCGCTGCTTGTGGTATCACCACTACATCCACTGACTGCCAAAGCAAGCGCTCCGACGGCGGCCAGGGGAAGCATCATGGTGGGTTTGGTTCTGAATTTCATCGGGGCTGACTCCTTTGTCATTAGTGCTGGCTAGCGGATCCCTTGCACTACTTCCTGAGTGCTGACTGCAAGACCGCTGAACCGAGCCTTAGTATTGGCCAGCGTAAGCGCTTACGTAGCTGCAACGCAAGAGGTTCCTGCATCAAGTTAACAACTAGTTACCAAAGTGAAACCTTGGGCTAATAGCAGCGAGTTATCCACAGGCGACGATTTTCGACTTCACCACAGGCTCGGCGGCTGGCACCATAACTTTTATGGGGACATCATTCACGGTTGATTACCGCTCTCTCAGCGCCAAGGCAGGGCAGATCGAGTCCATTGCCATGTTGTTGGGCTGCTTCCTGCCTTTCACGCTTGACGAGTCAAGGTCGCTCTCAATCGCCAATTCCGTCCGCACTTCCGGAGAGCTCACGGACACAACCCTGAAGAACTTCGGCGACGAGTTTATGTCGATCGCGCGCGATGTCCGGGAAGCGGCGGTCAGCTACGCGTCCACTGAAGGCCCTGCGTCTGGGGATGCTTCCTACTCATTGCCTGCAGCGAGAAGCGGGCTGGGCCAAGTTCAGGCAATGTCCTAATGGCGCCGGTTCTTGTTTCCGCTGAGAATCCGGGAGACCACAACCCGGCCGAGATTGAAAGTTCACTGGTTTCGCTCCACGCCCGGGTTGGAGCGCTTGAGCAGGCGCAACGCAATTGCAGGGCACTCCCTGTGGAGGTGCAAGCAATCTGGGAGGGGCGCTCTGCCACGGCATGGTCCATAGTAATGGAACGCATGGCTGGGTTGTTGGGTGCCGCTGCCGAGGCCGTGAGCCAGCAGCAAAGTGCTTTGCGCAGCTATGGCGAGGAATTGAAGAAGATCCAAGTGGAATCCCGCACCTTGTTGGACCGCAGACAAGGGGCCAATAATTGGCTGCTGGCAAACCCGGCCACCCCTCCAATTGCCTTTTTGGACTCCATTTCGCTACCAAAATCTGCAGATTTGGCACTGCACGAAGAAAAACAAACCGAGCTGTGGGAATGCGAGCGCTCCCTCGACGTCATGCGCCAACGCCGGTTCGAAGCTGACGAACGCTTGGAGCAGGCACTGGTGCAACACGCCATCCACCCTTATGTGGGCCGCCGTCAGGCTTTCCTTAACGCTGGGATCGCCGACCCGGAAGGCTTGAGCCCACAAGCCAGAGGAACCACCTTAGCCACTGCTGCACAGGCCTTCCTGAAACACCCTGGGGACTTCGAATCCTATGGTGAACAGTTGGTTGGCATGCTCTTGCCGTATGCGGATGATCCTGAAACCATGTCCGCGTTTTATGAGTCACTTGGGGCCAAAAAGACCTTGGACCTAAAAACGCTTTTGGCTCAGTACTCCCAAGCCGGGACGGAATTTGGTTCGGCTTTGGTGCCCGTACTGTTGAACGGCCTGGCAGTGGGAACTCAGAGCTGGGATAGTACAACAGCACGCAAGTACTTCTCCTCAATCACCGGTGAATCCAAGGGCCGTCTGAGCCTAACTGCCAGCCCGGCAGAGCTCGGTGCGCTGTTTACTGGCACCATGCCAATGGGCGCTTCGGCCGTCATGGTGGCTTCGGAAATCTTGGACAAATTTGCCCGGCAACGGAGCGGAACGGATGGCGCGGCACTCCACACCCAAATCCTTAAAGGTATGGCACCGTTGTTGACCCGGGTTGCCACAATCAAGGACCTCGCGCTGGAGTTTCTATCCGGTGACATCGGTGCAGAGCGAATCAAATATTGGTTTGCCCAAGACTTCAGCAACATAGATGAGTTCGTCTCGGTCGCGCTCCTGTGGCAGTCGATCGAACAGGCCGTTTCTGCGAATAACTATAAAGGCCAGATACGTGAAAATACGGCCGTTATGTCCTTCCACATCATCCAGACGCTTTTGGCCAATCCATCGGTCATCGATGGGCATTCCCCCGAGGCAGGGGAAATTATGGCCACCGCCGTAGCCATTGAAGTGCCCGGCCTTGCAGCAACCACACTCAGCGCCCTGAACAAGTCCGCCAACGGAACAACAGTGAGCGGACAAATGTTCGATGCCACCCAACGAACCACCCCACGAGTGGAACGTGAGGAGCTCACCCGGTTAGTGAAAATCGTTATGCACCATGATCGCGGCGAACGTCTGATGCGAAGCCTTGCTGACGAATATGCGTCTTCTACAGCAGACGCGTCATCAACAATGAACATTAGCGACAAAATCGAAGCAGCCAAGCGAAGCGTTCAGCTGTGGACCATCGTTGATGCCGCCAGCCAGGACAAACCCATCAACCAGGCCGAGGTTGAGGACCAACAAATTACCGCCACTGGTGTAGTGGTCAAAACTGCCGTGGGTTACATCCCGATGGGCAAGCTGCTGAGCTTTGTTGTGGCCCGGACACCAGAACAGCAAGTGAGCTGGTTGGGCCTGAACTCGGCAGGCGTTCACGGTAAGCCCAATTGGATCAGCGCCTTGTTGGCCCACCATGCTGACGATGCTAAAGCCGCCTCGAACGCAAATCTTCAGAGTCAAGAGCTTCATCTCCGAATGGTCATTACAGCCTCGCTGGGGCACTCCTTAGGTGTTGATGTTGTAACACCGGCCGGGGGCGTGAACAGCGATTCCAAGCTCAGCGACCAACAAGCCAAAGAATGGCTAGCTAAGTACCAGCCGCCGGTTGATGCGGCAATCGTCAATGCCGAAAATGACGCTGTGACTCAGGGGCCCAAACCCGTCACACACTCCTCCGTCAATGAGATCTTCAATGTTTACGCGGAACTCGCCAAGGACCAACGTGATGCCCCGGACTTCAGCAAGCCTGCCCAGAACTAAGTGCAACAGCTCAGCGCTTTTGTGACGCGCCCACTGCAAACTCCAAGGGCCGTTTAAGGCTGGCGGGATAGGCTGGGCGCGAGGTCAGCGACAGAAAGGTCAGCCATGCCAATAGCATCCGCGTCCGCAAAGCCCTGGTGGTACGACGCCGTCATTTATCAGGTCTACCCGCGCTCATATTCTGACGCCAACGGGGACGGTATGGGTGACCTTCCCGGCATCACTGCGCGCCTAGACCACCTCGCTGAGCTAGGTGTTGACGCCGTGTGGTTGAGCCCGTTCTACCGCTCCCCTCAGGCCGACGCCGGCTATGACGTTGCAGACTACCGCCAGGTGGACCCGCTCTTCGGGACGATCGACGACTTCGACGCTTTGCGCACCCGCGCCCGCGAACTGGGTCTGCGCGTGATCGTGGATCTGGTCCCGAACCACACCTCTGACCAGCACGTATGGTTCCAGGAGGCACTCGCTGCCGCGCCCGGTTCCCCCGCGCGCGAACGCTACATGTTCCGCCCTGGCCTGGATGGGAAGGTAAAGGGCGACGGCGCCCTGCCGCCGAACGATTGGCAGTCCATCTTCGGTGGGCCTGCTTGGACGCGTGTGGTGGAGCCCGACGGTACCCCCGGTGAGTGGTACCTCCACATTTTTGCCTCCCAACAGCCCGATCTCAATTGGCACAACCCCGAGGTTCGCACCGAATTCGAAGCCATTTTGCGCTTCTGGCTGGACAAGGGTGTGGACGGATTCCGCGTAGACGTCGCTCACGGGCTCATCAAGGCAGACGGGTTACCCAATTGGTCTGCCAAGGTGGCCATGGTGGAAGGCAGCAAAACTGAAACAGCCCCGGCAGAAGAAGCACCGGAATCCCCAGAAGCGCCGCCGTACTTTGATCAGGACGGTGTCCACGAGATCTACCGCGAGTGGCACAAGGTTTTGGCCGAATACGACGGCGACCGCCTGCTTGTTGCCGAAGCATGGGTAGAGCCTGTGGCCCGTCTGATGCGCTACGTGCGTCATAACGAAATGCAACAGGCCTTCAACTTCGGCTATCTCACTGCCGGCTGGGACGCCCTGCGCCTGAGCAAAAGCATCGATGAATCTTTGGCCGCCAGCGCCACGGTTGAACGACCCACCACGTGGGTGCTTTCCAACCACGATTCGGTGCGCCATACATCCCGCTTTGGCCTGAAGGACCCCACCACGTATCCGCGCGGTATTTCCGCCCAAGAGGAACAACCGGATGAAGCGCTGGGCCTGCACCGCGGCCGCGCAGCAAGCTTGTTGATGTTCGCCTTGCCCGGCTCGGCATATATCTACCAGGGCGAAGAACTCGGCCTGCCCGAGCACACCACGCTCCCGGCAGAGTTCCGTCAGGACCCCTCGTTTTTCCGGACCAAGGGAAAAGAAACAGGCCGGGACGGTTGCCGCGTCCCGCTGCCCTGGTCGCCGGACGAACCCGGCTACGGTTTCAGCCTTCCAACACCGGGCACCGATGGTGCTGCAACCGCTACAACTACGACGGCGGCACCCGCCCAGTCCGCTGCACCTGCCACGCCATGGCTACCCCAGCCAGAGACCTTCCGCAAGTACGCCGCGCAGCTGCAGTCCGGCGTCGTAGGTTCCACGCTGGAGATGTACCGTGCGGCGCTCAAGGCGCGCCAGGAATGGGCTTTGGGTAAGGGCATTTTGGTGTGGTCGCCTTTGCATGCGCCTACGGCTGGGGTGGTTTCTTTTACCAACGGGAAGCTCTTGGTGCTCGCGAATCTGGGCTCAACCGCGGTTGAGCTACCGGCCGAATTTACGGTGTTTTTGCCCAGCGACAGCGCGGCAGTAAGCGGGACAGTGCTCAATCCCAACGCCGCTGTCTGGCTGCTCCCCAAGAGCTAAGGCAGAATGCTAGAACACAACAGCTGAGGGCCGGTCACCCAACAAAAGTTGGTGACCGGCCCTCAGCTGTTTAATCCCTAGATAGAACTACGTTCTACTTGTCGCCCTTAAACATACCGGCGATCTTGGAGCCCAAGCCCTTGGCGTTCTCGAGAGCGTCAGCAGCGAATTCCTTGACGTTTTCAGCAGCGTCTTCGGCGAATTCTTTAACGTTCTCTGCAGCGTCAGCAGCGAACTCTTTGGTGTTCTCTACAGCGTCTGCTGCAAACTCCTTGACGTTCTCTGCAGCGTCAGCGGCGCCAGCCTTGACATCTTCAGGCAAGTTATCGCTCATGGTGTATCTCCTTGTATCCGGTGATTCCACTGGCGTCCCGCTTGCCACAATCGACGGCCCGGACGCGCAGAAGTACAGGGGAAAATCCCCTCTGATCACCAAGCTAAGTGCACAGGGAGCCCGTATGCAAGACTCACGGGCGCGAATCGCCAAAGAGTGGACGATTTCTGGGCAGCTGGCGGGGTGTTACGGACTAGCGAACACGTTCAGCCCGGGTGAAGCGGGCTCGTGTGCCCGAACCAATGTGGATCAAAACCGGGGTCTTATGCCCCACCACCGCATCTAGGGCCGTAGCCAGCTGGGACACTTCTGCCGCCAGACGCTGGGGCGCAACGCCTTGGCGCGGACTCAACCGTACTTTGAGCGCCGGGGTGCCCTTGATCCGGTACGTTGTGACACTCGCACCCACCAAGTCGGTGCGTTCGGCGAGCGCAGCTCGCATGGCCTGCTCGGCCACACCGCCTCCAATACGGACGTCGCCGGGAGTTTCTCCGCCATCCTCGTCTAGGAGCAGTTCGTCCCCCCGGCCCTTGCCCTGCTGGGCCAGCCAGCTGCCAGCAAGAATAATAACCACCACCAGGATCACCGCCACAACAGCCCAAATCCAGCTTCCGGAGCTGCCGGGAATGAGCGTACGTTCCACGCCGTCATCCAGCGATTGCTTCCAGCTACCCGCCGTGGCGGTCCACCAATTAACAAACTGTGGGGATACGGCTAGTGCGATACCAGTGGCTCCCACCGCAAGGAGGAGCAGTCCGATGATGGCTAGCAGGACGCGGTTGGTCACGCGGGGTGTTTCATTCATGCGCCAATCACTCCCGTCGAAGCGAGGTTCACACGGACTGTAGGCATTGGTTGTGGGGCCATGTTGTTCAGCTCTTCTTGAACGGCGGCAGCAATGGTCTCTTCACGAACCGGGACACCAGAAGTGGGCCGAACATTGACTAGGACCTGAGCGCGGGAGACGGTAACCAGAACTTGGGCCTGAGAGACTCCCGCAGCCAAACGCGCGCGGCGAGCCAAAGCCGAGGCGATGACTTCGTCGTCGATCACCACACCGGTGCGGTCATTGGCGATCACGTGGCGGGCCCGGCGTCCAGGGAAAACTGACTGCCCCAAAAACAGCAAACCGAGGAAGGCAATCACGGCTCCACCAGCTCCCAGCAAAGTCGGGGAAACGCCTTGAGGTAAGGCCGCAAGATGGGTCAGAATCTTTTGGGGATCAGCCAACCAAGCGGGCTGACCAATAGCTTTGAGGGTTGTTTCCAAGAGTGCGTAGAGGCAGACCACAATGACCAGCACCGCCGCAATGCTTGCTGCACCGGCCCGGGAGGAGAAGCTCTCGCGGGTGACGATGTTGCGCATCAAGGAATCATTTTCGGTACTCATCTAACCCTCCCTGCATCCTTAATTCGTGCACCAGAGAGGCGAATATCAACCCGGCTCACGTGCGAGCCACTCATCCGAGTCACGTCCTTAATGATGTCCTCTTTGGCGCGTCTGGCACGTTCCAGCACTGAACCGCCGCCAGTCTGCACTCGGGACGGATCACGAAGCACGGCTGAGAGCGGAGGGACGTTGATGGGTGCGCTGATCGCCAAAGCCAGCAGGCCGTCGTCGTCGTTTAATGTCACCCGCACCTCCGTTGCCGGCACGCCCAAGGCCGAGGCTGCCGCGGCACGCGCTAAACTGCTCAGCGCTTGGCTGCTGATGCGAGTGTGGCCAGCCAAGGCGCTAGCGGACTGAGTCCTAGCGTCGGCGCTTATTGCGTCTGCCCTCATGAGGACGAGCGGCGGCCTGTGACGGCGTCCAAAACGCTACGAAGGTCCAGTTTGCCCTCAGCTGCACGGCCCAAAAGTGCGCCGACGGCCATAAATACGATGGCGATCAGGAAACCCCAGAGGCCAAATTGGAGCGCCATAAACGCTACAAAAGCGCCAACACCAATGCCAACGACCGTCAGATTCATCGCAGAACCTCGCGGCCAATTGGTTCACCGGCTGCTTGGACTGACGCGGCTCCCGCACCGCTTCCAGCAGGAGTGGCGGGTTTGGCGGGCTGGCCGAGGTAAACGTCGTTAATTTCGATGTTCACTTCAATAACCTGCAAACCCACCAGCTGCTCAACCGCGTTGTACACGGCGGCGCGGACCTCGTTGGCTACTTGGCGGAGAGGGTGGCCGTAGATCGCTACAAGATTAATGTCCACGGCCACCTGGGTTTCGCCCACCTCGGCGCGAACCCCAGCCGAGTGATCGGAGCTGCCCACGGCGTCACGGATTGCGCCGAGCGCTCGCGAGGAGCCGCTGCCTAGAGAATGCACTCCTGGCACGGCACGTGCAGCAATGCCTGCCACCTTGGCAACCGCCGATTCGGAGATGATGGTTCGTCCGTTCGCACCGGTCTCAGCGTGCAGCGCAGTCTGGTCCTGATAGTCCATGATGTGCTCCCCTTCCGTTATTTCCACCCTAACGCCTGTGCGCCCGGGGTTAGCTAAAAAGTTGGGTGGCATGTGACTAACCTCTTGAGCTTTGGGACCGCCACGAGTGCTCAGGCGCGAACCCCAGGAGCCGCTTGGCTTTGTCGATGGAGAGCATGGTTTCGTGCTCGCCGAGTTCTTTGACCACCTTGACGTTGGGGAAAACTTCAGCGGCCAGACTCGCACTGGAACGGCTCATCACGGTGTCTTCATTGGCGACGATAAAAGCTTCAAAGCCGGGCGTTTTGTAGTCCAACGCCCGCGCCACAGCCTGTGCTCCGTCGCGTCCGTCAATGTAGCCCCAGAGGTTCCATTTCCGCAGCGTTGCGTCCTGGTCGAAGGCCGGGAAGTGCGCGTAATCCTCCGGGTCCATCACGTTGGAGAATCGCAACGCACTGATGCTCAGTTCCGGATCCCAGCGCGTCAGCTGGATGGCCATCTGCTCTTCGAGGTGCTTGACCAGAGAGTAGGTGCTTTCCGGGCGGGCAGGGTATTCCTCGTCTACCGGAATATAGGGAGGGTCGACGTCGAACGGCAGCCCCAGTACCGTCTCGCTGGAGGCGTAAACAATCTTCTTAATGCCAGCCCTGCGGGCAGCCTGAAAGACGTTATAGGTGGACTGCATGTTGTTCTCGAAAGTGGCAGCGTCCGGGGCCAAACCGGGCGCCGGGATGGCGCCGAGGTGCACGATTGCGTCGAAGCCTTGGTGCCGGTCATCCAAGCCAAGGATGACGTCAACTACTTGCCCGTAATTGCGTAGATCCACCTGTGTGAATCCCGCGGCACGCTCGCCCGCACGGTCCAGGTTGGTCACGTTGTGGCCGTCCTCAGTCAAGCGTTTGACCACGCTGCGACCTAGCTTGCCGCTTCCGCCTGTTACAGCAACTTTCATCAAAACTCCTTGGTGGTTCTACCAGCGTGAATGGATGGACTCGCGGAAATAGGTGCTGTAGATCTTCTTAACGTTGGCCTCGAAGTCCGCCCCCAGTTGCTCCAAGACTTCCGGGGCTGCTGCGTTGGAGCGGGCTTGTTCCGGGTTCCTAGCCCCTGGGATTACCGAGCTGACCCCGTCTTGGGTGGTAATCCATGCAATGGCAGCTTGGGCGGTTGTTGCGCCGGCTGGAACAAGGTTTTTGAAGGCTTCTACGGCTTTGAGTCCCTGTTCAAAGTCCACACCAGAGAACGTCTCGCCCACATCAAAAGCTTCACCATTGCGGTTGTAGTTCCGGTGGTCGTTCTCCGCGAAGACAGTTTCCGCCGTGTACTTGCCTGACAGCAGACCGGATGCCAATGGAACCCGGGCAATGATGCCAACGTCAGCTTTTTTGGCTGCAGGGAGGACCTCATCCAAGGGCTTAAGCCGGAACGCATTAAGAATAATCTGCACTGTGGCTACACCGTGTTTGATGGCTTCTAGCGCTTCATCAGTCCGCTCAACACTGACGCCATAGTTTTTGATTGCACCTTCGCTAACCAATGTTTCTAGAGCATCGTAAACTTCCGGGCGGCTGTAGACGGCGGTTGGTGGGCAGTGCAACTGGACTAGGTCCAGACTGTCCGTCCCGAGGTTTTTGCGCGAACGGTCTACCCATTGCCGGAAGTTTTCCAAGGAGTAGTTCTCAGGAATTTGTTCTAGGCGGCGGCCCATTTTGGTGGCCACTGTGATGTCTAGCTCTGGGTTGGCAGCCAAGAACGCGCCAATGGTTTTTTCGCTCTGCCCGTCCCCATAGACATCAGCTGTATCAAAAAACGTCACACCGGATTCAACAGCGGCGTCCAGCACCTTCGCTGCTTCCTTGGGATCTACCTCGCCCCAATCGGCACCAAGTTGCCATGTGCCGAGTCCAACCACAGAAACGGAGCGGCCTGTTGTACCTAATACGCGTTGTTCCATGGCACGACTATAGCCACTGCATCACGGCCAAAGAGGACAGCGGAAAAGAAAAAACCCCGCCGCTCCCGTGTAAACACTGGGAACTGCGGGGTTCTAGCTGGTGGCTCCGACCGGCGTCGATCCGGTGACCTTTCGATTTTCAGTCGAACGCTCTACCAACTGAGCTACAGAGCCTAGGTGACATGTCACCATGACCGCCGGGAAACTTCCTAGCAATCAGAGCGACCCTGACGGGACTCGAACCCGCGACCTCCGCCGTGACAGGGCGGCGCGCTAACCAACTGCGCTACAGGGCCATACTTTTTACAACAGTGTTTTTTGCGGCTCCCCGCATTTCACAAGCAATAATCCTACCAGTATTTCTACTGGTTTCTGACCATTCCCTGAGTACCCCCAACGGGATTCGAACCCGTGCCGCCGCCGTGAAAGGGCGGTGTCCTAGGCCGCTAGACGATGGGGGCCAGAACGCACTTTTCGCGATTTTCGGGCATACCCGATCCCCGCTGAAGTGGACTATAAAACTATATGTGCTGATCGCCGAAAAGCCAAAACGAGGTTCAGAAGGCTTTCCGCGCTGGCTGATCATCGGCTCGATTGTTGCGTTCGGCGGGGTGGCAATGATCGCACTAGGTTCGGGAACACGGACGACGGCGGATGTTGCCGGAGTCCTGTTGTGCCTCCTTTCCGCTGTACTCGCCTCAGTTAGCGTCATCATTCAGAAGCCAGTCCTGCGAAGTTTTACCGCCCCTCAAGCCACCTGGTTCGGGATTATGGTGGGCGCCATTTGCTGCTTGCCATTCTCTGGGCAGCTGATCAGCGAGCTGAGCACTGCACCCTTGCCGTCAACACTCGGGCTGATATACCTCGGCGTTTTCCCCACCGCCATCGCGTTCACAACATGGGGCTACGCACTCTCGCAGATCAGCGCGGGCGGCCTCGCCGCAACCACTTATCTGGTCCCCGGGGCAACGATTCTGATTTCCTGGTTCCTGCTCAGTGAGGTTCCAGGCCCGTGGGGCTGGGTTGGTGGTGTGGTCTGTTTGATTGGCGTGGCACTGACAAGCCGCAAGCAGCATTAGCCTTGACGTATGGGCCACGACCACGGGCATTCGCACGCACTCACCGCAACCGGTAAACACCGGAAGCGCCTCCTTGCTGTACTAGTCATCACCCTGGCGGTGGTGGGGATCCAAGTAGTGGGCGCCATCATTTCTGGCTCACTCGCGCTATTTGCAGACGCCGGGCACATGCTTTCGGATGCGGCCGGAGTTTTTATTGCACTCACCGCGGCATGGATTGCTACTCGTCCGGCTAGCGACCAGCGCACGTACGGCTTCGCGCGGGCCGAAGTCTTGGCTGCTCTGGCTAACGCGTTGATCCTGCTGGTGATTTCAGTGGTGATCCTGATCGAAGCGATCCGTCGCTTTGGCACTACCCCTGAAGTTCATACCGACGTCATGCTGTTCGCGGCCATCCTCGGCGCCGTGGCCAACCTAGTGTCGCTACTGATTCTGCGTGGCGGGCAACAGGAAAGCCTCAACGTTCGCGGCGCCTACCTTGAAGTGCTGGGCGATCTCCTGGGATCCATCGCCGTGATTGTGGCAGCGATCGTCATTATGACCACCGGCTTCGCCGCGGCGGACACCATAGCCTCCGTGGTGATCGCGCTGATGATCCTGCCCCGAGCCTGGAGCCTGCTGCGTGACGTAGTAGACGTCCTCTTAGAGGCAACCCCCAAAGGTGTGGACGTGCAAATGATCCGCGAACACATCCTTGCCGTGGAAGGTGTGGTGGACGTTCACGACATTCACATCTGGACCATCACCTCAGGTGTGCCGGTATTCTCGGCGCACGTTGTGGTGGCTGACGAACTCCTCACAGCCCGTGGCGCCGACGGAATTCTGGATCAACTTAGCGGCTGTTTAGGCACACATTTTGATACCGAGCACTGCACTTTTCAGCTGGAACCGGCTGACCATTCCGCCCACGAAGATCACCAGCACGCATAAGGCGAGAGCCGTCGTCGTGCGTGTCCTTTGCATCTCCACTGCGTCTCCTTTACGGCTTCACACTGTCCCGACACGCCGCAACAAATGCCCCTAAATGACACCATTGTTGTTTATGTTGATAATGAGACGAATGTTGCCAAAGTGACAATTGATCACATAACCTCGTAAAGCTGGACGATCCGCAGAGGGGCACTCCCCGCGCGCCAATGGCGCCAACCACCCCAACCCTCACTCGTTCAAGCCCTGAGACCTACGAGGTTTTTTTGATGAGTTTGAACCGAAGTGGACGCTACGTAGCAGCGTTGAGCACAGCAGCACTGTTGATGACCGGTTTTGTTGGCACCGCATCTGCCCAGCCACAAACTGTTTCCGCACCTCTCGCTCCGCACGTTGGCACCAGTCGGGACATCCCTACCCCGCAAGAAATTGCCGACGCCAAAGCCCACGCGAGCTCCGCCGCGGAGGCCGTGAGCCGGGTAGAGAAGCTGATTGAACAGACCAGCGATGACCAGCAAGCCAGCTTTGTGGAAAGCATGAAGGCCAATGACGCCTACACCACCGCCCTGCTAGCCCTCAAAGACCGTCAAGACGCAGCAGCTCTAGCCCAAAGCAAAGCAAAAGCCGCCAAAACTGCAGCGCAAAAGAGCCATAAAGATCTGGGAAACTTGGCCGCTAACATTTACAAAAACGGCGGACTGACTCCCAGCCTGAGCACTCTGATGCAGGACACCTCCGGCACTGACTTGCTCAATCGAGCCGCTACCCTCGACGCGATCACCGCCTCGCAAGCACGCACCGTCACCACCGCCGAGACCGCCAAGTCCGTGGCCGATTCGCTCCAAGCGACGGCAGATGAAACCTCCCGCGCAGCAGCAGAAGCAGCCAAAACTGCTGAGTCCACGAAAGCCACGGCTGAGGAAACCAACCAGGCTCGCGTTGAAGCAGTAGCCAGCGCAACTGCTGACAAAACTCTCTTGATCAGCCAGCTCGCCACACTCCGCAACACCACCGTTGCGCTAGAAACCAAGCGCGTGCAGGGCCTGGAACAACAGCGTGAAGCCGAGCGCCTGGCAGCTATTGCCGCTGCAGCAGCACGTCAGCCGGCACCCGCAGCGCCTTCTACAAATTCTGCCTCGGGCTCTTCTAGCGGCGGGTCCTCGAACACCGGCACCTCAATTCCCGTTGTGGCAGCACCAGCAGTCGCGGCACCCGTGACAAAGGCTCCAACGACGTCGGCACCAGCCTTGGTGCCAGCCGCGCCAGCTGCTCCCACGCCCATCACTCCGGCACCCGCACCCGTTGTTGCAGCACCGGCTCCTGCGCCTGTTGTTGCCGCTCCGGCTCCCGCACCCGTTGTTGCGGCTCCGGCACCTGCGCCTGTTGTTGCAGCACCGGCTCCCGCCCCAGCACCTGCGCCCGCCCCGGCAAGTTCCGCTGCACAAACGGCCATCAACTTTGCGATGTCAAAGGTTGGCGGTCCCTATGTGTGGGGCGGTAATGGTCCGGTTGGTTACGACTGCTCAGGCTTGGTTCATGCAGCGTTCGCAGCAGCAGGTGTGAACACTCCGCGCACCGCGACTGACCAGTACTGGGCTGCACCGAACCACATCCCGATTAGCCAAATTCAGCCCGGCGACCTGCTCCTCTTCGGCTCAGGACCAAGTTTCTACCATGTGGCCATCTACATCGGTGGCGGCAAAGTTGTGCAGGCACTGAACTACCAAGACGGAATCGCCGTCACCCAGTTGTCCTGGATGTCCGGGATGCAGCTCTACGGTTACGCTGCCCGGTACTAAACGTGCCACCCAACGCTCCGCTCAACACGGCGCTAACCACAAAGGTCCCCGCTTAGACCTGCGATCTTCCCAAGGCATGGCAGAGAAGCACGTGCTCTAAATCCGCGTGTTCTAGACGCCGCGCTATTTAGACGGTGCCAAGCATGGGACCAAAGTTGGACCTGTCAGCCAAGCGCGGATCTTCGCGGTCCGGAACAACCATGACCGGCCCCTTGGAGTGGTGCAATACGCCGTCCGAGGTGGAGCCCAGCATCATTCCGGCGAATCCGCCGCGGCCACGTGTGCCCAGCACTACGAGTTCAGCCTCGCGACTGGCCTCGACCATGACTTCAACCGGCGAACCATCTTTCAAGAGTGTGCTTGCTATGAGATTGGGGAAATGGCTCTTCAACCAGGCGATCCCTGCATCAAGTTGCGTCTGAATGTCCTTGAAAATTGCTTCGCGGTCCAGTGCTGCCGGGACCCATGCAAGCGTCCCACTGTACTGCGGCACGGCACAGACGATTTGCAGCTCGGCACCCATCCGCTCCGCTTGCGCCGCAGCCTCCAGAACGGCCACACGGGCCTGCTCGGAACCGTCAACGCCCACCACTACGCGGTTGGCAACAGCAATGTCCTGATCCTTGCGGATCTCTGCCTGAACATGGCGATCCTCTGTGGTCTCACCCAAGCGCGGAGCGCAACGAAGTGGAACAGTCACAGTGATGCACTTGGCGTGTGCCGGCAGGGCGGAACTCACGGAGCCCAGCAAGCGGCCCACAAATCCGCCCCGGCCGCGCGTACCAACCACCAAGAGCTCAGCCTCTTCGCTCAGCTCAAGCAGCACACCGGAGGCGTCGCCATTTTCAACGGTGGCGTCAACGTCAATGTTGTACTCGGCAACCTTGGCCAGTGCCTGCTTCAAGATTGCTTCAGCGCCATCCCGGATGACCCCGTCGTCAATGGTGGCGTAGCCGCCGTCGAGCCCTGAAGCCGCAAAAATTGGAATGGAGTATGCGGTCACAATGTGCAGCGGCTTGTTCCGACGCTGCGCTTCTTTCGCGGCCCAAATCAGCGCGCACTGGCCGTGTTCAGAGCCATCCACGCCCACCACAATGCCGCCAGAGGCGCCTGGCTCGGGGACCCTTGCTGCGGCCCGGCTTTCTTGGCCCGTTACTTCTGTACCGTTGACCCCTGTACCGTCCTGAACCAACCGGACCGCCTCCTTACGGTTGTGCCTGCACTATCAAGAACTCTTGCCCCAACTATTGCCCTTTGGCATCCGGTATTCAAGCCTGTGGAGGACGAGTTGGAGCTATCTTGCAAGAGTTGTCCACTTATGACTACCCAGTGCTGGAACAGTGCTAACGACGTGAAAGAGTGTCACTTGTAATAGCCGCAGCAGATTGCATCGAGGGGCAGAATTTTTTGATGAGCGGGTTCAAAATGTTCAATGCACACAAGCTAGGCGTTGAGTGGAGTAACTGGGCAGGAACCCAGCGGTGCCAACCTAGCGATTGGCACACCCCCACCACTGCTGAAGAAGTGGCCTCGATAGTCACCCAGGCTGTCCAAGACGGCACCCCCATCAAAGCCGTTGGCTCCGGACACAGCTTCAGCTCAATTGCCTTGAGCGCAGGCGTTCAACTCCGCACTCATGGGCTCTCCGGTCTGCTGCACGTAGACCGCGAGCGCAAAGAAGCCACGTTCCTTGGCGGCACTACCCTGCACCGTGCGTCAGCACTTTTGGAGCCGTATGGGCTGGCCTTAGAAAATCTGGGCGACATTGATCAACAAACCATCGCCGGAGCCATCTCCACAGGCACCCACGGGACCGGATTGAAGTTTGGTGTGCTGCCCACCCAGGTCAAGGCGTTGAAGATCGTCACGGGCACGGGAGCTCTCATCAGCTGCTCTGAAGAGAACAACCCGGAAGTGTTCTCTGCTGCACGGCTGGGTTTGGGCGCCATCGGCATCATCGTCGAGGTCACCATTCAGTGTGTGGACGCTTTTATCCTCCACGCTCAGGAACGGCGGGAACCTCTGGCTGGTGTGCTGGAATCGTTCACCGAGCGAGCAGCAAGTGTTGATCACTTTGAATTCTTTTGGTTTCCGCATACCAACACCGCGCTGAGCAAAAGCAACACTAGGTTGCCCGCTGGCACTGGACCGGAATACCACCAGAACACCTCGGTCCCAGGACGGCTTAATCCCATCGGCAAATTTGTGGACGAGACAGTTGTGTCCAATATTTTGTTCGATGGTCTCAACAGGGTTTTGCATCGCTTCCCGGCTGCCGTGCCACGCACCAACCGCGTGGTTACCCATTTGACGGGAAACCGCGAGTACTCGGACCGGTCTCATCTGGTGTTCGCCACCCCTAGAACCATCAAGTTCCGTGAGATGGAATATGCCTTGCCTTTGGAACAGGTTCCGGAGGTTGTGCGGGAACTCGAAGCAATGATCGCCCGGAAAAAGTTGAACGTGCCATTCCCCGTTGAGGTTCGCTGTGCCGCCGCTGATTCCATTCCACTTTCCACTGCCAATGGCCGCCTGACCGGCTACGTGGCCGTTCATGCCTATGTTCAGACCGAATTTACTGAGTACTTCCGGGCCGCGGAGGAGATCTTCCTAGCGCATGGAGGAAGGCCGCATTGGGGCAAGGTCCATTTCTTGGACTACCAGGTCCTCGGCGGGCTCTATCCAAGCATGGAAAAGTTCTGTAGTGTTCGAGACGTTGTTGATCCGGGACACGTTTTTAATAACGAATATCTTGCCCGAGTGTTACCACCATTCGGGGGATAATCCGCACCGTCGGACCGTATTTTTATGCGGTCCGCTACCTTTCCGAGGAGACCTGCTGGTATGAAGCGCACACCACATTTCCCCGAAGGCGCGGCCGAGGAAACTACCACCGTGGTCATTGGCTCGGGCCTTCCCGGTCTAGCGGTGGCCAGTGAACTGAGCCGCCAAGGCATTGCAGCGATTATTGTGGATGGCCTTGATATCCCTCTCCCCAGCCATACTTTGCGCGCGGATCCACCTGTAACCACCGGACAGCTCCCCCGCATTCACGACGCTGATGCCGCTTCGCATAGGGAACGCACCGAAATCATGCGTCACCTACGGAATTATGCCAATAGCCACGGCTTAGATATTCGCAAGGGCACCCACGCCATCCACCTGAGACCAATTGATAACGCACCTGCCAAGAGCAACACCAACGGCGCCGAGGCCATTGTCCCTGCTCCCAAGCAGCGATGGGCCATCCATACCGAAGACGGCGTGCTGTTGGCAGACAGCATTGTTCTAACCTACTGCGCACAAAACCAGCTGCGTCGCATGCTTGCCGAGCTGGGCATGTCACTGACCCGGGACGTTATTGCTGCCATGCGAAAACTTGGCATCTATCTGGTGGGCATCGGCGAACTTGTCACCCCGGGCCACAAAGAAGTTCTACGCAAAGCCAAGCTCGTAGGTCAGGTCATCTCTGGGGCAACCGCCGGGGCGGCAACTATTTCCCGGCCATCAGCCGGGCAGCGCGCCATCGGCTACGCCGGCGTCCGGCTGGCCTAGCAATCTCTGGCCGAGCTACCACTTACCTAGCTACCTCTTACCTAGCTAGCTGATGGACATCAACGAACTGACCTAAACGATCCGGTCCTGAGTGACGCCGTCTTCCTGATCGAAATCGTCATCGTCGTCATCATCTAATTCGTCATCAGATGCGTTTGCAGCCGATCCTGTGGAGTCAGCACCAATACGGCGGCGAGCCATCAGGGCCAACGCAACCAGCAAACCCACAGCCACTAGCGCAAACGCCACAATGCTCCAAGGGAACGGTTCGGAGGCGTCATCCGTGGCTGTCTCAGGTCCTGGAGAACCCGGTGCAGCAGTCCCAGCAACGGCGCCGTCGCCACTAGGTGCGGTAGCCGCCGTCGTACCTGAACCATCTGCCGCTGGTGAGCCGGCCTTTGCCGTGAACGTGAAATTTTCCTGAGTCCGGTGAGCGTCTGAGCTGACAATGTCCGCAAGGACCGTGTACTTACCGGCGGGGGCACCGGCCTTGAGTTTCTGTGTGACCACGTTGTCCACGATTGTGGGAGCACCGTCAGACCAGTTGGTTCCGCTCGCATCTTTCACCTGAACGATGGGATTGATGCCTTGGGGATTTTCGCTATAGGTGACGGTGACCTGGGAAGGAACCACGGCAACGGTGGAATCTTTACTGGGAGATGTTCCCACCACCGAGTCGTGGGCCGAGGCAGCAGCAACACCCAAGGATCCCAAACCGGCCACTAGCAACAAGGCCCCAAGCCAGCGCATCACCACCCTGCTCGAAGGTAAAAATGGCAGCCGTCGGGCACTCATCACGCTAGATCTCCTTGTATTTACGGGTGTTGCCTTAGTTACACACTAAGCTCTTTTGGACTCAGCCCAGCGCCGAAGCGAATATGATTTGACTCATCACCCCTAGTTCCCGGAGGCACAAGCATGCTCAAGCAGGGATCGGCACTGGACCGGTACTTCAAGATTTCGGAGCGCGGCTCCAATTTTTCACGCGAAATCCGTGGTGGTTTCGCAACGTTCTTCGCCATGAGCTACATCGTGGTGCTGAACCCCCTGATCCTCGCGGGCAAAGACTCGAGCGGTCAGGTTTTGGGCTTCACCGCCGTAGCGGCTGTCACCGCACTGGTGGCTGGTGTTTTGACCATTCTGATGGGCGCATGGGCCAAACACCCCTTCGCTTTGGCTACCGGCTTGGGCGTGAACGCCTTTGTAGCGGTCACTGTATCAACCCACCCCGGCCTGACCTGGCCGGACATGATGGGCCTCGTTGTCCTCTCCGGTGTGACCATGCTGATTCTGGTTCTGACCGGTTTCCGCACCGCCGTTTTCAAAGCCGTACCTGAGGGACTCAAGACCGCAATTGTTGTGGGCATTGGTCTGTTTATCGCTTTGATCGGCTTGGTGAACGCTGGCTTTGTTCGGCGTATCCCTGACGTTGCTGGCACCACCGTTCCGGTTGGTTTGGGTTTTGACGGCAAGCTGATGGGCTGGCCCACGTTGGTCTTCGTCTCTGGCCTAATCCTGACCATCGCTTTGGTGGTTCGCAAGGTTAAGGGCGCAATCCTGATCGGTATCATCGCCTCCACTGTTCTGTCCGTGATCCTCGAATTCACCCTGCACATTGGTCCCAGCTTCGACGGCAAGACCACCAACCCTCAGGGCTGGTCCCTAGTGGCCCCCAAGTTCACAGCTTGGACCGCACCGGACTTGAGTCTGATTGGTAAGGCCAACCCCTTCGGCGCCTTTGAGCACCTCGGTTTTGTTGCAGCAGCACTGCTGGCGTTTGTGATCCTGTTGTCGATTTTCTTTGACGCCATGGGAACCATGGTTGGCCTGGCTACCGAGGCTGGCACCATTGATAAGGATGGCAACATCCCCAACGTTGATCGGGTTCTCCAGATTGACGCTTTGGGCGCAATCGTTGGTGGTGGCGCTTCGGTGTCCTCCAACCAGATCTATGTCGAATCCGGCGCCGGCATTGGCGAAGGTGCACGTACCGGTTTGGCCTCTGTGGTCACCGGCCTGTTGTTCCTTGTGGCTATGTTCTTTACCCCGCTGATCAACTTGGTGCCGTTCGAGGCTGTGGCGCCGGCGCTCGTCGTCGTTGGTTTTATGATGGTTTCCCAGGTGGGACGCATCGACTGGAGCGACTGGGGCGTAGCCATTCCGGCGTTCCTGACCTTCACCCTGATGCCGTTCACCTACTCGATCGCTAACGGTCTGGGTGCCGGTTTCATCGCCTTTGTGCTGATCCGCACGTTCCAGGGCCGCGCACGCGAAATTCACCCATTGATGTGGACCGTGGCTGCCGCGTTCTTGATCTTCTTTGGAATTGGCCCGATCGAGCAAATGCTGGGCATCAACTAATTTCCCTCCGTCGAGTTGGCACTTCGCGTGGGTGTTTTCCCCAAAAACCCCCACGAAGTGCCCAACCTACACGTTTCA
>NZ_JBNPEO010000005.1:0-17322 GCF_050490315.1 Pseudarthrobacter sp. J1738 | reverse complement strand
TTTTTGGGGTTGGCGTTTTGTGTGGTTTTTCCACAAAAACCCCAAGGCGACTCCCCAACTCGACGCGTTTAAAAGGCCAGCAGCACCTTTGAGGACACCGAAGCGTCCGCCGCGACGGTGAACGCCTCCACAGCATCGGCGGCGGGAACCACATGCGTGACGATCCCGTCCGTGCGAAGCGAACCGTCACCCAGCGCATCGAGCACCGCATTGAACTCCCCCGCAAACCGGAACGAGCCAGTGAGCGTAAGCTCCCGCGTAATGGCCGTAGCCATGGGGACCTCAATGTTTCCGGCCCGCTGCAACCCCAACATCACCACAGTCCCGCCTCGCACTGCCGCGGAGATCGCGGCCGTCAGTCCCGGCACAGTACCGCTGGATTCAATGACGACGTCGGCAAAGAGGGCGGCGATCGAGTCACCGTCGCGAGCGTCTAGAGTCCTAGCCCCGAGCTTTTCGGCAATACCGCGCGGCACATCAAAAAGATCCGTGGCAATAACCTCAGCAGCACCGTGTTGAAGTGCAGCGGCGATCACCAACTGCCCAATGGGACCTGCACCAATGACTGCAACGCGCTTGCCACGAATATCCCCTGCGCGCTCAAGGCCATGCCACGCGACGGCGGCCGGTTCGGCGAGCGCGGCCGCTTCCAAAGAAACGCCCTCCGGTACCACATGGAGCATCCTTGCCGGCAGGGCAACCCGCTGCGCGAAGGCACCCTGGGTGTGCGGCAAGTGCATGGCCGAACCCAAGTACGTTGAGGCTGGTGCCAAGTTGGGGCGGTCCTCCGGGTAGGGAGTGACCCCGTCTCCGCACGCTGTGAGTGGGTGAGCCGCAACGCGCGTGCCAACCGCTGGGCCGGATCCATCCGTTGCAGCCTGCAGCACCGTACCGGAGATTTCATGGCCCAGAATCATGGGTTCGCGCAGTATCGAGTCCCCCGCGGCACCGTGTTTCCAGTAGTGCAAGTCGGAGCCGCACACCCCACCAAAGGCGATCTTCACCACCGCTTCATTCGCCGCGGGGACGGGCTCGGGCAGCTGCTCAACCCGCAAATCCCCTGCCGCGTGGGCCACCACACCTAGGTTCTGACTCATGCTCGAATGCTTCCCTTCACCGTGTTGAATTCCGGGCTTAGACAACAGCCGTCATGCCCCCGTCAACGAACAATGTTTGCCCGTTGACGAAGTCACTGGCCGAGCTGGCCAAGAAAACCAAGGCACCCACCAAGTCCTTGGTGTCTCCCCAGCGGGCAGCTGGTGTGCGGCCACGGACCCACTCGGAAAACTCTTCATCTGCCACCAACGCCTTGGTCAGCTCGGTGGCAAAGTAGCCGGGGGCAATAGCATTTGCCTGGATGCCGTGCGGGGCCAGATCCGCGCAGAGCCCCTTGGTCAGCATCACGATGGCACCCTTGGTGGCCGAGTACGGCGCGATTCCGGGTCTGGCAAGCTGGCTTTGAACACTGCCAATCTGGATGATCTTCCCGCTGCCACGCTCCACCATTCCGCGGCTGACGCGCCGGGAAAGGTAGAACGCGCTCGAGAGGTTAGTGGCCAGAAGGTCATCCCAATCCTGGTTGGTGAACTCACCAATCTCGGCCCGGCGTTGGATCCCAGCGTTGTTCACCAAGATGTTCAGGGCACCGTGCTCGGCTTCAATAGCAGCAATACCGGAGTCGACGGCGGCAGGATCGGTGACATCGAACGTGACACTGTGCGCGGGCGAACCGGTGGCCTGCTCAATGTCAGCAGCCGCCTTAGCTGCCTTGCCGGCGTCGCGCCCGTGAACGATCACTGTGGCGCCGGCGGCGGCGAGCCCCTCGGCGAGAGTGCGTCCAATGCCCTGGCTCGAGCCGGTGACCAGCGCAACCTGGCCGGCCAGGCTGAAGGCGTTGATTCCAGGGATACTGCTCATGCGTCGACCTTGATCAGTTGTTGGGTTGAGGCTTCTACGCCGTCCCCCGTTTCATTGCGGGAGACCTTGACTGCATCATCGGTACGGCACAGATCGCGGCGCAATGTTTCCGGCACCAAGAACGTGGAGCAGGTGGTGATGATGGCGAGTGTTGCCATGTATACGGCCAAGAGGATCCAGTTACCGTGGCTGACAGCGATGATGTAGGAGCCGAGGACGCCGGCTAGGCCACCGGCTAGGACTGCTGAGATTTCGCGGGCCATGGCCACACCCAGGTAGCGGTGCTTGTTGCCGAACATTTCCGGGATCATGGCGCACTGCGGGCCGAGCATGGTGTTCACGGCGATGCCGATGCCCACTGCAATCACAATGACAGCCACAATGTGGTTACCCAAGGACAAGAGCCACCAAGCCGGGAAGGAGTACAGGAGCATAAAAACGGCTCCGGCGCGGTACACCGTGCGGCGGCCTACGCGGTCTGAAATAGCTCCGGCGAGTGGCACCGTGAACACGCCAATAAGAGAACCGAGGCTCACTCCCCAAGCCAGCAAGCCCTTGTCCGCGTCCTTACCTACTACGGAAACGAAGAATGCGAGTGAGAGAGTCTGGAACATGTAGGAGCCGCCGTTTTCGGCCATCCGCAGACCGATGCCAACAACAACGCCCGGTAATCCCTTGGTGAAGATTTCCTTCACCGGGCGGTCTTGGATCTGTTCGCTCTTTTCGAGGGCCACAAAGGTGGGCGTTTCACGGAGTTTGGAGCGGATCACGAGCGCCACAATGATCAGCACAAAGGAGAGCATAAACGGAACACGCCAGCCCCAGCTCAGCAGCTGATCCTTGGGGAGCAGGGAGATGAGGCTGAACACCAAACCTGCCAGCAATGTGCCGGCCTGGATACCAATAAACGGCAGGGCTGCGAAGAATCCGCGGCGTTTGACCGGCGCGTATTCGGCCATCAATACAGTGGAACCGGCCTGCTCAGCACCTGCACCGAAGCCCTGGAGTAGGCGAAGGGTGACCAAGAGGACGGGGGCCCAAAGACCTACCGCGTCGTAGGTGGGCAGGAAGCCGATCGCGGTGGAGGCGCCACCCATCAGCAGGATAGTGATGACCAGAACCCATTTGCGGCCGAGCCTGTCACCGAGGCGGCCAAAAACCAACCCGCCAAAGGGCCGTGCCAAAAATCCGACGCCGTACGTGGCGAAGGCGCCAACGGTTGCCATAGCGGGGTCCCCCTGAGGGAAAAACAGCAGGTTAAAAATCAGTGCTGTAGAGAGCCCATAGAGGGCGAAGTCGAAGTATTCGAGGGCGCTGCCGATGCTCGAGGCGAGGGTGGCGCGCTGCAGATTTTTGGCGTAGTCCGGGTCGGAGGCGCCTGGGTTCTGGACCGGTTCCTTCTTGGTCACTGCAATCTCCTTTGATTGGCTGGAACAGCGTTGCCGGCGCAGTGCTCTGCTCCGACTCTGAAGCGACACTATCAACCCTTTGAACTCTGTTCAATACTTTGAACAGATTATTTCTGGCGCGAAGGGTAATACGAGCCCCCGCCGCCGAGCTGGCAGTTAACGCGGGTGTTTCTCGAAAACATCCGCGTTAACTGCCAACTCGGCGGGGCTACTGGGCCGGAGCGAAATGGGCGGACGCAACAAGAAAGGGCGCGATGCCGGTGAATTGGCATCGCGTCCTTTGTGAGTAGAACTACTTGCGCGCGGTAGCCCCCAGCGGGTTGGTCAGCAAGCGCGCCGCCTCGAGCAGCGCCGAAGCAACGCGGTGAACGTGTTCCTTGGTGGCACGTGCCTCTTGGATGGCCACGCCCAGCGCCAGTTGCGGATCCCCGGGAGCCCAGGCTTCCAGCGGCACGGCAACACCAACAAGACCCTGCATGCCTTCGCCAGGATCCAAGGTCCACCCGCGTTCGCGCGCCACAGCAAGCCGCCCCAACAGCTCCGGAAGGTCCTTCACACCGTGCGGGGAGGTGCGCGGGAACGGAACCTGGTTGGCCATAATTTCAGTCACTTGCGCATCGTCAAGCATCATCAGCAGCGCGTTGCCCGTGGCACTGAAGGCCGCGTGAATGCGGGAGCCTAGCGGCGTACCAAAGCGCACCGTGCGGGAACCCTCGTGACGTGCTAAGTACAGCGCGTCGTGATCGTCCAGCATGGCAACCTGCACCACCTCATGCCGCAGCACAGGTGAAGCCTCGCACACCGAGTAGAACTCGCGGATCTGGTTGAACTGCGCCGCGTAAGCTCCGCCAAGTTCCGCGTTCCGGCGGCCCAGTTGGTACCCGGTAGGCACCCGCTGGATCATACCGCCCTCTTCAAGTGCAAGGCACAGATTCATGGTTGAGGACTTGGCGAGCCCTAACGCCGTCGCAATTTCCGTTAGTGTCAGCGGGCCAGCTGCGGCTGCCAGAATGCCTAAAATTTTGAGGCTTCGGCTCACTGCCGGTGCCGGATCGCGCGTGGTGCGCTCTTCGACGTCGGCTCCCGTGGACTCAGGCATGGACGCTCTCCCTCGCTTTATGCTCATTGACTGCGGGGTCCTAGTAGAACTCCACAGTGTTGACCACATTACGCAATGGTTTGCCATCCAGCAGACGGCCAGCGTTGTCAGCGAAGAGCCGAGCAATACGTTCTTCTTCTTTGGAACTAAGCGCGGCGGTGTGCGGGCTGACCAATACATCATCCCGGCTCCACAGGGGCGACTCGGCAGGCAGTGGCTCAACTTCAAAAACATCAAGAGCGGCAAAGGACACCCGGCCGCTGTCCAGGGCCACGAGCAGCGCCTCTTCGTCGATCACCGTGCCACGGCCAACATTTGCCACAATCGCGCCTGGTTTGATGTTGCCAAGCACCTCTGCGCCCACCAGGTGATGCGTCTGCTCGGTCCCAGGTAGGGTCACCACCAGCGCATCGGCTTCAGCAGCAGCCGTGGCCAGCTCCTCAACCGGAATCAGCCGGTCAACACCTTCCACCGGCTCACCACTGCGCGTGGTTCCCCACACCGTGGCACCAAGCGCTTTGAAGCGGCGGGCACACTCAGCACCGATTCCGCCGAGGCCAACCACCAGGACTGTCATCTCATCGAGCTGTTTCATTTCCCAGCGGTCGGTCCATTCCTTGGCGCGCTGCTGTGCCAGGAGACGTGGCAGAGACTTAGCGCCAGCGAGGACGCCGAAAAGGGCGAATTCGGCGAGCGTCCCACCATGGACACCGGCCGACGTCGTAAACGCCACGCGCTCTAGCGCTTCAGCGCCCAGCCCGGCCGCCTTTACTTGACCGCCACCACCCGCAGCCGTGGTGTGGACCCAGCGGAGCTTAGGATTCGCAGCAACGGTGCGGGCGAGGGCAGCAGGTTCAACGTCGGGGATGCCAAAAAGGAAGTCTGCCGAGTCAACCAAGGACTCGAAGGTTTCCTGCTGTTGAGGCGTCCGGTGATGTTCAGGATCGCCGGACCAGTCCGCCGCCCCACGCATAGGGTGGTAGAGGCTGTGATCGCGGATGACTTCCAGGCGCGGTTCCAAAGTTTCAATGATTTGGCAGAGCTCTTCGGTGAGCGGTACTGCGACGACGGCGCGTGCTTTGGCAGACATGGGTTCCCCTTCTTTGCGGCTGTCTTGGGCCCACCTTCGGAACTGCACGCTGTTGCGCTGCAGCCAAAACGAAGTTGAGCAACTTCTCCAAGCCTAGCCGGAATTCAATATATTGAACACTGTTCCAAATATTGTCTTTGATCTAGTCTGGTTATATGACCAATTCAGCACTTGGAATGATCGGCTTGGGCGCAATGGGTGCCCCCATGGCCCACCACCTGCTCGCAAAGCACGGGACCCTGACCATCACCGGACGACGCCCGCAGCCGGAACTCGTGAACTCCGGCGCCACCTGGGTCAACACCGCACGCGAACTTGCCGCCAACGTTGACGCAGTACTGCTTATGTTGCCAGATCTCCCCCAGCTCGAGGAAGTGCTGTCCGGAGAACAGGGCTTATTGGCTGGCGTAAGAGACACCGGACTGTTGTTGATGATCGGCTCCACAAGCTCCGCCACTGGCGTCCGGGAACTTGCCGAGCGCCTCGCTACGGAGACCAACGGCTTGGTTCGTGTGGTGGACTGTCCAGTTTCCGGCGGCGAAGATGGGGCTAACGCCGGAACCCTTTCGGTGATGGTCGGCGGAGAAAAGGACGACGCCGACCTTGCCGCCACGCTGCTTGCACCATGCGGAAACCCGGTCCACCTAGGCCCACTCGGCGCCGGGCAAGTAGCCAAAGCTTGCAATCAAATGGTGGTCTCGGCAACGATCCTGGCTCTGGGTGAAGCCACGGTTCTGGCCGACCGCTCCGGGATTGACCTCGAAAAAATGTGGGACCTGCTCTCTGGCGGCTACGCGGGCTCGCGCCTCTTGGACTCCCGCAAGGACAAACTGGTCAGCGGTGACGATTCGCCGTCCGGCATGGCCAAATACATGGTCAAAGACCTCGCCTCCGCGGCCGAGATTGCCGAGGCCACGGGCACCAACACGGCCCTGCTGCCCACCCTGCGCGCGGCGTTTGATGAGATCGTGGCGTCCGGGCTGGGCGATCAGGACATCGCCGTGAGCCGCCGCTTCGTCGCGGAGCGCTAGTCACGGCGGACTGTCATTCGCTGCCTGTCCGGAATTCCGGACAGGCAGCGAACCCAGACTCTAGCTTTTGACGCGGCTCTGCGCTGAGCTAGAAGTATGGAACTTTCCGCGCCCACAGTAGACACTCCCCCGCAGCCATGGACTGGCCGCTTCGACGGCGACACCCCCGAGCATCGCCGCTGGTGGCAGGCCGTTGAGCCGCTGGCTTCTGCAGTAGATAACGCGCCGGGCCGCCCCGCCGTGCTCTTGGGCTTTGCGTCCGACGCCGGTGTGGCCAGGAACAAGGGCCGCGTGGGTGCCGCGAAGGGACCGGCCGCCATTCGCACCGCGTTGGGGCCACTCGCCTTCCACTTAGACCGGATGGTTTTCGATGCCGGTGACGTCACCGTTGAGGGTGACAAGCTGGAACCCGGTCAGGAGCGCCTTGGCTCGGCCGTTACGCCGTTGATTGATGCGGGGGCACTGACAGTGGTGCTGGGCGGCGGGCATGAGACCGCTTTTGCCAGCTACCTTGGCGTTGCTCAAAGCCACGCCGTTCAGGATGGTCTACGCCTTGGTGTTTTGAACCTTGACGCGCACTTTGATCTGCGCAGCTACGACCCCGCCCATGGTGGGACCCGCAGCTCGGGTACGCCGTTCCTCCAGATGGCCCACGCGGAAGCCGCCGAGGGACGCAAACTCAACTACGCCGTCGTCGGTATTTCTGAGCCGAATAACACCCGCGCCCTTTTTGAGACGGCTGAGGAATTAGACGTTAAATTCCTGCTGGACGAAGACTGCAGCCCTGCGGCCACGGAAGAATTTGTGGCAGCATTTTTGGCCGGAATTGACGTGCTCTATCTGACCATTGACCTGGACGTTTTGCCGGCCGCAGTGGCCCCTGGTGTTAGCGCACCGGCCGCTTATGGCGTCCCGCTGGAGATCATTTCCGCGATCTGCAAACAAGTGGCAGCGAGCGGAAAGCTCCTGCACTTTGATGTGGCCGAGCTGAATCCGGCATTTGATGTAGACAGCCGGACGGCCAAAGTGGCTGCCCGGCTGGTCAATACCCTGCTCCGTTAAAAGCGTCACCCCTAAACGGACAATTCACCCCATCATTTTGCGGGGAATTGTCCGTTTAGGGGTGAAGGGTCAGTTCAGAAGTCCGACGGCGGACTCGGCTGCCACTTTTACCTCACCAGTGAGCAACAGTTCGTAAGCCGCTTCGAGTTCCGGAGACAGGAACCTGTCCACGCCCGGCCCGTCCACCGACGCGCGAAGTACCTCAAGCACTGCCGCGCCGGCAGGGCCTGGGGTGAGTTCGCCGTCGGACAATTGCGTGCGAATGTCGATGGCACGCGTAGACGTCACCAGCTCAATGGCCAACACACGACGCAAGTTCTCTACAGCACGGCGAAGCTTCCGGGCTGCGTGCCAACCCATTGATACATGGTCTTCCTGCATTGCGGAGCTGGGGATCGAGTCCACCGACGCGGGAACGGCGAGGCGCTTGTTGTCTGAGACCAAACCGGCCTGCGTGTACTGGGCGATCATCAGGCCCGAGTCCACACCCGGATCCCCGGCCAAGAACGCCGGCAGTCCATGCGAGCGGGCAGGGTCCAGCATGCGGTCGGTGCGGCGCTCGGCAATTGAGGATAGGTCCGCCACGGCAATGGCCAAGAAGTCTAGGACGTAGGCCACGGGGGCGCCGTGGAAATTACCGTTTGAGGACACCCGGCCGTCTTCAAGGACCACAGGGTTGTCGATTGCTGCGGCCAGTTCCCGAGTAGCCACCATCTCGGCGTGGGCAACGGTGTCCCGCACGGCGCCAGCAACTTGGGGGGCGCAACGCAGCGAGTAGGCGTCCTGAACTCGCGAATCCCCCACCTTGTGCGAGGCAACAATTGGCGAATCGGAGAGCACGCGCAGCATGTTCTCGGCACTTGCGGCCTGGCCCGGGTGCGGGCGCAGTGCGGCATGCAACTCAGGCAAAAACACCTGATCAGTGCCCAGCAGCGCCTCAACACTCAACGCGGCGGTGATGTCAGCGGTGGTGAGCAATTCACGAATGTCCGCGAGCGCCATAAACAACATTCCCAACATGCCGTCGGTGCCGTTGATGAGTGCGAGGCCTTCCTTTTCGGCGAGGGTCACCGGCTGAATACCGTGGGCTGCCAGAAGCTCAGCAACTGGTGACTCGCCGCGTCCACCGTACGTGACGCCGTCGGGCCCTTCCGCCTGACCTTCACCCATAAGCACCATGGCGCAGTGTGAAAGCGGCGCCAGGTCACCGGAGCAACCGAGCGAGCCGAACTCACGGACTACCGGGGTGATGCCTGCGTTCAGGACGTCAATCATGGTTTGCAGGACCACCGGGCGGACACCCGTGCGGCCGGATGCGAGAGTTTTGGCGCGCAAGAACATCAGTGCACGTACTACTTCGCGCTCTACGGCCGGGCCCATACCCGCTGCGTGGCTGCGGATCAGCGACTTCTGCAGCTGGGTGCGCTGCTCGGTGGGGATGTGCCGGTTGGCGAGTGCCCCAAAACCGGTGGAAATGCCATAGGCGGGAGTGTCACTGTGCGCGAGGGAGTCGATGTGCGCGCGGACGCGGGCAACATTCTTCAAAGCCTCCTCAGAGATGGTGATGTGCGCATTGTGACGCGCAACGGCGAGGACATCTGCAGCCGTGACTCCGCTCGATCCGAGGGTGACGGTGAGTTGGTTTTTGGTAACAGTCATGGCTAGTTGCCTTCCATCATGGGGATGCGGACGCCACGTTCTTTGGCGACCTCGACGGCGCGGTCATAGCCGGCGTCTACGTGGCGGATGACTCCCATTCCGGGGTCATTGGTGAGCAGGCGCTCAAGTTTTTGGGCTGCAAGGTCGGTTCCATCGGCTACCGAGACCTGTCCTGCGTGTATGGACCGGCCAATCCCCACACCACCTCCGTGGTGCAGCGAAACCCAGGTGGCACCCGAGGCCGTGTTCAGTAAAGCGTTGAGCATGGGCCAGTCAGCGATCGCATCTGAACCGTCCGCCATGGCCTCGGTCTCGCGGTAGGGGGAAGCTACCGAGCCGGAGTCCAAGTGGTCGCGGCCAATCACGATCGGGGCTTTGACCTTGCCGTCCTTGACTAACTGGTTGAACATGAGGCCAGCCTTAGCGCGCTCACCGTATCCCAACCAGCAAATACGTGCCGGTAGGCCCTCAAATTCAACGCGCTCAGCTGCGGCATCAAGCCACTTGTGGAGGTGTTTGTTCTCCGGGAAGAGCTCTTTGATGGCCGCGTCAGTGACTGCGATATCCTCAGGATCTCCGGAGAGTGCCACCCAGCGGAACGGGCCCAAACCTTCGCAGAACAGGGGGCGAATGTAGGCCGGGACAAAGCCTGGGAATTCGAAGGCGCGGTCGTAGCCGCCCTTGCGTGCTTCGTCACGGATGGAGTTTCCGTAGTCAAAGACTTCGGCGCCAGCGTCCTGGAAATCAACCATCGCTTCAACGTGGCGGGCCATGGAGCTTTGCGCTTTTTTGGTGAACGTTTCCGGGTCCGCAGCTGCCTCGGACTGCCATTCGTCAACGGTGATGCCCTCAGGGAGGTAGCTGAGTGGATCGTGCGCGGAGGTCTGGTCGGTCACAATGTCCACGGTGATCTCGCCGGCTTTGTGGCGGCGGAGCAGTTCCGGGAACACCTCGGCGGCGTTGCCAACGTAGCCAACGGACCAGCCGCGGCCCTCGTTTTTGGCTGCCTGGACCTTGGCGATGGCGGTGTCCAGATCGGTCTCAACCTCATCCAGGTAGCGCTTGCCAACTCGGCGGCGCAGGCGGGATTCATCCACGTCCACAATCAGGCACGCGCCGTCGTTGAGGCTGACGGCGAGCGGCTGCGCGCCACCCATTCCGCCACAACCGCCGGTTAGGGTCAGGGTTCCGGCCAAGGGACCAGCGTTGGGATCGGCTGGGGTGGGGATGCGGCCGGCCTCACGCAATTTACGTCCGACGGCGGCAAAGGTTTCGTAAGTGCCCTGCAAAATGCCTTGGGTGCCAATGTAGATCCACGAACCGGCTGTCATCTGGCCGTACATCATCAGACCCTCGGCTTCGAGGCGGCGGAATTCGGGCCAGTTGGCCCAGTCGCCCACCAGGTTGGAGTTGGCCAGCAGTACACGTGGGGCCCATTCGTTGGTCCGGAACACGCCTACGGGTTTGCCGGACTGAACCAGAAGTGTCTCGTCAGCTTCCATGGATTCGAGAGTGCGAGTGATGGCGTCAAAGGCGGCCCATGAGCGGACGGCCCGGCCGGTGCCACCGTAGACCACAAGTTCTTCGGGGCGCTCGGCAACTTCTGGGTCCAGGTTGTTCATCAGCATGCGCAGCGGCGCTTCGGTCTGCCAGCTCTTTGCTGTGAGTGTGGTGCCGCGGGGTGCCTTGACCGGACGGGTACCAGTGGTGAAATCGGCGGGTGCCATGATCGGGCTCCTTGCATGAATGGAATGTGGTTGCTTCCAGTCAAGCGTGCCTGTGACTGCGGTAACAGTGAGTTTTACGCCATGGTGTCCGGTATTTCAGACTTACCTCTCAGGATCCGCTAAAACTCGAGCTCATCCGCGGTGACGGTCATCGCCGTCCGGCCCGGCGCAGACTGCCAACTCCAGTACAAGTTGGTGTGCGCAATAACTTCCGCCGGCTTGGGCGCACCCCATTCAGAGAGATCCTCGGTGGTGTGTGCATCACTGACCAGCGTGACGTCATAGCCGCGTGTGAACGCCCCGTGAATGGTTGATCGAATACACGCATCCGTTTGCGCACCGGAAACCACCAAAGTCCCCACACCTTTGGCTCGCAAAACGTCCTCAAGGTTGGTGGCTTCAAAGGAATCACCGTGCAATTTGTGCACCAGCTCTTCGTCATCCCGGCGAGACAACTCGGGAACGTACTCCCACTGCGGACTGTTCAGCGGCAGTTCCTCGGAGCTGTGCTGCACCCAGATCACAGGATTTCCGGCCTCGCGTGCCCGGTCCACCAACACCGCAATACGGCCAATGATCTCATCCCGATCATGGGAGCCGTCCATCACCCCGTTCTGGACGTCGATCACCAAAAGTGCAGTATTTTCCCGGCCCGAAAGTGTGCTCATACCCCCACAATAGGCCTCTAAGCGCGCCGCCCATAGAGGCGAACCGAAAGCTCATCGGCGACCTTTTGTACTTTAGCTGCCACCGGCTCCCACAACTCCGGCGCGAACTTTTCTTCAAGGAACGTCACAGCCACTGCCGCCGTCGGCCATCCCACATGATCGGTGACCACCGCTGCAATCGACCCAAACCCGGGTGTCACTTCGCCGTGTTCGGTGGCGTAACCGCGTTGCCGGACAGTGTCTAGGTGCGCGGAAAGCGCGCTGTACTTGGTGATGGCGCCAGGAACTTCGTGACGTTCCGTAAACGCTTCAGCGCTTGGGTACAGCGCCCTGACCTGCGACTTTGGCAAGGCTGCCAGAATGGCGCGGCCGCTCGCGGTGAGGTGACTGGGGAGCCGCACGCCGACGTCGGTCACTAGCGAAGGCCGGTTTTTGGCGCGTTCTTCAACGATGTAAAGCACGTCCCGTCCGTGCAAAACGGCAAGGTGCGCGCTCTCGCCAATCCCATCCACCAGCCCCGCCAGTAGCGGCCGGCCCAAACGTGAGAGCGGCTCTTGACGCGAATACGCGGAGCTCAACTCGAAAGCGCCGATCCCCAGCCCGTAGCGCCGCTCCTCATGCAGGTGCAGAACAAAGCCGTTTTCCTCCATCACTGCCAAGAGGTGATAGACGCTTGAGCGCGGAATGCCCAGGGTGGTGGCAATGCTCGACGCCGCCATGGGCCCGCGCCTTGAGGCCAACAATTTGAGGATGCGCAGGGTGTTCTCGGCAGCTGGGACTTTCGTCGCGGCTTTTACGGTTTTTGCCGTTTTGGTGCCAGCTGCAGAACCCGGGAGCGTGCTGGGTGGCGGTGATGTTGTCATGGTCCCTCATTGTGCGCATGGATTGCTGCACAAGACTAGCCCACACCACCGCCGCCAACAGTTAGTTGCAGCCGGTTGGTTCCCCCAAATCCAGCTAGCTACTTGGCTGACCAGCCGCCGTCGATCGTGTAACTGGCGCCTGTCACCATCGCGGCAGTATCACTCGCCAACCAGGTAACTAGCGCCGCCACCTCTTCCGGCTCCACCAAACGTTTGATGGCCGATTCAGTGAGCATCACTTGAGCCAAGACTTCAGACTCGGGAATCCCGTGCACCGCAGCCTGGTCCACAATCTGCTTCTCCACCAGCGGGGTGCGCACGTACCCGGGGTTCACGCAGTTTGAGGTGACCCCATGTTCCCCGCCCTCCAGTGCCGTCGCTTTGCTCAGCCCTTCCAGGCCGTGCTTGGCGGAGACATACGCACTTTTGAACGGGGAAGCACGCAGCCCGTGCACGGATGACACGTTGATAATCCGGCCGAATCCCTTGGCATACATGTGTGGCAGCGCTGCGCGGATCAGCAGGAACGGCGCCTCAAGCATCAACCGGTGGATTCTGCGGAAGTCCTCTGGAACAAAGTCCTGAATGGGTGCCACTTTTTGGATGCCGGCGTTGTTGACCAGGATGTCGCAATCCAGCTCCAGCCCTTCCAACGCGGCTGTGTCCAACAAGTCCACAGCCCAAGCGGTACCGCCAATCTCCTCTGCGATGGCCGTGGCCGCTGCCTCGTCTAAATCGGCAACAACAACCTTGGCTCCCGCCGCGGCCAGGGCACGGGCACATGCTGCCCCAATGCCACTGGCCCCGCCGGTAACTAGAGCTTTGCGCCCTTCCAAAGTGGCTCCTTCACTCATGAGTGACGTCCCACCGCACCAGCCACGCTGGAAGGGATCGGTAGCCCGTGACGTTCCGCATCGGCGTCGTCAATGTCCCGCAGAGACACACCACGTGTCTCCTTCAAGGTGAGCACCACCGCTGCAGTAATAATGCAGGCGATCACCAAGTAGATGGCCGTGGGCACCCAGGAGTGCGTGTCCTTGAGCCACTGGGTTGCGAACAGTGGCGCCAAGGAACCGGCGAAGATGGAGGTGACCTGTGAGCCGAGCGAGACGCCCGAGTAACGCATCCGGGTGGGGAAGAGCTCGGACATGATGGCTGGCTGACCGGCGTACATAAATGCGTGGAAAATTAGGCCAATCGTCACACCAAGAACAATGATCACTGCATTTTTGGTGTCGAACATGGGGAAGGCAATAAACGGCCAAATAGCCCCAGTGACTGCACCAATCAGGTACACCGGCTTCCGGCCCCACGAATCGGCCAGACGGCCCACTTGCGGGATCACCAAGAAGTGGATCACGTGGGCAATCAGCAAGGCCAGCAGGAGCTGAGAGGTGTCATATTTGTGGACGGTCTTGAGGTAAACCACCACAAAGCTGACCACCAGGTAATACATAATGTTCTCGGCAAAACGAAGACCCATGGCCTGGAAAACACCCTTGGGGTACTTACGCAATACTTCGCCAACGCCGTAGCTGATCGCCTTTTCCGATTCGACCTGAGCCTTGGCCTCGAGGAAGATCGGTGCCTCGGTGACGTGGGTGCGGATGTAGTAACCCACAAAAACGATCACCGCGGAAAGCCAGAATGCTACGCGCCATCCCCAGCCGAGGAAGGCCTCGCTGCTCAGCATGGTGGACATAATGAACAACACCAAGGTGGCTAGGAGGTTGCCTACGGGAACAGCAGCCTGAGGCCAGCTGGACCAGAACGCGCGTGACTTGTTGGGGCTGTGCTCGGCTACCAGAAGAACCGCACCGCCCCATTCGCCGCCGAGCGCAAAGCCCTGAATAAAGCGCAGCGCCACCAGCATGGCCGGGGCCCAGTAGCCTGCCTGCGCAAAGCCGGGCAGGCAACCCATCAAGAAGGTGGATGCGCCGATGATCACAATGGTGAGTTGGAGGGTGGGTTTGCGGCCCAGCTTGTCGCCAATCTGGCCAAACACAATGCCACCGAGCGGGCGCGCCACAAAGCCGACGGCGTAGGTGAGGAAGGCGCTAATAATACCGTCCAGCTCGTTGCCGGTTGCCGGGAAAAAGTACTTACCAAAAACTAGGGTTGCGGCAGTGGCGTACAGGAAGAATTCGTACCACTCCACCACGGTGCCCACCATCGAGGCTGCAACAACTTTTTTGAGGCCGGGTTCGTGGCCGTTCTCTGCTGCGCCTGCCGTAGCGGCACTGGAGCGCTGATTGACGCCCATGTTTAACTCCTTCGGTGTCCTCATTGACACAAGTCCGGGCCCACTGTGAGCCGCGACACAAATAGCTCCCATGAGTATTCCCGCAGAATGACGGCGGTTCAATGGTCAATTCAGCACTCTCTATGTGCAAAATTGCAGATATGAACGCGAATCCCGATGACCTTTTGGTCCTGCTTGAAGTTTCCCGGAGCGGAAAGTTCACCACAGCCGCACGCACCTTGGGCCTCAACCACACCACAGTGTCCCGGCGAATCGCAGCCTTGGAGAAGTCACTCGGTGGCCGCGTTCTAGCTCGCGCGGCAGGTGGTTGGGAGCTGACTGAGCGCGGGGCTACGGCCGTTGCCGTGGCAGAACAGGTGGAAGCCGCCGTGCGCTCGCTTGGGGACGACGCCGGCGGCGGAACTACCGCGGACCCTGTCACCGGAGTGGTGCGTATGACAGCTACGGACGGCTTTAGCGCCTACATTGCGGCCCCGGCGGTGGCTCGATTGCGCCGCGATCATCCCGGCTTGTCAGTGGAACTGGTGACGGTGACCCGGCGGGCGCTGCAACAACGCAGCGGGCTGGACATTGAAGTGGTGGTGGGTGAACCGCAAGTACACCGAGCGGAAGCAATCCGCTTGGGCGAATATGTTTTGGGTATGTACGCTTCCGGGGATTATTTGTCCGAGCATGGAATTCCCGCCAGCGTCAAAGAAATTTCTGAGCACCAATTGGTTTATTTTGTGGATTCTATGCTGCAGGTAGATGATCTTGACGCACCCAGGCGTTTAGTTCCGGAAATGCGGGACAGCCTGACGTCAACAAATGTTTTTGTGCATGTTGAGGCCACCAGGGCTGGCGCTGGGATCGGGTTTTTGCCGTGTTTTATGGCCGATAGGCACCACGATCTAGTGCGGCTGCTTCCGGAGAAATTCCATGAGAAGCTTCCGTACTGGATGGTGTTGCGGCCAGATTCCATGCGCAGGCCAGCCGTTGCCGCTGTGGCGACTGCACTCCGGGAGGAGACAGCAGCTCACCACAATGAACTGGCCGGCCAGCGTTTGGACTAGTGGTGGTTAGCGCGGGCTCTTGCGCGGCTTAACGGGCTCTCCGTGGTTCGTGGTGAAACGGGTTCCGTGTCTTGAAAGCTGAAGGGCTCGTAGCCCTGCTGTGATGGATGTTCTCTACGCATTCATCAAGAGTCAGGAGCTACGAGCCTTGATCGAGCCTACTTCCCCGCGCCCCGATGCTGCCACCGCCATTTTCAACCTGCCCGACTACCGCGTCACAGACACTGAGATCCTCACTTTCGGGCAGCGACGGGTCAGCGTTGAAGCCACTGCCGAGTCCGGCTGCCCATCCTGTGGTGTGATCAGCACCCGCGTGCATTCCCGCCGCCCACAACGTCTGCGCGACATCCCTGTCGCCGGCCCAGTCGAAGTGATCTGGGCCAAGCGGAGATTCTTCTGCGATGAGTACCTTTGCCCGCGGCGGACATTCGCCGAGGAGACCGCCCAGGTCCCGCGCCGCGCTCGGTCCACCCGCCGGCTCCGCGATGCCCTCGTGGCCGCCGTCATTGGATCCGGAAGGGCCGCCGCGGAAGCGGCCTCCTCGTTCGGTGTCTCATGGTGGCTGGTCCAGCGGGCTCTGGATTCCGCGGCGCTGACCCTGCCTGATGTTGATGCCCTGGCACCCCGGATGCTCGGCATCGATGAACACCGCTACCGTTCCGTGCGGTTCTTCCGCGACCCTTCCACCAAGGCCTGGAAACGCTACGAACCCTGGATGACGACCATTGTTGATCTGGACACCGGCCAGGTGCTCGGGATCGTGGACGGCCGCGACAGTGAGGGCGTCGGAGAATGGCTGTTCGCCCGCCCGCTTCAGTGGCGTCTGGGCGTGCAGGTCGTCGCGATCGACCCTTCCGCCGCGTTCCGCAAGGCCCTGCGGATGTGGCTCCCTCGCACCGCGGTCTCGGTCGATGCGTTCCACCTCGTCAAGCTCGGCAACGACATGCTCACCGAGGTCCGGCAACGTCTCACCCAGCAGGTCCATGGCCGGCGGGGACGTTCCATCGACCCGGTCTGGGCCAACCGGCGCCTGCTCCTGCGCGCCGGGGAATCACTCTCTGACCGGGCCCGGAACAGGCTCAGCACCGTGTTCGCAACCGACGACGCCACCGGAAAATTGCAGGCCGCATGGCTGGTCAAAGAGCAGCTCCGGACGCTGCTCGCCACCGGATCCCTTGCCGACGCGGCCGCCGCGAAAGAGCGCCTGCAGGCCCTGGTCGAACGCGCCGCTCAGCCGGAAACGAACCGGCTCTGGCGCACGGTCTGCCGGTGGTGGCAAGAGATTGAAGTCCTCATTGTCACCGGCGCGACAACGGCGAAAGTGGAAGCTAACAACACCGCGATCAAGCACATAAAAAGGACAGGCCGCGGATTCACCAACGCACGCAACTACAAAACGCGTATTCTGTTGCGCAGTGCCGCCAGAACAGCGGCATGAACATTCACCACGGCAGAACATTCACCACGAACCGTGAAGAGCCG